>CBFDDD010000093.1:0-18526 GCA_965603475.1 uncultured Myxococcales bacterium
CGAGCCGGTCCTCGATCCCGAAGAACTCCTGGGAATCGTCAGTCCCGACTTGCGCCGACCCGTCGAGATTCGTGATGTCATCGGACGGGTCGTCGACGGCTCCCGCTTCGAGGAATTCAAGCCGCGCTACGGCAATACCCTCGTCTGTGGATTCGCGTCGATCGACGGCTATCCCGTCGGAATCCTGGGCAACAACGGCGTGATCTACCCGGAGGCCGCCGAGAAGGCGGCGCATTTCATCCAGCTCTGCAATCAGATCGACACACCGCTCGTCTTCTTCCAGAACCTGACCGGGTTCATCGTTGGCCGGGACTACGAACACGCGGGCATGATCAAGAAGGGTTCGCAGATGATCAACGCCGTCACGAATTCGATGGTCCCCCATCTCACGGTGATCGTCGGCGCTTCCTATGGAGCCGGCACCTACGCCATGTCGGGCCGCGCCTTCAACAATCGATTCACCTTCATCTGGCCGAGCGCGAAGATTGCCGTCATGGGCGGCAAGCAGATCGCCGGCGTGATGTCTCTCGTCCGTCGCGGCCAGGCGGCGCGCAAGGGGCTCGACTTCGACGAAGAGGCCGACGCGAAACTCGTGGCTGCGGTCGAGGCCAAGCAAGAAGAGGGCTCGATCGCGCTCGAAGCGACAGGGGCCATCAGCGATGATGGCATTGTCGATCCGCGCGATACCCGAACGGCCCTGGGAATCTGTCTTTCCGTCGTCCGCAACCGCCCGATCGAAGGCGCCCAAGGATATGGAGTGTTCCGACTGTGAGCATCACGACCCTGCTAGTCGCCAATCGAGGTGAAATCGCGCGCCGCGTGATACGAAGCGCCCACGAAATGGGAATCCATTGCGTCGCGGTCTATGTCGATGCCGATGCCGAGGCGCCCTTCGTCGTCGACGCGGACGAAGCCGTTCGCCTGCCCGAATCCTATCTCGACGGCAAGTCGATCCTGGAAGCCGCCCTCGCGACCGGCGCGCAGGCGATCCATCCTGGCTACGGCTTTCTCTCGGAGAACACCGAATTCGCCAGGGACGTGACCGCTGCCGGAATCGCCTGGGTGGGCCCCTCGCCCGAGGCCATCGCGCAGATGGGCGACAAACTCGCCGCCAAGGAACTCGCAACCAAGCACGATGTTCCGATCCTACCTGGCAGTCAGGACACGGAAGACGCCGCCTCCGTCGGCTACCCGATTCTCGTCAAGGCCGCGGCCGGCGGCGGCGGCAAGGGCATGCGCATCGTCGAACGACCGGAAGATCTCGACGAGGCCGTCGCCTCGGCGAAGCGCGAGGCCTTGAGCGGTTTCGGTGATGATCGCGTCTTCGTCGAGCGCTATGTCGCTCGCTCGCGACACGTCGAGATCCAGATCCTCGGCGATGCACACGGAAACATCGTGCATCTCGGTGAGCGCGAATGTTCGATCCAGCGACGTCACCAGAAGATCATCGAAGAATCGCCGTCACCTCGCGTCGACGAGGCAATGCGGACGGCCATGGGCGATGCGGCGCTACGGCTCGCGCGCGGGCTCGACTATCAATCGGCCGGCACGGTCGAGTTTCTCGTCGACGACGAGACGGGCGAGTTCTTCTTTCTCGAAGTCAATACGCGGCTACAGGTCGAACACCCCGTGACCGAAGCCGTCACCGGCATCGACCTCGTGCGCGCCCAGCTCCGCGTCGCCGACGGCGAGCCCCTCGAGCTCGCGCAGGAGGATATTGCCTTCGAGGGTGCCTCGATCGAGGCCCGGCTCTACGCCGAGAATCCGGCCGGAGACTTCCTGCCGGCCACGGGACGGCTCGACGCCTATGCCCCGGCCGACGAGCCCGCGGTCCGCTGGGATACCGGCGTCGAGCAGGGCTCGGTCATCGGCACCGATTTCGATCCGATGCTGGCCAAGGTGATCGCGCACGGACCGACCCGCACCGAAGCGGCCGGCCGACTCGCGCTTGCGCTCGAACGGCTGCACCTGGGTGGAATCATCACAAATCGAGACTTCCTCGTCGCCACGCTGCGTACGCCCGAATTCCTGGCTGGCGACACGACGACCGATTTCATCGATCGTGTAGGACCAGCGCGCTCCCTCGAACTCGATGACGCTGCCTTCGAACGCGTCGCTCGAACGGGTGCCCTCTGGATTCAAGGCGCCAACCGCGCCGAAGCCCTTGTTCTCGAATCCGCTCCGACCGGCTGGCGAAATTCACGCATGCCCTTCGAACGCGTCGCGCTCGCGGCGGGCGATCGTGAAGTCGAAGTCCGCTATCGCGCTCGACGCGACGGCGCCTTCGAGTTCCCAGACGGCTGCATAGCCCGCCTCTTCGACTGGACCGACCATTCGATCGATGTCGAGATCGACGGTCGACGCTCGACGTCGCGCGTGACCCGCACAGCCGATCGATTGATCGTGCAGAGCCCGCGTGGCGATGTCGATTTCCTGATCGTCCCGCGCTTCACGCTTCCGGGTAGCGAGGACGCCTCGGGTGGACTCGTCGCACCGATGCCGGGCAAGGTGATCGAGATTCGCGTCGCAGTAGGTGATCGCGTCACAGCCGGTCAGACCCTGATCCTGCTCGAGGCGATGAAGATGGAGCATCCGATGCGCGCCCCGACCGACGGTACCGTGGCCGAGATTCGCGTCGAAGCCGGTGAGCAGGTCGAGAGCGAAACATTGTTGCTCGTGATCGAATCCGACTCGGCAGAAGAGACTGAATAGACAATCGACCGCTGAGCTCTGCTGTCCAGAGCGCGGTCCAGAGAGAGGACAATGGCCATGGCCGATCCGATTCGCATTGCGAACTGTTCTGGTTTTTTTGGAGATCGTCTTTCGGCCGCAAAGGAGATGGTCGAAGGCGGACCGATCGACGTCCTGACCGGCGACTGGCTCGCCGAGCTGACGATGCTGATCCTTGCGCGAACGCGCATGAAGCGACCCGGAGCCGGTTACGCCCGGACCTTCGTGAGCCAGATGGAACAAGTCATGGGCAGTTGTCTCGACAAGGGCATCCGAGTCGTGACGAACGCCGGTGGCCTCGACCCGGACCACTGCGCCGAGGCGGTCCATGAAGTCGCACAAAAGCTCGGGCTGAATCCGAAGATCGCCTATGTGCGCGGTGACGACCTGATGCCCAACATCAACGACCTGATCGCGGGCGACCAGCTGCACCATTTCGAGACCGGCGAACCGATCAAAGACCCCGGTCGCTTCATGACGGCCAACGCCTATCTCGGCTGCTGGGGCATCGTCGATGCGCTCCAACGGGATGCCGATATCGTGATTACGGGCCGCGTCACGGATGCCGCCGTCGTCTGCGGGCCGGCAGCCTGGCATCACGGCTGGACGCGCAGCGACTGGAACGAACTCGCCGGCGCCGTCGTCGCGGGACACGTCATCGAGTGCGGCACCCAGGCAACCGGAGGCAACT
Organism: uncultured Myxococcales bacterium; assembly: GCA_965603475.1. Taxonomy (GTDB): domain Bacteria; phylum Myxococcota_A; class UBA9160; order UBA9160; family UBA4427; genus UBA4427. The sequence goes on from CBFDDD010000093.1 coordinate 3,422, forward strand.
ACTCGTTCTTCCATGAAGTGCCCGGTCTGGAAAGAGCCGGCTTCCCCTGGGCCGACATTGCCGAAGACGGCTCCTGCGTGATCGGCAAGCACGAGGGAACTGGAGGAGAGGTCTCGATCGGAACCGTCACATCACAGCTCCTCTATGAAATCGGCGGAGCCGAATATTTCGGGCCCGACGTGACGACTCGCTTCGACACGATCCAGCTCGAAGAAAAGGGACCGGATCGGATTCGCATCTTCGGCGCCCAGGGCGAACCCCCGCCGGATACATTGAAGGTCTGCATGAACCGCAGCGGCGGCTTCCGAAACGACATGCGTACGTGTCTCACCGGTCTCGACATCGATGCCAAGGCGGCGCTGATCGAGAAGGCCTTCTGGACTGCTTGTCCCTATGAACCCAGCGACTACCAGCAGGTCACGACCCGACTCATCCGGACCAACAAGGAAGACCCCGAGACGAACGAAGAAGCCGTCGCGATCTTGCATGTGAGCGTCAAGGACCCCGACGAGAAGAAAGTCGGTCGTGCATTCTCCAATGCCATGACCGAACTTGCCCTAGCGACGATCCCCGGCTTCTTCGGTGTTGGCGGAGGCCCTTCGGGTGGTCGGCCCTTTGGTGTCTACGAACCGGCGCGTGTCCCGGCGAACGCCGTGCCGCAAGAAGTGGTCTTCATCGACGGAGATTCGCGACAGATCGACTCCGTGATTCCGCCCGGCGATGTGAACGTCGTGGCAGCGGAAGGCCCAACGGTTCCGGCCCCCGGTGGCGCGACGAAACGCGCGCCGATCGGCACGATCCTGGGTGCCCGCTCGGGCGACAAGGGCGGCAATGCCAACCTCGGCGTATTTGCACGCAGTGACGCCGCCTGGGCCTGGCTCGATGAATTCCTCACAACCGATCGACTTCAAGAGTTGCTTCCCGAGGTCCGGCAATTCGAGGTCGATCGAACCCGGCTCCCCGCATTGCGAAGTCTCAATTTCGTCATCCACGGAATCCTCGAAGAGGGTGTGGCTGCCGCGACGCGCCAGGATGGGCAGGCCAAGAGTCTTGGGGAATGGCTTCGGGCACGCGTCGTTGACGTTCCGGAGGCGCTCCTCAGGTGACGCAATCGGCATCTGGGTCGGATGCGGCAGAAGAGAAGCGAACTCCTGCGCGAAGGGGCCATTTCCCGAACGTGCGTGCTCCGAAGCGGCGGCTCTCGCGGAGCACCGAGCAATCCCTGACCACCCGGCAGCTCGAAATTCTCGACACGCTCGACGAATCTGTATTGGCCGGCGGATTTTCCGATCTCACGATGGCGGAGATCGCGAAACGAATGACCTGCTCCCTGCGTACGCTCTACGGCATAGCGCCAAGCAAGGAAGAGCTGGTGCTGGCCGTCGCCGATCGACATCTCCAGCGCATCGGCCGAGAGGCGATGGAAGCGCTCGAACTGGACGAGTCTCCGTTGTCTCGCCTGCGCGCCTATCTGCGAGCCACGAACCTGGCACTTCAACCGACGACTGTCATCTTCTCGATGGACTTCAACAAGCTACCCGGGGCCCGCCAACTCGCCGATGCCCACGCCGGCTATATCGTCTCGATCACGCGCGCACTCCTGGACGAAGCTGTCGAGAGTCAGGAAGTAGCACCCCTCGACACGGCCGCGCTCGCGCTGGTTCTCGGCCGACTCGGCCGCGAGTTTTCTCGACCCGACATCGAGAAGCGCATCCGCAACTCTGCACGTGAGACGGCCGACTCGATCGCGGAGATCATTCTCGATGGACTCGTCGCGCGAAAGGCGTCGTAGGGCACGTCCAACTGAGACGGCTCTCTATTCGGGAACCGCCATTCCCTTCTTGACGGCCGGTCGCGCCTCGATTCGTGCGAGCCAGTCCGAGACCCGCTCGAGATCCAGGATTTCCCTCGCCCCGATATTTTTCATGATCTGTAGCCAGGGGAAATGCATGATGTCGCCGATGCTGTACGGACCGGCGAGATACTCCCGGCCGTCTTCGAGAACCCGATCGATCACACCCAACAGCCGCTTGATCTCGTCCGAGAAGATCTGAATCATCTCGAGATTCTTGTCGCCTTCCTTGCGCAGCGCGGCGCCGAGTCGACCCAGGTTCGGGCCTACGCCGCCGGTCTGAAAGAAGGCAAACTGGATGGCGTCCATACGTGTCCTGGGATCCTTGGGCAAGATGATCCCGTCCGGGTCGTATCGTTCACCGAGATGCAAGAGTATGGCACCGGACTCCCAGATGATCTGTCCGTCGTCTTCCAACACCGGGATTTTGTGGTTGGGATTCAGGGCGAGAAACTCCGGTGTCATCTGCTCCTCTTGATCGAGCTTCACCCACGTCATGTCGTAGTCGAGCCCGAGTTCCTCGAGGGCAATCGAAACTTTGCGGCCATTGGGCGTGGCGGCGGTATAGAGTCGCATCATGATTCTCCAGTCTTGTTGAGATCGTGTCAGGTCGCGTCGCGGGCCGCTTCTACTTCGCGCAGCTCGACGGCGGTCAAAGGATACGGTGATACGCAGGGCTCGTTCGTAGTCACATTGAAAAAGGGAGAGCGATTCTGTTCCCCACGCTGTAGCGCGTGCTGGAGTATTTCTGTCACCCGAGCCCCCATCGACAACGGAACGCCATCCTCTGCATCGAGCTTCGATCGATCTCCCTTCGCAAAGCGAGCGAATCCGCGCATGCGAACAGGTCCGAGCGTCTCATCCCGTGACCGGTCTCGAGCGGCATGATCGACACAGCTGTGGATCAGCCCGACGAACGGAACCCGGCTCGTTCCCGGCGTATTTCCTATGGCGGTCCCGCAGCAAGCCGCGTACCACCGGAGCATTCCCGACTCCGTGAGCCGCATGCACGCGAGCTGTTCCAATCCGGCATTGAACTCGAGATGGCCCGATGAGGTCTGAAAAATATCAGTGCCCCCGTTGTCATCGAGAATTTCGTCGGACCGCTCGAGGAAATGCGCGAACGACTGACAGTCGTCGCAATAGCAGATGCATCGATTGCCGCTGTCAGGAGAGACATCGCGCAACAGGCCGCGCAACGCACCGCAGGAACATCGAATAGACAGGTCGGTCCCCTGCTCTGTCGACTGTTCAGTCAGCATGGCCCGGAGCCTAGCCGTTTCAGCGACCCGAAAGCACAGTCCCCGACGGAATTCCGACGGCGACTTCTCTGTCGTTCACCAGCTGCACGCTGCCCTCGACCGAAATGTTCCCGCCAAAGTGGTGGTCCCCCTTGATCGAGAACCGCTGACATTTCACCAGGGACGGCGCGCCTTCGGGAAAGCGGGCTCTCAGATCATCGACGTGCCCGAAAAAGCGAGAATCGAGTTCGATCACACGCACACGATTCGCTTCCGCATCGATCGGCACGATGCGCTCGTCTTCCGTCAGCTCAAAGGCATCCGACCAGAGCGAGAGCAGATCACTCGTGGTTTTCACTGGCGCGAAGCGCTCCCGTGGAACGACAATGGCCTTGGAATCCTCGAAACACTCGATCGCAGAACCCATCGCGGTTTCGAGCTGATAACAGCGCGGACTCGACGCGTCCCTGGACGAAACAGGCTTTACGTTCTGGATCACAGGCAGAGCTAGACCCGTCGCCGAAGCGTCCAGTTCGCGAGCCAACGCATCGAGATCGAGCCAGAGATTGTTCGTATTGAAGTAGTGGTGTCGTCGAATATCTTGAAAAGAGGCGATGTCCTTCTCCGGACACTGCGCGACTTCGCGCAGAATCAGCCGGCCGTCGCGACGGGCCAGATGTCCACCCTTCTTGTCCGATTCGGTCCGCTGCGCCACTTCCATGGCGAAGGGGATTTCCTTCGACGCAAACCAACCCAGGATCTGCGGATCGAGAACCGCACCGAGATTATCCGCATTGGAGATGAACGCGTAGCGAATTCCATGTGACCGAAGCGTCTCCAGCATCCCCGAACTCAGGAGCGCGAGATAGAGATCTCCATGACCCGGCGGACACCATTCGAGAGAACGATCTTCAGGCCATTCGACAGGCATCCAGGTTTCCGCGTCGATCCGTGGGACCCTGTGCTGAAGAAAATCGAGTGGAATGGGACTCTCGAGATCGGGATAGGCTTCCAGTGCAGAAAGTGAATCGTCGCGCGTTCGATAGCTGTTCATCAAGACCAATGGAAGGTCGACACCCCAATTCGCGCGCTGCCAGAGAATCTGTCTCGCGATCAGATCGAGAAATGAAATCCCCGAACGAATCGGTAGCAGGCTCTTCGCTTTGGAAAGGCCCATACTGGTCCCGAGCCCACCGTTCAACTTGATGACGGCGGTCTTCGATGCGGCAGCGAGGCCCTTCTCCCTGAACCCTGAAAGGCTGGCCAGCTCGGGCAACGAGTCGACGGGACTAATCGAGTCTTCTGGAATCGTCGTCGTGCCACCCGAAGCGACGAATTCGAGGTCGCGGAGAAAGGCGCGCGTTGCGATCTCGGGCAAGCCTTCTGCCCTCATTCGATCCGCGAACTTCGCCAGTCCTGCCTGATCCAGCTTTCGACCCTCCGAATCCGACACCCTCGCCCCCTCTCCGATTTGACACCGCTCACGCCGTGCCCGCGTCAAGACTTCGTACCTGTTTCGACCTGCCCGGGCCAGAGCTTTCGACTGTTTTGAGTTCCCCGAACGGATCAACTCCGACCTGATTCGTGACCTGCACTCGGGCGCAGTGCTGGCACGGCTTTCGGCGGAAGCTTTCCCGTGTCGAGGAACCACTGAAAGAGGTCCCGTAGTGTCTCGACTGGATCCCGCCATGCGACGCCGAGTTCGGCGACGCGCGGCGAATTCTGCATGGGACGGACGCGGGTTGCGATCTCGATACCCTCTCCCGTCATCGGCATCGCGCGACCCGTCAGCCGGCCGACGCCGTCCATCGTTCGTGCCGCCGCGCGAAGCAGCCAACCGGGTGCGGCAATCCTGGGAATACTTGCACCGGTGGCCTCTTCGAGCAGGCGCGTAAATTCATCCCAATCATGAAAATGACCGCCCGCCACGATCCGACCGCGCGCCTTCTCTTCGAGCATGCGAACGAGCAGTTCCGCCAGATCGCGCACATCGACCATCTGGTTGCCGCCTTCGCTCTTGAGCGTGCCGCGTAGAAAACTTCGATAGGCCTTGACCGACTCGCTCATTCCCGGATCGTCGGGTCCGACGCAGCCAGAGGGATAGACGATCCCGACCGTCGCACCCTCCGCCTGCCGGGCGCGCACCCAACGATCGGATTCTGCCTTCGACCGACCGTAGTAGGTCTTGCTTCGCACGATCGGCGATTCATCGTTCATGGGGCGACGCGGATCGAAGATCGCCGTCATGCTCGAAACGAAGAGCGTGTCGAGCCCGCGCTCGCAGGCACCCCCGACGACGATCTCCGTGCCACGAAGGTTGGCCCGAAAATCGGTCTGACCGGTCGTCACAGAAACGATCGCAGCGGCGTGAACGACCGCATCGCAGCCGTCGAACGCCCGCTCGACCGATTCCCGATCCGTCATGTCACCCAGCACGAAATCCGGCGTTTTCAGGCCAAGCGGAGCCAACACGCGCTCCGCCTTCTCGAAGCTGCGGACGAGCGCCCGCACTGCGTGCCCTTCGGCTCGCAGCCTCCGAGCAGTGTGGTACCCGATGAATCCCGTGGCGCCCGTCACCAGAACCTTCATTCGCTGAGTAGCGTGCGCGAGGCGCCTCGAATCGGCAAGAGTCATCCATTGGCTCGAAGAATTCCGTATGCTCGACTCCAACAATGAGTCGCGACCCTCGGACATACGGATTCGCACCGATCCTCATCTGCATTCTCTTCCTCTCGTTCGATCCGAATCCAGCACGTGCCAACGAGTATTCATCGACGAATGCCGCCGAACGTCCGTTCGCCGTCAGCGAAGAGCGGGCGCCCTGCAGCGATTACACCCCCTTGCGTCGACCCTTCTTCGGCGACACGCACGTTCATACCGCACGCTCCCAGGACGCATCGACCCAGGACACGCGTGTCACCCCGGCCGAGGCCTATCGATTCGCCAAAGGCCACCCCCTCGACATCCAACCCTTCGATGCCGATGGAAACGGACTTCGCACGGTTCAGCTCGTCAGACCACTCGACTTTGCGGTGGTCACGGATCACGCGAACCAGATCGGCGAGGTCCATATCTGCCAGACGCCAGGACAGCCCGGTCATGATTCTCTCGTCTGTCGCATGTATCGAACTTTTCCGCGAGTCGCGTTCTTCGTGATGAACGCCCGTTATTCGCTTTTGCAATCTCGCTGGGGATTCTGCGGGAAAAACAGCCAACATTGCCTTGCCGCGGCGGGCGTGGTCTGGGAAGAACATCAGAGGGCAGCGGAGGAAGCCTATGACCGGAGCGCGCGCTGCTCCTTTACGAGCTTCGTCGGCTACGAGTGGACGGCTGCGATCGAAGGCGCGGGCCACCTGCATCGCAATGTCATCTTCCGCAACGAGCGAGTCCCCGAGCTCCCGATCAGCGTGATGGAGACCGGCCCGATGGCCATTCATCTCTGGAATCGGCTGGATGCCGAGTGCCGCGACGGAAAAACCGGATGTGAGGCCCTCACGATTCCCCACAACTCGAACTGGAGCAACGGATCGGCCTTCACATCGGCTGTCAATCCCGGCAAGGAGATCACGAAAGAAGAGGCCGCGATCCGTGCACGATACGATCGCCTCGTCGAGGTCATGCAGCACAAGGGCGAGTCCGAATGCGCGCTCGTCCCCGGCGTCACGGACGAAGGCTGCGGATTCGAAAAGGCGCCTAATACACATAGCTCACCCTTCAGCGAATCGAAGACTGAAGCAGTCGACTTCGCCCGGGATGCCTTGAAGCGCGGGCTCACCCTCGAGGAAGAGCTGGGTACCAATCCACTGAAGTTTGGCCTGATCGGCAGTACAGACACACATCTCGGAACACCCGGTCTCGTCATGGAACGCGGGTTCAGCGGCCACGGCGGCGCTGGAAAACCGGGGACACAGGCCCTGGAACCCGGTTTCCCGGACGTGACATCCCTCAATCCCGGCGGGCTGGCTGTTCTCTTTGCCGAGGAGAACTCGAGAGATGCCCTCTTCGAAGCCATGCTCCGAAAGGAGGCGTACGCCACGAGCGGCACGCGCCCGGTCCTGCGGTTTTTCGGTGGATGGGACTACACGCAAGACGATCAAGATACCTGCGGGAGTCGAGGTCTGGCCGAGATCGGATACGCAAAGGGCGTCCCGATGGGCGGCGATCTCCCGCGGCGTGGGGCGGGAGCCAGCGGCGCACCGACCTTTCTCGTTCGTGGATCCCGAGATCCACACCCGAACGGGGCGGATCTTCAGCGTATCGAGATCGTGAAGGGTTGGGTGGAAGACGGCGAGCAGAAGGAGACCGTGCTCACGATTGCGGGCGGACGCAATGCGGCCGATGTCGACCTCGCAACCTGCGAGCGTAGGGGCGTCGGCAAGACGAACCTCTGTGCGGTGTGGCGGGACCCCGACTTCGATCCCTCCCAGCCTGCGTTCTACTATGCGCGCCTACTCGAGAACCCGAGTTGCCGTTGGACACAGTGGGCCTGTATCGATGCCGGCGTGAAATGCGACGATCCCGCAACGATTGGCGAGGGATTCGAATCCTGCTGTACTGACGAGAATCCGCCGACGATTCAGGAGCGCGCCTGGAGTTCGCCGATCTGGTACAGGCCTCTCGAGACGAATGGAAGCAAGTAGCAGGCGTCGCAGAAACTCATACGGCCGCGCCTTCACTCTCCGGAATTCGGACGATCGCGAGAAGACTTCCACCGAGAAAAAGCAATCCGATCTGAACCAGAAAGCTCATGTGGAAGCTGCCCGTGACTCCGTGTAGGAGTTGACTCACGGCCGATGCCGAAGCGATCACCGGAATCGTCAAGAGCCCGCCCAGGCCGGCCGCACGCCCAAAATTGGCACGCCCGAAGCAGCGGCCCTGCGCAACGCCCTGCAACGGCATCGCGCCACCGATGCCGACTCCATAGACTGCACCACTCACGACGAAGAGCGCGTAGCCCGGCTCGATATAGAAGAGGAACCATACGAGCATATTCACGAGAACGACGAGTGCGATTGCCGGTTTGATGGGCGCGACGTCAGCAAGCCCTCCGATCACGACCTTGCCGAGTAGAGAGAATGGAATCATCGCGAGAAAGAACACGTTCGCTTGCTGTCCAGTGAATCCCAGATCCAGTCCGAAGGGAACGACCATGGGTGTCAGCACGACAGGAGAGGTCAGCACCAGCCCGAATCCGAAGGCGAGCAGCCAAAGACGGGGATCACGCGCGAGTTCGCTCATCTCGAGCTGGGGCGCTTCCATGCTCGAATCGGGCTCAGGATCTTCTGGGAGCAACTCTCCGTCGGGTACCTGACCGACTTCCTCGGGTCGACCGACCACCAGTCCTGCGAAAGCTGGAAAACCGATCAGAATCGTACCCGCACCAAAGGCCATGACCGCCGTTCGCCAGCCATGAACGTCGATCAGATATTGCGCTGCCGCCGGCGCTGCATAGCTTGCAATGGTTACACCGGCGACCGCGATCCCAAGTGCCAGCCCGCGTCGTTTCATGAACCAGTTCGACGTCAGCGCCATCGAGGGCATGATGCCAAACAGAGCCGAACCCGTTCCGACGACACCGCAGAAGAGCACTGCAGCTTGCGAGAGAGTCGTCGCCTGTGAAAGAAGAATGAGTCCCGAACCCGCAAAGAGCGAACCCGTGGCCATCATGGAGCGCGCCCATCCCCGGTCGAGCAAGACTCCGGCGAACGGACCGAGCAAACCCATCACGAGAAATGTGATCGACATGCCGAGTCCGACGCTCGAACGCGGTACCCCGAAGGCCGTGCTGACGGGATCCACGAAATTGCCGAACGTCGAGAGGGTGATCGCGCCTGATATGAAATTGGCGATGAAGGCGACACCGACGATCCGCCAACCGAGAAAGCCTCGAATGCCGTGCTGAGGCGTAGTCACGATCGCTTCGCTCGCGTCGATTGTCATCCAGCCTCCTCGCTCTCCGACCGAATCGGCCATAGCCCCGCGTACGCCACGTACCGCACGTAGCCCACTCTAGACCACCTGATTCTGGATTCCCTGCACCCTGGAGAATCGCGCTAGAATCGCTTGCACTGCTGGGAATGAGCAAGGCCTCCCGTGATGGCGGCTAATGAGTGGAGGAATCGAAATGAGCAAGAGAAGCGATCCGGTCGACGTCAGCCCGAGCATCAACATGGTCGGTCTGCTCCCGGACTTGTTCGAACGCTTTTTCGCGTTCTTTCGACCCGGCCATCAAGAGGGTGTCGTCCCCTCTCGGATCAAGGAACTCGCGCGGCTCAAGATCGCCGAAACCAATGGATGCGATACCTGACTCTTCGCACGTTACGCGTCGGCGACGCGTCAAGGACTCGACGAAGAAACGATCGCGCAAGTCTATCTTCCTGAGGCGGACAGAAGGCTCGAGCCACGCGATGCCCTCGCCGTACGCTACGCAGAACGAATGGCGGCCGACTTCCACGACGTAGACGCCGCATTCATCGCAGAACTACGCGCTCATTTCAGCGATGCGGAAATCGCAGAACTGGGATTGATGATCGGCCAATACATGGCTCTTGGACGCATGCTCGTCATCACGGGGAACCACAAGGCCGCCTGCGAGATCTACGTTCCAGAGATCTGAGCGCGGACAGCGGACATCAGATCTGGAATGAACTGCACCGTAAAATTCGGAATATTGCCGAGTTTCGAATTCGCCTCACGCATCGCGATGAACTTGAGTTCGAGGATGAAGGCATAACGCACGACGGCAAAGAGTTCGAACCAGGCCATCCCCTCGATCGAACGACCCGTGAGTTCATGCCATTGTTCGTAGACCTCGACCGGAGCCGGCAGACCCACGAGGCGCTCAAAGCCGAGCCCCTCACTATTGCAGCGATCGATCCAGATCCACCATGCGAGATCCGTTCGCGGATCAGAGATGTTCGCCATCTCCCAGTCGAGAATCGCGACCGGCGCCGAATCACGAAAGATCACGTTCCCAACACGTGAATCACCCCAGCAAAGGGCCGCGTCCGCATCCTGGGGCACCCTCGCCTCGAGTAGCTCCCAGCCTTCCAGGATCAGCGGGTCGACGTCGCGTCTCAGCTCGGGCTTGAACATCGAGCCAAAGGTTCGAAGCTCCTGTGCGAGAATCGGCTCGCCGGCGGCGGCCCGAGGGAGCCGGCTGAGATCGTATTTCTCGAGATCGATCCGATGGATCGCTGCGAGGGCCTCCAGGCCCTTGCGCCACATCCTCTCGCGATCCGCAGAGGAAACGTCGTCCTTCAGCCAGCCCGTCGCGTGAAAGGGTGGATTGTCCGACGGAATCTGGCCATCACAGAATGCCATGACATAGAAGTCGCTTCCAAGAATCGATGCGTCGGGCTCGTAGCCGATCAGCGTCGGAGCGGGCAATCCCTCCTCCGCCATCAGACTCATCATCTGGAACTGCATCAGAAGGTCGTGATGTTCGAAAACCTGGCTCGCCGGCGGAGCCATCCGAAAGACCAGTTTTTCCGCACCGCCGCCGGACCAGGTCGCGTCCAGGATCAGTGTGACGCTGCTTTCACCGCTCGCCTTCGGAAAATTCAGGTCGCGAATGGCGAGGTCTGGACGATCGGGCCAAGCGGCCTGTAGCCAGCCCTCGATGGCCTGCCTGATTTCTTCGAGATCACCGATGTCCTGTTCACCCATGACTCACCCGTGACGATTCGAGATGGACTCAGAGGTGGAAGACTAAAAGGGAATATCGTCGTCGTCCGTCGGCGGCGGCGGGTCGTCGCTCGGCCCTGCGGACCCGGTCGCTCCGCCGCTAGCCGCGCCGCCTGCTGAAGAGGCTTCCTCATCGCCAACCCGATCGATCGACCAGACCTCGAGGCTGTTGAAAAAACGAACCTCGCCCTTCGGGCTGGTCCATTCGCGGCCTCGTAGGCTGAATTCGACCGCAACCTCGTGGCCCGGCTCGAATCCATCGAGCGAGTCACAGCGATCGCCGGTCAGCTGAAACATGACGTATTGGGGATAGCGAGAAGCGGCTTCGAGTTCGAGAACGAACTCGCGCTTGCGAAACCGGTCCGTGACCTGTGCCGCATCGAAGGTCGCGTGAATCTTCCCCTGAATCTGCATATTCATTCTTCTGGTCCCTTTTCTTCCGCGCGCACGTTAGCGCGGGTACGAGCGGGTGGGCGCACTTCCGAGGCGGAATCCAGAAGAAGGTGCCAGATCGGGCGGATCGGCTGCCGAGCGGTCGCTATTGGCCCCGCGCACAATGCGTCTGGAGCCAGCCGGTCACGCGTCGGGCGAGCGCGATTCGCCGCCCGGAATAGGCGTGATCTGCCTGCTCGAAGATCGTCGTCTCGAGAGACGCCGCCTCCGCTGCCTCCAACGCTTCCACCAGCGGCACATGATGTATTTTGGCGGCCGTCACGACGTCACGACCGCCCGCGATCAAGAGCAGATCCTTCTTTGCGAGGACACTCGCATGGGCGATCGCGTCGAATCGCTCCATCTGCGCGACGAGTTCCTCGATCAGCTGCTCTCCTGTCGGGCCCTTGATCGGCACGGACCAACCGTCCAGGAATGCCGCGAAAGCGGCGGACTGCTCCGGCGCGTTCTCCAGACCGCGAGCCAATCCGCCGAGATTGGCTCCGGACATCGAAACGACACAGTCGACCTCGGGCAGCTCCGCCCCGGCGACCAGAGCGGCAAATCCGCCCATGCTATGACCGACGAGTGCGATGCGTTCGGGATCGATGCGATGTTCGGTCGCAAATTTCGGCTCGCTGATTGCGTGGACCACGACCGCGACATCTTCGATCACATGCAAAAAGGAAAATTGACCGCCGCTTCCCCAGGCTCCGCGATAGTGAAAAAAAACGACATTCCAACCCGCACGACGAATCGCCTGAGCGAGGTCGAGATTCCGCTCGTTGCCGGGAAAACCGTGGAGTAGCACCACTGTCGGATGGGGTCCCAACCCCTGTGCCTCGTAGACGATCGCATTCATGCCCACGTCTTCGATTTCAAAGAACGTCTCGCTGAGGCGTGGCGGATTCGTCGAATCGAAATGCGGTAGATCCGAGGATGCGGCATCGAATTTCTCAATGCCGACGCCGGAATCGCCCGAACCCGTCGAGGAGTCACACGCCACAAACGACAGTAGGCAGAGAGCCAGCAAGAGGGCGACAGAAGCCATGATTCTTTCGCTCATCAGCGCAGAATAGACCGGATCCGACGTCTTGCCGCTGAATGCGCGCGTTTAGCCTAGAATCCGCGCGGGAAATCACGATGAACGTCCACGACGCCACATGGGACTCGACGCCCACATGGGGCTCGACGGACACGACGGGGAATCAGAGATGGCGGGACCACTCGACGGAGTCCGAATAATCGATGTGAGCGAGGTCATTTCGGGACCCCTCGCGGTCATGATGCTGGCCGATCAGGGTGCCGACGTGATCAAGGTCGAGCCGCCTCGATATGGAGAGCAGAGCAGACAACTCTCCAACTATCGCAACGGCATGGCTGCCCTCTATGTGAACTGCAACCACGGAAAAAGATCGATTGGCATCAACCTGAAATCCCCCGATGGTCTGGAGCTATTCTACGATCTCGTTCGCAGTGCCGATGTCTTCGTTCAGAACTGGCGACCCGGCGCGGCGGAGCGTTTACGAATCGCAGAGAAGGATCTACGCGCGATCAAGCCGGATCTGATCTACGCGTCGATCACGGGCTTCGGCGACGACGGGCCCTACGCCGAACGGCGTGGTTATGATCCGATTTTTCAAGCCCTGACGGGTTATGTCGGGGCCCAGCTGAATCCCGAAGTGCCGATCCCGGATCTCGTGCGGAATGCGGTCGTCGACAAGGCGACCTCGCTCTCCCTCGCCCAGGCGATTACGGCGGCGCTCTTCGCACGCGAACGTGGCGCCCCCGGCCAACACGTCCGTATCTCGATGCTCGACGCGGGTCTGACATTCTTCTGGCCCGACGGGATGCTTCGGCACACCCTCGTCGGCGATGATGTCGAGAACTACCTCGTGCCCGGAGAGCGCTATCAGCTCGCACCGACTTCCGACGGCCAGCTGGTGATCTGGGCGGGAACCGCGGATCAGATCCGGGGAAGTCTACGCGCCGTGGGATGCGACGATCTGGCCGATAGCCCCACGCAACGGGGTCCCGCTGCGATCGAAGAAGAGAATCAGCTCGCCCGAGCCGAGGCATTGTCTCAGGGCCTGGCACGAATGACGACCGCAGAGGCCTACCGTCGGATGGTCGAGTTCGAAGTTCCCGCTGCCCCGATACTCAGCCATCAGGAAGTTCTGGTGGATCCCCAGATCAAACACAACGGCAGCGTCATCGAAGCCGAACATCCAGTCTATGGTCGCTATCGGCGCGTCCGACAGGCCGCGCGCTTTTCAGAAACGGTGCAGGAGACCACACCCCCAGCCGCGCTCTATGCGGAAAATTCAGACGAAATTCTCGACGAACTCGGATGCGACGCCGAAGTGCGCGCTCGATTGCGCGAATCCGGGGCGATTACCTGAAGGCTACTCGACGGCGGCCTCGCGCAACTCCATGAACGACTCATAGAGACACTCGGAATAGAACTCGGGATCGGGCAGTTGGTCGCGACAGCCCGTAATCGAAACCGTGAGCGCGCCGTTGTAGCTCAAGACGATATGGAAGAGGCCAATGCCCTCCATGGGCAGTCCGAGACCGAAGTTCGCCAGCATCTTCGCGCCGGTGAAGTACAGGGGAATCTGGGGCCCCGGAACATTCGTAATGACACAATTCGCGATCGGGCGAATCGCGCTCATCAAGCCCGTTCGAGCGACCAATCGCCCGGCTATTCCGGCAAGCGCCCCCGGCATGGTCTGGGTCACATCGGTCATGCTTCGCGCGCCAACGGCTTTTGTCATCTCTTTCGAGCCGACCGTCGTGAGGTAGACCTTCTCGAGTCGTCTCACTGGATCGGCTTCGTCCGTATGGAGTTTCACAAACATCCCTGCGACCTGATTACCCGCCGTCCCGGCTTGTTCGGTAGTACGAGTCGAGATCGGCGCGAAGGCGTTGAGGGTCTCCATCGGCAGTTCGTGATGGTGTTCGAGGTATTTACGCAATGCACCGCCGCAGACCGTGAGGATCACGTCGTTGATCGTCGCACCCTCCACCCGCTTGCGAATCTGCTTTATGTCCGCGAGTGCAAAGCTCTTGGCCTCGAACACACGATGGGGCGAGACGCGACCGTTGAAGCGGGTGCGAGGGACCTCAGCGGCCTTTTCGTCGGCATCCTCACGCTGCTGCATCAGAGCGCGAATCGCCGGCGGCGCGGCCTCGCTCAAAATTCGTGCGAAGCGAAACGGCTGGCGGATGTTATTCACCGTGCTTCGCAGGGCGAGTTCGACGAAGGTCGGCTCTGATTCGGCGACCCATGGAGCATCCGGCTCTGGCGCCTTTGCCTCGGGAGTCAGGTCGTGAAGCGCCGCTGTCATCTCCATACCGGAGACACCATCGATCGCGGCGTGATGGATCTTCGACAAGATCGCAAAGCTACCTTCCGGCAGACCTTCGACATCGTCGAGCCCCTCGATCACATACATCTCCCAGAGCGGTTTATCCAGATCCAGAGGCCGTGCGTGTAGTCGAGCCGCCTGAATGCAGAGCTGCCGCCAGTCGCCGGGCTTGGGAAGTGCGATATGTCGGACGTGGAACTCGAGATCGAAATTTGCGTCTTCGATCCAATAGGGATGGTCGAAGCCAAAGGGGACACGCACGATCTTCTGTCTGAAACAGCGAGCGAGATGCAAGCGCGACTCGACGTTCGCGAGAATCCCCTTGAAGGTCACTCGACCTTCGGGCGCGGTCGACTGGTCGTAGATCCCGATTCCACCGACGTGTGTCGGCGCGGATGTGGTCTCCAGGTTGATAAACGCTGCGTCCAGTCCGCTCAATTGTTCCATTTGGGCCTCGGGTGCTTTGCTTAAAGCTTCCCACAAGTACCCACATTGGGTCAAGCTTCGGGAACCGGACCCTTGC
>CBFDDD010000094.1:0-18135 GCA_965603475.1 uncultured Myxococcales bacterium
GGCGAACATCGAAGGCCAGAGAGCGGCCAACTGGTGGTACGCGAATTCGAGACCGCGAACGAGTCGGCTGCGTCCGGTCGATTCGAAGACCACCTCAAAGGGGAGGGAAGTGACGCGTTGGCGGAGCACTGTGAAGCCGGCCTTCTCGACTTCGCGCCGGAATGTCGATCCGGTGTAGAGATGAACGTGGGTTTCGTCGAGAATGCCGCGTGGGCCATATTCGAAGCGGCCAACGAGCAGTGAGAGGCGATAGAACCAGAGTGCGATATTCGGCGTGGAGATGATCAGCTTGCCATCCGGCTTCAAATAGCGCCGTGCGCCGCGGAGCAATTGGCCACGATTTCGTAGATGTTCGATGACGTCGGCGCAGACGACATAGTCGAAGACGCGCTCATAGGGAAGCTCGAGCGGGAGATCGAGGTCGCGCTGGAAATATCCCGCGAGTTCCTTGCTGAGTCGTTCACCCGGCCCGGCATCGACGCCCGTCACGCGTACGTCTTTTTCGAGCAGCGGTCTCGCCAGGAGTCCATTGGAGCAACCGAGGTCGAGGACCGTGCTGCCATTCTCGATTGCCGAGACGATCTGGACATGGGATCCCGTACTCGAACGCTTCAGGGTGTAATGAATGTCGTGGTCGACCAGGTATCGGCCATTGCGGGTGAGATGGATCTGGTGGAAGCGGTACCCGAGCGCGGCCGCACAGGCGAGGAGCTCGTGAGGGGCCCTTCTGGTGATCGGATCGGCAGGAGGGCGGCGGCTGTCGCCATGCCCGACGTCCCGATGATCGTTGATCAGCGGTGCTTCGTGGATTGGTATCCCGAGTGCCCGCATTTGGAGAATGATCTCGGTGTCGAAGAGGGCATCGTCCGCGTCGAGTTGGAACGGGATTCGTGCGAGCGCCTCGCTGGGATAGAGCCGAAAGCTCGTGCGGTAGTCCCGCAGTCGCATTCCGAGGATTCGATTCTGGATGAACGTACTCACGCGATGAGAGAGTCGACGCGTCGAGGATGAACGACTCCGGCCGACTGGGGTCGCCAGGACGAAGCGGGCAGGGTCCGCGAGGGCCAGTCGGATCAATCCCGGGAGCTTTTCGGGCGGATCGGTTGCGTCCCCGCGCATGACGATGACCTGGTCGAAGCCCTTCAGGAGCGCGTATTCGAAGGCGGCCTTGCGGACCGCACCGAATCCCGAATCGCGCGGGGGTCGGTGGAATCGCAGCGCGAAAGGATTCTCAGCCTGCAGAGTCATGGCGGAAGACAACGCGCTTCCAGCCGGGCGGTCGAGCATGATCACGACCTCTTCGAACCAGTCGCTGAGCTCGGTGGGGATCCGGGAGAGCGTCTTACGGATCGCATCGACGTCGGAGCAGTCGACCAGGAAGAGACCGAAACGCGGCGCAGCATCTCCTAGTTGGGCACGGCGTGCGTCGATGGCGTCGATCGTCGCAGAATCGGCCTGTGCGTCGCCTACCAACGTGCTCTCCTTGAACGGTTTGAAGGAAGGGTTCGAGCGATCTGAGAAGATTGTGGGATTCGAGGGATTGTAAGACTTCTTTCGGGCTCCTGGGATCCAAGAAGCTTCGAAGCGGGTTCGGATGGATTATAGGTGAAGCTCGGCGTCTCGGTCGATCGGGATCGGCATTCGTGCGGATGATTTTGACGTCGCTTCGGCTTCGGATTGTGTACAAAGCTGCACCGAAATTGCGCGTCGCGCCCGGCTGGTGGCGACCTCCATCGCTCGGTGCGAGGATGTGCAGGTGGCCAAAGCATTCGCGCTCGCTCGTCTTTCCCCGATGCAAGGCGTCAATGTCGTGATTGCGACGGGGGTGGTTCTCACCCTCGCGGCGATTTGCTGGGTTCCGCATCTTCCGGATTCGCTCTGGCTCGACGAGACATTGACCTTCTGGGTCATACGGGACGGTCTTGCCGAGACACTCGAGCGAACGATCCACTACCAGCCACAGCCCGCCTACTACATCTTCATCTGGTTCTGGACACAGATCGCGGGGGTCAGCGAAATTGCGCTGAGGATTCCGTCGCTCCTCGCGACACTCGCGGCTTGCGTCGCGCTCGCAAGACTTGGAACGTCGCTGACTCGAGATCGCGAGACAGGGCTGCTGGCGGCAATCGTTTTTGCATCGAGTTGGAATGTCTACCGTGAATCTGTCGATGCGCGCTCGTATATGCTCGGCGTACTCGTACTCCTCTGCTTGGCGCTCAGTCTCATTCGATGGATCGAAGAGGGCCGCTGGCGCGATGCCTGGCTCTGCGGGGCGCTCGCAGCCGTGCTTCCGAGTCTGCATGTCTTTTTCGTACTGACCTACCCGGCCTTCGGCCTCTATGCGCTGATGCGGAGATCCGAAGCGCAACTCAATGCCAAGCAGGTGGGGCTCGTCGGACTGCTGCTCGTCGCTGGCGCACTTCTATTCCTTCCGGTTGGCCTCATGTTGGCGCAGCACGGGGGCTCGTATTCCTTCGTGGCCGAGCCTCGCTGGCGCTTTCTTTTCGAAGTGTTCGTCTGGGGGCCGCCGGTCGCCGGACTGCTCTTCGGGATCGGCCTCTCTGGCATGTTTGCTTCGAGGTCGGATGAGAGCTCCGAATCAGAAGCAGGACCTTCGATCGGGATCTCCCGCCAGGGGGGCGTCTGGCTGGCAATCTGGATGTTGCTGCCGCTGTTGACACTCTTTGCCGTCTCGATGTGGACAGAGATGTCGATCTTTCTCGGACGCTATTTGATTCCGGCGATTCCCGCCGTCTGTTTGTTCTATGCGATCGTGCTGCGCGGTATTGCGTGGGGCCCGGCGCGCGTCGCAGCGATCGTTGTCATCGCGCTCGCCTCCTTCGTGATCCACGAACGTCCCTACGACGATTTTCGAGGGGCGGCGCTGGCAGTAAACGAATTTGCCGCCGCCGACGGTTCGACTCCGATCCTTCTCGCAAGCGGTCTGATCGAGGGGGAGGACGAAGACTGGCTGCGCGATCCAACACTGGCCGACTACCTGAATGCTCCGGCCGAGTACTACCCGCTCGAGGGACAGCTGGTGACGCTTCCGCGCAAGCTTCGGGGTCATCCGATGGCAAGCGAAATCGTAGAGCCGGTTCTGCAAAGCGCCGACCGGTTCGTGGCCATCGAATGGTACGGAAACGGCGCTCAAATCATTCCGGAGCTCATTCAGCGGGCGGGCGCAGCGGGCTTTCGAGTCGGGCGCCGCGGGTTTGGCGGGGTCCGGGTAGCGTTCTTTGACTACGAAGGCCGCAAGCGGCGGCGGTAATCACGGCCAGTTGTGGGAGACGGTGGGAGGCCCTGGGAGACGGGAGTCGCGTCAGTCAGCGTTTCCCGACTTCGCGCCGCTAATCCGTCTTTCTCGCATCCGCGTCGCTCGGGGTCAAGATTCGATAGAGCGGCGTGTCGAGTACGGAACGGTAGTGATCGGAGATCCAGCCGCTGAGCAGCGGGGCGGTTTGTTCGAGCCCCCGACTTTCGTCTCTGTCAAAGGGCTGGCGCGGCCAGACAACCACCGCCGGCGGCTCGTCCTTGATGCGTTCGAGAAAGCCTTGTTCCTCTTCCGGCCGGCGAAAGGTTCCAGGCATGACGACATCGAAGTAGCCGGGACTGTGTCTGTCGCTGGCAACATAGATGAGCGGGGCATGCGTCATGACGAGAATCGTTTCGTCGGGCCCGGCGTATCGTTGGATGAACGGAACCAATCTGTCGACGAGCATTCCCAGGCTGCGCGGTCTGACCTTGATCGTCTCGTCGATATGCTTGAGCGAAGCGCCACCCATCATTGCTTGTTTGTCGAGGAAACGATCAGAGCCATTCAAGAATGTCCAGATTCCAAACACGCAGAGGCAGAGAGCCGTTCTCGATGTGAGTGCCCGTCGTTTGCCATGTTCGACCCGAAAGCGCTCGAGACGAGTCGACAGGCTTGCGCAGTAGGCGAGAAGAACGGCAATGGGCGGAATGGCCGAGTCGAGATGGGGTACATCGGATCGTCCCATGCTTCGCGTGAAGTAGACGACCCCAAAGACGACGAACGAGAGCAGGAAGACGTTTTCGAAGGGGCGTCGCGCCGAAAGGGCCCGCCCCCATCGATAGAGCAGGAAACCGATGAACCCGAGATAGAGGAGCGGGTAGAAACGAAACCCGATTGAGGCAAACGCGAAACTCAGCGTGTTGCGATTCAGGTTCTCGAATACGACAGGAGGAATGGGCTTGCTCTGGAGAGCCGTCATTTCAACGGGTCGAACGACCATCTCGATCCAGAATTTTTCGAGCCCGACCGTCCCCTGCATCCAAAAGAGGATGGGAATCCAGACGAGCACGAGTCCGGCGCTGTACCAGAGTCCGTCGCGAAGCCAGCGCTGCCAGCTTCGGGAAGCCGCCGCAATTCCGACGCCGACCGCAACACTGACTGCGAAGGCTGGCGTGAGGCGAAAGAACAATGCAATTCCCGCAAATACGCCAGCGAAAAAGAGCCAACGCGAATCGTCTCGAGTCAGGCGAAGATGGAAAAAGAGGAGTACGACGAAACTCCACACGAGGTAGCGATACCCGAACAGCAGATGCTCGAAATGGGATCGAGGCGCGGCGACCGCGACGAGCAGTGCCGCGAGCAGGGCAAAATCGGCGGGCATCAACTTTCGCGAAACGAACAGGACCGCCAGGCAGGCGGAGACGCTGAATGCCGCGTAGAGCATGCGAACCAACACGATGCCAGGCGGCTCCAGGCTGTATGCAATCCACGCCGGGACGAGATGACCAGGAGGAAAGACCCAGAAGACTTCGTCGTAGAGAGTCTTCCCGTCGAGCAACTCCATCGCGGCATGCAGAGGCCAGCCTTCGTCCATGGCGCTCAGTCCCTGATGGATGAAGAGCGACTCGAATCCGATGCTCACCGCCAGCAGCATGAAAACGTGGAGGAGGAGCTGGCGGTCGAATCCACTCGCTGATTCTGGTTGGCGTCGAGGGTCGATCTCTGTGTACTCCTGTCAGCGCGGAATGATCCCGGCAGCATACTGGCAGGTACCGACAAGTACCGGCATGGTTCTGGCACTATACCGGGACCAGGCCGCTGGGAGTATGCCGGGGACCATGGTTGCCGGGGAGGGATGGGTCTCGGCTGGTTTGCTGAATCGCAGCGGTGGTTCCCGGGAATGAATGACCCATCTGTTCTATGGTCGGATCGCATTCGCGATGGCGTCTCAGATGCGCTTTCTCCCGTCAACCCTCGTCAAAGAGGTGATCCTCCGTGAGTTCTCGCGTCGCAACGCCGATCCTGCTCTTTCTCGGAGCGATGGGTGTCCGGCTCCTGTCGTGGCATTCGGTGTTCCAGCGCGATGGCGTCTATTTCAACGGTAACGACGCCTACTATCACGCCCGACGAATCCGCTACTCGATCGATCATTTCCCAGACGTGCTCGATTTCGATCCGCTGATCAATTTTCCGGCTGGTGCGCAGCCAATCTGGTCGCCGACTTTTGATTGGCTGATCGCGGCGGTGCTTCGTCTCCTTCCGGGAATCGATCAGGCCGACCAGCTCGAAGGCCATGCTGTCTGGATTCCGCCCCTGATTGGCGCTGGAACGGTTCTGGTCGTCTATTGGATTGGACTGCGCTTTTTTTCGCGCCTGGTCGCGGTCGTGGCGGCGGCTTCGATGGCGATCCTGCCCGCCCACTCCTTCTATTCGCGATTGGGCGCGCTGGATCATCATGTTCTGGTGGCTGGCATCGTCGCTGTGATGTTGATGCTCGCGATGGACTTGTTTCGCGATGAAACGGCTTCAGTCGTGGATGGCGATGCCAATCGGAAGAGGATCGGACTGAGCATTGGACTGGGCGCGTCGATCGGGGCGTTGGTGCTGGTCTGGCCGGGATCCTTGTTGCACGTGGGCGTGTTGCAGGTCGCGATGGTCATACGACTGATGACCGCCGCCGACGCGGAATCGGCAAAGCTCTGGGCACTGCGTTTCTCGATCGTGCATGGGGTCGCTTGCCTTGCGGTCTATCCGATGAGCGCGGGGAACGAATGGGCGCTGTGGGGCACGCTCAGTCCGGTCGTGTTGTCCGATTTTCAGCCGCTCTATTTCTTGGCGGGGGCAGTCTGTTTCGGAATCCCGGGTTTGATGTGGCGAACAGGGCGGGGGGCAGAGACGCGCCTCACGCGCTTGATTTCGTCCGGCGTACTTGGCGCGGTTCTTCTCGTCGGGATGCTGTTGGCGATTCCCGATCTGGGCGCCGCGATTACCGATGCCTTGTCCTGGTTCGCCAAAGACGAGGAGTTTCAGTCCGCCGTCAACGAATCCGTTCCGCTCTTTGGAGGCTCCGTCGGGTCGGCCCGCGCATTGGCGTTCTTCGGCGGATTCGTCTACGTCGTTCCTTTCGCGATCGCCTATTTCGGAATCCAGTTTCGAGACCGAGCTGAGGTTCTCCTTCTGATTGGGTGGGGCTCGGCACTCTTCCTCGCGACGCTGGTGCAATGGAGGTTCATGAACTCCTTTTCGATCGCGTACTGCGTGCTCATCGGGATCACTGTCGAGTCGGCTGTCGCCGCTCTGCGGTCTCGCTCGTCTGTTTTGCGTAGGACACGGGGGGCCGTGCCGGTCGTATCAGCGTTGGCGATTGGGATTCTAACGCTCGCGTTCCTGCCTCCCGTGCAGTCGTATCGATTGCATCTCAAGAACCTGGGTCGGGGTCTTCGCGGCGAGGAGACCATTCCTGTTGGCACACTGCTCCATACCCGCTTCATCGCGGACGCCGCGCGCTTTCTGCGCGACAACTCGCCGCCACCAGAAGAGGCCCCGTATTCCGTGCTCGGGCCCTGGGGCGATGGCCATATCCTGAAATACCTCAGCGAGCGCGCAATCGTGCAGGACAATTTTGGCGACGACGCTGCTCCAGAGAATTTCGACAGAGCGGAACGATATTTCTCCGCCACTAGTGAATCAGCGGCATTGGAATTCGTCTCACCGCTGGCGACGCGCTATGTGCTCGTCCGGTGGACGGGGTCGGGACATTCCCACGGCTACGCTCCCGATAGTCTGTTCAGTCGCTTGTACCAATTAAAGGGAAGCCGTGGGCAACCTCCGGGACTCAAGGGACAATATTCTCCGGCGGCGGACGCGCTTGGCCAACATCGATTGATCTATCAATCCGCTCGGCTCCATGAGGGAGATCCAAAGCCGTATGTGATGCTATTCGAGATCGTCGAAGGAGCGAAACTGGTGGGACATGCCGAACCAGGGGCCGTCGTGAAGGTGGCCCTCGTGATCACGCCGCGGACCGGGAAGCGGTTTAGCTACTCGGACCGGGTTCTGGCGAACGCGGCCGGGGAGTACACGGTTCGATTGCCGTACCCGAACGAGCCGTTCAGTTCGGACGTACAGTCCGGAGATCACTACACCCTTCGAGTCGGCAAGCAGTCGATCTCGGTAGTCGTTTCTGAATCAGCCGTATTGAACGGATCCCAGATCGACGGGCCTGCTTTCGGTCGGTGATGTCTCGAGATCGTGAAGCGGAGTGAAAAACCCACCAGGCTGAGTGGGTTTTGCGCTCGGCTGGACTCGAATCCGGCCCAAAAGGGCGGGGCCGAGCGATCGCAGGAGCCTTTCGGCGCCCCGCTAGGCCGCAACATGTGTGCCTGCGCACTTCGCGTTTGGCCCCGGTCGAGGTACGCTTTCGTCATGGCAGCCAAGAAGAAATCGAGCGGATCGAGCAAACCCAAGAAGAAGGCCGCGGCCAAGAAGAAAGCAGCCCCCAAGAAGAAAGCTGCGCCGAAAAAGAAGGCGGCCCCCAAGAAGAAGGCGGCCGCCAAAAAGAAGGCTGCCCCGAAGAAGAAAGCAGCCGCCAAGAAAAAGGCGACCCCGAAGACGAAGTCCGCAACCAGGACAGAGACAGCCGCCGCGACGGAGAAGACGACTGGCGAAGCCACCGAACCGAAGAAGATCGATCGGCCCAAAGGCTCCGTCTCCTCGATGGACGTGACGTTGGGGCATATTTTTTCGATCAGGCCCCGGGTCAATACCGGCTTCCGGCAGAACCATCTCCTCGAAGCGAAGCGCGCGCTGATCGACGAAGTCTTCGCGGATCTTAGAGAGGCCGCTCGCGCCGTCGCCGAAGAGGCGCTCACGATCACGCGGGGCGGCGCGGCTCGGCCAGAGAAGCATCGGCGGCGTTAGGCCGGTGCGGTGGACTGTGTTTCCCGATCCGCTGCGTGGCGGACACGCTACCTAGGGCTGCAGGTAGCCCAGGGACTTGAGCTCATCCTTGAGGTTGCTTTCTAGCTCGACAGTCTCCATAACCCCCTCGGAGCTCTCGTTGATGTACGGCTGCAAACGTTCCACCAGCGAGTCGACAGCCTCCGGGCGCGCTTCTGCGATGTTGACCTGCTCATGCGGGTCGCGCTCCAGATCGAAGAGCCCCAAGTCGACGTTCTCGCCATCGATAAAGTAGTGGAGCTTCATCCCCTCTTGGATCAGGCTGTAGTAGAACTGTCCTCGCCGGCGACTTCCCAGCATCGAGAAGACCGGGCGATCGGCGACATCGCCACTCAAAGTAGGCCACAGGCTCTCTCCGTCGACACTCTGGCCGGCGACATCGTCGCCGATCGACTCCATGAGGGTCGGGAAGACGTCGATCAGGCGAACGCGGGTCGTCACGTCTGCCGCGGCAAGACCGTTTCCGAAGAGCATCAGGGGTACGCGGATGCCCTCCTCGTAGAGCATGTTGCCGTGTCCGAATCCGTCGTGATCCCAGAGCTGCTCTCCGTGATCGGCGGTGAAGATCACGAGCGTGTCTTCGAGCAGCCCGTGCTCTTCGAGGCCGTCGATCACGCGCTGGACCTGGTCGTCCATGGAACGGATCTCCCCGTCATAGAGCGCGATCAACGAGGCCCGTGCGTCGGGGTCTTCTCTTCCGATTCGAGAGACGTCGTCCAGGGAGAGCGCCACCTTCGTGTCGGGCCCCCAGACTAAACCGAGCTTCGAGGAGATCTCGTCCTTGAAGAGGGTGTTGTAGTCGTGCACGGCATACGGTGTGTGAACATCCATGTAGTGCAGGTACGCGAAGAACTTGTCGCGCTTCAACTCCGGCAGCGCGCGTAGAAACTCGTCCGTGAGCGGCCGGGCGCCGATGACACGGCTGTTCAGATCGAAACCCTGGTCGAGACGGAACTCCGGTGCCAGGTAGGGGTTGCCACCGTCGTACAGCAGCGTCCGATAGCCGGAGGCCTTCAGCACCTCGGTCAGTGTGAGTGCGTGATCGGCAAGGACGCCCCACTCATCGAGCGCATTGTGGCTGCTCGGATGCATCGACGTGAGCAACGAGCTGAGGGCCGGCTTGCTCATGCTGGCGCTGGAGTAGGCGTTGCGGAAGAGAACGCCGCGCGATGCGAGCCGGTCGAGATTGGGCGACGTATCCCTCTCGTACCCATAGATGCCCAGGTGATCGGCCCTGAGGGCATCCACGACGATCAGGACGATGTTGGGGCCATCGGGCACGCGGGTGGCGCGTTCGGCGACGGCGAGACCGACGACGATCGCGATCGCCAGGAGAACGAGGCTGAGCTTCCGAGTCCATGACATTCGTCTCTCCGCTTCGCCCATAGCAGTGCCCTCTTTGGACAGCATGCGTCTGGCTGCAGACACACTCTACAATGCCGCCCTGAGACGGCCGCCGTCGGCGGCGAATCCTATGGTGTAGGCTACACGCCGATGCTCCGCCGCGCGCGTGCCGGTGAGAGGGATTTTGCCAATGGCCTTGTCGATGAAGGCTTCGAAGGTGGACGTTTGCGAATTCTGTTGGTCAACCCTTCGCGACTGTCGAACCCCCTCAATACGGGGGTGAAGGCCGCGCACTCGGTTCCCGAGGCGATCGCGCCGGTCAATCTCGTCTACATCGCGGGCCCGCTGGTCCGGGATGGTCGACACCATGTCGAGATCCTGGACACGGTCGTGGAGCGTCAGACCACGGCCGACGTCTGTCGCCGACTCGACGAGGCTGGATTCGACGTCGTCGGGATTCCGCTCTACACGCTGACCCTGCGCGAAGTCAAGGAGCTCGTCGGCGCGATTCGGAGAACCTGCCCGGCGATCCACATCTGCCTCGGTGGGCCCCACCTCGACTTCTATCCCGAGGAAACGCTCGGGTGGTCCGAGATCGACACGATCATCCAGGGCTATGGCGAACGGGCGTTTCATCAGCTCATCGAAGCCCTCGATGCCAAGCTCGATTTCGCCGAGATTCCAGGACTTGGCTACAAGGATGCGTTGGGCGGGCTGCACCTGAACAAGAAGGCTCCCATGTCGGGAGACTACGAGCTCGACTTCGAGCTACCCCATGAGCTGCTGCCCTACCAACGGTACGGATCGGTGCTCTGCAAGAGCCGCTTCACGGGCGTGGTCGTCACCTCGCGCGGCTGTCCGTTCAACTGCGCGTTCTGCACGAACTCCACGAGCTCAGCGTTCGCGTTTCGCAAGATCGAATGCGTGATTCGCGAGCTCAAGAACATGAAGCGTCTCGGCTATCGCGAGATCATGTTCTTCGACGAAACGTTCAATCTCGGCCGAAAACGAATCATCGCTCTCTGCCAGGCGATGATCGACAATGACGTCAAGATGCGCTGGTCGGCGCGCTGTACGATCCAGCCGCTGACCGACGAAATGCTGACCGTCATGAAGGCTTCCGGATGCTCGCGATTGCATCTCGGAGTCGAATCGGGCACCGATCGCGTACTCGGGCTGATGAACAAGAACACCACGGTCGCCGAGTCGGAGGCCGCAGTGCGGCGCGTGCACGAGCACGGCATCGAAATCGTCGGATATTTCCTGTTCGGATATCCCGGCGAGAGCCGATCCGAGGTGCAGGCGACGATCGATCTGTCGAAGCGCCTGCCAATCGAGTTCGCGCAGTACTCGATCTTCACCCCGATGGCCGGGACGCTCGACTACTTCAACAGCATCCGAAAGGGTCTCTACACCGACTTCTACCGCGACTACACACTCGATCCGACCAAGGAACCCGATCTTCACTTCAACGACGAGGAGATCCCGCGAGAAGAGAAGATCGCGATTCTCAGCGACGCGTATCGCGGATTCTACTTCCGGCCGGGCCGAGCCATCCGAATCGCGAAGACCATGGGCAACGTGCACAGAGTCCGACGTCTCGCCGGCGCCGCGAAGAGCATCGTGTTCGAGGGTGGCTTCGACATCTAGCAGACCGCTTCATCGCTTCGAGCTTCTCAGGCTTTGATCAGGTCGGGTGATCTCGGCGACGCTACAATGTCGCCATGAAGTACACGAATCCCGATTCCCTGGTGAACTCGGCTTGGCTCGTCGAACGTCTAGAAGAGCCCGGGTTGCGAGTCGTCGATCTCCGTTTCGATCTCCGTCCGGGTCCGAGCGGACGGCTCGAACCGACCTCGGGACGCAGCGACTATGATGTCGGCCATATTCCCGGCGCCGTCTTCGTGGACATGAACACAGACCTGGCACACCACGACGCGCCGCTCGAGATTCTGTCGCCCGAACGCTTCGAGGCCTTGATGGGTCGGCTCGGCATCGGGAACGACACGACTGTCGTCCTCTACGACGCGAGTGGTGGGACTTGGGCCGCCCGACTCTGGTGGGCACTGCGATACTACGGCCATGACGATGTCCGGTTGCTCGATGGTGGCTACGCACGCTGGGTCAATGAAGGCCATCCCACCGACAACGCGGAAGCGCTTCCCAGTCCCGCACGCTTCGAGTCGCGGGCTCGCCCGGAGCTTCGGGTCACGAGTGACGAAGTTCTCGCCGCGATCAGCGACAAAGGCATCTGTATCGTCGACGCATTGCCCGAGCCGTTCTTTCTGGGCGCCGCAAAGCTCTACCCCGACCTTCGAGCGGGTCATGTTCCCGGCGCTTGCAATGTGTCTGCCCCAGCCAATCTTGATCCGGATACATCGACCCTGTTGTCCGCCGAAATGCTCGAAGAGCTCTGGGCGAGCGCAGGCGTTTCTCGTGACAAGCGGGTGATTACCTATTGCGGAGGTGGCGTGTTCGCGGCCTTCGCGCTCTTCGCTCTCCACCTGCTGGGTTTCGAAAACACGGCGCTGTACGACGCATCCTGGAGTGAATGGGGCGCCGATGAAAGCCTTCCCGTCGAAACAGGTCCGGGGAATCAATGAACAAATTCATCATAGTTTCTAGCGCTTGACTCACTGCGGAAATCCAGAGAGCTGAGCGAGGGCCCCGGCGATGGTTTCGACGATCGATGGGTCATCGGATCTGGGGATGGACACGATCCCGAGGTCTATTCCGGCATCAGCGAAGGCCGCCGCCTGGTCGACCATGGCGGCAAGGTCACCGTTGTATAGAAGCAGAGTCGAGATCGTGACTTCCTCGCGGCTGCGCCCGGCCTCGCGGAGGTGACCCAGAAAGACATCACGACGCATTCGGAAGTCGTCGACCGACATCGTCGGGCTGCCATAGTTCCAATGGTGCGCGTACTTGGCAGCCGCCGGCAAAGTGCGCTTCAACCCCGCCCCCCCGATACAGATCGGAAGCGGATCCTGCGGACCCTTGGGGTTGTTCATCGCATCGGTCAAGCTGAAGTACCGGCCGTTGAAGTTGCTTCGGTCCTGGTTCAACAAGCAGCGCAGTACTTCCATCCCCTCTTCGAATCGGTCGAACCGCTCGGTCATCGACCCGAGGTGGAGGCCATAGGCCTTGCACTCTTCCTCATTCCAACCGGCGCCGACGCCTAGCTCGAGCCGGCCTCTGCTGGTGATATCGAGGGTGCTGGCCATATTGGCGAGCAGGGTCGGGTGCCGATACAACATGCCGGTCACCAACACGCCGCCGCGCAGTCGCGTGGTTGCCTGCAAAAGCGCGGTGAGGGTGATCCAACCTTCCAGGCAGTCCTCGGAACTGTCGCCGAAGAGGGGATAGAAATGATCGAATGTCCACCCCGATTCGAACAGCTCGATGTCATCTGCGCGCTTCCACACCTCGAGTAGCCAGTCCCAAGTTGTCCTCTGGGGCGCTGTGCTGATCGCGAACCTCATCGCTTCCTCCTGGTGGATGCAGCTTTGCCGTAGATCCATTCCACTTTAAGGACCCGTTCCTTCATTGCCAACCGGCCCCCTGACGACGCTAGCGATATCGAGATCGCGAGACACCCACCGGAAGACGGCTACGGTGAGGCTGTTGAGCATCAACGTAGACAGCGCGACGAATGCTGATCTCGTAACCAGAGAGACCTTTGCGTGAGCGATCGCCGGGTCGAATTCGCGACGCGGCGGGGCGAATTGGCGCACAGCTGTAATGGGTTGGATACTTCACGGGAGTCACTACTCAATCGATAGGGAGCGAAGACGATGGCGCGCTTGGCGTATCCCGAGGCGGAAGAACTATCTAAGAAGACGAGAGATCTGTTGTCGCTCACAGTCGATATCAACATCTTCCGAATGATGGGGCACTGCGAGACATTGATTGCACCGTTTCTTGCTCTCGGCGCAAATATCCTGATGGCATCCAGGATCGACCCTGTTCTTCGAGAGTTGGCCATCGTGCGTGCCGCGGTGCACTGCAACAGCGCGTATGAATTGCGTCAGCATGATGCCATCGCTTTAGAAGTGGGTGTTTCTCAAGAGAAGATCGACGCCCTGCGAATTCCGGATCTATCCGACGCGTTCTCTGATTCAGAAAAGGCAATCATCCGGTTTACGGATGAGTTGATTCATGACGTCAAGGTCAGCGACCCGACCTTTGCAGCAGTCGAAAGGATGCTGTCTCCCTGTGAGATTCAGGAGCTCATCATCGCTGTTGGATATTATTCGATGGTCGGTCGTTTCCTCGAGACTCTTGGCGTTGACCTCGAGACCGGGACCGAGATGAAAGTTGTCCAGGTGAGCGAAGTGGCCAAGAGGGTTCCAATCGAAAATGGGTGACTGTGAAACGGAACACCTGGGAGGCTGATAGCACCCGAGGACGCCCGGGGTGACGCCCTCGTCGTCGCGCCGCCGCGACCCCAGCCCTTGTCCTCTCCGCGGCGTCTCAAATACTCACGTGGTGGCGGGGTCGAGGGCGAATATTGAGAACACACAGGCTGATCCGATGAGCGGCTGCCTTTTAGACGCTCAATGCGATCGGTGGGATTCAGCGAGCCCCAGATTTGCCCCAAAAGCGAGAATCGAGGAGCGAATGCCAAAACCCACGCTTCCCATCACCTCGGCAAGCCCCTGAATCTCCGTTACTTTCTGCCCTTCGCCCCGGTAGCTCAGCTGGATAGAGCGGCTGCCTTCTAAGCAGCGGGTCGCAGGTTCAAGTCCTGCCCGGGGCGCCATGTAACTTACTGAGATCGCTGGTGTTCTCTTCAGCGCCGTCCCCGGCTCTTTTCGCGACAGCGGTGAATGTCACCTTTACGCAACCTTCAAGCTCTCGCGGACGCTTCGAATTGGGCTGGTTTGCAGCAACTCTTCGGTCTCGCTTCGAGCGAAGCCTCACGGTTGGATGAGATTCAGCGGAGCAGGAATCTAGATGGCGGCGGGAGCCGTCTCGGGAAGGTCATCGCGACCCCTCAAGGTTGCTATGAAGGTTGCGAACGCGACCCACGGGTGAAATTCTGCCCTGTTGAGCGATCCATGGATGCTAGGGTGGCATGACCCGCTGCTAAATTAGCAGTTGTTGCCTGGGAAGAAGGTTCGAAGCGGGGGGTCGTCGCGATCCCAGCTCACGGGCAGGTCAGCGAGCCGTTGCAGACGTTGCCGCCGGCATTGACTCCGCCAGTCACCGTGAGGCCGTTGCTGTCGATGGTGTTCCCACGGTAGGCAGTTGTGCTGCCCAGAAAGAGTCCGGCGCTGCCGTTGAGCCCTACCGTATTTCCTTGCACTGTGGATGAATTGCCGGCGACTATCCCAAAGCCCCCATTTTCGGTGCTTGTGTTGTCCATCACTGTGCAGCGATCGTCAGTGAGGATGCCCCTCAAAGTGCTGCCATACACGGTATTGCCGGAGACCGTCGAGCCTATTCCGGTGCGGATTCCAGCGCCGCTGCTTCCGCTCACGACGTTCCCCACGATGAGTGCGAAAGATTCGGCGTGCAACCCATTAGTCGAAGTATTTACCCCATTGTTGCTGATGGTGTTTTTGCGGGCTTGTGCCTTGTCTCGGACCCGAATGCCGCCGGCTCCATTCCATCGCACCCGTAGGTTCGAAACTTCGGCCTCATCACCTAGATCCACCCCCCAGCGTCCCGTCGCTGTGATGCTGCCGTTTCTGATCGAGACACCACGAACACCTGGCGCTGACACCCCGTCGCCCGTGCCCGCCAATGGTAGACAGGAAAACCCTTGGCAAGCGAAGAGCCCAATCTCGAAGCCGTTGAGATCGACGCTCGTGTTCTGGCGAGTGATGGTGATCGCAGTCGTATTTCTGTCAGGAACATACAGGCTGCTCGTGAGGCGGTAGCTCTTGCCGGCCGTACCATTGATCGTCACCGGCCAGCCCTTCGTGTCTCCAGAAAAGCACCCCGTCTGCACCGCACAGGTCTGGTTGATCTCCAGCACGCCATCGACGGCGAGGGCGGGCGTGGCGAGCATCAGGAGAAGTAGAATCAGCATCGGGCGCATGGGATCTCCTTAGAAATGTCGGTCGCTCCATTCTGCACCGGGAGCCCCCGTCAGGTCAATCGGCAAGTAGGCGGCAGTTCAACGCATCGACCGCGCCAGCGACCACAGCCGCAAACTCACACACGGATACCACGAGACTCGATCAGGTGGGGATCAGATCATCGTCGGGACGGTTTCGAGCGCCCCGCTAAACGAGAACGGCGGCCCTCTTCGGGGGGTCGCCTCTCTACTTCGCAGGAGGCTTCGCGTCAGACTTCAGATCGCAGGGGAAGCGTTTGTCTAGCATCGCTGGGGTGTGTTCGCGTCATTTGCCTTCCCTCAATTCCTTCTCAGCATTCTTCTGCTTCACAGACTCGCGGAATGCGCGGTGATTTGCTTCAAGATTGCGCTGGCCGTGGGCTTCGGCCTCGGCCTGTTTGGCCCGCTCTTCCCGCTTGGCTTGCTCAGCTTTCTCAACACGCTCGACCCGAACCGCCGTTGCGCGGATTTCCGTGCAGGTCTGACTCCAAAGAATGAAGTACTTGAAAACGCG
This sequence comes from uncultured Myxococcales bacterium, assembly GCA_965603475.1. Classification (GTDB taxonomy): domain Bacteria; phylum Myxococcota_A; class UBA9160; order UBA9160; family UBA4427; genus UBA4427. The sequence goes on from CBFDDD010000094.1 coordinate 16,138, forward strand.
CTCGATCGAAATGTCTACCAGGGCATGACCGCCGCTCTTTCGCAACGCGCTGGCCTTCGCGTCCTGAATATAGTTAGAGCCACTCACAGGGAGGATGCCCAGAAGCTTGACCATGCAATCGCTGGCCATGACCTGACCGATGGGGGTGTATCCGCCGGGCGCGAGAGGAATATTGGACGCCGCGATACCGCCCGGGTGCCGCGCGCACCCCGCCGAAAGCAGCAGGGCGAACCCGACAAGAATCGCAAAGATTATCCGTTTCATTTCGTTGCTCCTTCGCATGGGAACCGCTGTTCCACCGCCTCAGCGACTACCATTGATCCACGAAATTCATCAACCTGCGGAGCGATTTTCGTAGGAGGGACGCATCGCAACCCCTTCAATAGTCCTCGCCGAAGGCGCAATTGGGATGGCTGACTTGGACCTGAAGGCGGGCGTCGTCACCGTCGAGGCGTCTCTCTCCGAGGCGAACGGCGCACCGGAGCGAAAGGTCCCTAAGACTGGGAAGGCTCGCAGCGTCTCAATGCCAGAGGCCCTCCGAGAGCGGCTATCTTCACTTCGCAGCGAACGCGGCCTAATTGCCCAGCCGAGGGCGTATGTGTTCGCGACGGCACTCGGGACGCCCCTACGGCAGTCGAACGTCATGCGCCGTGAGTGGTTCCCGATGCTGGACGAGCTGAAGATTCGCTGCCGGGGGTTCCATGCTTGCCGTCATACGCACGCGAGCCGACTCCTAGCCGACCATGTGTTGGTGACGGATGTTGCGAAGCGGCTTGGCCATGCGTCCCCAGCAGTCACGATGTCGATCTACGCCCACGCCATGCCAGGGCAGGACGAGGTCACTGCGAGAGTTGTCGATCAGTGGTCGTCGCCGCGCAACCTTGACGGCAACCTTCGCGGGTGACGCTTCTTGACGCCGACTGTCGCCACCTGCCTCTGCGCTGTCTGACCTGCGTGTCACCGCGAGTCTTTGGGTGTCATGCCCTCGTTTCCTTCTTCTAAGCAGCGGGTCGCAGGTTCAAGTCCTGCCCGGGGCGCCATGTATCAAGCCGCGTAACTAATTGAAAACGCTTGTTTTTCCGCTGATTCTCTTTCGGATGGTGCGCTCATCCGTTTTCGGATTCCGGGCCAGAATAAGCCCGGGAGTAAGCCCGGCGTTGGGAATCAACGTCGCGGAAGCGGCGGTCGAGCGGGGGCAAATTGACGTGACTCTAAGTGAGACCTCTTGGTCGAAAGGCGCATTCCGGGACATTCTGTCTTGCGGGCCGAGAATGGAATCAAGAGCATCGAGAGGGCCAGCGACGGGATATCGGGTCTTGGCGTAGGGGTCGTCGTCGGGCATGACATCACGGATACCACGAAGGATTGTTAGTTGGTGATCAGATCATCCCCAAGTTGATCATGCCGCATCCCACGATCACCACCGCGATGGCTCTCTTCAGCCTGCTTGGCCTGCGCTGGGCCAGATCGCGGGCGGCTCGAGAGGCGCTGATGCGCTGAAGAGAACTCACGCCGCTCAACATCTGCATTGGAATGAAGCGATCCGGCGCCGTTCCGGGGCGCGAATTCTACCGCCGCCCGCAGCAAACCAGACGTTCAGGAAAGTAGCGCGCCGACCGCCGCCGCGATCCCGAGGCCCACGAGCTGAACCAACAGCCCAGGTAGGAAGCTCAGCGAACGCTCGCGAAGTGCCGCGAGTGCCAAGCCGACGACGAAGAAGAGTGTTCCAGCGCCCAGTGCGATCTCGATTTCACTCGCACCGCTCTGGACGAGAACCGGATGCTTGAACGCGGGCGTGGCCATCACCGTTGCAACGATCGCATAGGCCGCCGATGACGCCATCGCGGCTCGCGACAGCAGCCATGCGCCGCGTGGGCGTTGCACGGAGAAGTCGGGTACGAGCATTCCGTGGACCAGGCCGCGGAACCAGACTTCGCCCGCGGCAATCGCGAATGCGCCCGCGCCGAGGGCCGCAGCGAATTCGGTCGGCCGTGTTCC
>CBFDDD010000095.1:0-17964 GCA_965603475.1 uncultured Myxococcales bacterium
CGGGTCTGCTCTCACTTCCGGTCGAGATCGACCTGCAATTGCGGGAACTCGATGTGGGTGCGTGGTCCGGACTCTCTCGTAGCGAGATCGAAAGTCGCGATCCCGAGACGTTGCGCGAGTTCGAGCTTGGCGATCCGATGATTCGGCCCGGGGGCGGCGAGTCGCGGATCGAGATTCGCGAACGCACACACGCATTCGTGTGCGACCTCGCGAACCGATTTGCGGGGCAAAGTCTGATCGTCGTGACGCATCTCGGCGTGATCCGTGCGTTGGTGCCGGGCGCGGAGCCGCGCAACACGGAGCGGATCGAGGTCATCGCGGAGGACCTCGCGGCGCGGCCGATCGATCGCCATCGTCGTCCCGGAGAGGGTCCGCTCTAGCCGACGCCTCATGGACGGCTAGGTCTGCCGAAGTGTTCGGACTCCTTCGAGAAGAATCCAGATGTCGAGGGCCAGGATCAGCGTTCCACTCAGCGACAATAGCCACAGCTCTTCGAAATTCGCGTAGTAGTCGAGTAGATTGCCAGCCATCGCCCACGCGGTCACGGCTGCGATCGCGACCATCGGTACCAAGGTGTAGAGATAGGGACGACCCTGTTGCTTGAGCCAGATCGAAACGATGAGCAGTGTAATACCGGCGACGAGCTGGTTGGTCGTGCCAAATAATGGCCACAGGGCCAGGCCTCCCTGGCCGCCACCCTGGGTCACGGCGAGAATCAGCGCGCTGCCCACGCCGAGCGCACCCGCCAGATAGCGGTTCGAGAGTGCTCGAATTTCATAGGCCTCCGAGAGTTCAGCCAACACCAGGCGCTGGATGCGTGCTCCGGTATCGAGCGAGGTCGCCGCAAATGCGATCACGATCACGGCCATGAATGTCCGGGCCGTTTCGAAGGGGATGCCGAGTGCCGCAACGAAGCTCGCGCCGCCGCTGACGAAGGCGTCCAGCTTCGCGGCGAGCCCGTTCGCCGCACCCCAGCTCGAATAGTGAGACCACCATTCGGAAGAGCTCTCGAAGCCGGCCGACGCGGCCAGGACCGCCATCAGGCCGAGAAAGCCCTCTGCGAGCATCGCGCCATATCCGATCGGTCGCGCGTCCGTCATTCGGGAGAGCTGTTTCGAAGTCGTACCCGATGCGACGAGGCCATGGAATCCAGAAATCGCGCCGCATGCGATCGTGACGAAGAGAAAGGGAATCAGCGATGGCGCGCCTTCGGGTTCGAGGTTGAATGCGGGGGCGACGACGTTTGGTTGCAGTACGAGCAGCCCCGCAGAGAGAAGGACGAGGCCGGTCAGGAGCTGGTGGGAGTTGATGTAGTCCCGTGGCTGAAGGAGCAGCCAGACCGGCATGACGGAAGCGATAAAGGAATAGCCGAGAAGCAGGCAGACCCAGGTCGTAATCGAGATCGATTGCAAGAAGGGAAACGCAGAGGCAACCGATTCGCCGTAGAAAATCGCCACGAGCAGTCCGATATAACAGACGATCGAGGGCACAAACATCGGCATGCCGCGTTTGTACACGAGCCATCCGAGTGTGATGGCCACGATGATCTGGACATTGATCGGGAAGATCGAGCTTGGCGTCGTCGTGAAGAGTGTGGCGATGATGTAGGCGAAGACGGCAAGCACGACCCAGATCAGCAGCGAGATGACGACCAGGAAGAGTGTTCGGATCCGTGGGCTGATGACGCTTCCGGCAATATCCCCGATCGAGCGTCCGCGATGTCTCGCGCTGATGACCAGGGCGGAAAAATCGTGCGCCGCACCCATGAATACGGTGCCAATGCAGACCCAGACGAGGGCGGGTACCCAGCCCCAGATGACAGCAATGGCAGGGCCGACGATTGGAGCAGCGCCGGCGATCGAGGCGAAATGATGTCCCCAGAGCACGTGAAGTCGCGTCGGGACGTAGTCGACGCCGTCTTCGAGTTCCCGTGCGGGAACGGGTTCATCGGGGCTGAGTGCAAAGACGCGTCGCGCGAGAAAACCGGAGTAGAAGCGGTAGCCCAGAGAAAAAACGACGAAGACGATGGCGGCGAGGACGGCTGCGTTCAATCTGGTTTTCTCCAGGGCGAAAAAATCAGGCCCGACGGTACCAGAAAGCCAGCAGGCCTAGACCGATGATTCGGTTGCCCCCGCTGGACGCATTCGGCGCGAGATGACGAGCAGGCCAAGTACAGTGAGGAGTCCACCCGCCACATCGATCAGGATGTCGTAGGGGCTACCGGTGCGAACCGGCGAGAAGGCTTGACGCGCTTCGTCGGCGGTGGCGAGTGAGGTGACGATGAAGATCGCGACCCAGCCGGCCGTGACGAATCGGGTCCGGCGTCCCGCCGACAACAGGGCCGCACGGAAGGTGAGAAGAGCCAGAATCGCGTATTCGATGAAATGAGCGGATTTTCGGATGGCGACGAGGATCCGGTAGCGGGTACGCCAGTCCAGATCCCCGGTCAGCCAATCGAGCCAGGGCATGATCGTATCGTTCGTCTTCGGGAAGGAGAACGAATCGCCGCCGAGGGTCCAGATCGTGCCACCCCAGCAGAGGACCCAGAACCAGGCCAGCATGGTCCGGCGAGTGGGCCGCTTCGGTGTGGGAGATTGGGCGTTCTCCATGCCATCGGTCTCGAACAAGGGTCGCCTCATCGGTGGTTAGAATAGCTTGCCCATACAATGCCCCGGGCTCGGTATCGTAACCCCATGCGTGAACTTAGAATCGGTCTGATCTACGAAACATTTGAGACCTATCCGCAGCGCTCGGGAGATGCCGTCGATGCTCATGTTGAATTCGAGCCAGAATCGACTCTCGAAGCCCTCGAGGCTGCAATCGTTCATCTGGGGCACCGCCCTGTTCGTCTGGGTTCGCCGTTGGCGGTCCTGAAATGTCTCGGTGATGGCGATTCTGCCTCGGTGGATGCGGCATTCAACCTGGCAGAGGGATTCGGTGGACGAAACCGGGAAGCCTGGGCACCCATTCTGCTCGAAATGGCTGAGATTCCAACGATTGGATCCGATGCGCTCTCTCTTTCGTTGTCACTCGACAAAGCCTGGGCGAATCGTTGGTTGGCGGCGGCCGGAGTCCCCGTTGCGCCGCAGACGACGATGGCATCCGTCGACGAAGCAAACCAGGCGACACTGCCGGCGCCCTTTCCGCTCTTCGTCAAACCGCGATGGGAAGGTACGGCGAAGGGGATTCGATCCTCGTCCAAGGTGGCCTCGCGCGGGGCGCTCGTGACCGAGGTGGCAAGGATCGTTTCGGATTACGACCAGCCGGCGCTGGTCGAGGGCTTCGTTCCCGGCGCCGAGTACACAGTGACCCTCATCGGGAACGATCCGCCCCGTGTCCTGCCCGTTCTTCAACGCGCGCTCGAGTGCGAGACCGGAATTGGTCTTCATGCACTCGAGGGGCCCGGGTCCCGTCAACCCAGCGAGGCAGTATTCGATCACGCGACCAACGGCGTATTGGAACCTGAATTGGAGGCGCGCCTGGCCGAACTTTCCCTGCAAGTCTTTGCCGCCCTCGAATGTCGAGATTTTGCGCGAGTCGATTTTCGTCTCGACGCAACCGGTGATCCCGTGTTTCTCGAAATCAATCCGCTGCCGACCTTTGCGCCGGACGGGAGCTTCGGCATTCTCGCCGAACTCGAGGGCTGCTCGCTCTCAGAGATGCTCGGTCGCTGTGTCGCTGCGGGTCTGGGTCGACTGGGTTTCGAGGAAGGATGCGATCGACATGAGTGAGGCCAAGCTCTCTTTTCAATCCCCATCAGGACCGGACGAACCGACATCGAACGTGTCGAAGAACCCGTGGCCGCTGCGGGAATCGGTTGTACCGAAGGGCGTCTCCGAGGCCGAATGGCACGATTGGGGCTGGCAGATGCGCCATCGCATACGGACGGTCGAAGCGCTTCGCGAATGGATCGATCCGACGCCGGAGGAGGAGGTGGCCATCGCGGACCTCGCCACCCGGTTCCGCTTTGTCATCACTCCGTATTTTGCCTCGCTGATGGATCCGAACGATCCGAACTGTCCGATTCGCCGACAAGTCGTGCCACAGCCCGCCGAGTTGGGGGATCGAAAGGGTCTCGCCGATCCATTGGATGAGGTTGCGCATTCCCCGGTGAAGAATGTGATTCGCGTCTATCCGGACCGAATCGCGTTCTGCGTGAACAATGAGTGTGCGCTCTACTGCCGATACTGTCTGCGCAAACGAATGGTCGGCGACGAGAGCTGGACAATGCAGAAGCGCGAGCTCGAGGTCGCTTTGGATTGGATCGCGGCGACGCCCGAAATTCGCGATGTGTTGTTGACCGGTGGCGACCCCCTGATTTTCTCTGACCATAAGCTCGAGTGGCTTCTCGCTCGTCTGCGTGCGATTCCCCATGTCGAATTGATCCGGCTGGGGACGAGGCTTCCGGTCACTTTGCCATTTCGGGTGACGGATGCGCTGTGTGAAATGCTCGAGCGCTTTCATCCAGTCTGGTTGAACACCCATTTTAATCATCCGGGCGAACTGACGCGGGACGCAGCCGAGGCTTGTGATCGGCTGTTGCGGGCCGGAATTCCGGTCGGCAATCAGAGCGTTCTGCTCAAGGGCGTCAACGATTCACCGGGTATCATGAAGACACTGTGTGAAACCCTCGTGCGAATGCGGGTTCGTCCCTACTACGTCTATCAAGCGCAGCTTCTGGAAGGCACCGAACATTTTCGTGTGGCGATCGAGGATGGCATCGATCTTTTTCGAGAGATGCGCGGTCGCACGAGCGGCTTTGCGATTCCCCAGTACGTTCTAGACACCCCCCATGGCAAGGTGCCCCTCGACTATCCCTTCGCGAAAGGCCGCGAGGGCGATGACTATGTAGTGGAGGCGTGGGATGGCGCGATTTGGCGAGAACCCAATCCCCGCTGACGGGGGCGAAGTGAAACGGTGCGAGCGACATGAGTGAGTCGGGCCGGAGTATTGCGAGCGCGGCTGGACTGCTCGCCGCCAGCGTGCTCCTGGCGCGGCTGCTGGGCTTCGTCCGTGATGCGCTCTTCGCGGCCCACGTCGGCATCGGGTCGGCTGCGGATGCCTATTTCGCAGCCTTCATGATCCCCGACATGCTGGGTTATCTGATGGCGGCCGGTGCTGCGGCCATCGCCGTGACCCCGCCCTATATCCGACGGCTCGAAAATCAGGGCCCCGAGGCCGCGGCGCGCTTCGCCTCGTCTGTCGTCGGAAACGTGGGCTTGTTCTCGATCGCAATGACCGTACTGCTCTGGTTCTTCGCGGAACCGCTGCTTCGACTCCAGTTCAGCGCCTTCGACGAGTCCACGATCAGCGAGACGGCGAGGCTGATGCGGATCGTATTGCCAGCGCAGATTTTTTTCCTGACAGGCGGGGTGTTGCGTGGAGTGCTGATGGCACATGGCCGCTTTGCTCCGCAAGCAGGTGCTGCCGTGATCTACAGCGCGGCCCCGATTCTCGGCGGTCTGTTCATCGCGGGGGCGGAGGGCTTCGCCTGGGGGACACTGGCCGGCGCGGCAATCGGACAATGGGGAATTCCGGTTCTTGCGCTACGCCGCCTACCCGGCGCTGTCGGCCGAATCCGTGTGAGTCCCTTCGACGCGGACTTTCGGGAGTACGCGTGGCTCGCCCTGCCGCTGATGTTGGGTGTCGGCCTGACGACCGTCGATGAGTGGTATGAAAAGTGGATCGGCGGTCAGGTCGCGGAGGGGGCGATCGCCGCGATCACGTACGCCCGCAAGCTCATGATGGCACCCGTCGGCGTCGTCGGGCAGGCAGTCGGTGCAGCGCTCCTCCCTTCACTGACGGCACTCTTTCAGCGCGATGACCGTGTCGGTTTCGAGGGGCTGTTCACGACGACCCTTCGTACCACCCTGGGTCTCGGTGTGCTGGCTGCGGGTGCGCTGGCCGCGCTCGGCCTGCCCGTGGTGCAACTTCTCTACGAGCGCGGACGATTTACCGCCGCCAATTCGAGCGAGGTGGTTGGACTCCTGGTGATTCTGGCGTGTGCAGTCCCCGGATGGGTCGTGCAACAGGTCGCTGTTCGTGGCTTCTATGCCCGGGGCGAGATGTGGCGCGCAATGGCACTCAGCACGCTGGTCGCGCTGGCAGTCTTTCCGGTCTACCTGTGGGGCGGCAGAGCCGGCGGCATCCGCGGCCTTGCCATGGCCTCTGCAGCCGCAATCACCCTCAACGCAATCATCACGATCGTCTGGCTCCGCCTCAGATGTGGTGCTCCCAACCTCGCTACCCTCGCCGAAACCCTCGTCCGTACGGCAATCATTACGCTGGTCGCCGGTGCCGCGACCACCGCACTCCTCCAAGTTCCAGCCGACTTCCTCGCTTCTCCATTCGTTTCACTCATACTGGGCGCAAGCCTCTACGCCCTGATCGCAATCCTCGGCGTCCATTGGCTCGGAGACGCACCACTACGCGAGACCCTCGACAATGTCCTCAACCGACTACGCCACCGCTAACCAACAGTGGCAATTCTGGATCGACCGAGGCGGCACCTTCACCGACTGCCTGGGCGTCTCACCCACCGGCGAATTCCACGCAACCAAAGTCCTTTCATCGGACGCGGCCCCAGTCGAAGCCATTCGACAGGTCCTGGCTGCGGCCGGCGAGGTGACGAACACGAATGCGCTCGAATGTCGTGTGAAGCTCGGCACCACGGTCTCGACGAATGCGCTACTCGAGCGGCGCGGTGTGCCGACGGCGCTGCTGACGAATGACGGACTCTCCGGCGTATTCGATATCGGTACCCAGGAGCGTCCGGAACTCTTCGAACTCGAGATCGAGCGAACGCCACGACTCCAGCGTTGGCGTTTGGAGGCACCCGGACGGCGCGATGCAGAGGGTCGGGTCCTCGAAGAGATCGACCTGGAGGCGGCGCGTGTCGCTCTGGTGGGGGCGCGAGAAGAAGGTGCCGAGTCTGTCGCGATCGTGTGGATGCATGCGTATGCCCATCCCGAGGACGAACTCCGACTGGCCGAAGTCGCTCGGGATGTGGGATTCGGCCACATTGCTTGCTCTCACGCGATGGCGCGAGAGATCGGCTTCCTCTCTCGCGGTGAGACGGCGATCGCAGATGCCTATCTCACGCCGCGACTGCGAGGCCATGCCGAGGCACTCCATCGAGCCCTGCCGCGCGCGGAGCTTCGCTTCATGCAGTCCTCTGGCGGACTCACGGACGCCGAGCGGTTTCGAGGGCCGAATGCACTTCTGTCCGGCCCAGCGGGTGGCGTCCTCGGGGCACGCTGGGTAGCGCTCCAGGCGGGTCACACGCGCGCGATCGGATTCGACATGGGAGGCACCTCGACGGATGTGTCGCTGATTTCGGGCAATGCACTCGAGCGCGCCTTCGAGAGCGAAGTCGGTGGCGTGCGTGTGAAGGCGCCGATGCTTCGCATACATACTGTGGCGGCTGGGGGCGGATCGCTCTGTCGTTTCGATGGCATTCGATTGACGGTCGGACCCGAAAGCGCCGGTTCGGATCCCGGGCCGCTCTGTTATGGAATGCGTGACGCAGAAGGTTGCGCGACGGCGCGGATTCTGACCGTGACCGATGTCAATCTGGCACTCGGGCGGGTGGCGGCCGATCGCTTTCCATTCGAGTTGAGGCTCGCGCCCGTCCTGCAGGCGCTCGACGAGAACGTCGAGTCGCTCGCAAGCGCCGGTTTCGAGCGAACGCGGGAGGAGATTGCGGCCGGCTATTTCGAGATTGCGAATGCGGGCATGGCCCAGGCGATCATCGAGGTCTCGGTCGAACGCGGCGCGGATCCGAGGGATCATGTCCTCGTCGGGTTCGGTGGAGCCGGCGGGCAGCACGTCTGTGCGATTGCCGAGCGACTCGGCATACGGAAAATCCTGCTGCATCCCTATGCCGGCTTGTTGTCCGCCTATGGCATTGGCATCGCGACCGTGTCCTGGGATGGTCAACGCGACGGACTCGGTCGCGAGCTGTCCGCCGCGGGGACGCTTCCGGCATCGATCGAGGAGGAGTGGTCGGCTCTCGAAGAGGAGGGAATCCGCACGCTCGCGAAGGAGTTGGGCGAAGCATCGGGCCTCGAGATCGAACGCAGTCTAGACCTCGGATATTCCGGGACCGACACCGCGCTCACGGTGGTGTTGCCTGAGCCAGGAGACAGCCTGCAGACGGCCAACTGGCGCTTCGCGTTCGAAGCAGCCCATCGTGAACGATTCGGTTACGCCCGGAGCGAACGGACGATCGACATCAAGACGCTGCGCGTGCGGGTTTTCGAGTCGGATGACGAGACACGGGGGCCTGCCCGAATCGACGCAGAGCGGACGGAGGAGGAGGGCGTCTACGCACAAGCGGCCCCTCTGATCTTGCGCACGGATCGGGCCTGGTTTCCGGAGGTCGGTCGAGTCGAGGCTCCGGTCTACGCGAGAGAAGCACTGCGGGCGGGCCATCGGATCGTCGGTCCCGCGCTGATCCTCGAGGCGACGGGCACGGTCGTTCTCGACCCGGGCTTCGAGCTCATTGTCGACGCCGCGGGTGTGTTCAGACTGACCGCTCTCGACCGGGTCGACGACAAGGCGACGGTCGACCTTTCTGAGTCGGACCCTGTCCGGCTCGAAGTGCTGGGCAATCGTTTTATGTCGATCGCCGAACAGATGGGCGCGGTGCTTCGCAATACGTCGGTATCGACGAATATCAAGGAGCGACTCGACTATTCATGTGCAGTCTTCGATCGCGAAGGCGGTCTCGTTGCGAACGCGCCGCATATTCCGGTTCATCTGGGCGCGATGGCGGACACCGTCGCGGCGATCCGCAACCAGTTCGAGCCTTTCGCACAAGGCGACGTACTCGTGACGAACGATCCCTTCGCGGGCGGGTCGCATTTGCCCGACGTGACGGTCGTGACGCCGGTCTTCCTGCCCACGGCGAGCGCTCCGAGCTTCTTCGTCGCGAGTCGCGGGCACCATGCGGACCTGGGTGGCAAGACGCCGGGTTCGATGCCGGCCGACTCGACGAGCCTCGAAGAGGAGGGCGTCTTGATCGAAGCCTTTCATCTCGTGCGTTCCGGTCATTTCGACGAGGCGCGAATTCGTGCCGTACTTGCCAGCGGAGCCTATCCCGCGCGTCGTCCCGACGACAACGTTGCGGATCTCGAGGCGATGGTCGCGGCGAATCGGGCGGGTGCCGGTCTGCTCTCGGCGCTGGTCGACGAGGTTCGTGAAGACGTCATCCATGTGACGATGCAGCAGCTTCAACGAGCGGCGGCGACGAAGGTCGCACGTGAACTCGGAAAACTTCCCGAAGGTGATCACCGATTTGCCGATGCGCTGGATGACGGGACGCCGATCTGCGTACGGCTGAGGATCGAACACGTGTCCGGGGATCACGATCTACCAGCGCGCATGACGATCGACTTCGAAGGAACCGGTTCCGCCTCGCAAGGGAACCTCAATGCGCCTGCCGCGGTTGTTCGTGCGGCCGTGATCTACGTGCTCCGTTCATTGGTCTCGGAGCGGATACCATTGAACGGCGGTTGCCTCGATCCGGTCGAGATCGCGATTCCCGCCGGATCGATTCTCGATCCACCGCGGGGCTCGGCGGTCGTTGGCGGGAATGTCGAGACCTCTCAACGGGTCGTGGACGTGCTGCTCGGGGCGCTGGGGCGGGCGGCGGCGAGCCAGGGCACGATGAACAACGTCACCTTCGGTGATGAATCCTTTGGTCACTACGAGACGATCGGTGGAGGCGCGGGCGCGACGGCCCTGGCGGCGGGTGCCTCGGGCGTTCATACGCACATGACGAATACCCGCATCACAGACCCGGAGATCCTCGAGACGCGTTTTCCCGTTCGACTGCTGGAATTCGGGCTTCGCGTCGGCTCCGGTGGCAACGGGGCGCACCGCGGGGGAGATGGGATCATCCGCCGTTATCGATTCCTGCGGTCCGTCGTGGCCTCGCTCATGACGGAGCGGCGTGAGCGCGCCCCCTTTGGCCTCGAGGGCGGCGGAGCCGGCTCGAAGGGACGCAATCGCGTTCGGCGGCGCGGAGAGACGCAGGCCGAGCTCCTCCCCGGGCGAGTCGAAATTGCTCTCGAGGCGGGCGATGAACTCTGGATCGAGACACCTGGCGGAGGCGGTTACGGCTCGCCGGATCGCGCTGATGAAAGAGATCCAATCCGGCCTTGATCTCACACCCGCGGGCCTCTAATTTCCGCCCGGGCGCGTAGCTCAATTGGCAGAGCAAGTGGCTCTTAACCACTAGGTTCGGGGTTCGATTCCCCGCGCGCTCACCACCCACTTTTTCCACGGCCGATGGCCATTGGCTCGAAAAGTCTCAGCGCTGACTAGCGGAGCGTTGGAGCTGGAGTCACATCAGTCGTGGAAATGGGGTTCGTGAAACGATGACCCGAACTGGGGACCGACATTCGTCACCCGGTCGGAAGCGGTCGGACGCGCAAGCGCCGGGGTGGCGGAATTGGTAGACGCAGTGGCTTTAGGAGCCACCGTCCTTAGGACGTGCAGGTTCGAGTCCTGTCCCCGGTACCAACCCTTGTTCCTGGATCGCTGGGTCCACCCGAAAACCCCGGGGACTGACTGAACATTGCTTGGGGCAACCCGCGAGATCGAGCCCCGCAAAGAAACAGAGGAAATATCATGGCAGAAGTCGAGACCGACCGGACCGACATCCGGATCGACGCAAACGAAATTTCACCCGTCGTACGGGAGCTCACGATCGAGATCGATGTGGCGCGAGTCGACGCGGCGTATGTCGATGTCATCAAACAGCTGCGCAAGACCGCTCAGGTCAAGGGCTTTCGTCGCGGCAAGGTTCCCGCGAGCGTGATCAAGCAGATGTACGGTGGTTCGCTGGGTGAGGAGATCGAGCGCTCGCTCGTGCAATCGACGCTGGCGGATGCGGTCGAAATGGCGGATCTGCAACCCGTCGTCGAGCCCCAGATCGAGGCGGAGCCTCCGGTCGAAGGGAAGGCATTTCGGTACAAAGCTCGAATCGAGGTGAAGCCTGAGATCGAACTCCCTGATCTGGAAGCACTTTCGGGATCACGGCCTTCTGTTGAAGTTGGCGAGGAGGCGGTTCTCACCGAATTGGAGAGCCTTCGTGAACGTCAGATCAATTGGATCGAGGAACCGGAGGAAGTGGTTGCCGAGGACGGGCATCAGGTCACGATCGATTTTGTCGGCACCCTTGATGGCGTCGCATTCGAAGGTGGGAGTGCCGAGGGCGTGGATCTCGAACTCGGCTCGGGTCGCATGATCCCAGGCTTCGAAGAGCAGCTCGTCGGAGCGAAGTCCGGTGAAGAGCGTGATCTCGAGGTCGATTTTCCGGACGAATACGGCAATGACGAACTGGCTGGCAAGGCGGCGGTTTTTGCGGCGAAGGTGACTGCGGTCAAGCGACGAGAACTTCCAGAGTTGGATGACGATTTTGCGAAGGACATCGGAGATTTCGAGACACTCGATGAAGTAAGAGACAAGATTCGAGAAAACCTTCAGACACAACTTCAACAGTCGTCGGATGAGAAGCTGCACCGCAGCCTGCTCGACGATCTCGTGACGCGGACCAGTTTCGAAGTGCCTCCGACGATGGTCGAGAAGCAACTCGAGAGTCAGATCCAGCAATTCGAACAACAGCTCAAGGGGCGACTGCCCGAGCCCGATCTTCGCGCGCGGGTCGCACAGATGCGTGAAGAAGGTTGGGACGAAGCGCGTCGTCGCGTGCAGGAAGCGTTGCTACTCGAAGTGGTGGCCAAGCAGGCCGAACTCGAAGCGAGCGACGAGGAGATCGATGCGCGACTCGAAGAGATGGCTGCTGGCCAGGGGGTCGATCCGAAGATGATGCGCGAAATGGCCGAGGCCCAGGGCTGGCGCCACGCGATCGGAGCGGAGGTCATCGACCGCAAGGCACTCGCACATCTCGTCGAGCGAGCGGAGATTACCGAAATCGAAGCTTCAGAAGACGCCTGAGGGTTCGAGGAGAAGTCCCGTGCTCGCTTGCGTCACGGCCCCTGCGCGTCGCGGGCCGCGTCTTGGGACCTCTGTGCACGAGTTGCCAAGCCTCATCGACTGACTCAGACTAGGACCTGGTTCCGAAGTGAATGCGCGTCGCTGCGCCCGCAACGAAGTGGGTCGCAGCGGAGCAGGAGAAGCGACGAAGAATGGAACGGACACCTCCACTGGCTTATACGATTCCGTACGTGATCGAACAGAATCAGCGAGGCGAGCGTGTCTTCGACATCTACTCGCGGCTGCTTCGGGATCGCGTGATCTTCCTCGGTACCGAGATTCATGATGAAGTCGCGAATGTCATCGTCGCCCAGTTGCTCTTTCTCGAGGCGGACGATCCGGACAAGGACATCCATCTCTACATCAACTCGCCTGGTGGCTCGATTACGGCGGGTCTCGCAATCTACGACACAATGCAGTTCATTCGTTCCGACGTACACACGACCTGCATCGGTCAGGCGGCTTCGATGGGTGCCTGGCTGGTGGCAGCGGGTGCCAAGGGCAAGCGAACCGCGCTGGCCAACGCGCGCATCATGATTCACCAGCCCATGGGGGGTGCCCGCGGGCAGGCCTCGGACATCAATATCCAGGCTCAGGAAATCCTCAAGCTCCGCCATAGGATGAATGAGATTCTTGCGAGTCATACGGGGCGTGACGTTGAGCAGATCGCGGACGATACCGAGCGCGACTATTATATGAGCTCTGAAGAAGCGCGGGACTATGGCATCGTCGACGTTGTGACGAGTGAGAGAATTGCTGAGAAATCCGATGAAGATGGCAAAGGATAGAATGATCGTTTGGATAGGCGGGCGGTGGAGGACACATCGGCCTGGCCGATGCGGCCACCGCGGGTTACCGGGGGGTGAAGAGATATGAAAAAGCGAGACGACAACGCGAACCTCTCGTGTTCGTTCTGTGGTAAGTCCCAGAAGGAAGTCAAGAAGCTCATCGCCGGGCCGACCGTCTACATCTGCGACGAATGCATCGAACTCTGCAACGACATCATTGCCGAGGAGTATGGCCAGGACGAATCCGGTCAGGCACCTACGCGGATTCTCAAGCCGAAGGAACTCAAGGCGGCGCTCGACGAGTACGTGATCGGTCAGGACGCGGCGAAGAAGATCCTGTCCGTTGCGGTCCACAATCATTACCGCCGTATCGAGAGCAGCGGGATTTCCGACGTCGAACTGCAGAAGGCGAACATCCTCCTGCTGGGCCCGACGGGTTCCGGGAAGACGCTTCTCGCACAAACACTCGCCAAGATTCTCGACGTGCCGTTTACGATCGCCGACGCCACGACGCTCACCGAAGCCGGCTATGTCGGGGAAGATGTCGAGAACATCGTCCTCAATTTGTTGCAAGCTGCGAACTACGACGTCGAACGTGCCCAGCGCGGCATCATCTACATCGATGAGATCGATAAGATCGCCCGCAAGAGCGAGAACCCGTCGATTACGCGTGACGTGTCGGGCGAAGGCGTGCAGCAGGCATTGCTCAAGATCATCGAAGGCACGATGGCCAGTGTGCCGCCCAAGGGTGGGCGAAAGCACCCGCAACAAGAATTCTTGCAGATCGACACCACGAACATCCTGTTTATTTGCGGTGGAGCCTTCGTAGGACTCGAGGGCATCATCGAACGACGGATCGGAGTGAAGGGATTGGGCTTTGCTGCCGATATCCAGAACAAGAGCGATCGCAAGAAGGGCGAGATGATGCGCGATGTCCAGGCAGAGGATCTGCTCCACTTCGGATTGATTCCCGAGTTCATCGGGCGTCTTCCTGTGGTGGCGACCCTCGAGGAGCTGGACGAAGAGGCGCTCATCGCGATTCTCACGCAACCGAAGAACGCGCTCGTCAAGCAGTACGAGAAGCTTTTCGAGTTCGAAGATGTTGCCCTGCAGTTTACCGAGGGTGCGCTTGGCGCCGTCGCGCGGAAGGCACTCGCACAGAAGTCCGGCGCTCGCGGGCTGCGAGCGATTCTGGAACACGCGATGTTGGATCTCATGTACGAGCTGCCGTCGCGAGATGATGTCGAAGAGTGCGTCGTTGGCGAGGAGGTCATCGAGCAGGGGGCCGAGCCGGTGCTCGGATTGAAGCGGGAGGCAGAATCGGCCTAGTCCGATCGAGGCCTGCCTACGCTGTGAGTGAATTTGTGTGGATTCTGCGAGAATGATCTCTGGATGGATTCGGATCGAAACGAGGGATCGAAGGGGGTGGTATGAGTGACTCAACGACGGGAGGGCGAATCCCGCTCCTACCGCTGCGCGACATCGTCGTCTTTCCGCATATGGTCGTACCGCTCTTTGTTGGCCGGCCGAAATCGATCCAGGCGCTCGAAGATGCGATGGCCGGTGATCGTCAACTCGTCGTGGCCGCCCAGCGTGTGGCCGGTGAGGAAGACCCGACGCCCGAGGACATTTTCGCGATCGGGACGCTCGGCACGATCATTCAGCTGCTTCGACTCCCGGACGGAACAGTCAAGGTCCTCGTCGAGGGCAAGACACGTGCTGAGATTCGTAGCTTCGCGGCGATCGATCCCTACTTTTCAGTCGAGATCAACGAGCTTCCCGATGAAGGGGGTGACACGCCCGAGGCTGAGGCGCTCGTACGATCGATTCACACGACCTTCGAGTCGTACGCGAAACTGAACAAGAAGGTTGCACCGGAATTGGTGAACTCGGTGGCGGCGATTTCCGAGCCGGGCAAACTTTCGGATACCGTCGTCGCGCATCTCAACCTGAAATTGCCCGATCGGCAGAAACTGCTCGAAGTCACCTCGGCCGTGGAACGCCTCGAGGAAGTCTTCAGCCGAATGCAGGCGGAGATCGAGGTACTCGAAGTCGAGCGGAAGATTCGTGGTCGCGTCAAGAAGCAGATGGAGCGCTCCCAGAAGGAGTACTACCTGAACGAGCAGATGCGCGCGATTCAGAAGGAACTCGGGGATCGAGACGAGCAGAAAAATGAAGTCGGCGAGCTGGAGGAGCAACTGGCCGCGAAAGAGATGCCGGAGGAGGCTCGAGAGCGAACCGAGAAAGAACTGAAGAAGCTGAAGCAGATGTCGCCCATGGCGGCCGAAGCGACTGTGGTTCGGAACTACATCGACTGGATGCTGGCTCTTCCCTGGGATGAGTGCAAAGACGAGGAGAAGGACATCAGCGTCTCCGAGGGGATTCTCGAGGCTGATCATTACGGACTCGAAAAGCCCAAGGAACGGATCCTCGAATTTCTCGCTGTGCAAACACTGGTCGAGAAGATCAAGGGGCCGATTCTGTGTCTTGTCGGCCCGCCCGGCGTTGGCAAGACCTCACTGGGAAAGTCGATCGCGCGTGCGACCGGTCGTGATTTCGTACGCATCAGTCTGGGTGGCGTTCGCGATGAGGCCGAAATTCGAGGCCATCGCAGAACCTATATCGGTGCGATGCCCGGCAAGATCATTCAAGGGCTGAAGAAGGCGGGTTCCTCCAATCCGGTCTTTCTGTTCGATGAGATCGACAAGATGTCGATGGATTTTCGAGGTGATCCAAGTTCGGCCATGCTCGAGGTCCTCGATCCCGAACAGAACAATACTTTTGCGGACCACTATCTCGACGTCGACTACGACCTTTCACAGGTGATGTTCATCTGTACGGCCAACGTGCTGCACGAGATTCCGCGACCCCTGTTGGACCGGATGGAACTCATTCAGATCCCGGGTTACATCGAAACGGAAAAACTCGAAATCGCCAAGGCCCATCTCGTGGACAAGGTGATTCGCGACAACGGTCTTTCGCACGAGAACATGCGTTTCACCGAAGGCGCGATCCTCGAAGTGATTCGCTACTACACCCGAGAATCCGGTGTTCGCGGCCTCGAACGAGAACTCGCCTCGATCGCAAGAAAAGTGGCGCGGGAACTCGTCTCTTCCGGCGATGATTTCAAACCGGTCACGGTCTCCCCGAAGCTCGTGCGGAAATATCTCGGCGTGCGAAAGCATCGCTTCGGTCAGACTGAAAACGAGGACCGCATCGGCGTGACGACGGGTCTGGCCTACACCGAGGTCGGGGGAGAACTTCTGCAGACAGAGGTCTCCGTCACGACCGGAAAGGGCAAGCTGCAGATCACGGGTCGCCTGGGCGAAGTCATGCAGGAGTCGGCGAATGCTGCCATGTCCTACATCCGCTCACGCGCGAAGCAGCTCGGCCTGACGAACGATTTTCATACAAAGGTCGACATTCACATTCACGTGCCCGAAGGCGGCACGCCCAAGGACGGACCATCCGCCGGGATTACGCTCGCGACCACGATTGCCTCGGCATTGACTCGGCTTCCTGTTCGATCGAATGTGGCCATGACCGGGGAGATCACACTTCGCGGTCGGGTGCTGCCGATCGGGGGACTCAAGGAAAAGTTGATCGCAGCCCATCGCGGCGGTGTCGACACGGTGATCGTTCCGAAGGAGAACGAGAAGGATCTCAAGGATCTTCCCAGCGTCATCAAGAAGAATCTGAGAATCATTCCCGTGGAGCACATGGATGAGGTCCTGAGGCACGCTTTGGCTGTGGAGAATCCCGAGCACTTCCTCGAAGAAGGTGATGGCATCCATGAGGTCGAAGACATCTACCTCGTGCCGGGGGGACTCAAGCAGGCGACGAATGATCTGCCCCATCCGGCCGGCGTGAACTGATCAGGCCATTTCGGTACTGTTTGCTTTGTCGGGCGCGTAGCTCAGCTGGCTAGAGCACCTCGTTTACACCGAGGGGGTCCGGGGTTCGAGTCCCTGTGCGCCCACCACTCATGTCGTCTCTCATGAAGCGACCACGACTCTGCATGAGACTGCATGAGTTGCCCAAACCGAAAGGCGAGCCGCTTTGTCCGCCTTCCCGCCCGAACCCGTCACGCCTCGAGTATTTTTTGAGGACACGATTCCGGCGCTCTTCGCCGAGATCGACCTCGACGACGCGGAACGAGCCGTCGATCTCAAGCTCGGGGTGGTCCTGCATGATTCGAAGGGCGACGAAGAAGGTGGTGAGTGGACCCTGCACTTCAGCGAGGGGGCGCTCGCGATCAGCGATGGGCGCCTCGAAGAATGCGACGTCACGATCGTGTTGCGCGTTGCGGATTGGCGTTCGGCGCTCTGGGAGGGCCGGCCGGGCCTGATTGCCGATGCCGTCGCGTCCGTCGCAGAATCCGGTCCGGCGGCGCTACGGGGACCCGGAAGCGCTCATGGGTCGAGGAATCCGAGTGCTCTCCGGGAGTTGTCCGAAATCCAAGGCCTGATCGAAGCCATCATCGCAGGGGAGAGCGAGGAAATCGACGACTGGCGTGTCGGGATCCGGATCGGTCCGGGGCCTATCCCAGAATCGCCCCAGGCGACGATCCTGCTCGGCACCGAGCAGGCGGACGCGATTCGCCGTGGCGAACTTCATCCGCTCGAAGCTCTGATTACGGGGCAGCTTCGCCTGGAGGGCGATCTCGGGTTGATCATTCAGCTGCAGGCGGTCGCCATGACAGTGTCGATGCCGAAGGGCCCCGCCAGCTGAGCCGGCTCGGGTCTCGCAGTGAGTCCTGACTCAGGCTCCTAGCAATCGGGGCGGTTCTTGGCTACAAAATGCCGCCCAGAACTGCTGCGGTCCGGTAGTTCAATTGGTTAGAGCACTGGCCTGTCACGCCAGAAGTTGCGAGTTCGAGTCTCGTCCGGACCGCCAGTCTGTGTTTCACCTCCAGCCGTATCCGGGCTATTCGGGCAAAAACGGATTGACCAGGACAGAGCTGGGAGTGAGCCGACCCGCTTACTCCGGGACGACGCCTCCACCCCGCAGTCGGTGCTTCTGAATCTTGCCAAGCGCGTTGCGCGGCAATGCTTCGACGATGTGCAGTGCGCGGGGATGTTTGAACGGCGCGAGCTCGTCCCCGAGGAAGCTCCGGAGTTCCTCGAGTTCGACAGGGTCCGAGACCACGATATAAGCGACGACCAGCTCCCCC
>CBFDDD010000096.1:0-17859 GCA_965603475.1 uncultured Myxococcales bacterium
CATCGACGCCTTGTATCCGATTCCCGTATTGTGAAGTCGACCATCCGAAAATAGCGCCGAGTTCGGTCCCACCAGATGACAGCCGGTGCAGCCTGCCTTGCCGTCAAAGAGACGAAACCCCTGGACTGCTTCGTCCCGAAGAGCGGTCTCGTCCTTTCCGTAGTACCAACGGTCGAATGCGGAGTCGCCCGACACCAGGGTCCGTTCGTAGCTCGCCAGCGCCATGCCAATGGTTTCGATCGCGAGGCCTCGATCCGGAAAAGCCGCTTCGAAGAGAACCTCGTAGTCCTCGATTCTCCGAATCCGCTCGATCACTGCGCCGACAGAGGGGTTTCCCATTTCGTTCCGCGCGAGCAAGGGTCCCCAGACCTGATGCTCGAGCCGGTCTTCCCGGCCGTCATGAAAGAGGCGGGCTGCGTAGCCGACGTTCAAGATCGTCGGTGAGTTTCGCCGAACCGTGCGCCCCTCGATTCCCACCGCGGTCGCCAATTCATTATTCGCAAAACCCTGCGCGGGCACATGACACATCGCGCATGAGAGCGTCTCATTGAGCGACAGGCGTCTGTCGTAGAAAAGCTTGCGCCCCAGGGCCACTTTCTCACGCGTCAGCGGATTGTCTGACGGAATCCGCAACGGTGGCAAACCGAGCTGCTCTTTCTTCGCGCGTCCGACGAGATCCACAGGCTCCCCGCGCCGCGTCGACAATCCGATCGAGCGTGATGCGTAGTCCCCGTCTTCATATCCTTCCTTGAAATCTCTCGCGCGGCGTGATTCGGAGGGAATGCCTTTCAGGCCTTGCGCGATCTCTGACCCTGCTGGCTCCATGAACAAGGTCTTGACATCTGCCACGAGCGTATCCGCATGCAGATAAGAGACGCTGTAGATGTTCCGAATGCGGCGGTCGGAGTCGATCAGGAAGACTCGCAGGATATGGGAGATGCTGCCGAGTTCAGAGCCGTTCTCTGCAAACTCCGGAACGAGCGATTGTCCGTAGTCGGCCAGGATCGGCCTCAGGTCAGCATCTGAGGCCGTGGTCAGGAACTGCCAATCCACCCCGTGCCCCGCATGCCCCACGTGATGGGAAGCGTGTTGGCGCATGACGGCAGGCGTATCTCGTGTCGGATCGAAACTCAGACTGAGCAGACGCAATCCATCGGCGAGTTCCTCATCCTTCTCCATTCGATTCGCAATCTGGTGCAGTACGGCGGTCGCGAGCGGGCAACCATTCACATCGCTGCAACTCGCGTACATCAAACTCAGAATGGCGACCTTGCCGCCGAGAACTTCATGGAGGGTTGTGGGCGATCCGTCGGTAGACAGCAGCTGACCGTCTGCCGCGTCTCCCAGAGGCGGGAGGTCGTAGGTTCCCGGCTCCGGCACCTCGAATCCGAGCGGACTGTAACCGGGAGCCAGTGGAATCTCATCGTCGGATTTCGACGCCTGATCTTCCCGCTCAGCACCACACGCGACGACGAGAGAGCAGAGACCGATTGCGATCACGGCCGCGCGCGCCGATTCCGAGAACATGGACCCTCCTCCAATCACTCGCCACGCCACCGCACGAAGATGCTAATCGCGGGCTGCAACCGCCGAAGCAGTCCCATCCTTCGGCTTCGATCCGTAGAGCGCATACGCCCCGAAGCGCATCTGATGGGGTCGCCCCAGCTTCTCCTTCTTGAAATCGATGCTGAAGACGGAATCCAGCTTCTTGCCGTCCCAGTTGTAGAGCTTGAGGAACTGATCGTCCGCGTCGCCCTTCTTGTCCCAGTTGGCCAACAGCGACGTCGTAAAATACACGCGCTTACCATCCCAGCTCTGGGACACCATGTTCACCTGCTGACCGATCACCTCTTCGAACTGCAGCACGGGCTTGTGCGGATTGCTGATGTCGAACAATCGCGTCGTCCCGTCCAGGAAAGTGTTGACCCAGAGCAACCCGTCGTCCGACGAAATCGAAATATCGACCGGTAGCGGGACCTTCGAGGGGTCGCCGATATCCGCGACTTCTTCGGCCTGCCATTCGCCAGCGTCGTCTTCAAAGATCAGCCAGATCTTCGACGTCAGCGCCGTCGTCGTGAAGCAATAGTTGTGATTCGCACCCCAGGCACAGCGAATTTCGAGCGGGGCACCCGGAACATCAAAGATCTTCTTGGGCTTACGCGAATGCAGATCCCACACGACGACCGTACTTCCAAAATGCTTCATGGCCTCGGGGTCGCTCAGCATCTTGCCGAAGTCCATCATATAGTTGTTCCAACCTGTAAATGAAGATGTCACCATCACGTTTCGCCGCGGCAGTACGCGCACGTCATAGCCGTAGCCGTCCGCGATCTTCCCCGTCTTGATTGCGCCGTTCAGATTGTCATCCGTCGGCATCCAATGCGTGGCGACATGTTTCCCATCGTTCGTGTACTCGACCATTGCGGTCCGACCACCATGGTCTTTGTTGTTCGAAAGACCGGTAATCAGCATTCGCCCCGGGAGTGCGTAATGAGTATGGGGACCCACTGCACCCCCGCTTTTCTGAACGAAATTCTTGATCGTCTTGTGGAGCGTTGGTTTTGCGGGGTCGCTGTGAACATCGAAGATGAAGATTTTGTTGGTATCGAGCCCACCAGCCCAGAGGTAGCGGCGATCGTCGGTCAAGCCCGAGTGGTGCGCTTCATTTCGGCCGCCCACCGAAAGGCTGTTGACGACTTTTCCGTAGTTCCTTGAGTTGGGGTTCACATCGACCGTGACCAGTTTGTCCTGTTCGTCCCCCACCCCCTCGATGCCGAGAGTCCAGACGTAGACAAAATCCTCCTGGCCCACAATCTTGGCCATGTAGGGCGACATACAGGTTTCGTCTGCGCTTGCAGTCGACAGAATCCCGACTGTGAGGCTAAGCGCAATGAAAGTCACAGCCGCAATCGCTGTCGTTAGAAATCGTTTGACGTTCTTCGTACGTTTCATGGCAATGATTCCTCTCCAGCTCCGTTGAAACCGGGAGCCGATCCGTCGTGATCGTCTACGTCGGTAAGTACACAGCAATGAGACCCCCCTGTAAACGCTAAGATCCAGCTCCTGGCCCACCACGTGAGCGACAACCTTCATGATCCTACGATCATCGAAGCCTCTCTCGATCAAATCCCGGATCCCATCCAGATTTCGGCATCCTGACGGCCGCTTTCCTCCATGACGCTCGCGACGGAGCCCGACGCGGCAGCTCGAGATCGATCCAGGTCCGTCGTCGAAATAGCAAGGCCACTCTCTAGGTTCGCTGGAACAGCGACGTCCATATGCTTCGGGTACGCGAGATTCAACCCGTTCATGATCTCTACGAATTCATTCATGCTCTTATCGAGCCCGATTCGCAGATTGAAGCGTTTCTCCTCACCGACCGTGGACACCATGCGCCCGTGATAGTCGTGGCCGGGATAGACCTGGGTGTCGTCGGGCAACGCGAAGATCCTGTCGCGCACCGACGCGAATAGTTCGCCAGCATCTCCCTGTTGAAAATCGGTCCGACCGCAGCCACGAACCAACAGAACATCTCCTGTGAATGCCATGCCTGTCTCTCGGCACACGTAGGTCACGCAACCCTGCGTGTGGCCGGGTGTCGACATCACCTCCAACCTCTCTTCTCCGAAGCGAATGGATTCGCCGTCCTGCAGCATGAGGTTGGCATTGACCACACCGGAGTTCTCGCTCACTCCGACCTTGCAGCCGAACGTCTCACGCAAGCGGCCGGATGCGGTGACATGATCCGCATGCACATGAGTTTCCAACGCATAGCAGAGATCCAGATCGAGCTCGCGTAGCAATGTTGCATCCCGATCGAACTGACCGAGTACGGAATCGATCAGGACTGCCTGGCGCGACGATTCATCTGCGAGCAGGTAGGTATAGGTCGATGTTTCCGGATCGAAGAGTTGTCGAAAAATCACGCTGACCTCGGCGGGAAGCTGAATGAACGATCAGAGAAAGAGGTCTCTGGGCCTGCAATTCCCATAGGATGCAGCACAACTCGGGGCGGAAACAGGGGATCGCGACGACAATCCCCTTGGCCTCGGGGGACGACCCCACAAGGGCGCCGACTGGCGCATAGGACGATCCTCCGATTCAATTTGGCGACTGACGACAAGGCAGTCGCCGAGCATCGACCGAACAACCACCGAGCAGGGGAGAGACGACATGGATCTAAAGACCTTCGGGCAATCGATGGCGCACGTGGACCTCTCGACGGGGAGCGTCGATATCCGGCCCGCTCCAGAGGAATGGGTCCGCAAATACATCGGTGCGCGAGGCCTCGGGGTGCGTTACGTGCTCGAAGCAGGACCCGAAGTCGAACCCCTCTCCGCCGACAATCTCCTTTGCTTCGTCAACGGACCACTGACCGGATCCGAGACCAGCATGAGCGGCCGTTGGGCGTGTGTGACGAAATCTCCCCTGACGGGCACCGTCACTGACAGCCACCAGGGTGGCTGGACCGGCGCGCGACTACGCTGGGCCGGCTTCGATGGAATCATTCTGAATGGCAAGTCCGAGACGCCGGTCTATCTCTTCATCGAGGACGGTCGCATCGAGGTCCGCGACGCGTCCGAAGTCTGGGGCAAGGGTATCCATGAGACGGTGGCCTTCTTCCAGACCCGCTACGGAAAGAAGAACCTCTCGGTCAACGCCATCGGCCAGGCCGGCGAAACACTTTGTCGCTATGCCGCCTGGGTCAACGAAGATGATCGCGCCTTTGGTCGGGGCGGAACCGGCGCTGTCGGCGGCGCGAAGAACTTGAAGGCCATCGTCATTCGCGCCGGAGTCCAGAAGAGTCGTGACGTAGATTCCGATGCCTGGAAGAAGGTACGCCGAGAAGCCCTCGACGCCATTCGAGACGAGCGCAATATCACGAGTCCACGCAAGGGCGGCTTGTCCGTCTACGGGACGAATGTGTTGATGAACACGACCAACACGATTGGCGCCCTCGGCACCCGCAACAGTCAGCTCACCAGCTTCGGTGACCGCGCCGAAGCCATCAGCGGAGAGTACGTCAAAGACAATATCCTCGTGAACGACCCGACCTGTCACGCCTGTCCGGTGGCCTGCAAGAAGGAAGTCGAACTCAAATCGGGCCCATGGAAGGGCCTGCGCATGGAAAGCGTCGAGTACGAACCCGCATGGTCACTCGGCTCCAATTGCGACAATGATGACATTGCTTCGATCGCCAAGATGATCGACCAGTGCAACGATCTCGGAATGGATCCGATCGAGATCGGAAACGCGCTCTCGATGTACATGGAGGCGACCGAAAAGGGCTGGGTCACCGGAGACGGTCTCGCCTGGGGCGATACCCAGAGCATGGTCGAGCTGATCGAGGCCATCGCGCGGCGCGAGGGAGTCGGCGACCTGCTCGCTGAGGGCCCTGCGATCGCGGCAGAGCGGCTCGGACATCCGGAGATCGCAATGTCCTGCAAGGGCCAGGCAGTGGCAGCCTATGACCCCCGTGGACTCAAGGGTATGGGACTCGGCTATGCGACGAGCAACCGAGGAGGATGTCACCTGCGCGCCTACGTCGCTGCAGCCGAACTCGGCGTCGTGCAAGGCCTCGACGCCGATCCATTGGCATGGCAGGGCAAGGGCGAGCTCGTGAAAATCTTCCAGGACCTGCACGCCTTTTCGGATAGCCTCGACCTCTGCAAGTTCAGCGCCTTCGCCATGGGTGCAGACGAGTATGCCGCCCAATTCAGTGTGGCACGTGGCGAAGACGTCACGGCCAACGACGTCATGCTCGCCGGTGAGCGCATCTACAACCTCGAGCGCTACTACAACAATCTCGCGGGCTTCGTGGAGGGCTCGGACACTCTGCCCGCACGATACACGACGGAGGCGTCATCAGGGGGCGGCTCCAAAGGCCATGTCTCCGAACTCCCGGAGATGCTAGGCGAATACTATATCGCCAGGGGCTGGAAGGACGCCGTCGTCCCCGAGGACAAGCTCCGCCAGCTCGAGATTCCCTGAACGCGATGCGCGTCAACTTCTACGCAACGCTGCGCGCGACCGTGGGACGAAAGAGCATAGATCTGCCCTTGGCGGATGGTGCCTGCGTCAAAGAGCTCGCATCCGAGATCGCCCGCCGTTGGCCGGCCCTGACGGATCAGATCTTCGATACCGAGGGCGAAATCTCACGCCAGGTTCATTTCATGATCGGCGGTCGAAACATACGCTGGCTTCCGGAGGGGGGTGAGACGAAGCTCTTCTCCGGCGATGTCATCGATGTCTTTCCGCCGACGGCCGGCGGCTGACATGATCTACCCGAGTCTCAGGCCACTACCGGCCGAAGCCTCTCGCCCCTGGCCCCGCTCTTCAATCGAGCAACGTGTCGACCATTCGTTCCACGAGTGCACCGCCGAACCATGAACCGAGCGGAATGGCAAGATAGAGAGCGAAGCGGCGCAGAGTCGGTGCATCGATCGGCCATTCACGAACAGACTCGATGAGTCCCCGATAGGCGATCCAGTCTGCGAGACCCGGGTGGGAAGGGCTGCCTGATGCAGCGAGTGCCATCCGAATCTGATCATTGACCCGAGCGAGTTCGCGCGTCTTTTCACGCGCGATGGCATGTTGGACGCCACGCAAGGGGATAAGCAGACTTGCGGCGGCAAACGACAGGATCAACAACGCGAATACCATCAGAATCCAGAAGAGGTTGGGCGCGGCGTCCGAATCGTAGAACATCAGCAGGATCACCGAAAAGAATCCGATCGTGACCAATGCTTGACGTAGCCCGAATCGGGTGAGCGGAGCCACCACCTTGAGGTCGAGCAGATCGAGCTTGATTCGTTCGCGGCCGATCTTCGAAAAGCGGGTCGATTCCATCCAGATCGAATAGGCGACTCGTCCGCCGAACCAAAAGATCCAGACCAAGATCAAGCGATGGAAATACCCTTCCGGACTCATCTGTCCGAGGGCGGCCAGATTCGAGGGATCCAGTTCGACAAGAATGATCGTCACGAATCCCAGACACACCCCGACGGCTCCCGCTCTGCGAAGTCGGGAACGATCGTACTCACCCGCCATCTCGAGATCAGGCATCTCCCTGGCCGGCTCGAGTACCGACGTCAGCTCGTTGGCGGCTCGTCGCGCGCTTTCGACCAGGTAGATCGAGGCGGCGGGTAGGTAGGCCGCGCACAGACACAACGCGAACGCGACACGCAGATCCTCCCGGTACGTATCGATTTCAAATAGGACGAATCGCCCCAGCAAGATCTCGATGAGGACAAATACAAGGGCAAATCCCAAGGCGAGCGCAACAGCAGACCAGGAGAGCGAGACTGGGCTTCGTTCGAAGATGTGATATGACCACGGAAGCGATCGATCGTTGGAGGCCTGCTTCATAGAGGGGATTATGACCTCGGTCCATAGGCCTGGTCAATGTCTTCACGTGAGCACGTACTGTCTGCGCAGGCAGTTCTGCGCCTAGCATTCCTTCCGCATCGACCTCTCGCATGTCTCCAGATCGCCTCGTGTGGTAGGTTGCCGACGAGACACCCCGTCCCATACCCGAGGCCATGAATGCCCCGATTCACGTCTCTGCTTGCGCTCGTGGCCTTTTGCGCCCTCGCCGCAGTCTCTTGCGCCCGGGAACCGGGCAACGGCCGAACGATCACGCGGCCTGCACCCGACAGAAACGGGCTTTCGGACTGGCTCGAAATGCAGGTCGGCGAGGAATCCGAACAGCCGGCCTTCTTCATTCAAATGGCCGATCCCCAGCTCGGTATGTCCGGCTCGCCTGCGTGGCTCGCGCTCTTTGGCGCGACCTGGGATGATGATGTGTTTCAGGTCGACGCGAAGTTATTCGAACGAGCGATCGCTCATGCGAACGAACTGAAACCAGCATTCGTCGTCATCTGCGGTGACCTCGTCAACCGGGTGGGTCATTCCGGCCAGATCGCCGAATTTCAACGGATCGTGGGCACGCTCGACCCCTCCATTCCCCTCTATCTGGTGGCCGGGAACCACGATGTCGAGAACGAGCCCACGAAAGAATCCCTACGCGCCTATCGTGAGACCTTCGGGTCCGACTGGTACTCATTTCGCCAGGGCGACATCTACGCGATCGTCCTGAACAGCCAGCTCATCGATGCGCCCCAAGAGGCTCCAGGCGAAGCGCGTGATCAACTGACGTGGTTGCGCGAAGAGCTCGTCCGAGCCGAGTCCTCCGGCGCCCGGCATCTGCTCGTCTTCCAACATCAATCCTATTTTCTCGAGAACCCTGACGAAGCGGATCAATACTTCAACATCGATGCAGGACCACGAGCCGTCTATCTGGGTCTACTCAAGGATGCCGGTGTCGAGGCGGTCTTCGCCGGCCACTATCACCGAAACGCATACGGGCGGGACGCGACCCTCGACATGATCACGACGGGTCCCGTTGGTCGCCCGCTGGGCGACGATCCTTCGGGCTTTCGGATCATCGCGGTCGGAAAAGACTCGCTGCAACACGAATATTTCGCACTGCAAAGATGATTCTCGCGATTGGCCACGCGATGGCGCCCTGTGCAGATTTCGATTTCGCGATGTGAATCCCCGAAGGCGTCAAGCATAGTCCCGCTCGGACCTTCTCAAGTCGGTCGATCGCCAAACCGAAACCGGAATTCGATTCCGTTTTGTGGTAGATTGACACAAATCGAAGCGCCGGAGTGCTTCGCACCCCCTCTCTTGGATCCCTGAATCAACTAGCGGAGTACAGCAGTATGCTTTCTCAGCCGAAAGATTTGCACTGGATCCGGCTCCCTCGACAAGTGCGAACACACCAGAGCCTCGAGCGCCTGCTCGACGTCGCCGAACTCCTCCTTCGTGACAAGGATTTCGATGACATCCATGTCCGAGAGATCGCGCTCCGCGCCGAGACCTCGGTCGCCGCGTTCTATCGGCGCTTTACGGACAAGGATGCTCTCCTCCATG
The DNA here is from genome assembly GCA_965603475.1 of uncultured Myxococcales bacterium. Taxonomy (GTDB): domain Bacteria; phylum Myxococcota_A; class UBA9160; order UBA9160; family UBA4427; genus UBA4427. Next base: position 8,938 of record CBFDDD010000096.1, read on the forward strand.
CGCTCCACGAACGACGCTGTGAAGAAGCCCTTGCGACTGCCGACGACGCGCTTTCCCCGGCGCGCTGGCAAGGCGCGACGATCGCGGAGATCCTTCGCACGATCTTTCCATTCATGATCGACGCCATTCATTCGAACGAAGGCCTCGATCGCGCCATCTACCAACGCGCGATGACGGACGAACTGATGCGAGAGCGATCGATGAAGCTCAATCGCTATGTCGTCGCGGGAATCTCGGAACTCCTGATCGAGCGCACGGCGGAAATTCATCACCCGGATCCGCGAGCGGCGGTTTCCTTCGCCCTCATCCAGGCGACCGCCCTCCTCATCCACTACTACACGGCCGGGATTCGCGACATCGGATCCTCACCCATGAGCGATGCCAAAGTCGCCCAGGAACTCACGACTTCATGCCTGGCGTATCTGGGCATATCCAATCCATATTCGACTATGACCAATGAAGGAGATCGACCATGAAGAGATTCATTCAACACGAAGAGCTCGCACGCGACAGTCGGTTCGTGCGACAGGACAACGCGCAGTCGACCGTACTGGCCACTTTGCCCGACGATGTCGATGCGATCGTCAACGCCTTCCAGCAGTTCTCCGACATGATCGAAGGATCTGTAAAAGGCACGGCGGCCGAGCCGCTGTTCGAGTCCTACGGACCGGGGTTCGCGCTCACGGTCCTGAACGAGCCCATCGATCCAGACGCGCCTGCTGGCCTGACCCGGCTACTTCTTCGGATGCACGGCATCTTCGTTGGCGAGGTCCAGGCACTCGAAGGCTCGGCCCGCTCTCTCTGGGATTTCCCTGATGCTCCCTGGGAGTTCAAGATGAACATGGCTCGACAGGCCTGGGACGAGGGTCGCCACGTACAAATTTTCGAGAAGCTCCTCACGCATCTCGGTGGCGAGGTCGGCATGTTTCCGGAGAGTACGTTCCTCTTCGAATGCGCGTGTTCGGAAGATCCCGCGATGCGTGTCGCCGGTGTCAATCGAGGCCTCGAAGGGCTCGCCTGCGATGTCTTCCGAGACATGATCAAGTATGCCGAGAAGACCGGCGATGAGAAGATGCGTCAGGCCGTCGACTACGTTCTGGCCGATGAGCTCACTCACGTGCGCTTCGGCAGCGAATGGGTGCGTGAGTTCACCAAGGATGACCCGGAGCACCTGAAGCGCACTCAGGAATATCGCCGCAAGGTCGACAAGCAGTTCAGCTTCGGCGGCGCGCGATCGGACCGAGAAGATGCCGCCATTCCGATCGCCTGGGACGATCGCCTCGAAGCCGGCTTCACCGAAGAGGAGCTCCAGGATCTCGCCACGCTTTCGAGCTCAGGGCCTAGCAAGAAGACCCTGGTCGAAGCGGCGAGGATTCTACGCGAACGACATTTCGAAAAACGTGCAGCCCAGAAAGCGGCCCAGGAAGGAGAGGCGCGATCATGAGCGAGCAACGCATGTACCCGGGCATGACGCCCGATGAGAAAACGACGTTCGCACCCTACTCGGCATTCGACATCCCGGCTGACCTTCGCGAGCTCTCTGGCCGCTACGACGTCGAGGCGATGGCGCTCCGATGTCGCAATTTCCGCTACGCCGAAGAGTGGTTGATGATGATGCTAGGTGGCTGGGTTGCCACGATCCCCGAATTGCCCGTCAAGACAGGTCTCGGCAAGGTGATCTGGGAGACGGCACAGGCGGCCGATGTACTGGGTAACCGTCTACCGGAACTTCGCTGTGGCAAGAAGGCCATCGAGGCCTCCAAGTCCGCGAACGAAGGCTTTGCGGCCATCATCCAGTCGATTTCAGAGCCCGAGCGCCCCGATCTCACGATCGAAAAGCTCGCGGGTCCCTTTGACGTGTTGATGCCCCATCTCGTCGATGTCTACGAGCAGACCATGCGAGAGACCGACCAGATCTGCGACGCGCCGACGATCGAGCTGCTCGAGGACATCGTTCGCAAGCGGCGACGCCACATTGCCTGGGGCCAGGAAGTACTCGACCAGCTGTGCGACACCGACGCACTTCGCGAACGCAGACGTGCTCGCGTCGCAAAGCTCAATGCCGAGCTGATCGAATGCGGTGGCGTCACGGGTACGCTCGCGGAAGATCGCGCACCGCTGAACTAGCGGTCCAGACCGAGTACTGCGCTACGAATTCGAGTAGCGCAGCACTCGTCGCCTGGGCTGTCCGGCGGCAATTCAGCGAGCGTGCTGCGCCAGGAACTCGTCCACGATCCGATTGAAGGTCTCGGGGACCTCGTAGTAGGGCGAGTGTCCTGAACCTGGAATCGTCTGCAGCTCCGCGCCTGGGATCAGACCCGCGATCTCGCGAATCGCTTCGGTCGGAAAAAGTGCGTCCTCTTCGCCCGAGATGACCAGCGTGGGTGTCGTGTGGGATTTCAACTCATCCGGATCGACACGCACGCTCGCCAATTGGCCCAACAGTGCGGGTGAGAATCCAGAGTTGTGGCCGCCAATCTGATCGTAGAGAAAGCTGAGGCCGGGCTCTCGCTCCTGAAAGGCCTCGGCCAGTGCTGCATTACCCCTGATCCCGCCCTCAGCTGCACCTTCCGCAATCCGCTGGGCGGCAGCGATGATCTGGTCTGTCACGATTCCGCCGGGCGTACCGCAGAGAACCAGACACGACAGTCGCTCGGGATGCTCGAGTGCCATCCGGAGACCCGTCCAGCCTCCCATCGACTGACAGACGAGCGAAACGCGATCGATCTCTTCGGCGTCGAGAACCGCGATCAGATCGTCACCGAAGAACTCGGCTTTGAACGAATCGGGAGCGCACCTCGATCGCCCAAAGCAGCGGTGGTCGAAAGTCACGACGCGATGACGAGAAGCGAAGTGCGGTACCTGCTGCCACCATATTTGGGTGTTTCCACCCGCACCATGAGCCAAGACGAGGGGTGGACCTGACCCGTAGACTTCGTAGTAGATCGAGGCATCGCGACTCTTGACGTGTGGCACGGGGCTCTCCTTCAAATGGCTCCGCAGCATGGCGTCGTCGTAGGATGCGACCGCATGCTGGGCGATCTCCGGCAGATGGTACCACGGCTTCCGACCGGTTTCGGTCAGACTCAGTGCGGCGACGAGAGTGTGGTCGAGAATCGACCATCCATGATCTCCGTCACGACGCAAGCCCACGCCCGATGCTCACTCAATATGATGCACCGCCCCAAGCTCCGGGAAAGCCCACCGTCAGCTATACTCCCAAGATGCTTCTCAATCTATTCGACGGAATGCCTTTCTACATCCTCTGGCCCGTGCTCGCTGCGATCGGCGTCGGCTGGTTCCTGCTGATCTGTGGTGGCCTCTATCTGGTTCTGAACCGCTCGAGCGTTTCCGAAACCGCGCTGCGCTGGAAGACCCAGCCTCAGCCCACTCGGCCCGACCAGGTCCGCGGCGAAATCGTCGACGGTCTGCTCTCGATGACCATGGTCATGGGATGCATCGCCATCACCTTCTGGTGTTCCTACAACGGATACAACCAGCTCTACGCGTCCCCCAGCGAGTACCCCCTCTGGGCCATCCCGTTGAGCATACTCGGCGTCTTCCTCATCATGGAGGTCTTCTCGTGGACCTTCCACTGGGCCTGCCACCAGAACTCTCTGCTCTGGAAGATCCACAAGCATCATCATCGATACTCGAATCCCACACCCTTCGGCGTGATGGCCGACAACCCCTTCGACATGTTCATCAAAGCGTCCCCGATCCTCTGGATCCCGTTCCTCTTCCCGATCTGGGATGTCGCGCTGATCGGCACCTTCGCAACGATCAACTTCATCTACGGAACCTATCTGCACGCCGGATTCGACCCACCGTGGATGCCGTCACCGCATAGCCGCTACCTGGTTTCCGCCTGGCACCACAACGATCATCACGGCGGTAGCCCCAATCACAATTTTGGTTTCTTCACCGGCTTCATGGACCTTGCCTTCAATACTCGACACACACCGAGTGACAAGGCCCGGAAGCGGCCGAACTACCGCTGTCCCGAATGTCGCAACGCTGATGCAGCCAACCCCGAAGCCACCGAGAACGAGAACCCCGTCGCCGTAGCGGGTAGATCGGGCGGGATCTCAGCAGGAGCTCAGTGCTCGCTCTATCGAGGAAATCGGGTTGCCGTATCAGCGTGCGCGCTTCGAGGCTTTCTCATTCTCGAACAGGATCCACGCGATCCAGACGAAGATGACAGCAATCGTGCTTTCCTTCAGCTCGTTCGCTGCGTGACGAAGCTCGCTTCCCGACGCGTGCGAAGACGCGACCATCTTGAATACGGCGTAGTTGACCAGGAGCAGAACGCCCGTCCAGAGCGGAACGACCGGCAGGCGTATCCGTTCGAAGAAGTCGTGCGCGGGGGGCCAGCGGTCCAGTAACGGCACGCAGACGCAGAATCCGATCCAGAACGCATTGAACCAGAAGGAGAAGGATTTGCCCTGCTGGAAGATGTCCAGATTGTGAATCGTGGTCTCGTCCTGGGCGTTGATGTCGGCGATCGCTGCGGGCGTATTCCAGCCAAAGATGCGCTGGCCCCAGCTGATCTCCTCGCCGCCGCCGAACAGGAAGGCCAGGGCCAACAGGAGAAAAAAGAGATTCCGCTTCGTGCGGAAGAGATAGAAGTCGTTGCCAGCGCCCAGAGAGCCCCGAAACGACGCAAAAAAGAGCGCGGCCGCGACAACAAATGCCGCGGCGCCCAGATTTTCGATTGGACCGTCCTCGACGGCAAGATGCTCGATCGTCGAACCGGGCAGCAGCAAGAAAGCTACCCAGAACAGGAGGACGAACACGGACTGAACGATCGGGTTCTTCATGCGGCTCCGCTAGGAAAATAGGAGAAGAGAACCCGATTGCAACGACATTCGCGAATGCTATTCCCTCCGGCATTCGCACAATCCGCAGTGACCTCGACGAAGATCTCATGCATGACCGAAGAGTGAGGGCAGCGTAGGAATGCAGAGCGAGCGCTTCGAAATGCAATGCACCTGGGATGGTGCTGCGCTAGCCGCAACCGAATTCGCTCGTATCGACGTTCGCATGAGCTCGGATCTCCAGCTCTCGATCGAAGCGTCCTACCACGGCGATCCGGCTCCGGACAGTCCCCCCGGCATGACGGCGGCGCTCTGGAACTACGAAGTCGTCGAATTATTCCTGGTCGGGACGCGGGAGCGCTACCTGGAGATCGAGCTTGGGCCCCACGGCCACCATCTGGGATTGATCCTGGCGGGGCGACGCAACGTGGTCGAACACGGCATTCCGATAGAGTATTCCGTTGAGCGAACCGGCTCGCGATGGCGGGGCGAAGCACGCCTCTCCCTCGAATGGTTGCCAGCCGAAATCCGATCGGCGAACGCCTACTCGATCCATGGCACGGGACTCTCACGGCGCTACCTCGCCGCTCATCCGGTTCCCGGATCCGTGCCGGACTTTCATCGCCTCGAGCACTTCGCTCCATCTTCACTCGCCCGATGATCGGCCGCGTCGCGTTTCGCGGCGCGTCTGCCCATCAATCGAAGGGTTCGGGCACGAGAAAACCGAGTGTATTCCGGCTAGCATGGTTTATCAGGAGGAATGTATGCGACTCGACAAACCCCGTCTCGACCCCCTCGACCTCGAAGAAATCGACAGCGACACGCGATCGCGCTTTGGCGACGGAAAGGTTCTGAACATTTTCCGTACCCTCGCCCATCATCCGAAGCTGATGAAACGGTGGCTGGTGTTCGGCAATCATATCCTCGCGAAGAACTCACTTTCTACGCGCGATCGTGAGCTCGCCATCCTGCGTGTGGGCTGGCTTCGCAAAGCCGAGTACGAATGGGCTCAACATACCGAGATCGCGCTAAATTCTGATATCAGCAGAGATGAAATCAAACGCGTGACCCTGGGTCCCGACGCCGCCGGGTGGGGTGATCGCGAAGTCGCCGTTCTACGCGCTACCGACGAACTCGTCAACGATGCCTTCATTGGAGACGAAACCTGGAAGGCGCTCAACTCGTTCTTCAACAAAGAACAGCTCATGGACCTCGTATTCACCGTCGGTCAATATAATCTCGTGTCGATGGCGCTCAACACATTCGGCGTTCAGCTCGAAGAGGGTGCCGAGGGATTTCCAGCGCCGTGAGCCTGCGTCTCGAAAACAGAGTGGCGATCGTGATGGGAGCCGGTCAGACGGCGGGCGACACGATCGGAAACGGCCGGGCCACTGCGATCCTCTTCGCCCGGGAAGGTGCGCAGGTTCTCGTCGTCGACCGACGGCTCGACTCCGCCCAGGAAACCGTCGACATGATCGAGGGAGAAGGCGGTTCGGCCGTTGCCGTCGAAGCAGACGCCACGAGCGACTCGGCCTGCGCCGCCCTGGTCAAGGATTGTCTGGACACACACGGACGGATCGACATCCTGCATAACAATGTCGGGATTGGCGGCGCCGACGCCGGCCCTGAACACATCGAGGAGGCAGTTTGGGACCATATCCTCTCGGTCAATCTGAAGAGCGTCGTTTTCCCCTGCAAAGCCGTCCTTCCAGCGATGCGCGAACAGCAGTCCGGCGCCATCATCAACATCTCTTCGATTGCCGCCGTATGCTCCACCGGCATCGTCGCCTACAAAACATCCAAGGCGGGAATCAACGCCTATACCCAGTCTCTCGCCATCGGCAATGCGAAGTACGGCATCCGCGCGAACGTGATCATGCCGGGCTTGATGGAAACACCCATGGCCATCGAAGGCATTTCCAAAGGGCTCGGGATCGATAAGCAGGAACTAATCAAAGCGCGCAACGCGCAGGTGCCTCTACGCGGAAAAATGGGGACCGCCTGGGATGTCGCACATGCCGCACTCTTCCTGGCATCGGACGAGGCTGCTTTCATCACGGGCGTTGCCTTGCCCGTCGACGGAGGCCAGACCGCGCGAGTCGGGTGACGGACTCAGTCCAGATTCGGCCGACGGTCGAACCAGGGTCGTGCCGCCTCGATCTGACCTGCGAGCTGAAAGAGCAACCCCTCTTCATTCATACGCCCCATGAACTGAACACCGATCGGCAAGCCGGCATCGCTCCAGAAGAGCGGAACCGACATGGCCGGATGGCCCGTGGCATTGGCCAGCTGCGTATAACCCACGGTCTGCAGAATCGCGGCGCCCTGGGCCGTGCGGTCCGGGTTGGATAGCGAGAGCAGTCCGAGTGGATGGGGCGGCGTCGCCATCGTCGGAGAAAGAACAACGTCATGCGACTCGAGATGCCGCGCGAGGGCTCGACCGGTCGCATGAATCGTCTGGACAGCCTTCACATAGTCCGTCGAGCTGAACCTCTGTGACAGGTTGGCCAGCGCCCAGGTCCCCGGCTCGACATCGTCTTCGCGAAGCGGTCGGCCCAGCACGTCCGCTCTCTGCTCCATCATCGCCCGCGTGCTGGCGCTGAGAATCGTGATCGTCGCAGGTGCGAGGACGGCCGGATCGACAACGAACGGGGCTTCCTCGACGTCGTGGCCGAGATCCTTGCAGAACGCCACTGCGTCCTCCAGCGCAGCAAGACAATCCGCATGCGGTTCGATTCCGTTCCAGGCCTGGGTCTGGATCGCGATCCGCAACCGGCCCGGTGCCCGCGACACTTCGTCCAGAAAAGGTCGAGTCGGTGCCTGCGCGGCATAGGGAGCGCCGAGATCCGGACCGGCAGTCGCATCGAGCAGAGCGGCGCTGTCGCGAACCGAGCGACTGACGGCATGGACCGCGCTCATGCCGGCCCAGCCCTCCCCCGAATTTGGCCCCAGCGGCGTCCGACCGCGCGTCGGCTTCATTCCGAAGAGACCACAACACGAAGCGGGAATTCGAATCGAACCACCCCCGTCACTCGCATTCGCGAGCGGAAGATATCCCGCTGCAACCGCTGCCGAGGCGCCACCGGACGAACCCCCAGAAGTGTGTTCGGGGTTCCACGGATTTCGCGTCTGACCGAATAGCTGAGACTCCGAACTCGTCGTCAAGCCGTACTCGGGAGAGTGGGTCTTCCCGAAAACGACGAGGCCGGCCTTTCGATATCGCGCGACCAGCTCACTTTCGACGTCGGGAACGAAATCCGAGAACAGCTTCGACCCGTTCGTCAATCGAACACCCGGCCAGGCGAGATGCAGGTCTTTCAACAAGAACGGCACACCTTGGAAGGGCCCCTCCGGAACGCCGGCAGCAACGGCTTTCCGCGCCTCCTCGAACATCCGAATGACAACGGCACCCACCATTCCATCGCGGGCTTCGGTTCGGGAGATGGCCGCCTCCAGCAATGCCTCTGCCGAGGATTCGCCGCGCTTGACGAGTTCGGCCAGGCCGAGTGCATCGTATTGCTCGTAGTCCCTCATGAGTTTCCACCGATCTTTCTTTGCGGGTTGGTCTTGGCGCAGTCTACGGCTGCCAGTGCTCAAGACAGCCTCAGAGCAGCATAGTCTCCATTCTCGCCGCGCGCCGAGACGGGAGTATCAGCATCGGTTCAGACTTTGATCACCCGGGGCGGGGGCAGTGCCAGGTTGCCTGGGCGCGGGGCTGTGTCGCTAGCCGGTCGGCTCAGGCGGGAGATTCGGCATGATGCATCGCAACGCCCTGCCGCCGACCTTCGCCTCCAGGCGAGCGACACAGCCCCGCACCCAGGCAACTCGGGACGGTCGCGCGTCGCGGTTCGCACAGCCTGGCTCTTTTGAGCATTTGAACGTCATGCCTGCTCAGCGGTCCGGTTTACCAGCAACGGGTGTCGGAGACAAAGAACCTTCAAGGCCTCGACAGCCGGTCACGATTGCAGCGGCCGTCCAAACACATGCGTCCGCCACGCGACAAACGTACGGCTGCGTGAACCTCGCTGCAGATGCGCCCCGCGTGTCGTGGGCGTGGGGGCGGGGGGCGCGGCGGGGGGCGGCGGGGGGCCGCACCCACGCCCCC
>CBFDDD010000097.1:0-17017 GCA_965603475.1 uncultured Myxococcales bacterium
TTGACGGAGAGAAATGCGCAGCGGATCGTTTTCGTGAGCGGTCTATCCGGATCTGGAAAGACGACCGCGATGGCGGCGCTCGAAGATCTTTCTTTCTATTGCGTGGACAATCTACCGGTTCAGCTCGTTCCGCAATTTCTCGACCTGTGTACGACGGCTTCTTCGGAGATCAAGAAAATCGCTCTCGCGCTCGACGCACGGGAGAAGGATTTTCTCGAGAGCTTTCCGGAGGTCGTGGCGGATCTGCGCGCGAGGGGCGCAAACGTCGATGTTCTTTTCCTGGATTGTGGTGACGAGGTGCTCGAGCGGCGATATCGCGAGACACGCCGCGTGCACCCCCTCTCGCCGGAGGGGTCGGTGCGGAATGGGATCGACCGTGAGCGTCTGTTACTCGACAAGGTCGTGAGTCTTGCGGACTTGAAAATCGATACGACGACGCTGAACGTACATCAGTTGAAGGACACGATCGTGCGCTACGTCTCGGGCGCGAGTCGCGAAACGGTCACAAATCTGGTGTCATTCGGCTTTCGACATGGCACGCCAGCAGCGGTCGAGTTGCTTTTTGACGTACGCTTTCTGCCGAATCCATATTTCGAGGAGACACTACGGGAAGGCACCGGGCGACACGAGGCGGTGGCCGACTACGTGATGAAGAGCGAACGGGGCGAGTCCTTCTTTCGACGACTCGACGAGTTCATCGAGTACCTGTTGCCCTTCTATGACGAAGAAGGCAAAGCCTATGTCACGATCGGAGTCGGATGTACCGGCGGGCGCCACAGATCGGTCGCGATCGCCGAGGCGATGGGTGTGCGCTTGAGGGAGAGGGGACGCGAGGTGAGTGTGACCCATAGAGACGTGGAGAAACCGTTGTGAGAGTCGGAGTTTTGATCGTGACCCACTATCGACTGGGTGAGGAGTTTCTGCAGGCACTGCGCCTGATTCTTCCCGAGGCGCCGACCTTCGAGGCGGTTTCGGTCGACCCCACGATGTCTGTCGAAGATGTGCGCGGAGGAATTGCTGCTGGCCTGAAGTCGGCGGATGCAGGAGATGGTGTCCTGATCCTGACGGACATGTTTGGTGGGACGCCGTCGAATATGAGTCTCTCCTTTCATGACGAACATCAGGTCGAGGTCGTGACGGGGATGAATCTACCCATGCTCATCAAGCTTGCGACCATGCGTGAGGAGAAGCCGCTGGACGAACTGGCGGCGTTCATCAAGGCCTACGGACAGCGCAATATTTCCGTCGCCAGTGAGCTCGTCCCGGAGGGCGATGCATGAGCGTGATGCTCACTGTCGAGAAAGTTTTCACGGTGCAATCTCCGTTGGGGTTGCATGCGCGACCGGCAGGACGGCTCGCCTCACTCGCCGGACGTTTCGATTCAGAAATCACCCTCGGGCGAGGTGATGAGTGGGTGAGTGGATCGAGCGTGCTCTCGATTCTCTGCCTTGCAGCGACCCAGGGTACGCTCCTGCGTGTGCGTGCGGTCGGTTCGGATGCGGAGCAGGCCGTTGTCGAGCTGGGCGTCCTGATCGAGTCACCCGAGGACGACCTGGCAGGCTAGACGCGGCCCGTCGGCACGATTCTGTGGGAATCGAGGTGCCGGGCCTCATCGGCCCAGGGGCGTCGCATGCGTTCTCGTCGGGCAGGCTGCTCGCGATTGATCCCGGGGGACCACTCGTCTACCCTGCGGCCCTCACGAATTGGGAGGCCACAATGGGATCGCGTTTGATGTTCACGTCCGAGTCCGTATCCATGGGACATCCGGACAAAATGTGCGACCAGATTTCGGATGCGATCCTGGATGCCATGCTGGCCCAGGATCCGGCATCGCGTGTCGCTTGCGAGACGGCGACGACGACCGGCCTTGTGCTCGTTTGCGGGGAAGTGACGACGGCGGCACAGGTCGAGATCCCATCCATCGTGCGCAGCGTCGTTCACGATATCGGTTATACGAGTTCCGACATGGGATTCGACGCCACGACCTGCGCCGTGCAGGTCGCTCTCGGTAAACAAAGTCCAGATATTTCCCAGGGCGTCAGCGAAGGCGAGGGCCTTCACAAAGAACAGGGTGCTGGCGACCAGGGAATGATGTTTGGTTTCGCCTGCGACGAGACGCCGGAGCTCATGCCCGCCCCGATCCGCCATGCGCATCGACTCATGGAGACGCTACGCGAGAAGCTCGAGTCCGGCGAGCTGGACTATCTCCGGCCTGACGCCAAGAGCCAGGTCACGATCGAATACGACGACGACGATCGTCCCAGACGGATCGGTACCGTCGTCCTTTCGACGCAGCACTCGCCCGATGTCAGTCACGAACAGCTTCAGAAGGACATCAAAGAAGGGGTGCTTCTCGAGACGCTGCCCAGTGAACTGATCGACAACGACACGATCTTTCACGTCAATCCGACCGGCCGGTTCGTGGTCGGAGGCCCGATGGGCGACGCAGGACTGACGGGCCGCAAGATCATAGTCGACACCTACGGCGGCATGGGCCGGCATGGGGGCGGTGCGTTCTCGGGCAAGGATCCATCGAAGGTCGATCGAAGCGCGGCCTACGCGGCTCGTTATGTAGCCAAGAACCTGGTGGCTGCCGGTGTCGCTCGGCGCCTCGAGGTTCAGCTCGCCTACGCGATCGGCGTGGCCGACCCGGTCTCGATTCGCGTAGATACGTTCGGAACCAGCTCGCTCGATCGCAATCGACTGGAGCAGATCGTTCGCAAGCACTTCGATCTGACACCGAGGGGCATCGACGAAGCACTCGATCTGCGCCGGCCGATCTACAGGAAGACCTCTTTCCACGGGCATTTTGGTCGCGAGAATGCTGACTTGCCATGGGAGCGAACGGATAAGGCGGAGGCCATTCGCGCGGGCTTGTAGTGGGTTCGTTTCGGGGCTTTGTAGGCGCTGGTCTGGGGGAAGACTTGCCGAGCCAGAGAAGGCAGGACCGCCGGTCGCGTCCGAGGCAATCCGGATTGGGTGCGCTGTCCACTTGTATCGTGGCGTCGATTCTCGGTCTGTTGGCCTGCGGCACGGCAACGGCTCGTGTCGAGCCGAAGATCCGTGTGCTTCTCTACAGCGGTTCGGAACCGATACAGGTCGGCCTGTCGACGAGGCCAGACGAGGTCAAGCTCGCTCCAGGAGGTGGGCTGCTCGTCGGGGGTCGCAAGGAAACCAGCGGCTGGATGCCGCGCGGCAGGGGTCCCTGGCGGGTTGGAACGCGCACAGTGCGTGGGCAAATTGCTGTGACGGTCGAGACGGGGCGAATCGTCGTGCTCAATCGAGTAGGTCTGGAGGACTACGTGGCTTCGACGGTCGGGGGAGAGATGTCATCGAGTTGGCCGTCCGAAGCGCTTCGCGCCCAGGCCGTTGCCGCCCGGACCTACGCCCTCCACGAGGCAAATAAGCGACGCGGAGCCGCGTGGGACGTGCGCGCGACGACGCTGAGCCAGGTCTATCGGGGTGTCGATGCCGAGACGAAGGAGACGCGTTCCGCGACGCGAGCGACAGCGGGTGAAGTGTTGACCTATGCGGGAGCGCCGATCCTGGCGGTCTTCCACTCGACGGCGGGTGGGCGTACGGCGACGGCCGCTGAAGTGTGGGGCCAGGATCTTCCCTATCTGCGTGTGGTGGAGGTCGAAGACGAAGATGACGCGCCCCACACCTACTGGCGAACGGCCTTCGAGGCGAAAGCACTTCAAGGTATTCTCGAGTCGGCCGGTGTATCTGTCGGACGATTTCAAGGGCTCTCGATCGAGGGACGCACGGCCAGTGGGCGTGTCGAGCAGCTGGTCGTGCACGGTTCGACCGGAAGTGTGGAGATCGGTGGGAGCCGATTGCGAAGCCTGCTGGGTGGATTGGGATTACGCAGTACGCTTTTCGAGATTCGAGAGTCGCCGACGGGTTTCGTCTTCGTCGGTTCGGGACATGGTCATGGTGTTGGAATGAGTCAGTGGGGCGCACGTTCAATGGCTCGCCAGGGCGCATCCTATAAGCGCATCCTCGGGCGGTTCTATCCCGGTGCACGACTCGAAAGTTTGCCGTCACGTCGCATTGCGGGCCGTGGGCCGCGCGGCGCGGGCGAAGGAGATGGAAAATGAATTCCGGTGGCGTAGACATCACCTTTTTTCTGATGATGGGCGCGATCTTCGCGATCTTTTATGTGTTGGTGATTCGGCCTCAGCAAAAACAGCAGCGCGAGCGAGATGCATTTCTGCAGACGGCGGCCAAGGGCGACGACGTGGTAACCCAGGGTGGAATCCATGGAAGGGTCAGCGCGGTCGAGAATGACGTCCTCGAGATCGAGGTTGGGCGAGTTCGCGGTGAGAAGGTCAAACTCAGGGTCAGCCTCAGCAAGGTCGATCAGTTGACCAAGGCCGGGAAAGCCGGAAGCGACGCCGACAACAAGACCAAGGGCAACTCCAAAGGCAACACCAAAGACAACTCCAAAGACAAGGGAGACGAATCGTGAGCGGTTCGATTCGGTGGAAGGCATTGAGCGTCGGGGCATTACTCGTGCTCTTTGCGTTCTTGACAGCGGCAAATTTTGTCCCGAAGGACGAACGAGTCGAGAGCAGTTTCTGGCCTGACGAGGGCCTTCGCCTAGGTCTCGATCTTCGTGGTGGGATCCACTGGGTCGTCGGTGTGGAGCTGGACGACGCGATCGACCGCGAACTCGAGTTCGTTCGAAAGACGCTGGAAGAGCAGCTTGGCGAGGACGGGATAGAACTGGCAGCTGCGACCGTGGTCAATCAAGAACTCCGATTGACACTCGCGAAGCCGGAGGACCGCCCGAAGACTGCGGAATACGCAGATGATTCAGGTGTCCTGAGTTCCGCCGAGGGGACCGGGCTCGATCTGAATTATCGGCTGACAGACAATTGGACACAGGACGTTCGCGAGCGAACGATGTCTCAGGTTCTCGAGGTTCTCCGACGACGCATCGACGATCCACAGCGGGGCATCCCGGATTCCATCGTCACACGCCAGGGTACCGACCGTGTGCTGGTGCAGATTCCGGGCGAGCAGATCGATCGCGATCGGGCGCGCACCCTGCTCAAGAGCACGGGCTTTCTCGAATTCAAGATCGTGATCGACTCGGACTCGACTCGAGAAGAGTTGATGGCCCGTCATCCGGAGGGCGCGACCGCCGACGAGTTGGTCGTGCTCAAGACGGATCCGGAATCCGGAGCCGAGTTGGGCGCATTCCTCGTGCCCAGGGTCGCCGACCTCACGGGTGACTATCTCGACGATGCCCGCATGCAATTCGATCAGCAGCAACGACCGATCGTCGAGTTTCGCTTCAATCCGGCAGGCGGCGAGATCTTCGGCAAGTTGACCGAGGAGAACAAGAACGAACTCCTTTCGATCATCCTCGACAACAACGTGTACAGCGCACCCGTCATCCGCGGCCGTATCACGACCCGCGGACAGATCGAAGGACAGTTCACGGCGGACGAAGCGGCCGATCTCGCAGTCATCCTACGCGCTGGCTCGCTTTCCGTGCCCGTCGTGATCGAGGAAGAACGCACGGTCGGACCGGGCCTCGGGCAAGATTCGATCGAGAGTGGCGCGTTGGCCTGTCTGATCGGTTTGCTTCTGGTGCTGTTGTTCGCGATGGCCTACTACCGGCTCTCGGGCGGATTCGCGAGTATCGCATTGCTCGCAAACCTCGTACTCCTGATCGGCTTGATGTCGCTCTTCGAGGCCACGCTCACACTGCCCGGCATCGCCGGACTCGTTTTGACGGTCGGGATGGCGGTGGACGCCAATGTCATCATCTTCGAACGCATTCGTGAGGAGCTCCGCACTGGTCGGGCCATTCGTGCCGCGATCAACACGGGCTTCAGCAAGGCAACCTGGACCGTTCTGGACGCAAATATCACGACGCTGATCACAGCGATCATCTTGTTTCAGTACGGCACAGGCCCCATCAAGGGCTTCGCAGTGACGCTTTCGATTGGCATCGTGACCAGTGTCTTCGCGGCCCTTGTCGTGACTCGGCTGCTCTTTCAGCTCTACCCAGGCACGCGCCACGTGTCGACGCTTTCCATTTAGGAGATTCCCGTGCCCTTCGAAATCGTACCTTCTGGCACGAACATCAATTTTCTCGGTCACCGCCGGATCTGCCTGGCGATCTCACTCGCCTTGATCGCGCTCGGCATTGTCGCGGTCCTCGTTCGCGGGAGTGTTCCAATGGGCATCGATTTCGTCGGCGGAACCGAGATTCAATTGCTCTTCGACGACGACGTCCAGGCGCAGGAGGCCGAGATTCGCGATGTGACTCGGGAGGCCGGGTTCTCGGATGCGAGCGTCGTTCGCTTTGGCGAAGAGGGGTCGAATGAATTCCTCGTTCGCTTCAAGGCGGACCCGGGGACTGCGCAGGCCGTCGAATCTGACGAGCCGACGGACGGTCTCGCAGCCAACACTCGAATCATTCAGCTGGAGAGCGCGATTCGAGCGCGCATCGGCGGCTTCACCGAGCAGCGTGTCGAGTTCGTCGGCCCGAAAGTGGGCGCCGAACTTCGTTCGGACGGTGCGAACGCCTTGCTCTTTTCAGCATTGGCCATCCTGGCCTACGTGGCATTTCGATTCAATGCGCGCTTCGCGCCGGGCGCCGTCGTCGCGGTCGTGCACGATCTCGCGATCACCGGCGGTCTGCTGGTCATCGCCGGGGTCGAGTTCGACCTGCGGATCCTCGCGGCGATGCTCGCGATCCTCGGTTACAGCCTGAACGACACGATCATCATCTACGATCGAATCCGCGAGAACATGGAGCTGCACACGACGGCGGATCTGGAAGAGGTTCTCAATACGAGTGTGAATCAGACGCTTTCGCGGACCGTGCTCACTTCGATCACGACGATCCTCGCGTTGCTTTCGCTCTATTTCCTTGGTGGCGAGGTCATTCAGCCCTTCGCCTTCGCAATGTTGATCGGTGTGCTGGTCGGCACCTACTCGTCGATCTTCATCGCTTCCCCTCTGCTTCTCTTTCTCGAGGGGCGATACGGCGACGCCGGAGCACGGAGTGGCAAGAAGGGCTCGGGCAAGCGAGGCTCGAAGAAGCCCGCCCGAGCCTGATCAGGCCAGGCGACGATCAGGGCCAGATCGAAGCAGCAACCTGCGGCTCTTCCGAGCCAACCCGGATCATGCCGGTGGCGAGGCGGTATTCGAAGTCGAAGACGCCGATGAGGCGGCTGCCTGGGCCGCGGGCTTCTTTGCTTCGGACGCGCCGCTGGGCGACATGTCGATGCTGCCATTGAGTACGGCGCCTTCCTGGACGTTCAGGCGGGGGGCGCGAACGTCGCCATCGATAATCCCGGTCGCCTGGATTTCGATCCGTTCGGCCGCGACGAGATTGCCTGTCACCCTCCCGATGACGACGATGTTCTTGGCCGTCACCTCGGCCTTCAGGTTTCCGTTGGGGCCAATCGTGAGTTGATGGTTCTTGAGGTTGACGGTTCCCTCGACCTGGCCGTCGATCTCGAGATCTTCGTCACCGGTGAGTTCGCCCTTGAAAACGATCGATTGACCAATCGTGGCCATAGAATTATCCCCCTGTTCGTTCTTTGCATTCTGAGCGTTGGCGGCACTGCCCGACGCTGATTCGCGTTTCTGAGACCGCTGATCTCCGTCCAATCCCCGATTCGACGAAGAGGTGACAGAGGTTTTCGACCACGACTGGCTTTGCCCTCCGTCCGCCGAATCTCTGGACCCGGTTTTGTCTGTTTCTTCTTTCGGGTCTTTATCCCTACGACCCATCGAGCTGAATCGCCCCACGTATCTCCTCCGAGCACTCGAACCCGGATCGTTCCGGGGATTCGAAGGCGGGAGCTTAACGCATCCCCGACTCGTGCACGTCGCTGCGTCGGATTGGATTCGGGTCGAAGGTCTCGACGGAGTTTTCGACAGAACGGGCGGACAATCTTTTGGGGTGACCTTGGCGTATCGATCGACGCGGACCGAGTCCGGACACCAACGCGATGGCACAAGATGTCACACTCCACGGCAGGCCGTTTCTCGCGTGGAAACTCAATCGGGAAAGAGTCCGTCAGGACCGATCGAATTCCTGCCCCTGTTTGTTGCTTGCGTCGACCTCCGGTCGCATCCATCATTCGGCCCGCGCCCCCGGTTAGAGATTAGAGTCGCCGAGACTCCGCATTGCAGGTCGAAATCTCTGCGATGTTGGTCTCGGCTATGCCTAGGGACCGAGTTGACACGCTGTAATTGAGTCTGCATGGGCGCAATCCCTCAGATAGAATCCAGCCTGGAGGAAATCAATGAGACGTTCTTTGTTGCCGTGGCTGATGTTCGGTGGTGTGGTGCTTTGCTACGCGCCGCTTGCTCTGGCTCAATCTGAAGATGCGATCGTCTCGGAAGCGATGGCGGCGGCAGCGGATCCGGCCTCGCTTCCAGCCGACCTACAGCCGGGTGCTCGGATCGTGAACGACGGTCGTCCATTGGGCATCGCCGAAGCTGTTGCGCTCTCGATCCAGAACAATCTGCAGGTCGAGGTCCAGCGCTACGAACCTCTGATCGCGGAAGCCGATAGCGAGGGGTCCTGGGGTGCCTACGATCCCACGGTCTCGGCAGACGTGGCCTACGACGTCACCAAAAATCCAAACACGTCCTCGTTCGGTGGCAACGTGGAACAGAGTCGTGAACGATTCCAGGGCGGCGGCGTCGGCGTGGACCAACTGATTCCCTATCTGGGGGCCTCTCTCAATTTTCGCTTCGACGGTGCTTCGAATCGTACGCGCAGTCCGTTTACGAGTTTGAATCCCCAATATGACTCGAGCTTTTTCATGTCTGCCCGCGTTCCGCTGGCCCGAAATCTGATCTGGAACGAAGCGTGGACCAACGTGAAGGTCCAGGAAATTGCCTACCGTCGCTCCAATGAAACTTTTCGAACCAGCTTGATGGACAATGTTCTTCTGACTGTGGACAGCTACTGGAATCTCGTCGCGGCGCGGGATCAGGTCGGGGTCGCGCAGAAGAGTCTCGAAACCGCGCGCGCGTTGCTCGACCAGACCCAGACCCAATACGAGGTCGGTGTCGTATCGAAGGTCGAGGTCGTCGAGGCCGAGGCCGGTGTCGCCGACCGCGAATTCAACCTGATTCGAACCGCCAACGTCTACCGAAATGCCCAGGATCAAGTGATTGCCATTGTGCTCGGTCGGGAATTTGCGGCCTCGACGAGCTTTCAATTCGCACCCACCGAGGACCCCGCATCCTATCAGCCGAGGCGAATCGACGTCGATCGGTCGGTGCGCGAAGCGTTCATCAGACGGCCCGAATTGCAGGTCGAAGATCGCCTGATCGAGCAGGGCAAGATCGATCTGAAATTTGCGAAGAATCAGCGCTTGCCTCAGATCGATCTCGACATGCGATACGGATTCATCGGAGTCGGCGGGGACGGCCAGGTCACTCCAGGCTTTCCCGGTGTTAACCCTGCCCCAGGTTCGTCGAGCTTTAGCGATTCCACCGATGACTTCTTTTCGGGTGACGGAGCGGACAACTATCGGGTCCAGGGCACCTTCTCGATTCCCATCCCGAATACAGCCGCGCGCAAGCGCGTCGTGCGCAGCGAACTCCAGCTTCGCCGTTCGAAGTCGCGTCGACTTCGCCTCGAGCAGGACATCATCCTGGAGGTCCGCGCCGCGTCCCGCTTGCTTGTCGCCTCCGCTCAAGGCATTGGTGCGGCCGAACGACGTCGCCTTGCCGCGGAGGAGCAGTTGCGGGCGGAGCGGATTCGATTGGAGCACGGCGAGTCCACGCCCTTCGAAGTCCTCCAGCGGGAGACCGATTTCGTGGATGCCGAAAGCCAGAAGATCGCCGCGCTCCAGACCTATCGGTCAGCTGAGGCCGGTCTCGAGCGAGCCCAGGGCACGATTCTCGATACGCTCCAGATCGTCGTAGACGACGCCCGCGAGCTCAAGCGTTAGTCATGCCTGCGCCGGGTTCCGTTGCGGCGCTGGTCCTGGGTGCGGGACGCGGCGAGCGACTTGGGCATGCGCTGCCGAAGGCTTTCGTTCCGATCGCCGGAAGGACTCTGATCGAGCATTCGATCCGCGCGCTCGCGGAGTCGGGTTCGATCGACTCGATCGTGCCGGTCCTGGCACCGGGCGAACGGACGCGCTGGAAGGATCTGGGTCTCGAATCGATCCAGGGATTGACGGAGCCGGTCGAAGGCGGGGCAGAGCGACAGGATTCGATGCAAGCCGGGCTTGAAGCGCTACCCGAAGAGATCGAATTCGTAGCCGTTCACGACGCCGCACGCTGTCTCGTGGCCGGAGAGGATATCCAGGCGGTCGTGTCGGCCGCTCGGCAGACGGGGGCAGCGATTCTTGGGGAGAGAGTTCGAGATACGATCAAGCGCGTCGTGGATGGCCTGATCGTCGAGACACCAGATCGCGACGAGTACTGGGCAGCACAGACGCCGCAAGTGATGCGAAGGGATTGGCTGAGCGAGGCTCTCGCGGCGGCCCGTCGGGCCGGGCGGTTGGGCACCGATGACGCGCAGCTGATCGAGTGGTCGGGGCATCCTGTGCGCATGATCGAAGCGCGCTTTCCGAATCCGAAGATCACGCGTCCCGAGGATCTCGTTTTGGCAGAACGATTGCTCGAGAAGGCCGCAGCGAACGGGGAGAGGGGATAGAAATGCGAATCGGTCAGGGCTTCGATGTCCATCAGCTCGTGGCAGATCGTCGACTCGTGTTGGGTGGGGTCGAGATTCCGTACGAGCGCGGACTCGAAGGCCATTCGGATGGCGACGCATTGCTGCATGCCGTGGCCGACGCGATTCTGGGCGCGATTGGGGCGGGCGACCTGGGGCGACATTTTCCGTCGAGTGAGGCGCGTTGGCGTGGTGCAGCGAGTGGTGACATCCTCACGCAGGTCGTGGCCATGATGGCCGAGTCGGGTTTTACGATCGAGAACGTCGACGCCACGATCGTTGCCCAGGCGCCTCGGCTCGCACCGCATCAGAAGGCCATGCACGAGAATCTGGCGGGCTTGCTCGAGATTTCGCGTTCGCGGGTCAATCTGAAACTGACGAGTACGGACAAGCTCGGCGCGATCGGCCGAGGAGAGGGCATTGCGGGAATGGCCGTCGTGCTGCTGAGTGAGGCGGAAGTGTGAGCCAGATCGAGTTCTACGATACGCGAAGTCGGAGTCTGAGACCCTTCGAGCCGCTCGAGCCGGGGCGGGTGGGGATCTATACCTGTGGCCCGACGGTCTACGCCCCGCAACATGTCGGCAATATTCGATCACGCCTGGTTCCGGATCTTTTGAGGCGCTTTCTCGAGAGTGAGGGCTTCGAAGTCACCCATGTCATCAACATTACGGATGTCGGTCATCTCGTCTCGGATGCGGATGAGGGCGAAGACAAGATGGAAGCCGCTGCGCGTCGGGCGGGGCAGAGCGCCGAGGAAATCGCCGAACACTATACGAGGCTCTGGAGAGAAGACTGCGAGGCAGTGAACTGCATTCCGCCCGAACACAATCCGAAGGCGACCGAGCATATCAAGGACCAGATCGAGCTGGCGCAGAAACTCGAGGCGGGAGGCTATCTCTACTCGATTCCCGACGGACTCTATTTCGATACGAGTCTCTTCCCGCGTTATGCGGAGCTGGCCGGGCTCGATCTCGAGGGTCAGGCCGAGGGCGCGCGCATCGGCGTGACAAAGGGCAAACGCAATCCGGCCG
Source organism: uncultured Myxococcales bacterium (assembly GCA_965603475.1). Classification (GTDB taxonomy): domain Bacteria; phylum Myxococcota_A; class UBA9160; order UBA9160; family UBA4427; genus UBA4427. The sequence goes on from CBFDDD010000097.1 coordinate 11,707, forward strand.
ACTTCGCGGTCTGGAAACTCGCTGAAGAGGGCGTCCATCGACTTCAGGAATGGGACTCGCCCTGGGGCAGGGGCTTTCCGGGTTGGCATCTCGAGTGCTCGGCAATGAGCGTGCGCTACCTGGGCGAGCGCTTCGATATCCATACCGGAGGCATCGATCTCGCGACAGTCCATCACACCAACGAGGTCGCCCAGAGCGAATGCGGGTTTGGAGTCCATCCCTGGGTCGGTTTCTGGATGCACAACGAATATCTCAATATGGGCAGCGAGAAGATGTCGAAGTCCAAGGGCGAAGTGAAGACGCTCTCCGATCTAGCGAAACGCGGCATCGATCCGCTCGCGTTCCGCTATTTCTTCCTGCAGGCGCATTATCGCCAGCAGCAGGCCTACGGCGACGAGGCCATCCAATCCGCAGCAACAGGACTTCGTCGATTGCAGACGATCGCGGTGGGACTGGAGGCGGTCGAGGGCGAGGGCGATGACACGGTCCAGGCTCCGATCAAGCTGCGATTTCGTGATGCGCTGGCCGACGATCTGAATGCGCCGCGAGCGATGGCCGTCGTCTGGGAGGTGGCACGAAGCGATACACTCGCCGAAGTCGATCGTCGCGATCTCCTGAGGGCATTCGATGCCGTGCTCGGTCTGAAGCTCACAGAAGGGTCGACAGGGCCTGTTCGCGACGAGTGGGAGCAGGATCCGCAGATCGATGGAATGCTTGCGGAGAGGCAGGCTGCGCGCGATGCCAAGGACTGGGCGACTGCGGATCGCATTCGTGATGAACTCGTCGCGATGAACATCGAGATCGTGGACACGCCCGAGGGTCCGCGTTGGAGACGATCGGACGCGGGATGAGCATGGATTTACGGACGTCAAAGGCTTTCAAGCTCGTGTCGGATTACGCTCCGGCCGGCGACCAGCCTCGTGCGATCGATGAGTTATGTGCGGGCATGGAGCGCGGCGACGATCACCAGACCCTGCTGGGCGTGACGGGCAGTGGCAAGACCTTCACGATCGCCTGCATGGTCGAGCGCCTGAATCGACCCGCGCTCGTGATGTCCCCCAACAAGACCCTGGCAGCCCAGCTCTACACGGAGTTCAAGGATCTCTTTCCCGAAAATGCGGTCGAGTATTTCGTTTCCTACTACGACTACTACCAGCCCGAAGCCTATATCCCCTCGACCGATACGTACATCGAGAAGGATTCGTCGATCAACGACGAGATCGACAAGCTCCGGCATTCGGCCACCCATTCGCTCTTGACGCGCGACGATGTCATCGTCGTGGCGAGTGTTTCATGCATCTATGGACTCGGGGCGCCCGAGAATTACGGATCGATGCACGTCTATCTCGAAACGGGAATGAACCTCGTTCGGGATGATCTGCTGCGACGTCTCGTCGACATGCTCTACACCCGAAACGATCATGATTTCCACCGGGGCACGTTTCGTGTTCGCGGGGATGTCGTCGAGATCTTTCCGCAATACGAAGGAGAAATGGCGATTCGGGTGGAGTTCTTCGGAGACGAAGTCGAGGCGCTCGCCGAGATCGACCCCCTGCGCGGCAAGGTCGTTGCGCGACCGAAGAAGGCAATGATCTACCCGGCCAGCCACTACGTTGCGACCCAGGAGCGAATCGCGCGTGCGTGTAGTGGCATTCGTGACGAACTCCAACAACAGCTGGCTCTCTTCCAGAAGGAAGGCAAGCTGCTCGAAGCCCAGCGCCTGGAACAGCGCACGCTCTACGATCTCGAGATGCTCGAGACGATGGGCTTCTGCCATGGGGTCGAGAATTATTCGCGTTGGCTGGACGGTCGTGAAGCCGGACAGACTCCGTACACGCTCTACGACTACATTCCGGACGACACGATGATCGTATTGGATGAGAGCCACGTCTCGGTTCCGCAAATCGGTGGAATGTATCGCGGCGATCGCGCTCGCAAGGAGACGCTGGTCAACTACGGCTGGCGGATGCCCTCGGCTCTCGATAATCGACCACTCCGCTTCGACGAGTGGGAAGAGCGCGCCGCACAGCGTGTCTACGTCTCGGCGACGCCCGCGGACTACGAGCTCGAGCGCAGCAAGGGCATCGTGGTCGAACAAATCATCCGGCCGACGGGGTTGATCGATCCGAAGATCGAGATTCGTCCGGCGAAGGGGCAGGTCGACGCCTTGCTCGAGGAAATTCGATCTCATGTGGAGCAGGGAGAGCGGGTCCTCGTGACGACGCTGACCAAGCGAATGGCGGAGGAGTTGACCGACTACTATGCCGAGCTCGGTGTTCGGATTCGCTATCTGCATAGCGACGTGAAGACGCTCGAGCGGATGGAGATCATTCGCGAGCTGCGTGAAGGAAAATACGATGTTCTCGTCGGGATCAATCTCCTTCGGGAAGGTCTGGACATTCCCGAAGTGGCCCTCGTGGCGATCCTCGATGCGGACAAGGAAGGTTTTCTCCGATCGACGCGTTCACTGATCCAGACGAGTGGTCGCGCCTCGCGAAACGCGAAAGGCCGGGTGATCCTGTTTGCCGACAAGCGGACGAATTCGATTCGTGAAACCATCGAGGAGACCGATCGTCGCCGCGTCCGGCAAGAGGCCTACAATCAGGAACACGGCATCACGCCGACGACGATCATCAAGAAGATCACCAGCCTGCACGACTCGATCTGGGAGGCGGATTACGTGACGGCGCCGCGTGGCGACGAGGAGGCGGAGCCGGGTCTGCCGCGACACGAAATTCCCGCGCTGATCGAAGTCCTCCGAAAGGAGATGCGGGAGGCGGCACGGGAACTCGAATTCGAACGAGCCGCGGACCTGCGCGACCGAATCAAGGCGCTCGAAAGCGAGCGCATCCGATTGACCTGATCGTGACCCTCGAGGAACAGGTCGAGAGCCTTCCCGCAGAGCCCGGAGTCTATCTGTTCAAGAGTGAGCGGGGCGCCGTGCTCTACGTTGGCAAGGCGCAGAGCCTGAAGAGCCGCGTGCGGCAATACGTCAACGGTGGGGACGGGCGCATTCGAATCCCGGCGCTCGTCGAGCGCGCCGCCAGCGTCGATGTGCTCGTGACCGGAAACGTCAAGGAAGCACTGCTTCTCGAGAACGAGCTGATCAAGCAGCACCGCCCCCCGTTCAATGTGCGCCTGCGGGATGACAAGCAATACCTCGCACTGCGCATCGACGCGAATGAGCCGTGGCCACGAGTGACATTGGTTCGGCGCTTTCGCAAGGATGGTGCAAATTATTTTGGACCCTATACCTCGAGTGTCGCACTCAAGTCATCGCTCTCGAAGCTCCGGGCACTCTTTCCCTTGCGATCGTGTACCGAAGCGACCTTCAAGGATTACGCGCGGCGCGGGCGGCCCTGCATCGAGTACGAAATGAAGCGCTGTCTCGGCCCGTGCTGTGGTCTGGCCGAGGAAAGCGCTTATGCGGCGCAGGTCGCTGGAACGATGCTCTTCTTGCGGGGGAAATCGCGAGAGCTGGTCGACAATATTGAACGAGAAATGGAAGAGGCGGCCGCAGAAGAACGCTTCGAGGACGCAGCCAGATTGCGCAATCGCCTGCAGGCCATCGAGCGGACGATCGAATCCCAGCAAATCGTGACGGAGAAGGGACTCGACCGAGATGTCTTCGCGATCGCGCGCGAAGGCGGGGAGGTCGATGTCCAGGTTCTCCACGTTCGGGAGGGACGCGTGATTGGCGCTCGTGATTTTCCGTTCTCGAACGTGCGTCTCGATGATGGCGACGTCATGGGATCCTTTCTCGGCCAATTCTACGGCTCGGGCGAGGGGCATGCGCCACCGCGCGAGGTGTTGACTTCGGTCGATTTCGAGGACGAGGGCGCGCTTGCATTGCTTTGGCGCGAGCGATTCAAACAGGGCGTTGCGATTCGCCGGCCTCAGCGGGGTGGCAGCCGACGCCTGGTCGAGATTGCGGAACGGAATGCTTCGCTCTCTCTCGCGACTCGCCTGGCCGCACGTGAGAGCGTCGAGACTGCGTTGGGAGAACTGGAGGAAAGGCTTCGGCTGTCCGCACGGCCCTGTCGCATCGAATGTTATGACGTGTCGAATCTGCAAGGCACACTCGCGGTGGCGAGCCGTGTGAGCTTCGATGCGGGTGAGCCGGTGAAGAACGATTATCGACGCTATCGGATTCGGAATGCAGAGGCGGGTGATGACTATGCGTGCATGCGTGAGGTGTTGGATCGCCGCTTCCGACGCGTCGAGAAGGAGCCGTTGCCCGATCTGCTGATGGTCGACGGCGGTCGTGGACATCTGGGTGTCGTCATGGCCGCACTCGATGATGCGGGACTCGAGGTCGAGGTCCTGGGAATTTCCAAGGAACGTGATGATGCGTCGCCCAGCGTTCGAGTAAAACGTTCGGGCGGGTTGAAGGCCGAGCGAATCTATCGACCAGGGCGATTGAATCCAATTTTGCTCGCGCCGAGCAGTCGCGGAATGCTTCTGCTTCAACGGATTCGCGACGAGTCCCATCGCTTCGCCATCGAGTTTCAACGGGAACTCCGTTCCAAGGTCAACATGACGTCGATTCTCGAAGAGCTGCCCGGAATCGGGCCGAGCAAGCGAAATGCATTGCTCAAGACCCTGGGCTCCCTGCGTGGCGTCCGAAATGCCACGGTCGACGAACTCAGAACGGTGCCCGGAGTGTCGAATCGAGATGCGGAGTCCATACGACGATTCTTTGATGCGTTGGACGCGCCCGTAGCTGCACCGGAGTTGCCGCCCGACGACGCCTGAGCCGGAGATGGTCAAGCATCCGCGCTTTTGCTCCGATATTGAGAGGGGGATCAACGGGTGGTGGGACATCGATGCGGTTTTCTCTACGAATGAATTCGAGATTGCAGTTTCGCGTATGCGCGACCGGATTCTCCATCGCGGTTCTTCTCGCGGCGGGCATCTGTGGTGCAGAAATCTACAAATGGAAAGACCAGTCCGGCCGGCTCCATTTTTCCGAGGACCTCAACCAGGTGCCGCCACAGTATCGGTCGCAAGCGAAGGGCGGCGCGATCGAGGAGGGCACCGGAAACGTCATTCAACGTTACCAGTCGACCCCGGCGGCACCCAGACCGACCCGCCGCAGCCGGAGCGCTACCGGAGCGACGACGGGTTCAGGCGAGGTCTACAAGATTCGCGTTCAGAAAACGGGCAGCAGCATGCGGGTCAATGTGCGGCTGAACGATCGCGTAACCGCCCCTTTCTACATCGATACGGGCGCCTCGGACGTTTCGCTCCCCCAGTGGGTCGCCAAGGAGCTTGGACTCGATCTCGATCAGGCTCGAACCGGGCTCTACAG
>CBFDDD010000098.1:0-17000 GCA_965603475.1 uncultured Myxococcales bacterium
GCGAGCAACCCTCTCCAAACGAGCCCATCCCCTCCTCCAACCCCCTTCACCTTCTGCGCCATCATCGATCAAACTCGACGTCCGCACCGCATAACGAGCCAGACCGTGGATGCCATAGAGCGAAAGCGGACCGAGTGGCCCGGGCGGGGAAGCCTGTCGCGAGCCTGGAGTCGCTGGCGTTACCCACACGCCCAATTCATCATGCGTAACCGACCGCCTAATACGACCGGCTTGCGACAGGATTCACCACCCGGGCCACCTGGCACAGCATCCGATCCCTCCTTCCGCGACCTGCTAAATCGAATCGGGCAAATTTTGCCGAACCAGATCAAAGCTCGGCGCACGCTCGAGAAGATCGACGATTCGCTTGCCGGGACGTTTGTAGATGAGGGGAAGGAAACTTTCCCCGGCCTCGAAATCCGGCCAATACGCCAGGCTCCACGGCGCTTCGAATCGACATTCCGTTTCGATTTCGTTCCGATTCCCGCGTGCGTCGAGATAGATCCAACTCGAGGTCGCGGTCCAATAGACCGCGTTGAACCCATGCAGTACGAACTGCCCTAGCCGTTCGTCGTCCGCCATTCGTACATAACAAAATCCCGTCGGAAATCCCGCGTACCGAAGAAATCCGGCTAACAAATGGCTCTTCGCATAGCAAAGACCGGTTCGCTCCTTCAGGACTTCGCTCGCACGACAGGTCTGGGCATTGGTCTCGATGTCGAAAGAATGATCGATCTCGTCGCGTACGAATTCGAAGAGTCGGCGGACTCGATCTTCGGGCTGTCTGAGTTCTTCAAGCAGCCCTTTTGCGGCCGACATCATCGCGGGCGTCTGCCAATCAATCGTGATGGTATCTTCGAGGTAGCGCCCGAGGTCGTCACTTTCGGGCTCGGGCATTTCGAGCGCTTTCGAGGGTCTCATCGCCCCGCGGCTTCTTCTCGACGCCGTTCGACGAGATCCCGAACAATGACGCGGGGCACACCGAGCGCTCGCAGAGTCGTGACCACGACGTTCTCGATCGAGCGTTCGAGATGAAAGGTCCGCTTGCCATCGACTTCGACATAGGCCGGTTGATGCGCGTCAATCAGTGCGACGGCATCCCCCCCCAACTCCGTCTTCAAATAGTCGACCGAGGGCTGCACGTTCTCTACGTAGAATTCGAAGCGGCTGCGCAACGCCTCCTCGTGGTCGTCCGCTCGCCCGCGCTTTCCCGCCCGCGCGCTCATCTCGGCCTTGCTGATCGAAAGGTGGAGGACCTTGAGAATCGGAACATCGACGCCTCGAAGAAACGCCAGAAGATGCTGCGCGGCGGCCACCGTCCGCGGGTAGCCGTCCAAAATGAAGGGGCGATCATACCCGTCCGGCTCGCTCGTGATCGTCCGTTCGATCTCAGCGGAAATCAGATCCTGGGTCCAGCGATTCGGAATCAGTAGACCGGACGCCGTACAGAACTCCAGCCACTCGAGCTGACTGACCGACGCCGAACCGCTGATCTCGTCCGAAATGAATCGACTCGGCTTGCGACCAAAATGACGCTCGAGCTCCGGCAAGTAGCGCCTCACCTTTTGATCGAGTTCATCGTTGGTGTCGATGCAATCAAAAATGCTGACGTCCTGTGAAAGGGCGTATTTTCCAGCTAGAAGGCTTGCGAATGCCGGATCTGATTTCGCTCGCTCGACGGTCGATCGAAGAATTTCGCCCATCGAGAGGTGGCGACGCGGATCGATCGAGACGACGTCACAGAGCGCGTTGGCCACTTCACCCTTCCCGCAGCTCGATGGCCCGGTCAGGATCACGACGCCCGGACCCCGTAGGGCGATTCGCTCGACCCGGACGAGCGATTGGGGCGTGGTTGGTAAAATCGTCATCCGCTTCTCATTTCACGCCCACCCGGTTCGGACGAGAGCGGCGCCAACGGTACCATGATCGCAGACCATGACCTCCTCCGATCCGAGCAAATCTGATCTGCCCCTGCCGCCCACATCGGCAGCAACGCCGTCGAATCCAACGACGCCGAAGAAGCGAGAAGCCGAAGATTGGGCACTCGTACTCATCGCAGAGGGAATCCAATCGAAGGTCGTCCGCACAGAGGCAGGCTTCACGGTCGACGTCGCTTCTGCAGACGCGATCACCGCGCGCAAAATCCTCGATTCCTGGCAGAACGAACGATCCGAGCGCTCACAACGCCTCGCAATCCCGCCGGCCCGTGGTGCGACGACTCTCGAGGCGGCGATCGCGTACGCCTGCGCCCTTACCCTGGTGGCCTTTCATCTTGGGCTTGAAAATTCGGGTCGTTGGTCGGATTTTCGAGAACTTGGCAAGAGTCAGGCCGCGCTCGTTCTCGATGGTCAATGGTGGCGACTCGTCACAGCGCTCACGCTTCATGCCGACCTGCCACATGTTCTGGGCAACACCCTCTTCGGAGGCTTCTTTCTGGCGGCCGTGGCCGGGCGCCTCGGCATCGGCATCGCCATCCTCTGTTTCGTCACGACCGGGACGCTCGGAAACTACGCGAATGCGGTCTATTACGGCTCCGCACACAGTTCGGTCGGCGCCTCGACGGGCGTCTTCGGACTCGTCGGCGTACTCGCTGGCCTCGCCGCATGGCATCGCCACCAGACTGCGCTGCCCGGCAGGGGTGCCTGGGTTGCACTCGGGGCAGGCCTCGCGATCGTCGCCATGCTCGGGAGCGGTGGTCCCCGCGTCGACTTCTCCGCCCATCTATTCGGGCTGGCCGCTGGGGGGTTGACCGGTCTGATACTGGCGGCACCCCTCTCGAGTCGAACGCGCTTGGACCCGTTAGGCCAAGGCCTCGCGGCGGCAGCATCCCTGAGCATCATTCTCACGGCCTGGTTCTACGCGAATCCTTAGCCCGCGATCGATCCCTACTGCTCCGTGGCGGCGTTGGTGCACGAATCGTAGAGAAAATTGGCCAATTGCCCCGATCTCGGCAGGCCTTTCGGCCCAATCCGCCACATTCTCAGAAGGAGAAGGCGAAGCCTTCGAGTATCAAGAGTCCACCCCAAGTACAAGACGAAGTACCACGTGAGCAACTGGGCCGAGTACGATCGCGCGCTCGTGCAACGAGGTGACATCACACCTTGGTTTGCCCCGGATGCGGCAGACTCTTGGACGCCTGGACCGTCGGGGGCGAGTGGGCCGCTGCCAAGTATGGAGGCCGCGGCAGACGTGGCTGGAAGAAGCTTCATCTCGGTGTTGATCGAAAGGGCGTGATCATCGCTCAGTCTCTGACTCACGGAAGCGCCGACGATGCGAAGGCTGCTCTTGATCTCGTCGACAGCATAGAGGGAGATATTGAAAGTCTCACCGCAGACGCGGCCTATGACACCCTCGCGATCTCCGCCGCCAGCGCCGCGCGAGATGCCAAAGTCGTCGTCCCACCTTCGAGAAGTGCGACGCAATCGCGTCAACGAAGATCTCCGTCAAGTGCTCGCGACAACACAATCATGAGAGTGCAAGAAATCGGACGCCGCCAGTGGAAGAAGAAGTCTGGATACCACTTGCAAGCCCGGGTGGAGAACACCTTCTTTCGTTACAAGACGATCATTGGTCCAAGGCTTCGTGCTCGTCATTCGGAGTCACAGAAAGCAGAGGCGATGATCGCCTGCAACATCTTGAACACGATGATTGCTCTCGGCGGGCCAAAGTCCTTCGCCATCGCCGACTAGCGGAAATCGTGGAAATGCTAGATCCCAAGCCTCGTCCCGAGCTATGCACCAACGCCGCTAAACGCGTCGAATGGGCCGCTCCTAGGTCGGCGCGTCGAGGATCTCGATTGCGCGATCCGGCCAATCAACGGTCGCCCCGACCACGCCCAACGAAACGAGCTGCATCAAATCGGCCGCGTCGCGTACGCCCCACCCACGGACTTCGAGACGACGTTCGGCCGCTCGATCGCAAACCATTTGAGTGGCATCCGACGCACGGATCCCGACTTGCTGAAAACCGGCTTTGGCCGCAGCATCGATCCAATACTGCTGCATCTCTAATGCGCTTCGACCGACCAGTTCTGTGCGGTACTCGGCACTCCGAATCGCATCTGCGACGTCTCGCAGCAAGAAACAGATGGGAATCGAAGGGCAGATCGAGCGCATCTTGACGAGCGGCTTCATCGAGAACGACGTAACCGTCACGCGCTCGCGGAGCTGGTGATCGTCGATCTTCTGCAACAGCCGCAGAGGAAGCAGGTCTTCCCATCCCTTGATCTCGATGTGATAGTGGATCTGCGCTCCGAACGCGCCGAAGAGTTCCTCCAATCCGATCAGGCACGTGCCGGAGAAGACCCCGGGCGCTTCGGGATGGGTTGCGTCGAACCAACTTCCGATGTCGGTTCGTCGCAGAGTTGCCGCATCGTAGTGACGAACTCGACCCGAACGGTTGGTCTTGGCGTCGAGCGTGTCGTCGTGGAAGACGATGATCTCGTCGTCGGCCGAGAATCGGATGTCGAGTTCGACCTCATCCGATCCCAGGTCGATGGCGGCCTCGAAAGCAGGAAAGGTGTTCTCGGGCGCATGCGCGGATGCCCCGCGATGTGCGATGACGCGAAAGGGCTCTGGCACGGTCCTGGGAGGCTAACACAGCGGCGCTCGCGGAGTGGCTCAGGCTAGCGCGGCCCGCAGTCCGGCGGCCGACAAGATTGTTGCATCGCGATCGAGCGCGGGGTCGCAGTCTTCGAGGAGCGGCCCATAGATTTCGATCGCACGTCGCCAGGCGGATTCGTCGAGCGCTTCGATCGCCATCGCAAATGAATCGGGCCCGCGGCGTTTGCCCAAATAGTGTCGAGACAGACCGACTGTGCTCCGCAGCATGTTCAAGTAGGGCGAGAGTTCGTCCGTCGTCGAGGCCGCCTCACTGTCGATCCATGCGATCGGAACGGCGGCGATCGAACGCGGCCACATGAGTTCGACACGCAGGAGCATTTCGAGATCGAACGCGAAGCCGCGTTCGCGGGGGGCATCGGTCAGCGACCGGGCGACACGCGCCGGCATTGCTTTGAATCCGCATTGTGTGTCATGCAGGTAGGCGAGCTCGGGGAGGAGCTTCTTCCACAGATAAATGAAGAGTCGACCTCGCGAACTTCGACCATCGGCCTTGACGACGACCGAACCTTTCCGGCGTCGCGATCCTGCGGCCATTCGGATTCCGGGACGATCGAGGGCATCGATGAGGAGTCCCGCCTGGCCAAGGTGGGTCGAGAGATCGGCATCCGTGTAGAGCACGATGTGCCCGCGGCGCGCCTGCCGCGTTGCCTCCCACAGTCCGTACTGAATCGAGCCCCCCTTTCGACTCTCCGAGGTCGTATTCATTGAAGAGACGACGGGCACGCGTGATGCTATCGCCTCTTCGAGATAGACCACGCGTGCCGGTGCGTCGGGATGTCTCTCTCGCAGAACCTGCTCGGCCCGTGCTCCGCTGTCCTCGGGACAACCATCATCGACGATGAGCAGGTCGAAGTTCTTATTGCTCGACTGGCCGAGGAGCCAGTCGAGTTGTCGCAGCTTGCGATCGAGGAAACCTTCACCAAGCTCATGCTCGTGCGGACGAAGCATGCGCTGGTGTTCGAGATACACCGGGAGCACAACCGAGAGATGCAGCGGTTCGACCCGTTGCGCGATCAGGGCCTTCGAGCGGGCGAGTTTGACTGCGACCCGGGCTGCGAGCGGCCACTCGTCCGGCACGTGAGCCAGAAGCGTCTCGATGGAATCGAGCTCTTCGATCGTCTGCGTGCGGCCGACGAGGGCGTCGGCTGTTGCGAGAAGTGACTCCAGGGCGACCTCATCACGCAGGTCGAGGTCCATCGGGAGGCGATTGAAGAGTCGCAGCGAGTGAACGGGCGCACGACTCGAATGCGGACTGGCGGCGGAATCGGCTGTGCGCGCGAAATTGAATGGGGTCTGCATCCCAGATCGTCTCCTGGTCTTCGCAACTAACGGATCAGCTCGCTTCCACGGTCACCCACGACGGAGAAGGCCCGGGCATCGGCGCTCGCCTCGGCTCTTCGACGACAACGCGCGTAAGCTCAGGGGGCGGCTTTTCGGCGTCGGCCGTCCGGCGTTCGATGAAGTGTGCCACGCCGGCATTTCGGAGTCGTTCGAAGGCGATGCCGATGTCGTCGACAAAGGCCGACAGATCCGGCACGAGCTCGTAGTCACCATTGAAACCCCAGCAGAGCTTGCCCTCGTAACTGAAGAGCGCGACGCCAAGGCCGCCGCCCGGCAAGAGCGGCACGATCGGGTAGAGCGCCTGGAGTTTCGCGCCCACCGTATAGAGTGGAAATTGTGGTCCCGGAACGTTCGTCACCACCATGTTGACCGGGCGCGTCGACTGGATCGATCCGAGGCCCGAAGCCAGGATCGGCGCGGGAATCCATTCGGCGAAATTCATGATCGTCTCGAGCGCCGTCGAGGCGTCCGAAGATTTCAGTGCGCGCGTCTGATCGCGAATCGCGCTGAGTTGGTCGAGCGGATTATCGAGATCGAGAGGAAGCGAGACGACCCAGGTCGAGACGTGATTGCCGTGACGACGATCGTGGTCGTCGCGGCGTGTGCTGACCGGAGCCGCAACCCGGAAGTCGATTGTTCGATGATCGACGCGACGACGAAAGAGATACCGACGAACGGCTTCGGTCACGGTCGCGAGAACGACATCATTGATCGTGCAATCCAAGACGCGGCGTATGTCGCGCACGTCTTCGAGCGGCATCGTGAGCCAATCGAAACGACGGTGTGCTCCGAGTTCGCCGTTTAGCGGGGTCGCCGAGGCCTTCGTTAGAGTGCGCTGAAGCATCTCCTTCATGCCCAACAGTTTCGAACCCAGAGCGGCGAGACTCCGATCTGCGTGCGCGGACTCGTCGTCGTCTTCTTCGTCCGGCTTGAACGCCAGTTGCTTCAACAGATTCATTGGGCGGCTCATTCCGAGCGCCAAGGAATCGCGAAAAAGCTCCGCGCGCGTGGGCACGGGCCTCGGCATGTACGACACGACCTCGGCTTTCTCGACCTGCGCGGACGGGGACAGCAAGATCTGAGAGAGGTCCGCACCAGCCGCGCCATCGATCATGCAGTGATGGATCTTGTTGAGGACTGCGAATTGTTCGCCCTTCGCGACACCCTCGATCACCCAGATCTCCCAGAGTGGGTGGCTTCGGTCGAGCCGGCGCGCGTTGATCCGCGCGACGAGCTCTTTTAGTTGGTCGGTTGTTCCCGGCCGAGGCAATGCGATGTGGCGGATGTGGTAGCCGATGTCGAATTGTCGATCGTCGACCCAGACAGGCCAGCCCTCGATCGGCGTCCAGTCGAGCTTCTGCCGATAGCGGGGAATCCAGTGCAGCACGGAGCTCACTTGATCGCGATAGCGATCGATGTCGATGCTCCCGTCCGGCCGCTCGAGCGGCTTCGCTTCGAGGATCGCGACGGCCCCGATGTGCATCGGGTTTTGGGGATCCTCGGCCCATAGGAAAGTGGCGTCCTGCGCCGAGAGTCGGTCATATGCATATCGGGCCAAAGCGGTCTCCTCGATACGGTCGCCGCACAGGGGAAGAGCCGCGCCCGTCGTTCTCGAATAAAGCAAGATCAATGCCATGACCTGGTTGGAGATCCGAGCGAAGTGGTGCGTCTGGTTGCGCGCTGCGCGAGCAGGGTGGAGCCGGTTGCCCGATCTGAGGCGATGAGCGAATACGAATTAGGCAATCAGCGATCGCACTCGAGCGCGAGAACGCCTCGAGGCTGGTATCTTCGGCCCGCACGCCGGGGGCCGACGATCTTGGACTGATCCGGCCGTTGCACAGTCAGTGACACAAGGAGAGATACGGGGAATAGGCAAAACAAGCTGCGTTTTCCGCACCGCCGATACTAGGTGTTGAACTAAGCCTCGCGGACTCGGCAGGGTAGCTACGCGGGGCGCTCACTGCCTCCTCGTGGCGCCTGCGGCCCGTACGCTGCGCTTTGCCCGATGCGTTTCCCTCATTCCCCACCATGACCTCCACGTGCGTCATCCTGCGCACGCCATTGGCCGTGCTTCGGCGCGGCCCAGGAGGTCCCCCCATGACGAAGCTCCGCGAACAGATGATCCAGGACATGGTCCTGCGAGGTATGGCGCCCAGCACACAGCGGGCTTATTTGCAGGCCGTGACGAAGTTCGCCCGCCATTACAATCGATCGCCGGACGAGATCTCGAACGAAGAACTCAAGGCCTACCTTCTCTATCTCCATCTTCACGAGAAGCGCGCAACCAGCACCTGCAACGTCGTATCCGTGGCCTTGCGCTTCTTGTATCACAAGACGCTCGGACGACCCCACACTGACTTCGATATTCCGATAGCCCGCCAACCGAGCAAGCTTCCGCACGTGCTCAGCCGAGACGAAGTCGCGCGACTCTTGATGGGTACCTCGTTCCTAAAGCACCGGGCGCTTTTCTTGACGACGTACTCGGCCGGCCTGCGCGTCTGCGAGGTCGTCCGGCTGCGACCGACCGACATCGACTGATGATCGCAATCAACCACTGCATCTTCTGGACGCCGGCAACAGTGCTCTTCGCGGTGACAACGCGAACCACGCCGCTGATGACGCCGTTCGGCGTCTGGCGCGTTGCGGTCGTCGGAGCTGCTGTCTTCTCCCTTCTGTTCGACTACCGCGACGCCATTGTCCTGCTGCGGGCCAGCACATAGTCCCGCACCGACGGAGTTCGACTCTCCGACCAACTCCCGGGACGTAAGGACGAGGGCGAGGCAAGCCCACCCTCGCGGGTCGCGGATCCCAGGCGTTGGCAGCCGTCCTTCAACTAGACACCCGGGCGCACCTCGAGACCTCCCTCACAGGCAATCTCCCGGACCTTCTCGCAGATCTTCCTTTTCGCGTCGATGTAGCTTTTGAAAGAATAAACTTGACAGATGAAATATATAGGTCAATTATATATTCCATATGGCAAATAAAGCAGCAAACCTGAAAGACCAAAACCGCCCCGGCCGTCGCTCGGCCGAGCACGGGGCGGATACACGCGAGCGGATCGAAGCCGCCGCGCTCACGGCCTTTGCGGAGATGGGTTTCGAAGCGGCGAGCACCCGTCTGATCGCCCGACGGGCGGGCGTGAATCCACAACTCATCACCTACCACTTCGAGACCAAGCTCGGCCTTTGGAAGGCGGTGGCCGATCGGACCTTTGGGAAGCTCACGGTTCGGCTCGGTGAACGAATGCGCGGGCTCGAAGGCGTCGCAGATGACGACCGCACGCGGCTGATGCTACGCGAGTACATCCACTACGCCGCGGAGCATCCCGAGATCGCGCGCTTCATGGCACATGAAGGTGCGCGCACAGGGCCCCGTCTCAGCTGGCTGATCGAACGTCATGTGCGGCCGATCTTCGAGTCGATGCAGCAGGGCATCCGTGAGGCACAGGCCCGCGGTTCCATGCCAGCCGGCGAGCCGATCCTGATTTCCTACGTGCTCATCGGGGCGACGACCATGTTCTCGCAGGCGGCCGAATTCGAGCTGCTCACGGGCCGCGACCCGCGTTCGCCCGAGATGATCGAATCACACACGGACCTGATCCTCGGTCTTCTGATGACAAGCAGAAAGGATTGACTCATGACGGCTTTCTTCATTGCGCAAGTCGAGATCCGCAACCGTGAAGCGTTTCGCGAGTACGAGCGCGGCGTGCTGCGGACCATCCGTCCCTACAAGGGCTGGGTGCTGGCGGCGGGACCCGGTCTTCACGCGGACGGAGCGACGCCGCGCAACCACAACGTGGTCATCCGCTTCCCCAGCGTCGAACAGGCGCAGGCCTGGTGGGACTCGACCGACTATCAGGCGATCGTCCCGATCCGCATCGAGCACGCGCCGGGCGCGGACGCGATGATCGTCCCCGGGCTCGAGCCCGACTCGAATGTCTCGGGACTCGAGCGCTACCCGAAGCGACACATGGACGTGCTCGGCAAGCGCATGGCCTGGGTCGAGGTCGGGAGCGGCGCTCCGATCGTCTTCCTACACGGAAATCCGACTTCCTCCTACCTGTGGCGAAACGTAATCCCTCACCTCGAAGGGCTCGGGCGCTGCATCGCTCCGGACCTGATCGGGATGGGCGACTCCGATCCGCTCGATGCCCCCGGCCCCGCCAGCTATCGCTTCGTCGAACACCGTCGCTACCTCGACGCCCTGCTCGAATCTCTCGGAGTCGAAAGGGACGTCGTGCTCGTGATCCACGATTGGGGCTCCGCGCTCGGCTTCGACTGGGCGAACCGACATCGCGACGCCGTCCGGGGCATCGCGTACATGGAGGCGATCGTCGCGCCGATCGCCGACTGGAGCGAGTGGCCGGAGGCAGTGACGCCGATCTTCAAGGCCTTGCGCTCGCCCGCGGGCGAGAAGCTCGCGCTCGAGCAGAACGCCTTCGTCGAGCAGGTGCTGCCCGGTGCGATCCTGCGCAAGCTCGGCGACGTCGAGAAGAATGCCTACCGGCGTCCCTTCCTCGAAGCCGGCGAGAGCCGCCGCCCGACGCTGACCTGGCCGCGCGAGATTCCGATCGGCGGCGAGCCGAAGGACGTGCACGACATCGTCTCGGCCTACGCCGATTGGCTCGACTCGGCTCCCGTCCCGAAGCTCTTCGTCAACGCTGAGCCCGGGGCGATCCTGCGCGGCGCTCAGCGTGAACGTTGTCGGCGCTGGCCGAACCAGACCGAAGTCACTGTGAAGGGTTCACACTTCGTACAAGAAGACTCGCCCGACGAGATCGGGCAGGCGATCGCTGCCTGGCTCCCAAAGGAGACCGCATGAAGCTCGTTACGTTCCAATCCCCGTCTGGGGCCGAACTCCCTGGCGCACTCCTCGCCGACGGACAGCGCGTCGTCGACCTCAGTGCCGAGTTTGCGAGCTTGCAAGAGCTGATCGAGGCTGGCGAGCCAGGACTCGACCGCGCCCGAAAGCTCTGCGAACTCGCCGAACACATCCATCGACTCGACGAGATTCGCCTCCTCGCACCGCTTCCGCGGCCGCCCCGGATGCGTTGCTTCAGCGTTTATGAAGAGCACATGACGCGGGCGATCGAGGCCGTCGTGCGCTCCCGCGGCGGGAACGTCGCCGTCGCGCTCAACAAGTTGATCGGCTTCATCAAGGTTCCGAAGGACTTCTACCGCGCGCCCGCCTACTACAAGGGCAATACGAGTAGCGTGATCGGTCCCGAAGACGAGGTGCCCTGGCCGACCTTTCCCGAGACCAAGATGGACTACGAGATCGAGCTGGGTCTCGTGATCGGCCGCGCAGGACAAGACATCCCCGAGGACCGCGCCCGGGAGCACATCTTCGGTTACACGGTCTACAACGACTTTTCCGCGCGCGATCGATTGTTGACGGAGATCAGCAGCCCGCTCGGACCGCGCAAGGGCAAGGACTTCGAGGGCGGCAATGCAATCGGCCCCTGGATCGTGACCGCCGACGAGATCCCCGATCCGTCGAAGCTCCGAATGGAGGTGCGCGTCAACGGCGAGACCCGCGGAGTCTGCAATACCTCCGAGATGTACCACTCGATCGACGCGATGATCGCGGAGGCTTCCCTTGGCGAGCGCGTGGTCGCGGGCGAGTTCTTCGGAACGGGCGCGGGCGCCGGAGGGACAGGCATCGAGCAGTGGCGCTTCCTGGAGCCGGGGGACACGGTCGAACTCGAAATCGAAAAGGTCGGCGTGCTACGAAATCGCGTCGGCGCACGGAGGGGATGAGCGATGACCCAGAAGGCAGGGATCCCGAGCACCGCCCGCGAGCGCGGCAAGATCGCACCGGCCAAGTTTGCTCACGTCGTACTTCGTACGAGCCGCTACGCGAAGATGGTCGACTGGTACAAGTCGGTGCTCGAAGCCGAGCCGATGTTCGCAAACGACATGGCGACCTTCCTGACGTACGACGACGAGCACCACCGGGTCGCCATTGCCCACATGCCTGGGCTTCTTCCGCGACCGAAGTTCATGGCCTCGGTCGATCACATCGCTTACACGTACGAGTGTCTCGGCGACCTGCTGCATACCTACAAACGGTTGAAGGCGGCGGGCATCGAGCCCATCTGGTGCATCAACCACGGCGGCACCACGTCTATGTATTACGCCGATCCCGATAACAACCAGATCGAACTCCAGATTGACAACTTCGAGACGAAGGAGGAGGCCAACGCGTTTCTCGCCGGGCCGGACTTCGTGACCAACCCGATTGGGATCGACTTCGACCCGGACGAACTCTGCGCTCGCCTGGACGCGGGAGAGTCGCCGCGCGAATTGGTGCGCTGGAAGGATGTCGCGCCTCGCAGCCCGACGACCATTCCGCGCGCCTACCTCGGCTGGTTTCAACACTTGCTGATCCGGATCGCGTCGAGCGTCGGCGCAACCCCGTGAGCCGGTGTCGCGCACTCACGCCATACCTTTCCCGATCTTCGGCGGCCCGCCGAGTCACATGAACCGATGATGAGTCGTCTGATCCTGGAGGTGCGAGGGTGAAGTCCTTAAAAGTCGACACGCAGGTCCTGATCGTCGGGGCAGGTCCCGTCGGTCTCATCTGCTCGATCCTCCTCAGCCGTGCCGGAATCTCGAATCGAGTCGTGGAGAAGCGCGAAGGGCTGCATCGCGCGCCGCAGGCGCATGTGATCAGCTCGCGCACCATGGAGATCTTGCGCGCGGCCGGGATCGATCAGGAAGTGGTTCGCGCGATTGGCGCGCCGATGGCTGACATCGAAAGCGTGCAGTGGGTACACACCCTGGCAGGACCTGAGATTGGTCGGATCCAGCTCGCGACGCCCGAGCGGATCGGCAAGATGCTCAGCTCTACACCGACGCCCTTCGCGAACATCTCCCAGTCCAGGCTCGAGCCGCTGCTGCTCGAGTACGCGCGCGATGCGGGCGCCGCGGTCGACTTCGGTTGCGAGTGGCGGTCCTTCGAAAGCGCCGAAGGCGGCGTGCGATCGACGCTCTGCAATATGGCGACGGGAGTCGAGGAACAGGTACGCAGTCGATTCCTGCTCGGTTGCGACGGCGCGGCGAGTCGTGTGCGCCGGGCGCTCGGCATCGAGATGGTCGGCCCGGAACGGGTCGAGACCGTCATGAACATCTGCCTGGAGGCGAACCTGCGCTCGCTGCTCACCGACCGCGCCGGCGTCCTCTTCTGGCACCTCGACCCGGAGGAGCCCGGGATCTTTATCGCCCACGACATCGACTCGCTATGGGTCTACATGCATCCCTACGACGAGACGAAGACAGACGCGTCGGCATTCACCGAGCCGGTCTGCCGACGACTCGTCGAGCATGCCCTCGGCACTGACGTGCCGTTCGAGATCCGGTCGATGGACTCGTGGGTCATGACCGCGCAAGTCGCGGAGGGCTACGGCGAGGACCCTGCGTTCCTCGTGGGCGATGCAGCACATCGCTTCCCTCCGACTGGCGGCCTCGGCCTCAACACCGGCTTCGCGGACGCTTACAATCTTGTTTGGAAGCTCGTGGCCGTCCTTGAAGGTCGCGCCTCGTTGGAGCTACTCGAGACCTACGAGGCAGAGCGGCGCGGCGTCGCCTCGGTGAACTGCGAGCAGAGTCTCGCGAACCACCTGAAGATGGACGCGGTCGTCGAGGCACTCGATGTTCCCGTCGGACTCGACGCCGAACAAGCTCGAGCGCAGATCCGCGCCCTTCCGCAAGAGCCGGCCCGAATCGCGCGCGTGCAGCGGGCCATCGACGAGCAGGAGGAGCACTTCGACACCCACGGGCTCGACCTCGGGCACATCTACGAGACCGGCGCGCTCGACCCGAATGAATCACCCGCGCCCGTTCCGAAAAACTTCGTGTCGGACTACGTGCCCACCACCCGCCCCGGTGCCCGTATGCCCCACGCATGGTTGACGCGCGGCAACGCGCTTGTCTCGAGCCTCGATCTGGTCGATTCGCGCGAACCCGTGTTGCTGACGGGTGCGGGCGGCAAGCACTGGGTCGAAGCGGCACACAACCTGAAGCTGCCGGCGTTCATCATCGGGGATGGTGGGGAGGTTGGAGATCCGAATGCTGCCTGGGCGAGCGTTCGCGAGGTCCCCGACGACGGCGCCCTGCTCGTGCGCCCGGACGGCCACATCGCGTGGCGGGCGCGCGAGATTCCAGCCGACCCCGATGGGGATCTGAAGACCGCGCTGGATCGGATCTTCGGACGGCCACCGAGTGAGCGAGAAGCATGAACGTGATCCATAAGCGAGGCGTCCTGAGCTCTCAACGGGATGGCGTGGTTCATTTGTGCGACGTACTTCCACGGACCCACGATCGTCATAGCGGCGATGGCCTGGCGGTCCACTGTCCCGCTCGAGGACTGGCCGCGGGCAAGAGCCCGGATTCGCAGGGCTCTGGCGTAGCGGATGCGGGTTTTCGGCAACCCGCATCTTCCATCGTAAATATTTGGAATTATTAAGAAATTGGTGGGAGCGGCGGGAATCGAACCCGCGTCCAGGAAGCGTAAGTCATTGAAATCTAAGAAGTCTGGTTCGTAAACCTTTGTCCCGCGTTTGTCCCGCGGAACCCGCGGCCGCCTTCCGCATGGTGCGGCGGTCGCCAGGATAGCCACACCGCTCTGCTTAGTCTTCTTCTCTCGACTCAGTAGGAATAAGGCCGCGCTTGGATCCGAAGAAGTGGTCCTTCAGCTTGCGGTCTTTGGCGCGCCCGTCGGCGATTTCCTCGTCCGACCAATCTGCCGCCCATTCGACCCTGCCTCGCGTGATCCAGTAGTGAGACCTGCAATCGAAGCTCCAGTTTCCGATCGAAGGGCGCAGCGAGACCGTTTCTCCGTCGTAGGTCACACGCCAATCGACAGGCGTCAGAGGCGTAACCACCTCATCCCCACAGCCGCAACAGCACAGGTGCACGGCTGTTCCATACTGGATCGACACGTAAACGATGCCTTCCTCCAGCGTTGCCGGGATCTGCTCCACAAACGAGTGTGAAATTCGATTCAGCCGCACTCCACGTCCTCGCTCAAGAGCAGATTTCCGTCGATCGTGTAGGTGGACGAGTGCTCAAACTCCAGGTCGCGATAAAACCCGACCAGTTTCTTCCAACGAATCACTGCCATGCACGCGTTGAGTGCGTTCAATTCGGCAATCTGAATATTGGAGGCGTAAGCGTCATCAGCGGCGGACGGAGCCATGGACACGCGCTTCCTCAGGTGCTCGCGCATCGCCGGCGTACTGGTCGTCGTACGGACCACCCCACCCAACATTTCATCCTGCAGCTCAACACCGATCCCCACGTCCGCGAAGGACGTACCCTGCTCTTCAAGAAATTCCACGATCGGACCCTTCACGGCCCCATCATCGACGCAGAGAAACACGAAGTCGAATCCGTTCAAGACTGAGACGTTGGATTCGTCAACAGCGACCTCATGCGGAACGATGCCGCGATGCATCCGCGAGTACACCGAGTGTAGGTGCGCTGCCTTCGTCGGGCCGTCCTGCAACGCTTGCAGCGAGGGAGCCCCTGGCGCTCTGAACGCATTGTGCGTAAAGAACACGTCGAAGTCGAAGAGGTGAATGCGTGTAGGAAGTTTAAGCTGCGTTTTCAGCACCACCGGTAAATACTGTTCTGACAACTACGCTTCGAATGAGGCGTAATCGCACCGTTCCGGGCCGTTCCCGAGTTCGACGAGGAAGCACGCTGCGGCTTGAGCGGCTCGCGTCGTGGGCATTCCGGTCCCGCAGGCGATCACCCGCATTTCATCCGGCGCTAGGCTCTCGCTGTTCGGGAAGTACACGTCTCGGTCCGTCGTGGCCTTGGTGGGCGATCCTTTGGCCGCGACGAGCACCAGCAGCGCAACGCACGTCGCGAATCCCGCAAGAAACGTAAGTCCAATCTTCAGCTTCATGGCAACCTCCCGAATTTGGCCGAAGCCTAGACGCGCACAGTTCACTCCACAACGACAACTGACTGTCGGGCCAGCGCCCCGAAGTGTTCAGGATTGTTGCAGATTCCCAGCGCCCGCCTGGGCTGGGCAAGAGGAGAGAGGGATTACACGACAACGAGCGCTCTACTTGTAGAGGCCCTCGCGCGTGATCGGCGGACGCCGTAGTTCGGGCTGGTCACCCCCGGTTAGTCGGCACCGATCGTGGACAAGGCAGGGAGCAAGGGAGAGCATGACACCAAAGCACGTCGGATCTGCTTGGGGAAACCCGGACGCCCGTGGCTGGTGTTCCAGCAAGAGGCGAAAGTCCATGAGGCACTCTTGAGGCACCTGATTCGCCCGTAAGTGACTGATTTCATTGGGACGCACGCCGTTTCGATTCCCGCCGCCTCCACCATTAACTATCCGGAATCATTGATGATTTCTGGTCTCCGAATCGGTGCGACTCAAAGTAGACTCAGGATCCGTGCTGAGGGGCAGTGCGTTCGGTTTCCGCACTTCTGCGTCTCATGACATTTTGCACTCGAGGCGTCGCTGCTGCGATGCCCTGAAAACACGGGGCATTTCGAGCCGCCCCTGTCGGTATCTACTATGCATCCCACGGCCGCATCAGATCGCGACGCTGAGAGGGATGGCTGGGCTCCATCACCGCAGCTTGAAGGCCCATCTAATCTTCCTAGATTCCCGCCATGCGCGAGCGGGCGGAGTCGTGTCGCCGGCAGAGGCGGCCGAGTCGTCGGAAGGTCAAGCCCAAGCGGCGCCCTGATCGAGGCACAGGCGTGTCGAAATCGTGCGCTTCGAAAGCGGCATACTGTTGGCCGAGGCTGACGGCAAGCGTTGATTCGATCGTGGACTCTGGGATGTGGCGGGGGAGAGAATCTGGTGAATTGGGATGCGATCGGCGCGGGTGCGGAATTTCTTGGAGCTGTCGCGGTCCTGGTGACCTTGGGTTATCTCGCGGCGCAGATCCGCCAGTCCAACAAGCTCGCCGAAGCCGAGAGCCAACGCGAACTGTTGAACTTCGATGTATTCATGCCGGTGGTCGCCGATCCAACTCTGACTACCGAATTCAGGGCCTGCCTCAACCGT
>CBFDDD010000099.1:0-16964 GCA_965603475.1 uncultured Myxococcales bacterium
ATATCGCGCCAGGATCACGGGATCCGATCGAAGATGATTGACCATCTCGGCCCATCGGGCCGGACTCGATGCCGTTCCATGGACGAAGACGACCGGTATGCGGGCAGGATCGTAGGGGGCGAGCATCCGCAGGCCCCGGTCGCGATCTTTGCCAAAGTCCCCGGACAGGAATCCACGGCGCTCGAATCTCCAGGGGCTCGCTTCGGCGAGGCCGAAGGCAAGAGCTGCCGTCGGCTCGTATTCGAGCGGCATGACTCGCTCCCCGACGACCGTCGTCGTTGCGTCGTCGAGAGTGAAGAGTCGGAGCTCTCCCCCGACTATTTCCCCATCGAACTTCTGGAGACCGCCGCCGAAGCGGACGAGTGCGGTCGCGGCGACTCGAACGCCGCTGCTGATACGACCGACACGTCGCTCCGAGTCGTTGAGCTCCACGGGCTCCAACGAGGCGGCCAGGGGAATCCCGATCCCGGGAGTCCGATAGCGATTGCGAAGCCCACGAACCTCGAGCTCCGCGACGGGAACGAAGTCGGTCATCCGGTAGCCGCCCCAGAGCAGGTCGGCCTCATCCCCCCCCAACACGAGTTCGCCGAATGACATCGGCAGGCTACGAGGCGTGATATCGACGTAGTCCCCATCGTCCGTGGCCAGTCCCACGGCGAGTCCCCGATTGTAGAGATCCACCGCGAGACGAAGGCGGGGATCAAGGGCAATTTCGACTTCGTCACCCGATATGCTCGCCGCGAAGGCCTGGGCGTAGAAGGCGGACGCGAGGAAATGCGGGCGGGCGTCGCCGCGGCGCATGCGTTCTCCCCGATGGAATTCGAGCTCAGCCAACGCGAAGAGCAGATCGCGCTGCTCGGTCGTCGCAAGCAGATCGGCGCGCAGCGACCCGATCGCCGTGTCCGGCTCATCCTCATACAGCTCGAGAAGGTTGCGGTGATTCAGAATCTGAGTCGACACCGCACTGGGTTCTCCGGCGGTGAGGACATTGGCCGTCAGGGCGCGATGGACATCGCTCGCCGAAGCGCGGCGCACACCGACGGGAGTCGTGGCGCAGGCGATCACTTGCGTAAATAGCATCAAGATCAGCCAGCCACGCCACGGCATTTCTCTCTTCCTCCCCTACCGCACCCAAATCTAATTCTTTCTGATGTCTAATCCCAGAGCATTCGACGCTCTGTGGCCTACCCTTCGAGGCAGGGCAACATCGGCAGCCCGCCGAGAGCACCTCCCACGAATTGGCGGCGGCGTGTCTCGCCGCACGCCAGCGCCCCAGCCCGACCGAATGAGGAGTGAACCGATTCCGCACGTCATGAAGAAAGCGTTGCTGGTTCTCGCCGTCGCGTTCCTCGGCTTCATAGTCGGTGGTTTGTCCCTCTATATCCGTCTGGTTCGGAGCGGCCCACCCCTGGACCTGTGGCATACCGTCGACCTGAAGACCGAATTCGACGCCGATCTTTCGGACGACGTAGAGACCTTCAGTGAATACCTGGCCCTCGAAGATCGCCTATTCAGAGAACTCGACGAAAAAGTCTACGCAAACACGCCGACGGGGCCCCATCTAGCCCTCGCCCGTTACAGCAGAGGAAGCCAGGCCGATCCCCGCCGATTCGAGACCGATTGGAATCGCAGTTTCGAGTTCCCCGCCGAGAGACCTCGCGGAGGCGTGCTCTTGCTGCACGGGATGTCTGATTCGCCCTATAGCCTCCGCGCGCTCGGCAAAAGCCTGAACGAGCGCGGCTACTGGGTCGTGGGTCTCCGACTGCCCGGTCACGGAACCGCACCCTCGGGACTCAAAAACGTCCGATGGGAGGACATGGCGGCCTTGGTGTCCATCACGATGAGACATCTGGCGACGTATGCTGGAGCGGGATCACTTCATCTCGTCGGTTATTCGACAGGCGCATCCCTGGCGCTCGAGTACAGCCTCTCGGCGACGGGCACGCCCGATCGTCCGAAGCCCGAGAGCCTCGTACTGATCTCGCCCGCAGTCGCGATCAGCCCGGCCGCGGCCGGGGCAAGCTGGATTCGGCTCTTCTCGACGCTTCCCGGGCTCGAAAAGCTCGCGTGGACACAGACCGTGCCGGAATTCGACCCCTTCAAGTACAACTCCTTCGCGGTCAACGCGGGCGACCAGGTGCATCGCCTGACCCGTCGAGTCGTCCGCCAGATCGCAGAGAGATCCGCGTCCGGTCCCCTATCTGCCTTTCCGCGCACCTTGATCTTCCTGTCCACGGTCGACGCCACTGTCACAGTCGATGCCGTAGTCGACAATCTGCTCGTGCATCTCGCGGCGGATCGACACGAACTCGTGCTCTTCGACATCAACCGGAGCAACGTCAAGTCGACGCTTCTCGTCTCCGATCCCGGCCCCCTCACGACCGCACTGATGCAAGACGACACACTTTCGTTTCATCTCACGATCGTGGGCAACGAGGCGCCAGATAGCAATCGCGTCCTCTCCCGCCGAAAGAGTCCGCGCTCCTCGTCGGTCTCGATCGAGTCTCTGGGAGCCGATTGGCCTGCCGGGGTGATCTCGCTCTCCCATGTCGCCCTGCCCTTCCCAATGGACGATCCGCTCTATGGTGCGCGCCCCTACGACTCGAATGAAGTTCTGCACCTGGGCAACATCGCGTTTCTCGGTGAGCGTGGCCTGCTGAAATTCCCGGCGGACTGGCTACTTCGACTTCGTCATAACCCCTTCTACAATTTCCAGGAACGCCGCGCACTCGATTGGATCGACGGCCCCTAGGCGATCCGCCCCACCCTCTAGGCAAAAAAGACGCGATCCGTTTGTGCTATATCGGCTGGCGTATGTGCACCCAACGAATCGCCCTATGTCTGTCTGCGTGTGCATGGCTCGTCGTTGGCGCCGCTTGTTCGGGGGGCCCGTCGAGCGGCGAGCGCAGCGTTCTGGGCACCCAGTGGGACAACGCGCGCAGTGGGCCGGAGGCCGCCAACGCGATCGAGGATGAGATCGGGCTGCTCGGCGATGCGGAGCTCGATGATTATCTGAGCGGAATCGGCCAGCGACTGGTGCTTGGCCTGAAGCGCCCCCTCTTTACGTACTCGTTCCAGGTCGTAAACGACGCCCAGCCAAATGCCTTCGTGCTACCGGGTGGCTCCATCTACCTTTCGCGTGGTCTACTCGCTCTCGCCAACAACGAAGACGAACTCGCCTGCATGCTGGGACACGAACTCGCCCACGCTGAACAGGGGCAGACGGCCCGACCTCGCGTATCGGGCGAGCGCCCCAACCCACTCCTTCGCGCCTGGCGCCGGGCGGCGCGCAACGCCTCGTTTTCCATAGAAATGGAACATCTTGCGGACGAAGGCGGGCAACGGATCTGCGCTGCGGCGGGCTACGACCCGATGGGCATGGCGACTCTACTTGCCAGCCTGCGTACGGCAGAGCGGCATCGCTTTGGCTTTTCTCGACAGCTCAGCTTCCTGGATACCCACCCAGGCCTACAGGATCGTGTCGCTATCAACTCCGCACGAGCGGGCAAGATTTCCTGGAAACGAGATCCGAGAATCGGCGATCCGAGGACGGTCTTGCTCGATCGAACCGAAGGCATCGACATCGGCCAACGGCCCCAATCGGGCGTCTTCATCGAGCATCGTTTCCTACATCCCGAGCTCGACTTCCAAATCGCCTTCCCCGCCGGTTGGCAGAAATCCGCGAGCCATCGCGTCGTCGGGGCACAGTCGCCGGCCTCGGGTGCGATCGTCTTCCTCACCGCGGATCAAAAGGCCGGAGACCCGCAGTCCCGTGCCGAGGAGTGGTTCGCAGCGCTAGACGACGATGACGTTCGCGTAGAATCCGGCCGAGCAGTACGAGTCGGTCGGCTTCCTGCGTGGCGCCTCGAATTGCGCACCGCCGGCTCCTTTCGAGGGGGGCGGGGTTATGCCACGTTCGTCCCCTACGGAGGGGTGACCTATCGGATCATCGCGTTCGCACCGCGCAGGGCGGCGCGAGCGGAGCTGGGACGCACCCTGACTGCGACACGAAGCTTCCGCAGGCTCTCCCCCGACAATCGCCGGCTCATCCAGGCACACCGCTTGAGAGTCGTGAAGGCCTTGCCGGGCGAATCCCTGGCCGATCTGGGCCAGCGCACAGACGACAGCTGGTCTCCCTCAAATCGCGCACTCTTCAACGCGCTCTTCAGCAACCACGTCTTCGAGGGTGGCGAGCTCGTCAAAACCTCTCGAGCAGAGGCCTATAACTTTACCGACGGTGTGAGCGACGCTGTCGAGCGTTCTGGAAATCGGGTGATCGATGCGAAGGCCACCGCGCCCACTTCCGAAAACACTTCGTCAGCCGTGGAATAACGGATCGTCGGCACCCTAGGCTCGACTTCATTTTCTTGCTACGGCCGCGTGACCTGATCGTGCTCGAGTTCGAACCACTCGAGCACCCGTTTCTCGATAACGTCGTAGAAGGGGTTGTAACGCATACGCAACAGCCAGTCTCCGGGAAGATTGATCAGGCCCCGCTCGCCCCTCATGGGCATGTCTCCGAGGAAAAGGATGCCCTCGTTCCCGGGTGGGCGGGAACCGTACAGAGGATCATCCGGCGGGATCGAAAGAGCCAGGTGGGACAGCGAGATGACGCCAACGGGCCACGAGAGGCCGAGCGGCTGCTCCTCCGAAACGTCGGACGAAAAAGGAGCTTTGTGCCGAGCAACCACTGCACGCGTGTTCACATCTGCATTGGTCACGAAGGTCACGGCAAAAGGCAGCGTGTCGTTCTCGAGCAGCTGCTTCGTAAGCGGTCCCGGATCGGCGATCATCAGTGTGGACTTGGCCGCCAAGCGGTTGATGTCGAAGAGCACCAGCTCATGACGATGGGAGGACAACAGTGTCAGCAGCCGATCCACAACGGCCCGGGTCGTCACAGTTGCATCGACAGTCGACTTGAAGACCAGGGTTGGAGGCAGGATGTCACCCCGACCGGGACGGAATCGAGAGGCAATGCGCCGATCGACGGATCGAGTGAGGCGGTGAACGAGCCCACCCGCATTGGTCGCGAATGAATTGTACTTGTACGGGTCGAACTCGGGACGCACCTGTAGCCAAGCCAAACCACCCAGACCGGGCACAATCGACAACCCGTCCTTGAATCTGGCGAGGGCCGCTGAGGGGTGAATGCGAATGGCCGGGGAAATCAGGACGAGGCTTGCAGGCTTCGGCGAGACCTTGCCTTCGATCTCGTCCAAAGCGAAGTCGAGAGCCAGAGCGGCGCCCGTTGAATAACCCACTATGTGGATGGGATTGTCTCCGAGCTTGGATGCAAGATGCTTCATGGCCAGACGCACCGCGCCGGTCATGTCCGCTACGCTGATATGCGCCAAACCCGAAGGCGCAGTGCCGTGACCCGGCAGACGTAGCCCAATGACCCAATAGCCCTGCTCCGCAAGCGTCTTCGCGAGTGCCCGCAAGCTATAGGGCGAATCCGACATTCCGTGCAGGAGGAGCACTCCGCCGACGGGCGCTTCGGTCGCGAGTTCGAAACTGCGATTCCAGTTGGGCTCGTCGTCCTCCGGGTCGGCGAGACTGCCGGCGCTGTACCGCACCAACGCATAGGCGGGGCCGCTCCCGACGTGAGCGTAGACATCTTCTTGCAACTCTGCGAAGAGCCGATCCTCGAGCCGAAGGTAATCATCGAAGCTGTTGACTTCGTCTCTATTCGCGGTGCTGTATTCCTCTGTCAGCCTATGGCTATGCCACGGTTCGAGGCTAGTCCCGCCGCAGCCAGCAATGCATAACAAGAGTACGACCGCCAAGATTCGAAGCCGATTCGATTGCGGCGCCCCGTTCTCCACTCCCGCCCCGATCATGATCTGATGCCTCACTCTTCCCTAGCGACCACGGGTCAAAACCCAATACTCTGCGCCGCTCCGAGAGACGACTCGATACTGAAGCCGGGTTCGGGGCGCTTGGGGGTTCGTGAGCCGCAGGTAAAGATCGTCGAAGAACTCTGGGGTCTCCAGACTGAAATTGTGGAAATTTCGAGTGCGATTAACAGGCGTTACATCCACCAGAGTGACGAGATCACTCTGCGGCTCGACCAGCTCGAATGCCTTGGCAGCCTCTTCTGATTGATCTGGGTTCGAGGGATCGACTGTGCTCTGACCCAGGCGCCTCTCTCGGTTGAGAATACGGCTCATCAGAAGGGCACGATCATTGGATGAGACGTACACAGTGAGATGCTGGGTGAGCGCCTGAATTTCGTCTCTGAATCTGCGGCCAAATTCTTCGTGACTGACGTCGGGTGCGGTCAAGATGACTTCTTCGAATTCGTCCTCCGCATCCGCGAAATCCGGCTGCTCGGCGAGCAGTGTAAAGGCGCTGACGACGACTTCACCGCCCATACTGTTCGCCAGCAACCACAAGCGTTCCGGCTGCACCTCCCGGATCACCAACGCGAGCGTCTTCGCTAGCTCCGCCCCCGATTCTCTCGCGACGCCTTGCGCGCGCCGATAGCCCATTGGCGTGGAGCCCTGATCTCCTGGCCAGTCGAATACCAGGAGCGGGGAATCGATATCCAGCACGTGAGCAAGAAATGCCGATTTGCGCAGGGCCGACGGAAAACGCTCCCTGAATCCGTTCACATTGATGAGCAATGAGCGATAGGGAGAAGAGTCGACTTGTGCTCGCAGCTGCTCGACAAACTCAGGCTGCGGCAGCGTTCGAACATCGCGCAGCTGAATTTCTTCGTTCTGAAACCAGTCCGTCGGATCGATCAGCAAGCCAATTCCCAAGGAGGGTCGGATCTCCGTGTCGAACAAGCCGAATTGCAGATCTGCCGTGCGTCCGTTCTCGAAGCGCTCCTCGATCGCATGGCCAGCTTCCTTCAACCTGCGATTAGTGACATAGAAGAAGCGAAACGCGTCTTGATCGCCCTGCTGGGTCGTCAACATGCGTCGAAAGCGAAAGGCCTCTGCGTGTTGCAGCGCACCGCTCGTCGAGCTCTGAAAGAACGCCCCAAGACCAAAAGCAAGGAGAATGCTGATTCCCATAGCGATCAGAAGCACGCGATTGAAGCGGTTCATATCAAGTGGACTCTCCGCAACTCTGGACAGGAGCTCGCTGATCCCCTCCGCACTCACTCAAGGCGTGTACCAGATCGGCGACGTATAGGCGCGGTCTTGTTGGGTCGGCGGCACGCTTTTGGGAAGTTCAACGCCGAAGAACGCAGCGTCGTAGGTCGTCCAACGTGGCGTTGGAATCTCGAGCACACGCACATAGTAGAAGGCGTGCTGCGCCGGATCGAAATCCGGATCGGCCCAATGACCCGCTAGCAGCGCGGCGCCGATCGTATTCGTGTAGCTCGCCGACGGAATGTCGACAGTATTTCCGACCGGTTCACGCGCGCGACCGTCTGCGCCGATCGTACGGTCGCCCGAGACCATGATGTCGAATATGCGCTCGTGGGTCTTGCCCTTCTTGTCGAGCCAACCCTTGATAATCTGGATGCGATCGAGGTTGGCGCCGTCCGGATCCCGCAACGCGCGCACCATCAGGGTCGGAGCCTGGTCGGCGGGAGCCGACCTCAGATCCCCGCCCATCGGCACACCGCGCCGATAGCCCTGCGCGACGAAGTCGGGCCGAGCCACGTCGTCGGCCTCGAAGTCCCAGCCCGCAAAGACGCGCACGCGGATCCGAGTCCCTGTCGTCGCATAGACTTCCTTGCGAGTCATGGCGTCGAATATCTCCCCACGCGTATTCTCACGCGCCCACACCCCGGTCAGTCCGGAAGCGATCTCCTGAGCAGTCAGGATGCGAAGTGCGGGATCCTCTGCGGGAATCACCTCCCCGTTGTGCCGATCGGCCGACGGCTCTGTGTGCTTGTACTTGCCGAAGAAATTCTCTTCGCGCGTCGTGGGGAGCGCTGTGTGGGTGTCGGTGGCGCCGCTCAGACCGAATTTATAGGGATTAGCACCGGTCTTCTTCCCGAGCTGAAGACCCAGCTTGAGCGCGGAACGCGCGTACTCGTATTGGAGCATCGAATCTGTTTTCGGCGCCGTACCCGCAAGGTTCGTGACGTCCCAGTTCTCGTAGTCGGCGAACTCATCCTCCGTCGAGAGCAGCGGATGGGCCTCGCCATCGCCCTTGACCTGCGTCACTTCGATGATCGGCTCCCAGCGCATGCGTTTTTCAGCGTAGGCGCGATTGATCCGTTTCCCGGAGAAGGTCTTCTCCGCAAACATCAGCCCGTTGCTGACGTTGCCGTTATGCGGAATCGCAAAGGCCTGTCCGCCGGTCTTCTTTTCGTACGCCGCCAGATATTTCCAGAGATCCTGCGGATCGAAGCTATCGAAGGTCGAAAAGGGCACCGTCTGTCCAGTCTTATCGGCTCCGTCACGAAAGATGACGACCCGATGGAGGTTGTTGCCCGCCGGAGTCGAGGTCCACTCGAATCCGGCCATGGCCGTGAAACGACCGGGCTCGTTGTAGCGATCGGCCTTCGCGACAAAATCGAGCCAGACGCTGCGCCCCCCTGCTTCGGAGCTCAAGGGATTCTTGCCGACGACACCTGCCCGGATGATGTTCTGAAAGGCCTCCATCCTGCCCTCTGGGCCCGAATTGAAACGTTCGTGCACCCACGCTCCCCACGGATCCGACAGCAGAACGGGATTCGATTCCTGGATCATCGGGGCCAGCCCGATGAACTCGGCGTGGTCGGTGATCACCAGGAAATCGAGCGGCCTGATGAGCTGGACCGGCTGACCCGTATTCGAGATCACCTTCTCGCCCCGGGATATGCGAAAGCCCTCGTCGACGGTCAGCGTCGTCCCCACCAAACCCGCATCGAAGGAAAGATTGGTGTGGAAATGCGTGTCACCGAAGAGCACCTCGTCCGGATAGTTGCGACCGGCATAGGGCGAGTAGCCTGGCTCTTCCTCGAAATCCTCCGGCGTCATCACCAGCTCGAGGGGAGAAGCCAGCGAATGGCCGGCCCCTAGCAGGAGGCCGCAGACCACCAAAGCGACGGATGCCGAGATGAGCGGGCGGAGGGCACGCACGTCCCGGCCGAGAGGCCAGATCAATTCAGGAAAATTCCAGTGGTGCATGACCAACCTCTCACTTGATTATTAGTTTTCGCAGTATAACTCGAAGGATGCGATTCGAGTCATCTCGCCAGAAATCTCCTCTGGTTTTGACACCCCTCTCTGCCGCCCCGGCTGTATTGCCTCGACCTACCAGGAAGCCTCGTTCAGCGACGCTCCAAAAATTTTCAACATCGCCAACGTGTCCCGCGCGCAACACAAAAAAAGCTCCCCTACGGCCGGATTGCTACGTTCTCCGTATCGCCACCAGTATCGCCACCGCGGAGCCTTCGATGAAAAGTCATCCTCTTCCCTGCCTGCTTTTTCGCAGCACATGTCAATTCTGCGCGCTACTCGCAGCGACCATCGTCTTCGGCTGCTCAGGGGGAAGCGTTCCACAGGACGCCTCGGAGGATCCCACGCTCACGCAATGCGTCGACCCGCGGCCAGAAATTTGCACTCGCGAATACCGCCCGGTCTGCGGCGTATCAGAAGATGAATCGATGAAGACCTACGGAAACGCATGCGACGCGTGCAGCAATCAGGACGTCACCGGCCATCGCCCCGGCACGTGCTAGGCACAAAACCAGTCTTCCACCCTTTTATCCGAATGCAGGCCGGGCGAATCGAGTATTCGAGCCTCAATTTCAGGAGGAGGTCGAACGCAATTCGGGTAAGCTCCCTACTTCGCGTTTCCGGTCTCGAGGATGAGTCCGTGCGAGACGACGTACTGAATCGAAGGGGAGGACCTGGTTTTGCGCACACGTCGGATTTCATCTTTGCTGTCTTTATTCCTCGTCGGCTTGCTCGCCGGGTGCAGCACACTCGGAATGGGCGGGAGCACGACGGATCGGATCAAACGCTCGGGCGAGCTCAGGGTTGCGATGGCGGGCGACTACCCGCCGATGAACGTGCGAACGGTGGGTGGCAAGCTGATCGGGCTCGATGCCGACCTCGCATCGGCGCTCGCGGCGATCCTGCAGGTCGAACTCGTACTCGTTCAGAAGCCCTTCGGCGAGCTGATCGAGGCCGTTCGATCGGGCGAAGTCGACATTGCGATCTCCGGGATCACGATGACCCCTCAGCGCAATCTCGAAGTCCCCTTCGCTGGCCCCTACTACCTGTCTCGCAAGGCAATTCTCGGCACCCCCGCACAGCTCGAAGACATCACGGCGGTCCACCAGCTTCACGGTCGTTTCCTCAAGGTGGCCGCCGTATCGGGGTCGACGAGCGAGGCACTCGTGAAGCGAGCGCTTCCGAGCGCGACGCATCTCTTTGTCGCCAATCAAGACGATGCCATTGCACTCGTCCTTCGGGGCGACGCGGACGTCATGATCGCCGACGATCCAGTCATCAGGCTCGCGCTGCTGCGAAACCCTGATTCCGGACTCGCATTCGTCGAGTCCGATTTCAGTGCGCAGCCGATCGGCATTGCTGTCACGCCTGGCGACCCGCTCTTCGTGAATCTGATCGAAAACTATCTCCGTAGCCTCGAACGCATCGGCGTGCTCGATCGCTTTCGAAAAAAGTGGTTCGACAATTCAGACTGGCTGAGCACCGTCGAGTAGTCGGGTGCGGGCGCTGCGATAAGGGCGACGGCCAAACCTTGGATGGACGAACTCAGCCTTCGTCGACGTCGAGCATTCTTTCGGTGAAGAGCGCCTGCTCCAGCGCGGCATAGAATTTCTGGTAGGCGTCAGCGCTCTCGACCGGACGCAGGTAATACTGCGCAGAGGCGCGAACGATGAGCTGTTCATCGTTGCGATTGCGAATCGTGACGGTCAACCGCACCAGGTCGCTGCGTCGGTAGAACGGCCCCCAGGTTCGGAAGGATCGGTTGAAGATGACAAGACTCTCGTCGTCATAGAGCAGATAGGTTGGCAAGCCAGAGGTACCGGGGCGTTCGGCATCGAGGAATTTCTTTCCGGTGATGATGCCGAGGGTCTCGTCGAGGACCTCGATCTGGAATCCCAGATCCTGGAAGGTCGAGACGACCGCTTCCAGCATCTCGCGCTTGTCGGTCGTGTCGAAGACTCGACTCTGTGCGTTCCGGACCCTGACCTGACTCTGCTCGGAGAGCCAGATCTGGTCCTCCGAGTCGCTCTGGATTTCGTGCCGCATCCCGTAGCTCACGCAGCCCGTCATCGACAGAACACACAACCCACAGGTGACGAGACCCGACCAGGAACGACGCTTGAGAAGCCTCCCCACCTCGTCAATTCCTTTCTATGAACAGCGAACGTTCGAGGGTGGCGAAGAAATTTCTGTAGACCGTGGGATCCGTGATCGGCTGGTTGTTGAGAATGGCATTCGCGCGAATCGTCGTCTGGGTGTCGCTTTGGGATCGGACGGTGACCGTCACGCCTACGACATCGTAGTAGCGAGGCTCCGCAAACCTTGCCGCGGTGACCAGGCCAAGGGGCTCGTTCGCACGCTCGATGATGAAGCCCAGATCCTGCAGCGCGGAGATGACGCCGCGCATGGCGGCCTTTCGATCGGCAATGTCGAAGGTCCGCGTCTGGAGATTTCGGATCTTTATCTGCTCTTCGGTCGGGGCGAGCAGCGTTTCGGGCTCCTTGGGAGGCGATGCGCAACCGGCGGACACCAGCACGATCAATGACAAGAGAGTGATGAGGCGAATCATGTCCACGCGCATTCAGTTCCCTTTTCTCAGATCTTATGGGCTTCGAGGAATACGGCTTTCGAAAGCCGCGCAAAGAAATACTGGTAGATCTCCGCGTCACGGATCATCTCCATCTTCTGCTGACCGGGCAGGATTGCCTGATTCCCTGATATTCCATCTCCCTTCCAGACCAGTCGATAGAACACGACCCGGACCACCTGACGTTTGTCATCGCTCTGGAGCGGTTGGGCGATCATCGAGGCGTTGATCTGCTGGTGTAGGTCGATGGGCGTCAAGATCGTCATGTTGGCCCCAACGAACGCGCTCAAAACGAAGGTCAGGAAGGCGACGATTCCCCGATTGACTTCCTGACCGTATTCCCGAGCGCTTCGCTCTTTGCCCGCACGCAAGAAACCCAGGTCGCGAACGCTCTCGGTAATCTGGAAACCCAGGTCCTGGAGGACCGCGGCAGAGGCGGAGAGCAGATCGTCCGAACTGGGCGTTTCGAATTCCCGAGTCTGCATGGCCTTGTGCGCGGCGCTCTCGGGGGTGAGCACGAAAATCTCGACCGGATCCGCCTTCCGCCGCGTACAACCTCCGCCGAAAATCAACGAGAAGACCAGCAGGGCCACGAGCCATCCGGTCCCCGAGCGCGAGCGTCCCGTCTTGGCACGCGTCGAGTCGCGACCGGGCATCCGGCTAGAACTGGGAAAAGTTGTAGGCAAAGTCTCGGACCATCTTGTCTTCGTCGAATTTGATGATGATGGTCAATGTCTTCTGGGTCTTGGTCTTCTGCCGTTGACTCGTGGATCCGCCGAGGATGATGATCGACCCGCCAAAGGAATTCTTGGTATCCACGCTATCCGACGAGACCTTGTCGTAGATCCAGACCTCCCGGCGCTTTTCATCGGTCGTCACGATATTCGGCGAGCCGAGAATCTCGGCAACCGAGGCGCCGCTCATTCCAAGTGTAATTTCACCCTGGACCTTCGCGACAGTGAGATTGTCGACTTTTCCGTCGGGCGGGGCGGGATGCTTGCAGCCGGTCGCTCCGAGCGTCATCGCAAGAGCGAGGAAAGCGAACAAAGGGATCAGAACCGATCCGATGCATTTCATGATCAAAGCCTCCTTTTCGGTACCACAATGTATGATCGCTCAATCGGCTCTATGTTGCTTGTCCATATGACTCGGAGTGACAAATGTGCTCAATTTCTGATGTTGTCTGAGCGGACATAGCAGTCCAACTTGCCCAGAGCTTCGGCAACCGGTCTGCACGTGATCTTGCCCCCGTGTGTGTTGATGCCTCTCGCGAATGCAGCGTCCGAGAGCGCAGCCTCGACGCCTCCATCGGCCAGGCGCTTCGCATACGGCAGGGTCGCCGCTGTCAGCGCGAAGGTCGACGTGCGCGGATAGGCGCCCGGCATATTCGTCACGCAGTAATGCGTGACCCCGTGCACGACATAGACTGGGTCCGAGTGCGAGGTCGGACGGGCTGTCTCGATACAGCCTCCCTGGTCGATGCTGACATCGACGATGACCGAGCCATCCGGCATGCTGGCCACCATGGCCTCGGACACGAGGTGCGGCGCCCTGGCCCCCTCGACCAGCACGGCGCCAACCAATAGATCCGTGTCGGGCAGGTGCTGGCGAAGGTTTTCTTCATTCGACAGGACGTACTCGAGATTCGGCGCTAGATGGGCCAAAGACTCAGCCCGCTCCGGATTCAGACCGAGCATCACCACACGCCCGCCCATCGCACCAGCCACCTTCGCCGCATGCTGACCGACGACGCCGTCACCAATCACAACCACCTTGCCGTAGTGCTGACCAAGAATTTCCCCGATCAACATGCCGCGACCGCCGTTGAACCTGGCCAGGTAGTAGCTCCCCATCAGCGGCGCCATGCTGCCGGCCACGGCGCTCATCGGCGCGAGCAACGGCAATCGCCCGTCATCGTCTTCGACCGTCTCATACGCGATCGCCGTCGTGTTGCTGGCGAGCAAGGCATCGGTCAACGCGACATCGACGCCCGCCAGATGAAAATACGTGAACACGATCTGGCCCTGCAGATACCCGAACTCCGCCGACGTCGGTTCCTTGACCTTGACGACCAGGTCCGCCCCCCAGGCGTCCGCCACGTCGACCAGAGTCGCGCCAGCGGATTCGTAGTCCACGTCGGCAATGCCGCAGCCGAGGCCGGCACCTCGCTCGACGCGAACCTCGTGCCCCGCCCCGACCAGTTCCGCAGCGCCGTCGGCCGTCAGACCAACCCGATTCTCATTGTCCTTGATTTCCTTCGCGACACCGATTCTCACATACGCCTCGTATCTGCATTGGTGATAGACCGCAATCATGCCACAAGAAGAACCCCCAGTAACAGAAACGAGCAAGACAATCCCCCCACGCAGTATCATGTTCGGGCATGGCTACTTCCATCCGCCACGACGACCATCGGTACGCAGCGTTGGCCCACCGCCGCTATGCCACCAGCCTGCTCGCGCTCTTCGGTGCGATTTTTCTCGCGCTCGGCTGGGCGCCCTCCTACCGTGAGGACTGGCTCCTCGAGAACGTGCTCGTCTTTCTTCTGGTGCCCTTCTTCGTCGTGACCTATCGGCGCCTTCCGCTCTCGAAGATCTCCTACACCGCCCTCTTCCTCTTCTTCTGCCTGCACGAAGTCGGCGCACACTACACCTACGCAGAAGTGCCCTACAACACGTGGTTCCAGTCCCTCTTCGGCGGAGAATTGAACGAGGCCCTTGGTCTCGAGCGCAACCACTTCGATCGCCTCGTGCATTTTCTCTACGGCGTTTTGATCGTCTATCCGGTTCGCGAAATCTTCCTGCGGGTGGCCAATGCCAGGGGCTTCTGGGGCTACTTGTTCCCGCTGCTCGTCGTGATGTCGACTTCGCTTCTCTTCGAGTTGATCGAATGGGCCGCAGCAATGCTCTTCGGCGGGGATCTCGGGATGGCCTATCTCGGCACGCAGGGCGACATCTGGGACTCACACAAGGACAGCGCTCTCGCGACGCTGGGCGCGTTGCTGGCTTCTGTCGTGATCGCGGCCGTTCATGCGGGACTCGATCGCGACTTTACGCGGGAATGGGTCGAGAGCCTGCGCGTTAAACATCCCGAGCCGATGGGGGAGATTGCTGTCGAACGAATGCTCGAGGAACGGCAGCAAGAGAGCGACGGGGGAACCGCATAAGACCGCTTCGAAGTCGCCGCTCATCACAGCTTCCTCCCAGATCCCCAGTACTCCAGAGAGATAGCCAAGATCGTTGCGTATCCCCGCCTCGATACAGGATCTCGCGCGTGAGGCCAATTGAACCAGACTGGCCACGGAAACCAGACTCGAATCGAAATGTTTGATCGACGATCCGCCGATAGAAGGCCATGGTCGC
Source organism: uncultured Myxococcales bacterium (assembly GCA_965603475.1). Taxonomy (GTDB): domain Bacteria; phylum Myxococcota_A; class UBA9160; order UBA9160; family UBA4427; genus UBA4427. The sequence continues at coordinate 15,078 of CBFDDD010000099.1, forward strand.
GAAGCGCATACTCCTGGTTCTCGTTTCGGCCTACGTGGTCTGGCTCGCTTTCGCCTACGAGTATCATTTTCTCGACGGCGTCAACCTGGCGTTTCACGAGGCGGGGCACCTCTTCCTGGGCTTCATGGGTCGAACCGTGCATTTCCTGGGCGGTACGATCGGACAACTCTTCTTTCCGGTCGCCTGCGCGATCCATTTCATCCAATCAGGCAAGCATTTCGAGGCCTGGCTGATGGGTGTCTGGTTCGCCGAGAGTTTGATGAATACCGCACGCTACCTCGGTGACGCGCAGGCGATGAGCCTTCCGCTCGTCGGCGGGCACATCCATGACTGGAACTGGTTGCTCACTCGATGGGGAGGCCTCTCGAGTTGCGAGAGCATCGCAACCGCGCTCCACGTGACCGCAGTCGGTATCGCGGTCGCCTGCCTGATCGGAGCGTGGCGCTCGACGGACCCCTTCGAGGAGATGACGGATCAGCCCATCCCATCGATTGGCTCCAGCCTGAACGGCTCGAATCAGCCGCGAAGTTGACGATACGCCTTCTGAATCTGTTGAGACTTCTCGTGCGCCAGAACCTGTAGCTCCTCGCCGAGATGAGCCACCTTGTCGGGATGGTATTCCTTCATCCGCGCACGGTAGGCGGCCTGAATCGCATCACTAGACGCTGAGTGTGCGACTCCGAGGACTTCGTAGGCGTCGAACGCTTTCGAGTGCTGCGACCGGGGCGGAGCGCCCTGGCCCGAAACGCTATCCGCTGAGTGATCGGCTGGATCGCGCCGGAACCCGGTCGCGATGAACTGTTGGACGTGCTTCCGGTAGAACCACGCGAGCCACGCCATGATCAATACGTCGTCGACGCGCCCCGGGAGCCCAAGGAAGTCTGGGAATAGGTCGAAGGGCACGACGAAGTAGACGACCGCTGCCAGGATCAGCCACAGCTTCAGCGTCTTGGGATCCATTTGCTCGAACATCATGCAATTCTAGCACCCGATGTGTCGGACACGGTGCTGGATCGCCATTCGTCGCCGCAGTCTCTACGGCGCGAAACTCGAACGACCGACCACGCCCCAACGACCCTCACGCCGCGCCACGATATAGAGCGAATCGAACTCGGCCGTCGTTGCCCCTTCCTCGTCATAGCGAGCGAACCGAACGGCCACGTGGACCTTGTCGGGGCCAGATTGTACGACCTCCCGTGAGAGCCATGCGCTGTGATGCCAATTGAAGCGCTTCGCGAATTGCGCGAAGTCGAACGAGGACATCATCGCCTCGGGCGTCACATCGAGTCGAGTCTCACCACTGGCCACGCGAACGTGCGGAAAATGCAGGGTGGCCAGCCAAGCTGCCTCGTCCCGCGCGTTGAATGCGAGCATGAATTCATCGAGCACGCGCATGGCCTGTTGCTTCGGAGTATTCGGTTCCGCAAAGGACGGACCGGGCGCCAGCACCGTGGCGACCGCCAATCCCAGCGTCGATACCAGAGTGAAAATCTTCATGCGCTCCTTCTCCCTTCGCTCGATTCTGTCTGGCATACACACGTGCTGGTGGCCCGATCGGGGCCCGGGATCCGTGCCGTACGATCGCGTGCGTTGCCTGCTCGAAGGAGTGTAGGTTCGCTCCCTGCTGCGCGCCGACCTCCAAAATTCCAACCTCAGATTAGTGAGACGAACGACCGATCAGGCCCTGATCGGGCTGCAATCGGCTCGCGGAGAAAAATCGATGCAGGGTGCGCTCAAGATTACGTACATGGATGGAAATGTGGAGTACTTCGAGGTGGAGCCCGTGGGCGGTCAGGCCGATATGGCGACCCGCCTGAAGAGCTTTCTCGCCTCACCCAACGTGTCGCTCTTCTGTGGGGACGAGCTGATCGTGATTCCCTCCACAAG
>CBFDDD010000100.1:0-16850 GCA_965603475.1 uncultured Myxococcales bacterium
AGGGAGACGGAGAGGAGAGGCGACTCATGAGTGTGCTATTCGGGCCCCCAGTGCAGCAGGGATATGTCGTGCCGGATCTGCAGGCCGCCATGCGGCACTGGATCGCACGCGGAATCGGCCCCTTCTTTTTGGAAGAACTGCGCGGATATTCGGGGATCGACCGCGGCCTGGAGACCACGTTCGATCTCGACGCGGCCTTTGCCTACTCGGGTGATCAGCAGATCGAAGTCATCCAACCACTCGGGTCCTCGACCTCGATTTATAGTCGCTTTCTGGAGGACCATCCGACCGGAGGTCTGCAGCACCTCGCGGTCTGGGTCGACGACATCGACGAGACGCTCAAGCGAATCGAAAGAGAGGGGAAGCGGTACGTCGTTGTCCAGAGCTACGGGGATCGCCATGCCTACATCGACTCGGTCGACTCCCCAGGCGTCATGATCCAGTTGATGGCTCACACTGAAGTCAATGACGAGCTGTTCCGCGTCATCAGGGAAGCCTCCGAAGGTTGGGACGGCGAGACGAGCCCAATAAGAAAGATTGATTGGTCGACAGGCCGCCCAGTCGCATCGGCCTGATGCGCCTAAGTGGGCGAATTGACATGACGTCGCCTATCGGACTCGCGGGTGAACGTGAAACTTGAACTTTCCGTTCACGCTGTGATTTGCGTTGCCTTCAATCCGCGACAAAAGAGGCAGCGGCGCGACGGGCACTCCTCCGGTCTATGGCCGCTCGCAGTCGCGCCTGACGCTCCCGTGTGATCGGGTAGTCCCACATCACGAATGCCGCGGCTACGAAGATGAGTGCTGGTAGCACGGCGAAGGTCAGGCGTAGGCCCATCAACGCTTCCGGTGTGTTCTGGGCGCCATTGCTGGCGTCGAATCCGACTAGTGCCAGCGCTTGAAGTGCAAGCCAACCGCCCAGGCTCGAGGCCAGCTTGGTGACCAGCGACCATGCCGAGAAGAAGAAGGCGGCTCGGTTCTCGCGGCTACGCGCCGTGTCGAGGTCGATCACGTCGGCTTTCATGGAGTTGGGCAGGGCCGCGAAGGAGCCTGTTCCAATACCGATGATGACGATACCGGGCGTCATCCACCAGAAATCCCCGGGTCCTAGAAACAGATACATCGGGCTCACTGCTGCAACGACCAGAAAGCCTCCGATCCACGCGCGGTGTTTACCGATGTGCTTGGAGAGCCAGACCCAGAAGGGGATGCCGATGAAGGCGGTCAGGCTGCTGATCAACACCATGTAGGGCACGTGCTCGGGCGGCTCTTCGACGATGAACTCGACGAAGAAGATGTACAGGGGCATCACGATCGAGAGCCCGGTCGACGCCAGCACGAAGCCCAGCAGCAGGCGTTTGAATGGGCCGTTGCGCCACATCATTCGTAGGCCCTTGAGTATCGGTACTGAAGGCATCGTCTCCTGCGGGCGCTCGGGCACTGTAATGAGCGTCGTTCCCACGCAGATCGGGATGAGAAATAGGCAGAAGATGCCGAGGAGGTGCATCACGTTGGCCGTGCCGCCGAAGCCGAACGCAACGAGCGCGATGAAGGGAATGAGCTGTGCGCTCATTCCTCCGACGCTGCCCATCACTGCTCGCCAGCCCGTGATCCGTGTCCGTTCGTTGTATTCCGTTGATAGTTCCGCGGCCCACGCGTAGTACGGAATCATCAGCATCGTCCAGCCGAGCCACATCACGGTCATCCAGCCGAAGAGATAGCCGATGCCAATACCTTCGGGCGGCATGAAGATTTTGTAGATGCCGATCATCAAGAGCGGGACCGAGGCCAGCATCCAGGGTTTGCGTCGCCCCCATCGCGTTCTGGTGTGATCGCTGAGGTAGCCGACCATTGGGTCCGTAAAGATGTCCAGGAGCCGTGCCATCAGCATGATGTTCGCAACCGAGGACAGACTCAGGCCGATGTCGCCCGTATAGAAGCGCGAGAGCCAGATCGACATCGGCATGATCGCAAGCATTACGGGAAGATCAGCAAGGCCGTAGCCAATCAGGGTCGCGCGGCTCAGCGGCTGGGTCTTCACTGCAACTCCGATTCGGTGCCTCGGGGTATAACGAGGGACGCTCTGCGCAGTATGATTCGCAAGAAGCTGAGGCAGCATACTATCTCAGCGAACATCCGGTCCGGAAAGATCGGCCTGACGACGGAAAATTTCAGCGCCTCAGCCGATTTCTTTACTTGCGAAGAAACGGGAAGGGGTATGATGTTCGTCTGTATTCAAGCCCTCGACGCGAACAGGAGCCCACGATATGGCAAGCGAAAATACTGAGGAAAAAGCGCCTTGGTTTCTTTCCGGCAACTACGCCCCGGTTCAGGATGAACTCACTGACACCGGATTGCGAGTGACAGGCAGTATCCCGGCCGAGCTCAGCGGGCTCTATGTGCGCAATACGCCGAACCCCGTGGACGGGCAGGGCGGCCACTGGTTCTTTGGTGATGGCATGGTGCACGGCATCCGGATCGAAGAGGGAAATGCACTCTGGTATCGCAACCGTTGGGTGAAGACGACAAAGCTCGAAGGCGGCTTCGACGCGATGGACCCGGCGGTCATGATGGATCGTACGGCGAGCTCCGCGAACACCCACGTGATTGGCCACGCCGGGAAAATCCTGGCGCTCGAAGAAGGTCACTTCCCGTATGAGCTCACTCGAGATTTGGATACCGTCGGTTGCCTGGACTACGGCGGCAAGCTTACCACGGCCTTCACCGCCCATCCGAAGCTGTGTCCCGAAACGAACGAGCTGCATTTCTTCGGCTATGGCCCTTTGCCTCCGTATCTCACCTACCATGTGCTCGACAGCGACGGCAAACTGACGCACAGCGCCGAGATCGAAGTTCCGGGTCCGACAATGATGCATGATTTCATGATTACGCGAGACCACGCGATCTTCATGGATCTGCCGGTGACCTTCGATTTGCAGAAGGCGATCAAGGGTGAGATTCCGATCGGCTGGGACGAGAGCTATGGGGCTCGTATTGGCATCATGCCACGATTCGGGACCAACGCCGATATACGCTGGTTCGAGATCGATCCCTGTTATGTCTTCCATCCCATGAACGCATGGGTCGAAGGCTCGAATGTAGTCTGCGACGTCGGCCGCCATGAGTACATGTGGCGCGACTCGATGGACGACTTCGCACCGTCGTACCTCTACCGATGGACGTTTGATATGCAGACGGGCGCCGTGAAGGAAGAGGCGCTCGACGACGTGTCCCACGGCTTTCCGCGTGTCGACGACCGCAAGGTCGGACTGAAAAATCGCTACGGCTGGGTGACCGCGCCTCGCCCCGAAGACGGCGGCGGGATGGACATGGACGCGGCGGGTGTGGTCACACGATACGATCTGGAGAAGGGAACCACCGAGGTCCACGACTTTGGTCCGAACGCCCAGCCCGGCGAGTTCGTGTTTGCGGAGCGCACGGAAACTTCCGCGGAGGACGACGGATTTGCCATGGGCTATGTGTACGACAAGGCCGAGAATTCGAGTCGACTCGTCATTCTCGATGCTGCGGCGCCCGCATCCGAGCCGGTGGCGGAGATCCACCTGCCAAGGCGCGTTCCGCACGGCTTCCATGGGAGTTGGATTCGCGACTGAGGGGGCAGCTCCGGAGTTGATTCAGTTCCCCCATCGATGGCTTTTCACGATTCGATTCAGGAGAAATGTAGCGCTGTGAAGATCAGAGGAATGCTGTTCGACCTCGGCGGCACGCTCTTTAGTTATGCCGGTGGCGCACAAATGGGCCGATCGATTTTCGAGACGGCCAGGTCGATCGGTCTGGACGCTGAACCTCGCGACATCGGCTTGGCATGGCGAGCGGCGAGTGAATCGGTGATGCGCGACTTTTCGCAGCGCGACTATTTTCTCCATCGAGATCTGTTTCTGGAGACCCTCGCGACTTTCGCTTCGGGCTTCAACGCTTCAGTGTCAGACGAGATAGCCGAACGATTTCACGAATTGCAGCTCGCTGCTGTGGTGGATCATTTGCCTATCCGCCAGGACTGCCTCGAGACACTGCGCAGTCTAAAGGCACGAGGAATGTATCTGGCGATCGTTTCCAATATCGATGACGACTATCTCGACCCTCTGGTGGAAAAGCACGGACTGGACGAGGTGCTCGATCATTGGACGAGTTCCGAGGAAGCGCAGTCATGTAAACCGCACACGGACATCTATCACTACGCCTTGAAGAAGGCCGGGCTCGACGTAGCGGAAGTCCTCTTCGTAGGTGACTCGCTGCAGCACGACATAGCAGGTGCCAGCGCGGCGGGATTGCGGTCAGCCCGAATCATCGAGGAAGGCGTGAGCACACCGCTGACCAGCGGCCTGAAGATTACTGCACAGCCCGACTTCGAGATCAACGAGCTTGCGCAGCTCATAGGCCTGGTCGAGTCGATCAATGATTGATCCTATTCCAGAGATGCCTGAAGAGTTGACGTCCGATTGGTTGAGTGGGGCATTGGGATGGCCAATCAGTGCCGTCGAGCAGCAGGTACTGGGCAAGGGTCAAGGATTTCTCGGCGACATCGTCCGTCTGCATCTGACCAGTGACGACCCGGATACGCCTGCATCCGTCATCGCCAAGCTGCCGAAGAAGGCGAATCGCGCCACCGGCGAAATGCTGGGTGTCTACGAACGAGAGATCATGTTCTTCCAGGATCTGGCGAAGCAGGTTCCAGCCCGCACGCCGCATATTCTCTATTCGTATTTCGATCGGGATGCCGGTTCGGAAAAGCAGAAACAGATCCTGAAGTTCCTTGACGGTCTGCCAAGATTCATGATTCCCCTGGTCGCCACGATGGGAGCCCGGGTCGCAGCTGGAAAGAATCGAAAATATCTGCTGATCATGGAAGATCTTGGAAACCTGGAAATGGGAGATCAGTTGATCGGTGCTTCCATCGAACAATGTGCACAGGTTCTCGAACACATCGCCAGCACACACCGATCATTCTGGAATTCTTCGAAACTGGAAGACCAGTTCTGGTTGCTGCCCATGGATATCGATACTCGAATGCGCCATGGAATGTTGAAGAAATCGCTGCCCTCCTTTCGAGAGATCGCACCGCAGGACTTACAGCCTCATCTGGATTGGCTCGAGGTACACGGCGCTGCCTTGATGAAATCGTTCACCCGCGATGCACCGAAAACCCTGGTTCATTGTGATCTTCGACTGGACAATGTGTGTTTCGATGCCGATGGCTGCGTCTATATGGATTGGCAGCTGACCCGATCAGGACCTGCGGCTTATGATGTCGCCTACTTCCTCGGTGGAGCATTGCCACCGGAGACCACGTCAAGTCAGGAATGCGAACTCGTGCGCGACTACCATTGCAAGCTCGACGTCTCGGACTATCCATTCGATGATTTTTGGCGAGACTACCAGCGAGGTCTGGTGCTGACGCTGACGTCTCTCGCGCCGACCAATGACGTTGAGATTGACGAGGGTCGCGGGCAGGAGATGATGGATCTCTGGCGTGAGCGCCTGGGCGCACGTTTGCAGCACGTTGAGCTCAGCACTCTTCTCTGACAGTCGGGTGGGACGGCGGAGCGACCATTTTGTGCGGGCAGCACGGAACTCAGTCGCTCCCCTTCGTGGCGCTGAGCGCCCATTCTCGAGCCGATTCCGATGCCGCCCAACGAATCGCGTTCGAGAGGATCTTCTGAAACGAAGGGTTTTTGTAGGCGGATGGCCCATCTCCGAACTGCAGGTAGACGATCGGGCTCTTTTCGTAGCTCTTCACCCAGCCCACGATGTTCGACCCGGGCGGGTGTGACCAGTCGTCCCGACAATTGAGCTTTCCCTCGAGCGCTTGGCTCGCCGAATAGAAATTGGAATCGACGAAGTCGAAGTCGCTTCGAAAGAGCGGCGTGATCGAGTCTTCGAAGACGGGTGCCAGGTAGAGCTCGTCTACGAGTTCGAAGGGTTCGATGCCTTCGGTGATTGGATGATTGGAGACCGGCGAGATCGTGTGGGCGACGTCGAGGCGGTATCCCGAATCGGGAAGGTCATGGCCTCTGGATGGCCCTGGCTGGTAGAGGAATTGTCCGCCGACGATTTCGGCCCACTCGGGCCACGCTGGCCATGCCGCGAGTGCGTGGTGGAGCACGACCAAGGGCATGCCCGTCCGCATCATGTCCAGAAGGCCTTGTTTGTAGTAGTCGGGTGGGGGGAAGAAGGCCGGGGCTGCACCGGGTACGAAGTCGATTCCAGGCATGTCGTAAAGTACGTAGCAGTCGAACTCGCGCGCGAGTTCTGGAGTAAAGAAGCGTTGAGCCGCAGGATGTTCGACATTCGCCCATTCGATTTCGTGGTTTCGTTCGAAGACGGCGAAGAAGGGATCACGCGCGAAGGGATGTCCGCGTGTGACGACCAGGACTCGGAGCCTCTCTCCGTCGGCGGGCCAGCGGGTCGATCCGTTCCCTATCTGACGATCGGCCCTGTGGTAGTCGGGTACATCTTCCTGCGTCATCGCGATTCCACCTCCCTTGGGGTGAATCGGTGGTTCGGCATCTTGTCGCTCTGAGCCATGGAGATGTACTCCCTCGAATCCGAGTGCGATTGATCAATCTAACATAGTTCCGTCGCGATCCTGCATCGATACGTCCATTGAACCTGCTGAACGGAGCGACCGAGTCGGACAGGAAGAATGACGAAGGGGAGAGGGCGCCAGAAACCAGAGGCTGGGCGTCGCTCGCGGATCGATCGATTTGTGCGGTACGCGACAACCGGTCTCGTTTCGCTAGCCTTGAACGCCATCCACTCTTGACCGCCATCCACCATGGGAGATGTTATGAAGAACGAGCCCACACTCCGTGACCCCAAGACGATGACCCGGTCTCCGGGTATTACTTATCAGCAGCTTCTCGACGAGGACACACACGAAGTGCCGGACGTTCTTCGCCTGGAGTCCCCGATGGATTTCGGAAACGAGGACATCTCGAACGAACGCTACACTTCCCGGGAATGGTTCGACCGCGAGGTCGAATTCCTCTGGCGCCGAGTCTGGCAATACACTTGCCGTGAAGAAGAGATCCCGGAAGCCGGGGACTACTACAAGTACGATATCGCCGGGCTGTCCTTTCTCGTCGTGCGAACAGAGTCGGGTGCCATCAAGGCCTACCCGAATGCCTGTCTCCATCGCGGGCGAATGCTCAAGGAATACGACGGCCGCACGTCTGAGCTGCGCTGTCCCTTTCACGGATTTTGCTGGAGCCTCGATGGGAAGTTGACGGACGTGCCCGCGCGCTGGGACTTTCCGCACATCGACGACGCTGAGTTCTCGTTGCCCGAAATTCCCGTTGCGACCTGGGCGGGCTTCATCTTCATCAATCCGGATCAAAATTGTGATCCCTTTGACGAGTTCGTCGAGGATATCAAGAAGCAGTTCCAGCGTTGGCCGCTCGAGGATCTCTACATCGCCTCCCACACGGCGAAGAAAGTCGCGGCCAACTGGAAGATCGCGCAAGAGGCGTTCTGTGAGGCCTATCATGTGAACGCGACCCATCCGCAGGTATTGATGACGCTCGGTGACACGAACTCCCAGGCCGACGTCTGGCGAAATTGTGCTCGCGTGATCACGCCGGGGGGAACCTTCAGCCCGCTTCTCGAGGAAGAGCCGACGAAGGAGCAGATGCTCGGCTATGCGATGGATCTTCGCGAAGGAGAGCCAGTTCCCGAAATTCCTGATGACATGACCGTTCGAGCCTTTCGGGCGGCCGGTATGCGACAGGCGCTTCGACCGGTGGCCGGTTCGCGCGTCGATGAGCTCTGCGATGCGGAACTCGTGGACAGCATCGACTATACGCTCTTCCCCAACGTTCATCCCTGGGGTGCGTTCAATTCGATCGTCTATCGCTTCCGGCCGAACGGAAACGATCATCGCTCTGCGATCATGGAATGCATCATGCTTGCGCCCTTCGAGGGGGAGCGACCGCCGCCGGCGACACTCCGGTGGCTCGCGGAGGACGAATCATGGTCTAGCGCGGTCGGGTTTCTCGGTAAGGTCTTCGATCAAGACTTCTTCAACATGCCCAAGGTCCAGCAGGGGTTGGAGTCGAGCTACAAGCCCGGCGTGACCCTCGCGAGCTATCAAGAATCAAAGGTCCGATGGCTTCATCATCGGTTGGGCGAGTTCATCGAAGAAGGCGAGAAGAAAGCGAGTGCGAAATGAGCGGTGGATTGAGACATCCCTTCGGCGGAGCCCTCTATATATGCACGCCTGAGGGCAATATTCGAGTGGAGATCGAGGACAGGCAGGGCTTGTTCCAGTCGGATGGCCGTTGGATCGAGGGCGAGCTGCGTGAAGCAGATCCGCATTTCTGCGGTTGGGTCGCCGGGGATCGAGTGACCCGACGCGGAATGGACTCCGCGGACGACTAGCCAATCAGCTCTGCTCGAGGCGCAGCTATTCTTGAAGTCGGGCTCGCTTGAAGTCGGGCTCGCGCTTTTCGAGGAACGCGTCGATCGCTTCGTGATGTTCTGGTGTCTTGTAGCTCCGCGTCAGCGCGGCGAGCTCCCGGCCCTGTACGACGTCGAGATCGACCTCAGACATGTTTTCCGTGAGGAGCCGCTTGACCTCGCGAAGCGCTGTCGGCGGATTCTCGCCCATGGACTTCGCTGTTCGGCGCGCGACATCGAGCAGCTCGTTGGACTCGGTCACGATGTCGACGAGTCCGATTCGCCCCGCCTCCTCGCCGTCGATGACCTCGCCCGAGAGCATCAGTTTACTCGCCTGTCCGAAGTTGGTGCGGGCGACCAGGAAGTGGGAGCTACCGAGCTCGGGGACGAGGCCCATCTTGATGAATCGGAAGCTGAGCTTTGCGTCCTTCGATGCGATGAGCACGTCCATCGGCATGAGCTGGCTCAGTCCTACACCGAAACAGATACCATTGATCGCCGCGACAATCGGCTTCGATTGGCGCAGGAGGTCGACCCAGGGCTGGGCCTCATCGTTCCGGCGCTCGACCTTTTCGCCGTCGGCCTGGGTCTTGAATAGCGCCTTCACGTCTGCCCCCGAGCAGAAGGCACGGCCGGCTCCCGTCACGACGATGGCGTCCGTGTTTTCGTCGTCGTTCCCGCGCTGGATGGCGTCGCAGAGTTCGTCCGCCATCTGATGGGTCCAGGCGTTCAGTTTTTCGGGCCGATTGAGCGTGAGGGTGAGTACGCCGTCTTCGACGTGGCTGAGGATCTGTTCGTACTGCATAGACTCGCTCCTTGGTTGCGTCTACCAGCCGTCGACGTGAAGAACGCCGTCGAGGCCCCGGTTCTGAGCCGGTTTGAAATCGGTTCCGATGGTGAATGCGACGGGCGAAAGTGCGGCCTGCATGACCTCGTCGAAGGGGATGCCGAGCAGGTCTGCGATCTCGCGCTCGTAAGTCAGGTGTAGGGTCGTCCATGCCGTCCCGAGCCCACGCGCTCTCGCTGCGAGCATGAATGACCAGAACGCCGGCGCAACCGAACCCCACACGGAAGCCTGCAAGAGGTGTCCGATCGGGCCTTCGACGAGCGGCACGCGTCCCGTTTGGCACGCAATGGCAAGCCAGGGTGCGCGGTGGAGGTTCTCGGCCAGCGTCTCGGCGGAGGACACGACAGCATTCATCGTGTCGGTCTCTGCGGTTTTTGCGTTCTCCGCGAGAGCATGAGCGGAGTACGGCATGGTCCGGTAGTCATCGAAGGCTTTTCGGTAGAGGTCGCCGATGGCCTGGCGCTTTTCGGGGTCTCCCACGAGTACGAAATGCCATCCGCGAGCATTGGATCCGCTAGGCGCCTGGACGGCGATCTCCAGACATTCTTCGACGAGCTCTCGCGGCACGGGGCGGTCGAAATCGAGGCGCCGTCTAACAGCGCGGGTCGTTGTGAGTAGCTGGTCGGGATCGAGGTCGAGTGAGTACGGCGGCATGCCAGGACTATAACGACCCAGTCCGCTGATGCCGCAGAGGTAGGCGCATTGTCGTCACGATCGAGGACCGGTCCCTTGATCAGGCGGCTTCCTTGCGACGGCTTATCAGAAACACGGAACTGCTGAAGAAGAAGATCTCGAATCCAATCGCCATGCCTGTGTAGGATGTGTAGCCGCCGTCCATTGCCAGTCCGAGCAATCGCGCTGTGAGGAGTCCGACCGAGAGCGTGGCGAGACAGACGAGCGCACTCTTGGCCAGTCCGGATCTGAATATGGCGAGTAGTGCGAGCGCACCGATCGCGGTCTGCAGCCCGCCGTACATCGCGCGGATCTCGGTCGAAGCGGTGGGCGTCGAGGCCACGACGCCAGTCGATTCGGCGAGCGCAGCGGGATCGAGGAAACACATCAGGCCGTAGGGCACCCAGACGACCGTTGTCAGAATCAAGAATCCCTTCTCGAGCATGAGGCTCCTCCTTGTTGTTGGAAAGGATGCCACATCTGTCACACGCGCGGCGGTTCGTGATCTAACGAAGTGTCCGACGACTCATAGGGTTCTCACGGGATTCCGACCATCCCAGTTCTGGGATTCATTCCGCACGAAGTCGTAGAAGCCACGGAGTGTGTCATTTGCTTCGTAGAGTTCGAGCATATGACCCCATTGCGAGGACGTGTCGATGAATGCGAACTCCGTCTCGCCATTCCGAGTCAATGCGCGCGTTGCGAGTTCGAAGCCAGCGCCCTGGAAGGACTCGGTCGCCTCGGAGAGCGACGGGACGAAGCTCGCGACGTGATGCAGGCCCTCTTCGCCCGGGTTGTAGAGATCGCGAAAAGGAGAGGGCCCTTCCACGTCCTGCTGAACCAGCTCCATCATCAGGTCGCCCCACTGGCCGTAGGCGGAGGAATGCGTGAAGTCGCAGCGTTGGCCTCGGTGCTCGCCCCAGGCGAGCTCGATTCGATCGAACACGAAGAAGGGCCCGGCGCCGAGCGACTCGCTGGCCCGACGGGCGGCGGTGCGGATATCTGTCACGAAGTAGGCCATTTGGATCGGTCGAATGGGAGGCTGCATGATTCTTCCCTGCTGAGTGGACGATGGGCGTGGCTCGTTCGTTCAAAACCGATTCGGGCCAGTCTCGGACACCGCATCATGCTATGACATTTCTGAACGAATCGAAAAAGTGAATCGGACCCGTTGTGCGGTGGCGCGTGCTGGTCGATCAATCCTCCGCGATGCTGCTAGGATGGCCTAGGCATGACACTCCGAGTCGGGTGTGATTGATTCGGAATCCGGGAATCGCAAAGCGACATTGTCGCGATTTTCGCTATAGGGATATTGAGCTCGCTCGAGCGCGGAGGAAGAACGATGGGTCGGATCGAAGGCAAGGTTGCAGTGATCACAGGTGGGGCGAGCGGACTCGGCGAGGCGACGGTTCGGCGTTTCTGCGAGGAAGGTGCGCGAGTCGTGATTGCCGACATCCAGGAGGACAAGGGGAAGGCGCTTGCGGAGGAGCTCGGCCAGGTCGCTCGCTTTGCTCGGGTCGATGTCACCGCGGAAGACGAGATTGCCGCCGCAATCGCGCTGGCGGTTCAGGACTTCGGTCGACTCGACGTGATGTTCAACAACGCAGGGGTCGTCGGCACGCTAGGCAGCCTCCTCGAAACGCCCGCCGAACAGTGGCGCAAGACGATTGATATTCTGCTGAACGGGGTCTTCCTCGGTATCAAACAGGCCGCGCTCGTGATGGTGCCCCAGGGCTCCGGTGTGATCCTCAGCACGGCCTCGACGGCCGGGATCATGGGCGGGCTCGGTCCGCACGCCTACACAGCCGCGAAACACGGCGTCGTCGGTCTCACGAAGTCGGCAGCGAGTGAGCTGTCTTCGAAGCGGGTGCGTGTGAACGCAATCGCACCCGGTCCCATGGCGACGCCGATGATTGCATCTGTCGTGAGTCGGGTTCCAAGCGACATGGAGATTGTGCAACAATCACTCAAGCACGACTCGCCCCTGGGCGTGGCTGGTCAGGCGCGCGACATCGCAAACGCGGCGCTTTTCCTTGCAAGCGACGAGTCGGCACAAATCACGGGGCACACACTGGTCGTCGACGCCGGTGTGACGACAGGCGCGGGACCTTCGGGCCTCGTCACGGTCGAAGCCGAGACACTATTCGAAGCAGGTCGTCGCGAGTCCTAGCGGCCCGGCTCGGGCCGGCAGGGTCCGTGACCGGGGAGGGTTACGACGTCCCTTCGGACCGGCGCGCATAGCCTTCCGTCGGACGCGTGCCGTTCTCGTCTACGACATCGAATTCCTCAGCGAGATCTTCGACCCACTGGATCGTTCCAGTCCGCTTCATGAGGTCATCGCTCGCCAGCAGGGCGGCCGCGGTTCGACCGACTAGCAGGGGCGTCTGTGCCTGCGACAGGTCCATCTCGCGACCTTCGGCTGCATCCCGGATGAACTCGGTCGCGACCGATCCCGGATAGAGTACGATCGCCGGGATACCCTTGGGTTCGAGCTCGACCGCCATGTCTGCCGTCAGTCGGTCGAGGCCGGCCTTGCCGGAGCCGTAACACGCGCTGAAATGATAGACCTGACCTCCGGGCGATGAGACGTTGATCATCGCGGCGTTCTTCGACTTGAACATCAAAGCAGCAGCGTGCCAGCTCGCGACGTAATGAGCGCGTAGTCCGATGCCTACCTGGTCGTCCCAGATCTGGATCGGGTGATCCCAGTAGCCACCGCCCCACGCCGGTGGATCCGGGATCTTGTAGACATTGTTCACGAGAATGTCGATGTGATCGACCTCCTTGCCGATTCGTTCGAAGAGGGCGGCAATCTGGTCGTCGTCGCCGTGGTCGCATTGGATCGCGCGACCCTCGCCCCCCGCCTCGCTGACCTCTCGGGCGGTCGTGTCGATCGTTCGTTCGCCGTCTCCGACCGTTCTGCCGGTGACGTAGACCGTGCATCCTCGTTCGCCTAGCGCGATGGCAATGCCCTTGCCAATCCCGCGACTCGCGCCGGTGACGACGGCGATCCTTCCCTTCAGGTCTGCCATTTGCGTGCCTCTCTTCCGCTTCCGGCGATTCTCGCGATGTCGCCTTTGTTCGAACTGTCCGACGCGGAGCGTGCGCTAAAGAACGCCACCCGTCAAACCTGAATTCATCGCGATCGGTCGTGCGGCCTACGGCTTTTCGAGCCATTCCTCGAGGAGTGCGTGGAAATGGCGAATCTTGGATTCACCATAATCCGCGAAGACCACGTAGGGCTGCTTCATGGCCTTCAGGCCGGCCTGCACCTTGGGCATGTTGAGGATGTCCTGATTGAAGACTTTCGCGAGGAGGCCCAGCTCGGGAGCCTGCGTCCAGTCGTCGTCGGCACCCAGCCAGCGGATCGGTGCCGCTGGGGGTCGTTTCTCTGGATCGGGTGAAGGAGAGAAGTACATGCACTCGTGAATGCACATCTCCGGATCGTCGCCGTAGGGGCGGAACCGGTAGACGATCCGATGGAAGCTCCCCCACGGATGAAAGTTGGGGAATAGCGTGTAGTAGATCGAGTCGATCAACTCGGCATCGCTGACCTCGTCGGCCAGATCGCCTAGCGTCTCCCGCAGCGCCTCGCGAACTGGTGCGGCTTGGGCGGCGCGTAGGTTCTTCGCATCGCCGATGTCGACCTCGGGAAGCGGCATTGTGTCCGCATTCTCGAATTGGCGCCCGCCGACCCAATTGCACATGTGGGGATCGACCTGTCCCAGATCTCCCTCGAGCCGTACGCCGCTGTCGTCGAATAGTCCGGACCGCCCGTCTTGCGTCGTGACCCGAACCACGCCGTCCTCGACACGGTCGTAGATCGCCCCACTGAGCGGGTGCTGTCGCCGTGTGTACAGCGTCTGGTCGTCGATCCCGTCCCAATTCATTTCCACATTCAAATGCGGACTGGGCGTGCCGTTGGGAGACAGCGCCCGCGAATAGTTGCCGAATACGTCGTACTTCGTATTCGCATCGCCGATCGATTCGAGGATCACAGGATGGGTCGCGATGACATGGTAGGCCTCTGAAAAGGCCTCCTGCGCCACCTTCCAGTTGCAGCGTAGAACCTTGGCAACGTGAGCGGACTTGTATCGATTCTCGTAGGGAAGGAGACTGAACTGGTCGGCAAGGTCTCCGATGAAATCTTCGAGTGGTTCCGCGTTCTCGTCGGGGTTGATGAAGATGAAACCTCCCCAGCGACCCAGTTTGACCTCCGGCAGATGGGTTTCGCACGGATCGACGCTTGGAAAGTCCCATTCGCAGGGGATCTGTTTAAGGCTTCCGTCGAGGTTCCAGCTCCAACCGTGAAAGGCGCAGCGTAGTTCGCGAGCCCATTTACCGTGTGTCTCGCGCAAGAGTCGCCCGCGATGGAGGCAGGCGTTGTAGAAAGCCTTGAACTCGTTTTCGCCGGAGCGAACGATCAGGAAAGAAAGATGCGCTATGTCGTAGACGTGATAGTCGCCGACGTCGGGGATGTCGTCCTCGTGACAGGCCATTTGCCAGACCCGCTTCCAGATTTTCTCGACCTCGAGGTCATGGAATTCCCTGGAGAAGTAGCGTTCGATCGGCACACGGGTCGGACCGGGTGGCATGGGGGACTCGACGCGAAGGATGTCCCGAACGGGGTGGCTGTCCTCGTCAAGCAGCTTCTGATAGGAGATACCGGCCGATCGGTTGTTTCCAGAGATTGTTTCGGTCAACGCTCTTTCCTCCGTGTAGCCCTGTCGGTCGCCGTACAGGCTCGAGTCGTAGAGCGATCCGGTCCATCCGAATTACCCGATTGTGCCGCTTTCACTTTGACCCTTCTGAACTGCCCGTGCAAGACGAATGCCCAGGGGCCGCGCGACGCTTGGGGTCCCACGGGCTCCATGGTGACTGCGCGCCTCGGCGCGACCAGAAGTCGAGACAAGAAGACACAGACACATGTCGACGAAAAATTCGATTTCCCTGGCGAACATCGAAGATCAGCGGAGGGAACCGTGGAGGCGTCGATCCGCTGGCGTGGTAGGCTGAAGGGCCAGCGAACCGAACCGGAGAGAAGACGAATTGGCCCAGACACAGGATCACGACACGGTATCGATCTATCCCTTCAGCGATGAAGAGGTGGATCAGCTCATGAACAATTCGAGCGAATGCGTGCTCATGTGGGCGACGAAGGACGGCTGGCCGGTCGGCGTGACGCACGCCTTCGTGTGGCAGGACGGCAAGATCTGGTTGACGTTCGGTTCCCACCGACATCGCGCCTCAGCCATCCGCCGAGATCCACGAGTTTCCGTGAACGTCAGCAGCGCCGGATACTCGACCTCGAGAGCCAAGGATCTGCCGGGTGGCGCCGTCACCTTCAAGGGGCGCGGCGAGTTCTTCGACGACGATGAAACGAAAGGCTGGTTCTATCCAGCGCTCGCGAAGAAGGTGAGTCCGACGGACGAGGCCGGTGCGAAGTTCTTCGCCGAGTTCCTCGATTCACCGATGCGAACGATACTCGCGATCACGCCAGAAAAGAGAATCATGTACAACGGCTCAAAAGCCAACCGGCACGTTGCAGGCACGATCTCCGAGGAGGAGCTCGGCGAACCTATGGAGAGTGACGCCGTGCGCATGAAAGCCGAACGGATTCGTCGCGGAATTGACCCGGAATAGGCCAGACGCCCTAGACCAAAGGCACGGAAATATCACTTCAAGACTTCCAGGAGACCGACCCCAGTGAAAGCCGAGACTCTCGAGGCACGACTCAAGCAGATCGAGAAACTCCGACAGCCGATCCTCGCCGCGGGCGATGAGGCCCAACAGCTTCGCCGATTGCCTCAGGGCATTGTCGAGCAATTGATCGAAGACGGGTTTTTCCGCTTCACACTGCCGAGCGCATTGGGTGGTGAGGAAGCCAGCTCAATGGACACGATCGTCGTCCTGGAGGCGATTGCCGCAATTGACGCCTCCGTCGCCTGGAACGTGATGCTCGGTTCCGAGATCAACGCGATGGCGGCCGGCGGGATGGACGAGACGATCGCAAAGGAGATCTACGTCGAGCATCCTGAAGTTATCATGTGTGGTGGGGGTGGGCCTGGAACGACGCCCTCACGCGCCGAACGCCAGGCGGACGGAAGCGTGCACGTATGGGCGCACGCGACGTTCATCAGTGGCTGCCACAACGCTGATTGGTGTTTTCTCGGTGCACCGCTCATGCGTGGCGAAGAGCTCGAGAAGAACGACAAGGGACAACCCATTTTTAAACTCTGGATGCTGCCTCGCGATCAGTGGGAAATCATCGATACGTGGGACGTTGCCGGTTTGCGAGGATCGGGCAGCAACGACGTCGTCACGGAGGGCGGTGTCGTCAGGCCTGAGCACGTCGACGTCGATCTCGTCGAGATTCCGCCGAAGTACGATAACCCCGTCTTTCGCATGCCCGTTCCGTTGCGACTCTCGTACAACAAGGTCGCGATCGCGCTCGGCGTTGCAAAGGGAGCGCTCGAGACCTTCTCGGACCTTGCCCAGAACAAGATTCCGATGATGTCGACCTCGAGCCTGGCCAATCGGCCGATTGCCCAACACCGGATGGGCGAAGCGATGGCGGATTACCGCTCGGCACGAGCCTTCGTCATGGAAGCCATGGAGGCGGTCGAGGACGAGCTTCGCGAAGGCGCTCCGTATCCTGGAGCAAAGACAACGCAGGATGCGCGGCTCGCGTGCGTGCACGGCGCCAACGTCTGCATGAAAGTCGTCGATCTGCTGCACGTCACCGCGGGGACGACGGGCATGAGGATGAACTCGCCGCTCGAAAGGAAGCTTCGTGACGCACACGGCAGCGCGACCCATCGCTGGACGTCGCACGCGCTCTACCCGGAGCTGGGTTCGATTCTGCTCGGCGGCGAGCCGGCGCCTCGCGTCGGGGCGGGGTCCGAACCGGGCGAGAT
>CBFDDD010000101.1:0-16826 GCA_965603475.1 uncultured Myxococcales bacterium
GCGGTTCGAGGCGCAGGGACACTGCTTCAAATTCTGGGAGGGCGACTGCATTTCCGGAAAGGGCATTCTCAGCGTACGCCTCAGAGCAGGTGGTCGCCCGATCTGGATCGGCGACACGCATCTGATCGCCTGTTATTCAGCCGTCGGCCTGCCGGAGACCTACTGTGACGTACAGGACCCGAACGGCGACGATCGCTGGCGCCAGATCATCGAGGCACGCCGAGCGATCGAGAGTCTCGTCGGGGACGACCCGGTCCTCCTTGGAGGGGATTTCAACCTCACCCGAACGTCGCGCTACTACCCCTTGATGACGAGGTCAGTCATTCCATCCGAACCGTCGCTCTCGCTCGACACTCCGTCCGCATCGAGCGCTGCGGCCTCCGCACGCGGCTGGAAAGAGCCCAAGGACGATTCCGCCGCCCCTGATCGAGTGGACTATCTCTGGACGCGGCCGGGCACGAAGCTCCGCTGGCACTCCGAGAAAAGCGTTCAGCCGATCTTCACAGAACCTGTCGTACTTCGGTCAGGTCAACGCGTCCCGCTCTCGGATCATCCGATTCTCGCCACCGAATTCTGCCTCGTCCGCGTCGATGATCCCTACAACGAATGTCTGCCATTTCGGGCGAATACACGCACCCAGGATCCTGAACGCCCCAACCGCCCTAGAGACTGAGTGCGAGCTGGCGACTGTGGGCAATCAAGACGCCGTCTGCGGTCCAGAGTGCACCGTCTTCTTCCAGGAATCCGCCGCTTGCATACTGGGTCGTAAAGCGAGCCAGAATCCAGTCTCCGGGATTCCATTTGACCGACGACAACATGGCACGAATATGAATCGTGAGGTCAACGGTCGGCACCGGCATCGGCCCGACGTCGGTCACGAAGATCGGGGGCGGAAGCGCATCCGAAATAGCCACCAACATTGCAGCATCGAGCGGCCGATGGATCGGCGGACGAATCCACCAGGTGAGATCGGGGGCTTGCCCGCTGCCGAACATGGCTCCAGCCGTCGCGCTGAGGATATTCCATTGCTTGTGAATCGGAAGCGAGGGGCCCTCGCGTACCGAAACCAACTCCGTGCAGGCTTCGGGCGGATCGACCTCGGGCGCCGGCCATCCCATGAAATCGAATCCTTCGCGCTCGGTCGCCCAGGCTGCGGTCGCGAGAAGTATCAGCTTGCCATTCTGGATCATCTTGAGTCGCACAAAGGCAACCGATCGCCCGTTCTGCTCCGTCGTCACTTCGATTCGTGCACCCTCGGCCTTCGGCGGACGCAGGTAGTGCACGGTCAGACTTCTGAGCTGCCGTGTCAGATCCCCCAGATGAGCCTCGCCGACAACGGCCAGTATCGCGGCGAGATATCCTCCGTTGGGCCCGTTGACGACCCATTGTTTTTCACTGACGTGGCAGTCGTAGATACCCGGCTCGACCAGGGTGAACCGGGTGTCGTCGTCGATTGACATTTTGATCCTTCGCCATCGCGAATCTGTTTCGGAAAGACTCTGCTAACCTACATGCGGGAGCGCAATCACGGTAGGTAAATTCATGAATGAGTCGACAGACGGCGTGGTTCTCCAAGCGGGCTTCATCTTCGATCTGCTGGCCAGCTATGACGTGAGCCGCGAGAATTTTTCTGCTCCGCTCTTCGAGATGGCGACAGACCTCGATCCCAACCAGCCATCGGCGATGGTTCCCATCTCGCTATACAATAAGATGTGTACATGGATCGAAACCAATCTCGGATCGAGCAACCTACGCCGAGCGGGCGAGCTGGTCGGGAATCGCGCATATGAACAGATGGTGTCCGAACGATCCATGGAATCGACTCCCGCCCCCCTGGAGATGATGAACCAGCTGGTCCACGTCGCCAGCAACATGATCCAGGATCCCCTCGGACGCGGCTGGGAAATTCTCGAAGAGGCTCCGGGGCGCATCGTCATGCGCCGAACTCAATCTTTCAACTGCATTCTGCAGGAGGGACTCTTGCAGTCCCTGATTCAGCGCTGCGATGTCACCCTCGTATCGGTGCGTCACGTCACCTGCGTGCGTGAAGGTGACGATTTCTGCGATTTCGAAGTCACCTGGTTTGCCAAGGGGCAATCCTGACGCCCTTGCAGGCGTGTGACACCCCGGACAAAAAAGCAGCTCCAGCCGCCCCATTCTGTCGACCCGACGGATAGCGTCATCCCGCTAGTTCTACGCGGCTGCAGTCACTCAGTAGCCCAGATTCTCCCATCGCTTCGCCAACCCTTCTTGCAGAACCTTCTTCGGAAGCGTCATCCCGGTCGAGAAAGGTCCGCGTGGGTGATCGAGAAGCCACACGTGCACCATCTCGGGGCTGCGATTTCGCGGGACACCGGTCTCACATTTGCCCTGGGCGTCGATCATTCCCGTCGAGAGCAAACCCTCGCCAGCCCAGCAGCGGGCATTCGTGTACTTGTGGTAATGCCAGATCGCCAAAGGCCCGGCGAACTGGTGTCCACGTGCCTCCTTTCCGTCTGCCAGGAACATGAAACCCGTGAGCGCCTGCTCACCATCTCGATTCGGGTCCGGGTAGTACATGAGAAACTCGGGCCGCTCGGGATCGAGTTGGATCCCATCGAGCACGTACTTGTCGTTGCGATGATGTCGACTGTCGGTTCCTGGAGTGAGAAACCCGTCCGCCAAGCCATTCTTTCGATCGAACCAGCCCTTTTCCCCGGCGGCCTCGAAACATCGCTTCACGAAATCATCGCCGGCCTTTTGCTGTGCAGGCGTTGGCGGGATCCGCGGGTCGAACTCACTGACTTCCCAGATCATCATCTGCGGCGATTTCGGCGGTCCAATCGGGATCAGATCCTCCGAAACCCAGCCGGGCTCGAAGGGCACATATTTGCGCGCGAACCGCTCCGCCAGAACCACGCCGGACGAATCGTCCCTGCGATCGCATCCGACGCTCCCCGAGATCAAGAGCAACATGGCAATGCTGTGGGCCAATACGCGGGCCATCATGGTAGATCCTCCCTGAATACTTAATGTAGCGAAAAGTCGGAGGGCTATGCGAAACTACTACCGCCATCCTGGAGGGCGTTACGCTGAAGCGAGCAGAGCCCAAGATGGCTGACCGCAATCGCCGGAATCCAGACCGAACGATCGGCTCGAAAAGCTGGCTCATCATCGCAGCTGTGCTTGCGATGCTGGTCGCTCCAGCCGCCTGGTGGACGACCGACGTCCTCGAAGCAGACGACGACTTCTGCAATTCGTGTCATCTGCCGAGCGGCACTCCCTTGCACAAAGCAATTCGCAACGATTACGACGTGCGCCCACCCTCGAGTCTAGCTGCACGACATGCTGGTCTCGTGCTGCCCGAGCGGTCAGATATCCCAAACTTTCAATGCATCGACTGTCACGGTGGCGTTGGCCCGCTCGGTCGAGCGGGAATCAAACTGCTCTCAGCCAAAGACACGTTTCTCTATTTGTCCGGTCGATTCGATGACCCTGAGAAAATGAGTTGGCCGCTCTCTGACGCCGACTGTCGCCAATGTCACGAGAATTTTCGCGAGAAAGGCGAGGGTTTCGATGGCGAGGCGTTTCACGACATGCCTCAACACAATGTGGACCTCGGAGTCGACTGCGTTGAGTGCCACTCGGTCCACGACGCCGAGGCTGATCCAGAGATCTGGTTCCTGAATACTGACTCGGTCATCGCACGCTGTGCACAATGCCACATAGAATACGCTGACGAGGCTGGCCCGCGTTGAGCCAGCGATACTCATTGACTCTCTATCTCCGCCTATCTCATCGCTCGATTCGCAATTTCCAGGAAAGGCCGGGTTCGCTGATCTCGTAGATGACAATGTCTGGATCCTGGCTGAGTACGAGCCCCCTGCGAAATCCCCCGTAGCCGTGATGAATCAGCACCGTACGACCGAAGAACTCCTGAGCGAAACGAGAAAGGCTCGTCGCAAAAGAGTCGCGAACGAACACCACGCCAGGTCGTTCCGGCAGATCGCTCTCGATCACCTGGGTACGATGGAGCATGTCCATCAGACCGCTGGGAGCGCCCCCGGGCCATTCCCGACCGGTCATGAGCGACGCTGACCTGAGTCGAAATTGGGGCATTTCTTCGGGCATGCTGTCAGCGATGTTCAGGCGCAGGGTGACCACCCCAAACGGCCGTTCCACCCACTCGATGTCGAACGAATCGAGGGGGAGAAGCGGGACATCGGGAAAGCCCTCGCGAATCCGCTCGACGATCGCGGCATAAGCGACATGGGCACCCAGATCATTCCAGTGTGCATCGGATTTGTGATAGACCCGATGCTGAAGTTTCGCCTCACGCAGCGGGGTGTGGAGATCGATCATTTCCAACGGCGAACCTTTGGCCAGGCGGTCGCGGATCTGCTCGTAACGACCCTTCTCGTTGACGACGTTGGCCCAGTCGGGCAGGTATTCCGGATAGATGCTGTGCTTGCTCGGCGCGATGGCGATCAGCAGCCGAATTCCACGAGCCGCCAGCCAGCTCTGATGCCGCTCCATCGTCCGAACCCAATTCTCGAGTTCCTCGCGCGAAAAGCGATCGATCCCGCGATACTGGTCAAGGACGCCATCCATCGTTCGTTGGAAGAACCATCCGTCCTTCCCGATCAAGAACATCGGCGAAGGAGAGGCCCCAATCGCCACGTGGAGGCGGCTGTTCAGACCTAGCAACTCGGATCTGAATCCGAAATGATCGTCGAGAAAGGCGTCCATCTCGGACGGAAAAGATTCGAGTTTCTCGATGCTGCTGGGAAGCCCAGGAAGAGGTGCGGGGAACCGAAGCTCTACAGCCGCGACGCCCCCGCTTCGCCCTATCATCATTCCGATTGCGGGGGCGAGTAGTCCAATAGCGAAGACCGCCAGAATGGCGATTGGACCCAGTATCTGGGAACGCGAATCGAGCTGGACGGATTCATCGGAAATCATCAGAACCTGAAGTAGATAAAGGGATTGTGGGTCCCGCTGGTCAGACTCATTCCAACCAGGAGAAAGATCAATAGCAACGCGACGGGCACGACAATTCCACGAACGATCGGTGAGCGGCTCACACCTGGAAGGAATCGTTCGAGTGATCGTCCCAGAGCCGAAATAGCCGGCACGCTTCCGATCGCCGCGACGCAGAGTATCAATACGATGTCGGGCCGCAGATGGATGCTCACGTGATGCGCCAAGCCGTCTCCCTCACCAAAGCCGACGAGCGCAGCCAGCACATCGCCTGCCTGAGCAAGTGAATCTGCCCTGAAGATCACGAATCCCGCATTGACGACCAATAATGTGTAGATGTGACGCAGGGGTCTCCATTGACGTCTCAGTAATGCGCCCAGGCCGAGCCGTTCTGCCACCAGGAAAGCTCCGTGATAGAGGCCCCAGACGACGAAGGTAAAACTCGCACCATGCCACAAGCCGCAAAGCAGAAAGACGAGCAGAAGATTTCCGTAGACCCGAAGAGGTCCCACGCGGTTGCCACCAAGGGGGATGTAGAGGTAATCCCGAAACCACGTCGAAAGCGTGATGTGCCAGCGCCGCCAGAACTCCTGGATCGAGCTGGATGCGTAGGGCGTCCGAAAGTTCCGCGGAAGATGGAACCCAAGCATCAGACCCAGGCCAATCGCCATATTCGAGTAGCCCGCAAAGTCGAAATAGATCTGGAAGCTGAAGGCGATACTGCCCAGCCATGCCAGTCCTGCATTCAAATCGTGGACCGGGAGTGCGTAGACGGCATCCGCGGGCCGCGCGAGCGCGTCGGCAATCAGCACCTTCTGGGCCAGACCAATCGCAAAGATCTGGATACCGCCCGAGAATTTCGCGAGCGACGCAGTTCGATGATGGAGTTCCTCGAAGATCGTCTGGAAGCGCACGATCGGCCCGGCGACGAGCTGCGGGAACATCGCGATGTAGGTTGCCAGCGTGAGGGGGTTGCGTTCGACCGGTGCGTGTCCTCTACGAACATCAATCAGATACGAGATCGCCTGGAACGAAAAAGAAGAAATTCCGATCGGAAAATGCTGACTCTGCGGAGTCCCTGCCACGACCCCAATCGCATCGAAAACAGGTTCCAAGGTCGACAACAAGAAGACCCGGTACTTGTAATTCGCCAACAAGAGCAGGTTGGCACCGATGCCCAGCGCGAGCGCTCCGCGGGAAACGGCCTCTCGCGAATCGGCTACGAGCAGCCCGAAGCCATAGTTGGTCGCAATCGACGAGAGCAGCAGTGCCACATAGCCAAGCTCTCCCCAGGCCTAGAAGAACAAGCTGGCGATGAGCAAGACGAAATTTCGATAGGGCAGACAAAAATAGGCAAGGAGGAAGAGCGGGAGATAGAAATACAGGAATGTGACGGAATTGAAGAGCATCGGGTGGAAGCTTTACTCAGGTGGAGTGCTAGTCGATGTGGGGATTCGCTACAGGCTCGCGTACACAGCATCCACCAGATCGCGCGCACGGGGATCCACCAGCCATGACCCTGTGTGCATGTTGTTCATCACGTAGCCGAGACCGATTTTCGCTTCCGGATCGCAGTAGCCAAGCGACCCACCCGCCCCTGCATGATTGAAGGCCTTGGGGTTGGGGCCGCATGGCTCGTTATCGGGCGCAAGCATGAATCCACACGCGATCTTCGTGACCAGGGTCAAGATCGCGTCCTCACCCTCGGCCTGGCACGCGCGCGCGTCTTCGAGCACCGTTTCAGAGAGCAGGCTTCCGCGCGCGAGCTCACCGTAGATCGTGGCAAGCGCTGCAGCCGACGCGTGCCCATTCGCCGCCGGAATTTCTGCAGCTCGCCACGCCCGACTATTATGGATGTCCGTGCCGATGATCGGGGGATTGTTGAACGTGCGAGCGGTCATCCCTTCCGGGTTCTTGAGTACCTCTTCGAAAAGGCTTGGTTTGTCTTCCTCGATGTGGATCGGCCCCTGAAGGAGCGGTGCGACGCGGGTGTCGAGTTCAGGCCCAAATCCGATCACGAAGTCTGCGCCCAGTGGCTCGGCGAACTCCTTTGCAAAGTATTTCCCAAGACTCTGACCGGTGATGCGACGCACGACTTCCCCCACCAGCCACCCAAACGTGACTGCGTGATAGCCGTGCTGCGTTCCGGGCGTCCACCAGGGCGTCTCTTCGGCAAGCGCTTCGACCATACGGTCCCAGTCGAAAATGGCTTCCTGCGGCAGCGGCTTTCGCACAGCGGGCAAACCCGCCTGGTGGCTGATCAGCTGCCGTACCGTGATTTCACCCTTGCCTTGCTGGGCGAACTCGGGCCAGTACTTCGCGACCGGCGAATCGAGATCGAGGCGCCCCTCGTCGACGAGTCGATGGGCGCATAGGGCCGTCATTCCCTTCGTCGTCGAGAAGACGTTCGCCAGGGTTTCTCGCTGCCAGGGCTCGCTGCGTGAGGCATCCATGAACCCTCCCCAGAGATCCACCACCGTATGACCGTCCTGCACGACGCAGAATCCCGCACCAATCTCAGCACCGCTCTCGAAAGCGGCTTCGAATGTGTCTCGAACGCCTCGGAAACGCTCATCGCAGTGGCCTTGAATCTGGAATGCAGTCGACACCATGGAACTCCTTCAGAACGTTTCGCAATCCCGGAGCATATCAGGCTGACACCTCGATCTCCCCGTCTCTCGATTGAATTGATATCGGCACGACTGACCTCTCCCCTCCGAGGAGCCGGCCTCCGAGTCTGCTATGAGTACTTGATCACGTACCGGCGATCTGCGGCGGGCACCGCGGCCATCGTCAGCGGCCGAATCTCAGCCGCAACATCGAAGGAGCGCACGATGGGTCAGACGAAAATCGGCGGGATCGTATTGATCGTAGTGGGACTGGGACTGGCCTATTGGGGCTATGAGGAATCCAGTTCCCTGGGCTCATCCCTGAACCAGGCGTTCTCCGGCTCTCCTTCGGACAACGTCATGCTCAAGTACATCGGTGGAGCTGCCTCGGTTGCGGTCGGCGCGTTCCTCTTCACGCGAAAGTAGGAGCCAGACTGTTCCCCGTGTCGACGAAAACAGCGCTGGCTATATTCGCCGTTCTTGTGTCGACGAGTGCTTGCTCGCCAGACGAGACAGATACGACGACTGAGTCCGTATCCGAGGCAGGAGGAGATGACCGCAGTCTATCCGGTCCAGTCGCACAAGAGCCACTGCGCTCACTCGACGAGATGTTGCCGGAACAATTCGGCTCTTTGACCCAGCGCTGGATCGGGGATCTCGACGGCATGGCGAAGCGGCATGCGATCAGGGTTCTCGTCGTCAGCGGCAGTCCACAATTCTTCTATCACCAGGGCAAGCCGCGCGGCATGATGCTCGAGGTGCTCGCTCGTTTTCAGACGCAACTCAACAAAAAACTAGAACGCGGGCTGCAGGCCATCGAGATCATTCCGATGCCCGTCAGCCGCGATCGGCTCTTGCCGGCATTGCTTGCGGGGCAAGCCGACCTGATCGCAGCCGATCTCACGAAAACAGAAATCCGCTCAGCATTTGTCGATTTCTCACTGCCCTTGATTAGCGATGTCGACGAAGTGCTCGTTCTGGGTCCGACTGCGCCTGCCGGTATCGATTCGCTGGATGACCTTGCGGGAAAATCGGTATACGCCCGTGCGTCTTCCAGCTATTTCGAGCACCTGGCAGCATTGAATGCGGAGTTCGTCACGCGAGGGCTGGATCCGATTCGCGTCGAGCCCGCGAATGAATTGCTGCGCACACAGGATATTCTCGAAATGATGAATGCAGGCCTGGTGGGCGCGACCGTCGTAGATCGATACAAGGCGGATTACTGGGCGAAGATCTTCCCGAATATCGAGGTCAGGACCGATCTCGTCTTGAATACCGGAGGAGAAATCGCCTGGGTGTTCCGCAAGGACAGTCCCCTATTGGCCGAAATGGTCGACGATTTCGTTCGCCACAATCGAGCGGGAACCCTCATCGGCAACATCCTGATTTCGCGATACATCGAGAATATCGAGTGGGTGCGCAACGCAACCAGCGCCGAGGGCATCGCTCAATTGGAGTCGACACGGGAACTGTTCAAGGCCGCCGCAGAATCCGTCCATCTCGATCCCCTGATGCTGATTGCACAGGCGTATCAGGAATCCGAGTTGGATCACAGCAAGAAGAGCCGCGCTGGCGCAGTCGGCATCATGCAAGTCAAACCGTCTACAGCCGCAGACAAGAACGTCGGCATCAGCGATATCAGCAGCGTTGAAGACAACATCCGTGCGGGCGCGATCTATATGCGATTTCTGATGGACAGATATTTCTCCGGTGCAGAAATGGACGACACACAACGATGGCTATTCGCACTGGCGGCGTACAACGCGGGTCCGGCGAGGATTCAGCGCATTCGCAGACAAGCCGCTGCCGAAGGACATGATCAGAACATCTGGCTGGAGAACGTAGAGTTGGTCGCGGCACGAAAACTGGGGCGCGAAACCGTTCATTACGTTCGAAATATATTCAAGTACTACGTCGCATATCACATGAATTGGGAGGCCAGACAATCTCGCCAATCGCTTGGCGAGCTCAAGGATCTGACTCCCAGCGAATAGTCGAATCGATAGGGTTGCGTGTAGACACAGTGCGATGAAGAGCGATTGCGGACACGCGAGGCCTGGCGAAAGGTCTGCGATCGACTCAAAGCCGTTGGCGAGGCGATCCCAGCGGAAGACTTGCCTGACACTCCTTCCGATCATGCATCGTTATAATCGATCAAAACCAAGCCATTGGGTTAGAGATTCTCACGATTCACCGCTAGTGTCCCGCCGTCCATTCATTTCCTAGCCAACACCCAGGAGCCCTCTCGTCATGTCCATGAAGCGTTCTTTGATCGCGATCGCCTCCCTGCTCGTCTTCACCATCTCGGGCTGCAGTACGATGAATCAGAATGCATCGTCCTCGCCCGTTACGGATCGAATCCTTTCCAGGAATGAAATTCGAATCGGCATGTCGGGTAACCAGCCGCCCTTCAACATGAAAAATCGGGCCGGCAAGCTGATTGGTCTTGATGTGGATCTTGGCGTCGCACTCGCGCGCACGATGGGTGTCGAGGCGAAGTTCATCAGCATGCCCTTCCAGGACCTGCTTCCCGCGCTCGAGAAGGGAGACATCGACATCGTCCTGTCCGGGATGACGATGACTTCCGAACGCAATCTGAAGGTGGCGTTCGCTGGGCCCTACTTCATATCCGGCAAGGCGGCGTTGACCAAGTCGCCGTCGCTGGCTGCCGCCGATGAACCAGAAGACATGAACAAAAAGGCACGCATGACGGTGTTGGCGGGTTCGACGAGCGAGACATTCGCCCGACGTAGTCTCCCCGAAGTCGATCTAGTCTCGGTTTCCGACTACAACGAAGCGGTCAAACTGGTGGTCGATGACGAGGTCGAGGCCATGATCGCCGATTACCCCGTGTGTATCCTGGCTCTCTACCAGAACCCCGATGCAGGCCTCGTAGCGACCATCTCGACCTTCAGCTTCGAACCAATCGGCGTCGCTATTTCCTCGGATGCCATTCTGTTGACCAACGTCGTGCAGAATTATTTCAAGCTTCTGGAGGGAACGGGCACGCTCGAACGATTGAGACTGGCCTGGTTCGACAACGCTACATGGGTAAAGGATCTCCCCGCAGCGGCGACCGTAGAATAAGCCGGGGGAAGGAAGTCTCTTGTTCAATCGGAAGCAGATCAGATTGCTGGCTGGATTGCTGGGGATCGCTTCTGGCACGGTCGGAAGTACCTGCGTGATCGTAGAAGAAGGTCCGGGCGCATACGAGGAGCCGGGTATCAACGATGAGACCATGTACGAGCAGGAAGAGGAAATCGTGGAAGAATCGAACCGCTGAGATCCGGTGACCGGCGCGTCCGATCACGCGCCGGTTTTGTTCAAGCGATCGCGTTCGTGCCGGTGTTGGACATCCTGCGTCACGAGCAGGGTCGACTTCCTGTCGAGCGCGACATCCCGAGTCTCGATGATCACGGCGTCGACCGTCGAATCCCCTGCGAAGATTTCGCGAGCCAGCGACTCGGTCGGAGCGAGCAGGCCGAGTGCCGTCCGTCGACGAGCGAAGTTCCGTACCTGTCGGCGCATGTCGCCCATCGCCCGCAAGGGAAATACCTCGCCGTCACGCTCGACTTCGACTCGAACCTGAACCCTCGCGGCAGGCACCGCGTACATCGACCAGGCAAAAAACTCCCATGGATCGAGTCGATAGCGCGCGACCAGTCCGATATGAATCAACGGCCAGACGAGTACGAACGCAACGATTGCCAGCATCACTCTTCGCCGAAATGGCCCGCTCATCCGCTCCCTCCCGCCGTCATCCAGCGCACGAGATCCGTTCGCAAGAGCCAGACGACGTAGAGCCCAGTGATCCACGGCAAGGCGCCAGCCACCCGATCTCGACGTGTGAAAAGCAGAAGCAGGCCGACCATCAACCCCCCGAAGAAGACCTCACGAGCACCCAGCTGA
The DNA here is from genome assembly GCA_965603475.1 of uncultured Myxococcales bacterium. Lineage (GTDB taxonomy): Bacteria > Myxococcota_A > UBA9160 > UBA9160 > UBA4427 > UBA4427. The sequence continues at coordinate 11,478 of CBFDDD010000101.1, forward strand.
ATCGCAACAAAAAGCAGGATCGTGGCGATCATGGAGAAGGTGCGCGTACGGGGCCAGAGCAATCCCAACGGCAGGATCAGCTCCAGCAGCCACGTCATATTGGAAATCACGATCAGGAGCGGCGCATCGGCCCGAAAGGGCCCGGCCCCGGGATCCGTTCCGAGAGCGACCAGCCGCGACAATTCCCCTTCTGGAACGAGCATACCCAGGACTCGCGTAAAACCCGGATCCGTCGCGATCCGATACGCGAGGAACTCTCCCCCCAGCCAGTAGCCGTAGAAGAGCTTCATGACGCCCGCCCAGAAAACACCGATTGCCGCGATCCAACGCATCGACTGCAGAGCGGCCACCGCGTCTCTAGCGGCTTCGGATCCATCCGAATCGACCAGCAGCACGAGAGCCAGGAGCAGAAGCGCCAGGAACTGATGATTCCCGTTGTCCGGAAAGGCGGAGAGAACCACGACCAGAAGGAGAATGAAGGCCAGTGCTGATGCCGGTCGCGCAAATCGATCTCGCCAACCCGCAATCGCGCAAGCCAGAAGGAGTAGAGCAACGAGCCCATACTCGACGGGTCGACTCGAATAGGGCACGTAGCCGAGGACGTACCATCCCTCGCAAGCGATCGTGACGAGCACGAGGCGTCGGATGGAGCGGAGCTTGCTTGATGCAGCGTCCGGCTCATCGACGCCGGTCCAACCGAGCCACCGGCCTCCCCAGGATTCCTCCACCATCGCGCTAGAACATAGCCAAGATCTTCGATCCGCTGCGGACCTCGTGCGTATTCGCGCCAATCACTGCGCGGAATGATCCGAATTTGCGCTCAGCGCTGTCGCCACGATTCCCATTGCATGAGTCGAACCAGGCTGTGGAGGAGCCGCAATTCGTTGGCCTTGGGTCGAGCACGCGTAATCAGCCTGCGGAGCTTCGCGTAGACCCTGTCGGGATTGATCGATCCGGCAAAATCTCGATCCTCGAGTGTTCGCTCGAGATGCTGATAGAAGAATTCGAGTTCCTCGTGGCTTGGGTAGGAAGATCGATCGACTTCGGCGGTCGGTTCGGCGCCCTCAGCTGCCATGAAAATCTCATAACAAACGAGCTGAACCGCGGACGCCATATTGAGAGAGGTAAAGTCGGGATTCGTGGGAATTCGAAGTTGATAGGAGCAGGCGTCCAGAGATTGATTCGTAAGCCCGTACTTCTCCGATCCGAATAGCACGGCAACCGACGCACCCGTCGATGCTTCCCGCACGACTCGAGCGCCGCCTTCTCTCGCGTCCAGGCTCGGAAGCGGAAATTCCCGCGCCCTGCCCGATCCACCGATAACGAGCTTGCAACCCGAAACGGCATCCTGAAGATCATCTGTGACGACGGCCCCATTCAAGATGTCGACCGCACTCACCGCACGGTCCTCGGCCTCCTTCGAAGGGTATCTGCCTGGCCTGACCAGATACAGCTTCTCGAGACCCATCGTCTTCATTGCTCGCGCTGCGGCACCGACATTGCCCGGATGGCTCGGCTCGACGAGTACGATACGGATATTGGAAAGGCTCATGTTCTGACCAGGGCGACCTTGCGTCGACTACCACCGAGTCGGTTGATAGTCCTTGAGGAACTGGCCCCAACAATGGACGCCAGTATTGAATCCGTCAAAAATTGGATCGATGACACGAGCCGCCCCGTCGATCGAGTCCAGGGGAGGAGCGAAGCGCTGATCGAATTCCTTGTGCACTGTCTTTTCAAAAGGATCCTCATCCGTAACCCAACCGGTATCGACGCTATTCATGTGGATCCCGTCTCGAACGAAATCCGCTGCTGAAGTACGCGTCATCATGTTCAGCGCAGCCTTGGCCATATTCGTATGAGGATGGCGGTCGGTCTTGAAATTTCTATAGAACTGGCCCTCCATCGCGGAAACGTTCACGACATGCTTGTCCCGGGATGGCGCGCGAAGCATGAGAGGCTTGAGCCGAGCCGTCAATACGAAGGGCGCGATCGAATTGACGAGCTGGACCTCGAGGAGTTCGAGGGTCGATACTTCAGAGAGCTTCATCCTCCAGGAATTGTTCTTCCGCAGATCGAGCTGCTGGCCTTCGCCGTCCAGGATATCCGCTGGAAAGAGATGGGCTTGATCATTCTCGGAGAGTAGATCGAGCTGATTCAGCGTGGCGGCGTTCTCGATCCCTGGCATCAATGTACTCGCCGAGGCTCCCGTGGCGAGAATCGAGCCGGAATCGGGGCTTGACTGCTGGTCCCGAAGTAGCTCTTCGTGTCCACCGACGAGTCCCCGGGCCTTCGGGTCGAGCAGGTCCAGGCGTTCATCCCCGAGAAGATGGGTGTAGTAGGCAGGTGGGCGCCTTACAGTCTGGCAGGCGTTGTGGATCACGAAGTCGAGGCTGGGCAGGGTCTCGACCAGATGATCAGCCAGGGCCTCGACGCTCGGCGTATGCCGAAGATCGAGTCCGAAGATCGATAGGCGCTTCTGCCAGACTGCGAAATCCTCGAGCTGACTGAAGCGGCGGGCCGCGTCGCCCGGAAATCTCGTGGTCACGACGACCGAAGCGCCCGCGCGCAGAAGCATCACGGCGGCTTCAAATCCAATCTTCACCCGCGCGCCCGTGATGAGCGCGCTCCGTCCAGTGAGGTCCGCGGTCTGCGATCGCTTCGCCCAGTTGAATTCGGCACAGCTTGGGCAAAGAGTGTCGTAATGATGATGCAAGTCGAGAAAGTCGACTTTGCAGATATAACAGTTCCGTGGGTCGTCAAGCCGGCTAACCGGGGTGCCTCGCCCCCTCTTGTCGGTTCCATTCTTCTCCGGCGTCCCGGTTGCTGTCGTGATCGCTTGGGGTAGGGCCGGCGTTGCAGCGTGTTTCTCGAGCAGCACGCGGGAGTCGGAAGAGATCGTCGCGTGCGATGGAGGGACCGGAAAACGAAGCGAACGCTTCATCGACCGATTGCTGGTCGCGTCGAGCGCTGCGTCGTCACGCGCGCGTGTCCGCTCCCGCAGATCTCGCTTTCTTCGAGCAATCAGCGCTCGTCGCTCACTTCGCTCGGGAAACGCGATTCGTCCGGCCGCCTCCCGAAGCCTTCGAAGCGTCTCGGAGTCGAGATCAGCGATCAGTTCATGATCTGCGCTCAGCGCTTCTAGCCACGCGAGAAGGGCTTCCGGATCAACCGGAGCGGCCTCGGACACCTCGACAAAATCGCCCTTTTCTGCTTTTTTCTTGGATCGGCTTGCCATCTGGCCGGGGAATCTAGCACCGCGCCTACCCGGGTTCTGTGGAGTTTCAGAAGCCGCAGACGCCGGATTCGGTCGGTCTCGGGCACCCAGAATCCGCTTCCTGGTCGACGAAAGCCTCTCCCGGCGGGTCAAAATCCCGGCTAGCTGAAATATCCGCCAGACTTCGATAAACTCGGTCCACAACGGCGGCAACGCCGTCCGACGGTGGGCGAGGAGAACACATAGGCGTCCTCCAAGGAAACCATAGAAAAAGTAGGTCAGTAGAATGCGAGTTGCAGGTTCAGTAAAATGGTTCAACGACGAAAAAGGCTTCGGCTTCATAACGCGTGACGACGGTGAGAAGGACGTTTTCTGTCATCACACGGCGATCCAGGGCGAGGGCTTCAAGAGTCTGGCCGAGGGCGCAAGGGTCGAATTCGATGTGGTAGACGGCCAAAAGGGCCCCGCCGCTGAAAATTTGGTCACGATCTAGCGACCCGAAGATCAGCAAGTTCAAGGGCCCCGCCAACACATGTTGGCGGGGCCCTGTTGTTTCGGTGCAAGAAAATCCGGACGATGACGCCAGACGTCTGATCAATTCACGAACTCGAATGGTGACCTCGATGGAGACAAGCGACAGCGTATGGTCGGTGCATCCCACGTACGCATTGATTCAGAGTGTCCTGGACACCCTGAATGCCGGCATTCTGGTTCGCACGGTCGATGGCAAGATCCTTTTCGCCAACGACCGGATACTCCACTGGGTCGGCTACACAGCGAAAGAACTGGATGGGCAGGATTTCCGGATGCTGATCCCGAAGGAACTCGAAGAACAGCTGGATGACGAACTCCAGGAGATCCACTCCGGGGACGAGCGGCTTCGGATCGCCATCCTGAAGCGAAAGGACGGGCGAACGCTCCCGATCGTCTTCTGTCCCAAGATCCTGCGTAGAGACGACGAAATTCTAGCCGTCGTCACGGTCGTACTGGATCTTGGCGAGGTACAGACCGCGCGCAGAATCGACGACAGACCCGCCTCGGGGCTGGCTGCCGGCCTTCAACGCATCGCTGGCGAACTCCAGACGCTCAGCCTCTACGCCGGCGCGGCGGGGATCGGCCAAGTGCCGGCCGACCATCCGGATATCGCGCTTCTGTCACCCCGCGAGCGCGAGATCCTGGGCGAACTCGTCGGGGGCATCCGCGTTCCGGCCATCGCGTCGAAGCTCTTCATCAGTCCGCACACCGTCCGCAATCACCTGAAGTCGATCTACCGAAAGCTCGACGTTCCCAACCAGGCTGCGCTGATCGAACGCATCCGATCGCTCACGCCCTAGCCTCTGCCTAGCCCCTCGAGCGCGCGATCGACCCCTTTCAGCCATCCTATTAGTCCACTCCGGTCATGATCGAACGACTTCTTCCAAGCCACTCTAACCACAGAGAATGGGGGCGGAACACCAATGCTCGCGCGACTCGCGCGCGAGCAGTCTGTCTCCTGCACAACAAAATTGGGAGTCGGACATGGGTGATGGAAATACGAATGGACACACGGCGTTTCGCGCGCTTGCGAGATCGGAGAAGGAGCAACTCTTTCTCGATATTCGCGAAACGCCTCCCCTCGATCACAAGGGAAGCTGGGGAGAATGGCTCCACACCTGGCTCGAAGATCAAGCCGCGGAAGGCCGACCGCTGGGCGAGATCGCCAAGCGCATGGACTTCCCGACCTATCAAGATGCCGGCGTCGACGACCCCTGGAATTTCCTCGAGCGCCACGTCTGCTGGCTCATCGAACGAGGCTACGTGAGGATAATGCGAATCGAAGTGGTGGCCTAGGCGAGCAGTTTGAAGCAGGCGAAAGCGCCGAGCCAGAAACAGAGTCCGAAGAGTGTTCCAATTGCAACGCCTCGCGCCGAAGCCATTTCTTCGCGTTTCTCTCGGCTCGCGTACTCAGTCGTCTGAAATGAATTGTCGTCCATCACCCCGAAAGGCTAGGCCCATGCCATTGGATCCTCATGGGCCATAGCAGGGCGTTCGAATAGCCGGAATGGTTCAGTTCGACAGACGTGGACCTATAAATGGTCCTGGCACGATCCCTGCTCTATCGGGGACATGCCGAGTTCCTCCGCCTCCTTCAA
>CBFDDD010000102.1:0-16736 GCA_965603475.1 uncultured Myxococcales bacterium
CAGTCATCGAGCGAATGGGGTAGCTCGCCGAACCCGCCGCACCGTCCGACCGTCCGAACTATTTCGCACTCTCGAACAGAGACGGATCGGGCGTCTCCGCAAGGACGAGCGACTCGTTCCGGTCGAGCAATCGATCGAAATCCCAGCCGCTCTGGGCGAGCAACGCCCAATGGTCATCGCGATCGCGGACGACCCGAATTCGCTCCGAATAACGAAAGTCCTTCGGGTCGAATCCGGCCTGTGGCCAGCGCGCCAATTTGTAGGGCAGGCTCGACAACGAGAGTTCGACGCCGTATTCCGTCTTCAAGCGGTGCTGCATGACATCGAATTGAAGCGGACCCATCGCGCCGAGGATCCAGCTCGCCGAGCCGCCTTCGGGATCGCGGAATAGCTGCACGACGCCCTCCTGGACGAGCTGTTCGACTCCCTTTTCGAGCGCCTTGCGCTTCTGGACACCCGCCACCTCGACGCGCATGAACGACTCGGGCGCGAAGATCGGAATTCCGGCGTAGACGATGCCGGGTTCGTCCGAGAGCGTGTCACCGATCCGGAAAATACCTGGATCGAAAAGTCCGACGACATCGCCCGCGAAGGCCTCGTCGGCCTCCACCCGATCCTTTCCCATGAGAAGCGTCGAGTTCGTCAGCCGAATCGACTTCTCCGTACGCGCGTGCAGCGTCTGCCGGCCCTTCTCGAAGCGACCCGAGCAGATCCGGACGAAGGCCACCCGATCACGATGGTCGGGATCCATGTTCGCCTGGATCTTGAAGACAAAGCCGGAAAACGAATGCTCGACCGGATCGATTTCGACGCCTTCGCTCCACCGTGGAACCGGCCCCGGAGCCAGTTCGAGGAATCGCTCGAGGAAGGGGTGAACGCCAAAATTGGTGAGCGCACTCCCGAAGAACATCGGCGTCTGACGACCCGTTGCGACGAGTTCGGGATCCAGCTCGGCACCCGCCCCGTCGAGCAATTCGAGCCCGTCGCGCACCTCCTCCGCAAAAGGGCCCATCGCCAAACTCACGGCCTCCGAATCGGGTTCCCCCTCGATGATGACCTCGTCGACCCGATGGGTCCCGTGGTCGCCGCCTGAAAAGAGTACGAGCCGTCGCTCCAACCGATCGTAGATTCCGCGGAAATCACTGCCGGCGCCGACTGGCCAGTTCGCTGGAACGACATCCATCCCGAGCACGTCTTCGATCTCGGCCATGATGTCGAGGGGATCGCGGCCGTGTCGGTCCATCTTGTTCACGAAGGTGAAGATCGGAATCCGCCGCAGGAGGCAGACTTCGCAAAGCTTCCGCGTCTGGTCCTCTACACCTCGGGCCGCGTCGATCAGCATGACAGCGCTATCGGCTGCCATGAGCGTCCGATACGTGTCCTCGCTGAAGTCACGATGGCCGGGCGTATCGAGAATATTCACGAGCCGGTCTTCGTACTCGAAGTGGAGGACCGAACTCGAGACCGAGATGCCGCGCTGTTTTTCCAACTCGAGCCAATCGCTCGTCGCGTGCCTCGCTGCCTTTTGCGCGCGCACGGCACCCGCTTCGCGCAGGGCGCCGCCATAGAGGAGCAGCTTCTCCGTCAGAGTCGTCTTTCCGGCATCCGGATGCGAGATGATGGCAAAGGTGCGCCGTCTCTGGATCTCACGGCGGATCTCGTCGGGGCTGCGATCGGTGGACACGGAATGGCCCTCGGATGGAGGTCGAAAAGAGGAATACAGCGGGACGAAGTCTTGATCTGGCTTCGCTGCGCCCCGTGATTACCGGTCGGCGGAAGGCCTCGCAAGGGCAAGCCCTGCACGGGCCCCTCAAAGCGTTCAAGTCGAGTGAGGTGGACAGACTATTGGGTCCGGGCCGTCTCGGCTGCCTTGGGGCTGTTAGAGCGATTTGGGCATAGCCCGGCTGGCCTTCAGATCGAGCTGCTCGCACAGACCCATTCTTCTTTCCACCTCTCAAGTCGAGTCCGCAAGCGCCCGAATCGAAGCGCTCGAAGCAGGCAGGAGAGATCGCTATCCTGCGCGCCCCGCAGCCCTGAAGGGCCCGCGACGAGGAGAACTACGGACATGGCCAATCGTGTCGATGAGATTTTGAGCTGGTACGGCGCCGACAATCCGGGCGTTTTGAAGAATCTGCGCTGGATGCTCGATTCCGGGCGTCTGGGCGGCACGGGCAAAATGGTGATTCTGCCGGTCGATCAGGGATTCGAACATGGTCCGGCCCGGTCGTTCGCAAAGAACGCACCCGGCTACGACCCTCTCTACCACTACCAGCTTGCGATCGACGCCGGTTGCAATGCTTACGCTGCTCCGCTCGGATTTCTCGAGGCGGGCGCGCGACAATTCGCTGGCCGGATCCCGACGATCCTGAAGCTGAACAACAGTGAGAGCCTGTACTCGCCGGAAGATCCGAAACCCGCCGTCACAGGCTCCGTCGACGATGCACTGCGACTCGGCTGTGCTGCGATCGGATTTACGGTCTATCCCGGCTCAGCGGAGCGCAACGAGATGTACATGGAGTTCCGCGAGATTGCCGAAGAGGCCAAATCCGCTGGACTCGCTGTGGTTCTCTGGAGTTATCCGCGCGGATCCGGGCTTTCCAAAGAAGGGGAGACGGCGATCGACGTGATCGCCTATGGCGCCCAGATCGCCGCTCAGCTCGGTGCGCATGTCATCAAGGTGAAGCCGCCGACAGACCACATCGAGCAGGACGCGGCCCGCAAGGTCTACGAGGCTGAGGGCATCGACATCTCCAGCCTGGCGGATCGAATCGCGCATGTCGTCCAGAGCACCTTCAACGGCCGACGAATCGTGATCTTCTCGGGCGGCGCCGCCAAGGGTACCGACGAGGTCCTCGACGAGATTCGGGGCATCGCAAAGGGCGGCGGCTTCGGCAGCATCATGGGTCGAAACGCCTTCCAGCGGCCGAAGGGCGAAGCGATCGAACTACTGCATACCGTGATGGATCTGCACAAAGAACAGGTCTAGAGAGTGCGTGACGAAGCCGGAGCGGGTTCAGGCGCAGGACATCGACTCGGTGACGAAGCCGGAGCGGGTTCAGGCGCAGGACATCGACTCGGTGACGAAGCCGGAGCGGGTTCAGGCGCAGGACATCGCCTCGGTCACGAACCGCTCGAGGGTCTTGCGTCGGGCCGCTGGGACCGCGTTGAACACGAGGCCCACGTCGGGAAGAAGCTGGTAGGTGGCCTCCGCTTCCAGACAGACCCGTACGGATCCCGGCAATGAGAACTCGAGCTGGATTCGCTGACCGAGGGCGATGGCTTCTGAACTTCGTATCAGACAACCGTTCTCAGACAGCGACAACACACGGCCATCCCAATTCCGGTCGCCCTGCTCACATCGAGCGAGCAGCTGGGTGGCGACCCGCGGTGTCGAGCGCGGCGTGTCCTCGAAGACCTGCTGCAGCAACCGATACAGATCGTGAAGTCCAGCCGGACGTTTGACCGCACCCACGATTCGCGAGTCGGCGCCGACAGCACCGTTTTTGCCGGTCAGCAACACGATCGGAACAGCTCTCTCGGCGTCATCCTCTTCCGCAGCCAGGGTTTCATCCAGCCGACGTTCATCGACTAACAGAAGATCCACAGTCAGAGACGGATCCGATGCGAACATTTCCGAAAAGGTTTCCGGCAAGAGCATCTGGTATCCGAGCCGACTGAGGATCACATCGGTCTTTGGACCGAGCGCCTCTCTCGAGGCGTGGTAGACGATGATTCGTCTCAAGGACGAACCTTCAGGCAGGTCAGATGTGTCGGGCATAGGGAGAAAATCGGGTTCTCGGCTGGCTGAATTGAGGGAATATTCCCCCTAAATTGGGTGAATCTCCCCCTGGGAAAAAAGATGCTGGATTCAGATTTTTCCGAACCAGGGAAGGAATTCTGTCCTCGACGTGAGGGGCTGGAGAACAGCCTGCTAGGTTTGTGCGCGTGGATGATTCAGTCACCGGAAATCCGAATAGCGATCTGTCCAGCTGGCTGATGAATCAGCGCCTCGAGATCGAACGGGTCATGCAGAGTCGGCTGGGCGCCGCAGCGCCTGCTGCCTCCGGGCCGGAGGCTGAGACGTTACGCCGCTTTCGAACGTTCACGTCGACCGCGCTCATGCGGGGCGAAGCCCCTCGACCGGTCCTGGACGGACTGCGTCCGAATGAGCGTCGCGTGATGGCGCTGTTGAATTGCTGGGCGGAGGCCGCCTCGGAGCTGGCTGGCCCGGATGGCAAGGTCGTCACAACCGCACTCGTCCCGCTGCTCGATGCCTTTCGCCTCGCGATCCGAACGACGGGTACGAAACGCAAGTCGAGCGGCCGTCCCCGCGCGACGCGACGCGCCATCACGGCGGCGGTCGACCGCGTGGCCGACATCTTCCTCGCCCTCGACACCGATTCCGGAGAAATTCTCGACGCGAATCCCGCCGCGGGCGCCGCGCTTGGAGTCGCCCGCGACGCGCTGATCGGAATCGAATTCAATGTATTCGTCCCGACCGACACCCAGGGACCGTGGTGGACAGCGCTCGACACCATCGCAGAGGGCCAGGACAACCACGTCTTCCTCGCCTCCATGCAAGATCGAGAGGGCCTTCCGATTCGACTGGAGGCCTCGGCAACGCGCTACATGAGGCCCAATCGCACCCTCGCTCTGATCCTCGCTCGACCGGCCACCAAGGTCGAGGCCCTGGTCGAAGCGCTGGTCGAGTCACGCGGCCTCGACGAGACCGTGGATCACTCGGTCTGAAGAACACCCGATCCGCTCCAACTCCTCCGCTTCCCCCTCTCTGACCTTCGCCCTCGCTGACCTATGTGATGTCGCGTTCGATCGTGTCGCGATCTCCCCACTCGTCGCTGGCGACGCGCGGCACCTCTCAGTAGACTCGGCGCCCCTTTGAGGAGACCCCGATGAGTGATTCCCCCACGCCGATGCAGATCATCCGCAAGAAGACCGGCAACTTTCTAGAGGACTTCCGCCCAGGCCAGATTTTTCGCCACAAAGGCGGCAAAACGGTCACCGAAGGCCTGTTTACGACCTTCACCGAATTCTCGATGTCGACGCATCCGACGGCCAAGAATGCCCGGTATGCGCGGGCCTACGGGTTCGAAGGGCTCGTCTGCCCGCCCGGCCTCGTCATGCTGGTCGCCTTCAGCCAAACGGTGGAGGACGTGTCCGAGAATGCGCGCGCGAACCTCGAATACATCGACATGAAGTTCGGAGCGCCGGTCTACGTTGGAGACACGATCGAAGTCGACACCAAGGTCCTCGGTCTTCGACTGTCCTCGAGTCGACCGAATCTCGGCATCGTTCACGTCCAGTCGACGGCCCGAAAGAACATCGGCGACGCAAGCGAAGCGATCGTCGCGACCTGGCAGCGCAAGGTCCAGGTCTACAAGGGAGACGAGTCGGCCGAGGTCGAAGGCTTCGACGTGCCGGCCGACGAGATCGACTGCGACCTCTGGATTCCGCCTTATGACGCCAACGCCAAGCTCGCGGAGCTTGCCCATCTATCCAGTCCCGACAGCTATTTCGAAGACCTGGAACCGGGCAGCCGAATCGAACACTCGCGAGGCCGAACCATCACGGACGAGCACATCGCGATGACCGCGATTCTCGACAACACCAGCCAGGTTCATTGCAACCAGTACATGGTCGATCTGAACCCGAAGCAGTACGTGGGTGGCAAGCTGATCATCTTCGGCGGCATTCCGTTCACGCTTTGCCTCGGACTCTCGTGCCCCGACGTCGGCGACAACGCGCTCGGCGACATCATCTACACCACCGGGCGACATACGGCACCCCTGCAAGCGGGCGACACGGTCTTCGCAGCCACCGAGATCCTGGACAAACGTGACTTCCCGGATCGAGCCGACCTCGGCATCGTCGAAACTCGGCTCTTTGGATACAAGTTCGTTCGCGCCGAGGGAGAGAAGACGGAGGATGCGCCGGAAGGTTGGAAGAAGGTTCAGATCTTTGAACTCGATCGGCAGATTGCGGTCAAGCGGCGGAGCCATTACGCGTAGTCGGTTCCGCCCACGCCCACGCGAACAGCACTGCACGGCGCGAATTTCGGCGAATGGCTCGGCTTCGCCTGCGCTTTAGTTCGCCGAAATCCACACCGCACAGCACTGTCCGCTTGCGTTTTGCGGGATCGACGGATCTGCGGGCGATCACGCCGCATCGAGTCAACATCCACAGCCGAGCGAGTGTCTATCACCTTGCGGCGTAGACATCAGCGGGTGGCGGAGCGGTCGTAGGTCCAGGTGGTGGATTTATTCATCGTCAGGCGGTGGCGGGGGCCGTGGATGGTCGGGTCGGCGGCATCGTAGCCGGCGTCGCCGTGCCACATGGCGACGGGGCCCACTTCCGAAAGGCCGATCACGGTTTGGAAGCGTTCCGGGGTTCGGCTTTGGATCGAGGAGAGCGCGTCTTCGACGTCTCGAAAGCCAGACAATTCTGCCAGGCTGACGAAGGTGGGTGGCGCGATCTCGATCTCCCGGGCGTCGCGGCGGCGCAGGGCTTCGCCGGGACTCATCCAGTCTGAATCGTGAATCTCGCCGTGATCGATCGCCACCTCACCACTCCCGGCTCGCGCGGCAAAGAACCAGGTCAGAAAACGCCTCGGTGTCGTTTTGGGCGGCGTCCAATGGGAGAAGGGGTGTATCGCATTCGGATCGACTCCGAGCCCGCATTCCTCGTGCGCCTCCCGCACGGCCGCACGACGAGAAGCTGCGAGATCGTCGCTCTCGTCGACCCCATGCCAATCGTCGGGATCGATTCGGCCACCCGGGAAGACCCACATTCCGCCAAAAGCGATCTTCGAGTTGCGTTTGAGCATCAACGTCTCGAGGCCTTCGGATCCATCGCGCAGAAGGATCACAGTGGCCGCAAGAACGGGCGGCGTACCCTCGTTGCCTTCTCGCGCCTGTTTTTCGAGTGAGTTTGCGTGGTCGCTACGGCCCATTGCCAACAGCGTAACACGAATCAGAAGGTGCTGAGCACCATGGCCGCGCGTCCGGTACCCACCGCCAGATCGACGAGCCATCCGTCACATAGATCGGCATCGTAGTCCGGTGGTCCCAGCTCGACGCGATGGCCCTGCTTGGCCAATCCGCTCGCCGCGTTCCCGCAAAGTACGTTCAGAAATTCGCCGACGCCGTCCGCCACCATCTCCGGATCGAGATCACGGGCCGAAAGCCCACTCGCCTGCATGGCCAACGCCTCTGCGAATTCAATGTCCGAGGCGAGCGCTACTTCGAGACCCCTTGCACCACGAATCGGCACGGAAACCGCCACCTCGACAAAATCAGGGACCTCATCAAAGACGTGAACCTGGCCCACCTTCGCTTGAATTCGAGCAACACGCATCATGAAACGCGGGAACAGCTCGAGTACATGACGAGTCACAGCGTGGTTTGTGAGACCATCGGGAACTGCAATATCGGAAACGTCGAATTGCGCTTGATCCGCTTTGTACGCATCCAGCAGCAGGCCGAAGCGATCGCTCGCGATATGACCGAGGTGCACGAGCGCTTGACCGATCGGAATTCGTCGCATGCGTTGGCGCTGAAGAATCTCCACGAGCTCCTGGCTCCCCAGAAATCCCATCTCGACAGCAAGATCACCGAAGGTCATGTCGCGCGTTCGCTGCTCCGCGTGGACACGTGCGACGTCACGCGGCTGCATGAGTCCCTGGGCCACCGCGATCTGTCCGATCGCGGGGTTCTGGGCCTCCATGAACTCGAGTGCCTCCCGAACGTGGCTCGCATCGATCTCACCTGAATCGATCAAGAATTGCCCGAAGAATTTCACTCCCACTACTGTGGCTCCGCCGCAGTACCCGAGCGTTCCTTTCTAATATTCTCGATGAGAGACTCGATGAGATCGACATCGAAAGGCTTGCCGAGGACCTGGCAGGCACCAAGCTTGAAAGCCTCTTCGGCCTTGGTCGAATCGCCGCTGACCGAGGACACCATTGCGATTCGAATCTCGGGATGCATTGATTTGATCGTGCGCAGAGCCGACAGCCCGTCGAGGCCCGGCATGACGATGTCCATCAGCACCAGGTCCGGCATGGATTCGCTCGTCATGCGAATTGCCGCAGCCCCGTTTCGTGCCATCCCGACGATCGCCACGTCCTCGATATCGCCGAGAATCCGCTCGAGCTGCCCGAGCACCGTGCGACTGTCGTCCACCAACAAGACATTGACCTTGGATGTCATTGCATTCCCCACCAGAGCGTTTCTCATCGGAAAGCCAGCGCTGCGGGTTGAGACTGGAGACGTGTCGTGAGGGCTTCCCAGGCGAGCTGCGTGCGGATTGCTTCCGGAATGCGAGTGCGAGGTCTCGAATGTTGCCCCGAAAATCGAAAGTACATACAGTACGCGGCCTTACGGAATGCTTCGCCAAGACGAAGCCAGCCCGTTCGTCTCTCGGAAACGAACCCGCGCCAAATCAGATCGGAGTCTCTTCGGATGCGATTCTACGAGTACGAGGCCAAGGAACTCTTCCGTCGGCATGCTCTACCGCTTGGTCAGAGCCGGATCGTCGACAATGCCCAGGAGGCGCGCGCTGCCTTCGAAGAACTCGGCGGGGGACCCGTCGTCCTCAAGAGCCAGGTTCTCTCGGGTGGGCGAATGAAGGCCGGCGCCGTCAAATTTGCCGACAACGCAGATCAAGCAGCTTCGGGAACCGAGGCGATTTTCCCGATCGAAGTGAACGGCCAGAAATGCCGATCTGTCCTGGTCGAGGAAAAAACCTCCATCGCGCAAGAATATTTCGTCGCGATCACCTGGGACGGCCGCGCCAAGCGCCCCGTCTGCGTGTTCAGTGACATGGGCGGCATCGACATCGAGGAAGTCGCCGAGACCCATCCGGAGCACGTCTCGAAGACCCATTTTTCGACGATCCTCCCGCTCACGCCTCGTGTCGCCAAGGAAGCGGTTGCAGCGACCGGCGTCAGTGGATCCGATCTGAACAAGCTCGCGCCGATCGTCTTCAAACTGATGCAGATCTTCCTGAAATACGACCTCACGCTCGCCGAGATCAATCCCCTCGCGAAGCTCGACGACGGCCGATTCATCGTGCTCGACGGCCACATCGACATGGAGGCCGAGGCGCGCGGGGAACACAAGGCGCTGCTCGACGAGCTCGGCATCGGAGACGAGGAGACGCGTCAAGCCCGACCGCCGACGGAATTCGAACTGGCCGGGGCGCGGGTAAACGCCGCGGACCATCGCGGCGTCGCCGGCAATGTCGTCGAATTCGAGGGCAATCTCGGTCTCGTGATCGGCGCCGGCGGCGGATCTCTCACGCTCTTCGACGCCGTGCGAAATCACGGTGGCAAACCCGCGAATTACTGCGAAATTGGCGGCAATCCCTCGATGAGCAAGGCCAAGGAGCTCACGAAGCTGATCCTGTCGAAGCCCGGTGTCGAGAAAATCGCCGTCATGATGAACGTGGTCTCCAACACGCGCGTCGACATCGTCGCCCGCGGCGTCATCAAAGGCTGCCTGGAAGCGGGCAAGGATCCCGCGGACACCATCGCGATATTCCGGATCCCGGGCGCCTGGGAAGAAGAAGGCTTCAAGATCCTCGAGAAATATGGCGTCGACTACTGCGACCGCAGCGTATCGATGTATGACGCGGCGGGCCGCGCCGTCGCAAAAATGCAGGGTTCGCAGGGATAGAGGGAATAGAGAAGAACATGTCGATCCTACTGACCAAGAACACGCGCTTCATCATCCAGGGCATTACCGGCCGTGAAGCGATCAATCTGACTCGCGAGAATCTCGACTACGGCGCGAAGATCGTCGGCGGCGTCACGCCGGGTCGAGCCGGACGAGACGTGTATGGCGTACCCGTTTACGACTGTGTGCGGGATGCCGTCGCCGCAAACGGCGGCATGATCGAGGGGTCGATCGTGTCGGTTCCGCCGAAATTCACCCAGGATGCGATCATCGAAGCTCTCGAGAACAACATCAAACTGATCGTCGTCGTCACGGAGAACGTTCCGCGCAAACAGGTCGCAGAGGCCGTCGAGCTTGCCGAGTTACGCGGGGCTCGCATCATCGGGCCCAACTGTCTGGGCATCATTTCACCCGATGAATGCAAGATGGGTGGCGTCGGTGGGCCAGCAGCGAACACTCGGCAAGCCTACAAGAAGGGCAACATCGGAGTGATGTCGCGATCCGGCGGCATGACGACCGAGATCGCCTCGACGCTCACGGCGGCGGGCCTGGGACAGTCGACCTGCGTGTCGATTGGCGGCGACGCCATCGTCGGAACGACCTACGCAGAGTTGATGCCCTTTTTCGAAGCCGATCCGAAGACCCATGCGATCGCGATCTATTCCGAGCCCGGCGGACGCATGGAGGCGGAGCTCGCCGAATGGGTCTCCGAGAACGACTCGCGTCTACCGATCGTCGCGTTCATGGCGGGTCGGTTCATGGATGAAATGAAGGGCATGCGTTTCGGCCACGCCGGAACGATCGTCGAGGGCAAGGAAGACACGACGGCGGAAAAGATCAAGCGAATGGAGGAGGCGGGCATTTCGGTCGCCGAGCGGATCGAGGAGATCCCCGACCTCATTCGTACCCGTCTCGCCCGTCGCAAACGATAAGATAGAGGAGTTCTTGAAAATGCCCGGAGAATTCATCGACGTCCAGGTGGATGCGAAGATTGCCAAGGATGCAGCGCTCGCGAAGAAGCTCGCTGAGATCTGCCCGGTTTCGATTTTCGAAGCCGTTGCCGACGGCTTGCAGATCGACGAGTCCAATCTGGACGAATGCGTCCTCTGTGACCTTTGCCTGCAGGCAGCACCCAAAGGCAAGATCAAGATCGTTAAGCTCTACGAATAAGCAGCTGGTTTAGGAGACCCCCCATGCGAAGCGCAAAAGACTTCTTTCAACCGATGGCCCTCGGCGCTCCCGCGCCACTCAGGGAAATTCCGTTCAAGCCCTCGCGGATGATCCACTTCTTCGATCCAAGCAACGCGAAGATGGCCGCCAAGGTCCCGGACATGGCCAAGAAATGTGATGTGCTCCTCGGCAACCTCGAGGACGCGATCCAGGCCGACAACAAGCTCGCCGCACGCGAAGGGCTCGTGAAGATCGGCCGCGAAGTCGAATTCGGAAGCTGCCAGCTCTGGACGCGCGTCAACAGCCTCGACTCGCCCTGGTGTCTCGATGACTTGACGACACTCGTGACCGAGATCGGCAATCAACTCGACGTCATCATGATCCCGAAGGTCGAAGGCGCCTGGGACATCCACTACGTCGATCGACTGCTCGCGCAGCTCGAGGCACGTGCCGGAATCAAGAAACCGATCATGGTGCATGCGCTCCTCGAGACGGCGCTCGGCGTAGCCAACGTCGAAGAGATCTGCGCGGCGAGCCCGCGCATGCAGGGTCTCTCCCTCGGCCCGGCCGATCTCGCCGCGAGCCGCCGGATGAAGACGACCCGCGTCGGAGGGGGCCATCCCGGCTATATCGTGCGTACGGATCCGGATCCGTCCAATCCGGACGCGCCGCGACCGACAGCACAGCAGGACCTCTGGCACTACACGATGGCGCGGATGGTCGATGCCTGTAACGCCAACGGCATCCTTCCCTACTACGGACCTTTCGGTGATATCAAAGACACGGTCGCCTGTGAAGACCAGTTCCGAAACGCCTTCCTGATGGGTTGTGTCGGCACCTGGAGCCTGCATCCGGTCCAGATCGATATCGCCAAGAAGGTCTTCTCGCCGCCGGTCGAAGAAGTTCTCTGGGCACGCAAGGTCATCGACGATATGGGTGACGGAACGGGGGCCGTCATGATCGACGGCAAAATGCAGGACGACGCGACCGTGAAACAATGTCATGTCATGGTCGAGCTGGCGCGCATGCTTTCGGAGAACGATCCGGAGCTCAAAGAGGCATACGGGCTCTAGCCGAAGACCGAATCGAGGACCTCGGAGCCATCGACTGAAATCCCGAACGCGACACCGGAGGAAAGATGCAGACGACGATTCTGGGGCGAACGGGCATTCGCGTCTCACGGATCTGTCTCGGGTGCATGAGCTATGGATCGTCGGAATGGCGGCCGTGGGTGCTCGATGAGCACCAGGCTCGTCCCTTCTTCAAGCGCGCGCTCGAAGCGGGTATCAACTTCTTCGACACGTCGGACATCTATTCACTCGGCGCCTCCGAGGAAGTCACCGGAAAGCTGCTTCGCGAGATGGCCGACCTCGAAGAATGTGTCATTGCGACCAAGGTCGCCCTACCCATGAGCAAGGGGCCCAACATGCGGGGCCTCTCGCGAAAGCATATCCAACAGGCTTGCGAGGCGAGTCTTCGCCGGCTCGGCGTCGACACGATCGATCTCTATCAACTCCATCGACTCGATCCGGATACGCCGATGGAGGAAACCCTGGGCGCCCTCGACGACCTCGTTCGCCAGGGGAAGGTCCGTCACATCGGCGCAAGCTCGATGTATGCGTGGGAGATGGCGACATCGCTCGGCCTTTCCGACAAGGCAGGTCAGGCGCGCTTCGCCACCATGCAGAACCACTACAACCTCATCTATCGCGAGGAAGAACGCGAGATGATGCCGCTCTGCGAGACCGAGGAGATCGCCGTCATCCCGTGGTCGCCGCTAGCGCGCGGGGTTCTGGCGGGCTCACGCCCCGCACTGCGCGAGAAGGCCGGTTCGACCCGCCAGGAATCCGATGGCTTCATCGACTTCCTTTACGACCAGGATTCGGACTGGGACGTCGTGCTCGCGGTCCAGTCGATCGCCAAGGAGCGCGACTTGCCAGCGGCCCAGATCGCACTCGCCTGGATGCTGTCGAAGCCCTTCATTACCGCACCGATCATCGGCGCAACCAAGCTCGGCCACCTCGACGATGCGATCGCCTCAGTCGACGTCTCTTTGTCGGACGAGGAGATCGCCCGACTGGAGGCGCCCTACCAGCCCCACCCTGTCAAGGGAATGGGACCCGCAGCGCTCTTCAGACCGTCACGCGTCTCAAGCCAACGACCACACCAGTAAGAAGCCCGACCGAAAGGATCCTCGCATGGCGACCACATCAACCCCCCGCATATACCCGGTCATCCTGTCCGGGGGATCGGGCACGCGCCTCTGGCCGCTGTCGAGACGGGCCTATCCCAAGCAGCTCCTGCCACTCGCCGGGAGCGATACGCTGCTTCAGGAAACCGCTCTTCGCGTGCAGGACCCGGATTTTTTCGAACCACCCCTGATCCTCTGCAACGAGGAACACCGCTTCATCATCGCGGAGCAGCTCCGAGCAAAGGGCGTCACGCCGCTGGCCATTGCGCTCGAACCCATCGCACGCAACACAGCCCCCGCCATCACCGCCGCCGCGTTGATCATCAGCGAGCTCGATCCAGACGGCATCATGCTCGTTTTGCCGTCAGACCATGTGATCCGTGATCTGCCCGCCTTCCGAAGCGTAATCGACACCGCCTGTGCCGCGGCTCGAAACGGCAAGCTCATGACTTTCGGCATCGTTCCCGAGCATCCAGAGACGGGCTTCGGTTATATCCGGCGCGGCGACGAACTCGACAGCCTGCCCGGCGCCTATGACGTCGCAGAATTCGTTGAGAAGCCGAGCGCCGAACGCGCGCGGGCTTTTCTGGAATCGGGCGAATACGCATGGAACAGTGGCATGTTCGTTCTACCGGTTCGCGCGCTGCTCGAAGAAATGGATCGCTTCCAGCCCGATCTGCTCGCGGCATGTCGGGCCTCGGTCGAAAGGGCAGCTCGCGACCTGACGTTTACACGGCTCGAGGAGGCTGCATTCGAGACTTCGCCATCGATTTCGATCGATCACGCTCTGATGGAGAAGACCCAGTCCGCCGCCGTCGTAACCTGTGAGATCGGCTGGAGTGACGTCGGCTCATGGGCGGCACTCTGGGAACTCGCCGAGAAGGACGAAAATGGAAACGTGATGCTGGGCGACGTCGTCCTCCACGACGTCGAGAACAGCTATATCCGATCGGAGCGTAGGCTCGTCAGCGCGGTCGGGGTTCGCGATCTCGTCATCATCGAGACCGATGACGCCATCCTGGTCGCGCCCCGCGATCGGGCTCAAGAGGTCAAGGCGATCGTCAGCGAACTCGATCGTGCGGAACGCGTCGAGGCCGATCTACATGCCCTCGTTTATCGACCTTGGGGAACGTACGAGGGCGTCGCCCACGGCGAACGATTCCAGGTCAAGCAGATCTCGGTGAAGCCCGGGGGCAAGCTTTCGCTCCAGATGCATCATCACCGGGCGGAGCATTGGATTGTCGTCGAGGGCACCGCGCGAGTTACGAATGGGGACCAGGAGATCACGCTGACCGAGAACGAATCGACGTACATCCCGATCGGCGCCACCCACCGACTCGAGAACCTCGGCGAAACCGATCTCATCCTGATCGAAGTCCAGTCGGGCTCCTATCTCGGCGAGGACGACATCGTCCGATTCGACGACATCTACGGACGCAGTCCCGCCTCTGTCGAGCCAGACCCAAGCGAAGATTGAGGCCAGGGCTGAGGTGTAACCCTCCCCGACTCCATGCCATCGTGTAAAACACCGATTGGACCCTCGTGGCGGGCGAGTCTGATACACCTCTTCCGTCGAGACTTTCAGCACAAACGAGTGTGGGCGAAAAAACACACAAAACGTTGTAAAAGCCATTGGTTATGGACAGGCAGCGCCGCGCATGCACGTTCGGCACTTCGCATGAAAAAAAATCTGGGGCCTCTAGATTTGTCACACGCAACTGAATCATTCGTGTAGGATAAAAATCGCTGGTTCTCTCGGACCAGTGCCTGGGAAGGCAGCGCGAATTCGGCTTCGCGCGCAGTAGATCGTGAGCAAGCGCCCGTCTTCGATCGAAGAGCGAAGATCGGTGCCCGACGATGATCTCATCTTGCATGAGCTTGCATGAGGCACCGGAGGGAATAGTCGCTTCAGACTCCTACGACTGCGCGCTCCAAGCGAATCGTGTTCTTCTTTACCATGCACATTTCGAGAAATTGGCGAGCTGATCGGAGCTGATCGGTAGTTGCAGCTGTCTGTCGCGTTCGCGACAGACAGGCGGTAGGTGTGGAGATCGGAAATCGGAAATCGGAATAAGGCGCGCGACCGCGATAGCGCGGGAAAAACGCCGAAACAAGGATACTCGTCATGTTCAAGGTTCTGAATCAGGGTTGGAGTCTGGTAGCGATTGCGCTCCTCCTGGTGTCGTCATCGGCCAATGCGGCGCCGATGCTCTATTCATTCGACTCGGGCGACGCGGAAATGACCGTCACCGTCGATGATGGTCAGGGGACTAATGCGCTGGTGGGTGGAGGCGTCGTCGCCGTGACCCTCGACGGATCGCAGGTCGTCTACGACCCGCTGGCAAGCACAGACGGAACGCTCGTGTCGTTCGCAGTGACGACTGCTGGACCGATCATTATCGACATGGATGACGCCAACCCCGACATTTCGACGGACACGGTTGTGATCACCAACGGCATTCTCTCGAGCGCGTTGGGTGTGACAGCGGATGTGACCAGCACAGGCTCATTTTTCATCGACACTGAAATGGAGGCGATCATCGAGGGGATCCTATCCGTGCCCCCCGGCACACCTTTCGGACCAGACCCGACGATGGCACTGACCTCGGGCGCGTCGGGAAACCTTGGCTTCGGCCCTGGGGGGGAGATGATTCTAGGCCTCTTCGGTATCAACATCGCCACCTTCGAGCAGATCAACGATCCCGGAGCGCCGGATCTCATCGTCACGGCGAACTTCACCTTCATCGGCACTCTGGTACCGGAGCCCGGTACAGCGCTCCTGCTGGGGCTCGGACTGCTGGGACTTGGCACGACGAAGCGCATGCGCTGAGGCAAGAGGACACAAAAAAGACGATTCCGACGAGAAGTCCGGCGGACGGCGACGAGAGTTTTTGAGTGGTCAGACCAAAAAGTCTGACACTTTCGAGATCGCCTCGATTAGAATGCAGGTCTACGCACCGAGTTGCTGCTGAAACCCCCATTCTGAACGAGGATCTGGTCCCGATGCGAAACCGTCTCTCCAGTGGCTTCCCAAGCCTTGCTGCTCTCGTCATCTTCAGCTTGTCCGCTGCGCCCCTATCAGCGCTGACGATCAATCCGGCATCGAGCGGTCTCCTCGACGCGCGGGGATGTAGCACCGCCAACTGTATTCTCTCCGAAATCTATTCGCTCTCCGGGGCACCGGCGGTTTCGGGGACATTCGACATCGTGGGAACGACCCTGACATTCTCGATCGACCTGGTGGCCGCGACACTGCCCGGAAACGATGGTGCCGTCACTGCGGTCGATTTCGGCAATGTGAACTATTCCGGCTCCGTCACGGTCGTCGATGAAGGCTCGAACCAGTTCAGCTTTCTCGACCAGGACGCCACAGTGACTGGAACGTTGACCCCGGTCGGCGCTGGAAGCGCTACCCCGTTCAACATCACCCCGGTCAACCTCACCGGAAACTGTCTGGGAACTCCGGGCAGCTCGCTCGCGTGTGGGCTGCAATTTGGCGCGGGCGTCGGTTTCGAAATCGAAGTGAATGGCAACCCGCGCTACTTCAATCACAGCGTCGACCTCTTCAGCGTGCCGGAGCCGGGTACAGCGCTATTGCTCGGGCTTGGCCTGACTGGGCTCGCGGCGAACCGACGCCGATCGATCCTCGTCGCCAGCTGAATAGCCGTCTCTAACCGTCTCTA
>CBFDDD010000103.1:0-16518 GCA_965603475.1 uncultured Myxococcales bacterium
TGTATGAACGACTTCATAGAAATGAGATCAGCGGGCGGGCTGTGCTGAGGCCTTAGTGTAGTTCCCACCCCCTCCCTGATTACGCCGGGGGAATAGTGGGGGACGAATATGTGGGGGAGCCCCAAACGCAACAACCCCGCCAAGCTAAATACTTGACGGGGTTGATGTTTACTTGGAGCACGAGACCAGATTCGAACTGGCGACCCTCACGTTGGCAACGTGATGCTCTACCAACTGAGCTACTCGTGCTTGATTCCTGTATCCGAATCCCGCCCTTCCCTCTCACGACGAGGCCGTGACGAAACGCGAAATCCGAGCCGGGGCTATTGGTATTACCCGGCGGGAAACAGTGTTTAAACGAGCCCAAGCCCCCCGTCAACCAATTTCCCCGACCCTACCCACCCCGAAACCCCGTGGGGCAAACCACAACCCTCTCGCTCCCAGCGCGACCTCATCACACTCCTTCAAGTGAAAACCGGTCTTGCATAAGCCGTCGATCCGAGCGCGGTGTGCGTTTCGGCCAAATAAAGCGCAGGGCGAAGCCCGAGCCATTGGCCGAAACGCGCGCCGTGCTCGGATCGACCCGTCTCCCGCAAGCCCGATCTCACAACTTCGTGATTTTCTCCCGGTCGACGCCAACATGCTTCGTCGCATTCCGAGTATCAAAGACCCGCGGCCCGACCCGAACCACCCGCTCATAGTCCACATCCGAATGATCAGTCAGAATCACGACGAGATCCGACGTCTTCAAGACGTCATCCGTCAGGTCCACCGATTTCATTGCTTCTCCGGCGATCTCACATTCCGCGACATAGGGATCGTGATAACGAATCTCGGCGCCCCGCTCTCGCAGGCCGGCAATCACATCGAGCGCGGGCGACTCCCGCATATCGTCGACACTCGACTTGTAGGCGACACCGAGAATCAGGATCTGGGAGCCATTCACGGCCAACCGGTCTTCATTCAGCATGTCTCCGATGCGTTCGACGACGTGATCCGGCATGCCACTATTCACTTCGGTGGCGAGATCGATGAAGCGCGCTGGAAAATTGAGTGACTTCATCTTCCATGAGAGATAGGCGGGATCGACCGGAATACAGTGGCCTCCGAGACCGGGACCCGGCGTGAACTTCATGAAGCCGTAGGGTTTGGTCGCGGCAGCGTCGATGACTTCCCAGACGTCGAGATCAAGCTTCTCGCACATGAGGGCGATCTCGTTCGCCAGTCCGATATTGATGGCGCGGAAAGTGTTCTCGAGGAGCTTGACCATTTCGGCGGCTTGAGTCGAGGTGACGGGGATGATCGTCTTGAAGACGGTCGCGAAGACGTGAGAGGCGAGATCCGTGCAGAGGGCGGTCTCACCGCCGACGACCTTGGGCACGTCGGTGACCTTGAATGTCGTATTCGCAGGGTCGATGCGCTCCGGTGCAAAGGCGAGCGAGTAATCCTTGCCGATTTCGAGCCCGGCATCGGCAAGAAGCGGGATGACAAATTCGTGTGTTGTGCCCGGATAGGTCGTGCTTCCCAGAATGATGAGCTGACCTTCGTGGAGATGCCTTCGAATCTCTTTCATGGCCGAAGCGATGAACGAGACGTCGGGATCACGTGTCTTTCGAAGCGGCGTCGGAACACAGATATTGATGACATCGACCTCCGCCAGCTTGTCGAAATTGGTCGTTGCTGCGAGGCGTCCCTCTTCGAGGAGCCTGGCGACGTCGGAGGATTCGACATCTCCGATATACGACTGGCCTTCGGAGATCGCGCGGACTTTTGTCGCGTCGACATCGAACCCAGTGACTGAGAAGCCGGCGTTCCCGAGTTCGACGGCCAGGGGAAGGCCGACGTAGCCGAGACCGATGACGCCGATTCGGGCTTCGCGGGCGTCGATTTTTCCGCGCAGATCTTCCAGCTTGCTCATCAATTCGATCCTTTCGACGGTTCCAACCGTGTGGGGGGGACCGTCTCTCGTGCCTGTCGGGGCGGGCTCTTGCGGCAACCACTGCGGCGATAGCGGCGATCTAGGGGGTGCGATGCCAGCCGAAATAGTCTTGAAAGTAGAGATAGCCCGACCACAGGGTGAGTGCCGTGGCGACGGCGAGAAGTGTCATGCCGATTTCATGCGCAGGCAAGCCGAACGTCTCATAGTGAAACAAGAGCGCACCGGTGGCGACGCTCTGCGCAACGGCCTTGACCTTGCCCGGCCAGGTGGCAGACACGATGTGACCGTGGGTGGACGCAATCCCGCGGAGACCGGTGACAGCCAGCTCTCGGCCGACGATGACGACCACCATCCCCGCGCCCCAAAGGGGAATCCGGCCCATCGCCAGCATCATGATCAGAGCGGTCGAAACCAGCAACTTGTCGGCAAGTGGATCGAGGAGTTTGCCGATCCGCGTGATGTCGCGCCCCCCGTCACGGCGCGCAAGCCAGCCATCGAGAATGTCGGTGAGGGCAGCAATAATGAAGGCCCACGCCATGAATCGGCTACCGGCCGGGCCCGGCACCAGCGGCATGCAGATCATGTCCGGGACAACCCCGATGCGCAGCATCGTGACGCTATTGGGCAGGTTCCAGAAGATTTCGCGCGGGAAGGAATGCGGCGATCGCTCATGCGACGAATCAACCGCGTCGCTCGACGCGGAAGGCGCTGCCACCGGAGCTTCCATGGACTCACCCTGCACTACCGACAATGAATCTGGACCATCCCTTCCAGCCGTGCCATCGCGCACCTACCTTCTTCTCGACTTCAACGCCCGGTGGCGATCGATGATCGACCGTAGATCCTCCGGCGGCGCTTCGATCTCATCGGGCGCGTTCGAGGCGAACCGTTCGAATTCGCTCCGGTAACCCCGATAGTACTCTAGGACCCGCTTTACGTAAGCCTGGGTTTCTCGGTAGGGCGGAATGCCGCGATAGCGGTCGACAGCGCTCGGTCCAGCATTGTAGGCAGCGAGCGCCCGCGTCAGATCTCCGTAGCGGTCCAGCATGGCCCGCAGATACCGAACTCCCCCATCCATGTTTTCGACAATCCCAAAGGGCCGCTCGACGCCGAGCGCCTCGGCGGTCGCAGGCATCAACTGCATGAGACCCTGGGCCCCGACGCGAGACACGGCGTTCGGCTTGAAGTTCGACTCGGCTGCGATGACGGCCTTCACCAGCCCCGGCTGGACGCCATGGCGTGTCGCGACCTGGACGATCAACCGGTCGTAGTCTCGCTCTCGCGGGACTCTCACCTGTGGACGGGGCGAAATGACGGGTCCGTCCTGGCGGACTGTCTTCCTGTGGCGGTAGCGATCGTCGACCGGCGTATCACTGAAATGGAGCACGCCGGCGGCGTCGATGTAGCTGTAGATCGAGCCTCCGGCCTGTGCCGGCGGGTTCTGGCCGAGCAGCCAGGCGCCGACGAGGAGCATGAGCCACGCCCTTCTCCTGTCACCTTTTGGATGCCTGCCTGAAAATCGAAGGCTCAAGACTGGACCGCCCGCCCCGAGGGGGGCAAAATATCCCTGGGATCCCCGTGGACCGGACTGGTGGGCCCGATAGAATCCCTGATTCTCAGCTATCGGAGGCTTGTGGGCCGGACCTGAGCCGCGAACCCCTTACCCCCCCTACCCTGGCCATGAGCGAACCGCAGAGCATCCAGAGCGATTCTTCGAACCCTGCGGGCCGCAGCGCGCCGCCGCGCGAGTTCGATTTTCTCGTGATCGGCTCTGGGCTGGCAGGAATGCACTACGCGCTGCGAGTCGCCGAAGCCGGCGAGGTCGCGATCATCACGAAGCGCGAGGCGGTCGACTCCGCCACCGACTGGGCCCAGGGCGGAATCGCAGCCGTGATGGATCCGGCGGATTCTTTCGAATCGCATATGCAGGACACGATCGACGCTGGCGCCGGCCTGTGTCATGAGGACACCGTTCGCTTCGTGATCGAGCGCGGACCCGACGTCATCGATTCGTTGCAGAAGAATGGTGTCGAATTCGACCCCCCACGCGAACCGGGCGCCGTGCCCTTCGATCTCACACGGGAGGGCGGACACTCCCAGCGGCGCATTCTTCATCGCCGCGATGCGACGGGTCGAGAGATCGAGCGATCGCTGCTCGCCCGTGTGCGCGCCCATCCCCGTATCCATCTCTTCGAGGACCATTGCGCGATCGACCTCATCACCGCGACCAAGGCGGGGCGAACCGAGACCAACCGGGCGCTTGGCGTCTACGTTCTCGAGGCGTCGACGGGTGAGGTCTACGCCTACACGGCGCCGATTACGCTGCTCGCGACCGGCGGCGCGGGTAAGGTCTACCTGTATACGAGCAATCCGGACGTCGCCTCGGGCGATGGCATGGCGATGGCCTATCGGGCGGGCGCGACGCTGGCGAACATGGAGTTCATGCAATTCCACCCGACCTGCCTCTACCACCCGCAGGCCAAGTCGTTCTTGATTACCGAAGCCGTTCGTGGCGAAGGCGGAGTCCTACGTCGATGCGACGGCGAGGCGTTCATGGCGAACTACCATGAGATGCGAGACTTGGCGCCTCGTGATGTCGTCGCTCGAGCGATCGACGCCGAGTTGAAGCGGACGGGCGACGATTTCGTCGTTCTCGACATCACACACAAGGACCCCTCGTTCGTGCGGGGTCGCTTCCCGATGATCTTCGAGCGCTGTCTCCAGTACGGGATCGACATTACGCGCGAAGCGATTCCCGTCGTCCCGGCCGCACATTATTGCTGTGGCGGGATCCGCACCAATCGCAAGGGCGAAAGCGATCTTCCCAATCTATTCGCGGCCGGTGAAGTCGCTTCGACGGGACTGCATGGCGCGAATCGACTGGCGTCGAACTCCCTGCTCGAAGCGCTCGTCTACGCCGACGCGGCCGCAACCGAGGCGATCGCGCGCCTTCCCGCTACGGAGCCGCCGGGTGCCGTCCCCGCCTGGCAGCACGGGGAAGCCACACCCATCCACGAAGCCGTCGTCATCACCCAGAACTGGGACGAAATCCGCCGCTTCATGTGGAACTATGTCGGAGTCGTCCGAAGTGACCGAAGGCTCTCCCGAGCGCGCCACCGAATCGAAATGCTGCGCGAGGAGCTCAACGAGTACTACTGGAATTACCGGGTGACGCCCGAGTTGATCGAACTCCGGAACCTCGCAACTGTGGCCGACCTGATCATCCAGTCTGCGTCCTTTCGCAAAGAGAGTCGCGGCCTTCACTACAATCTCGACTATCCCGAACTCGACAATGCCCGCTTCGGACGAGATACGCTGATCCAGCGTGGAGACACCCCCTGGATCAGTCCCAGCTAGCGTTCTCTCGACAAGTCCCTGGAAACCGAACGACGAAGTCAGGCCGGCTCCGGGCGTGGCTTTGGCTCGTGCTGGCCGCCGCACTTGCGTTTTTTTTCCTGGGTCCGACGAGTGGCTTCGCACTCGTGTTCGCGAGTCCCGATTTCGAGCCCCAGGACGAGCGCCCGGCTGATTTTCCGTACTGGGAGCATGTTACCCAGCGAAAATATGAGGGACCCTCCGTCATCTACCTCGGTGC
Organism: uncultured Myxococcales bacterium; assembly: GCA_965603475.1. GTDB lineage: Bacteria > Myxococcota_A > UBA9160 > UBA9160 > UBA4427 > UBA4427. The sequence continues at coordinate 5,535 of CBFDDD010000103.1, forward strand.
CGGCTGGGTTTTGACAGCGCGCCATGTCGGGATCGGTGAGGTCCTTCTCGAAGGCGAATCATTCACTCCGAACATGCAATCTCGTCATACCCTTCTGAACGCCAACGGAACGGCAGCCGACGCAATTGTCTTTCAACTCGACCCCGACGCCAATCTGCCGGATCTTCCAATCCTTCCGCTCGCAACGGTCGCCCCGCTCCCAGGAGAGGAGGTCATGCTGATTGGATTCGGGCGCGAACGCAAAAAAGTCGTCGAGTGGAACCAGGAGGGCCAGAACCGATTCGGCTTCGAGTGGTCCAAGCGGGGCAGCAAGCGCTGGGGAACGAATAGGATCAACGCGGACAATGCAATTCTCGTCCAAAAAAACCTATCGACCCACTCCCTCACCTTCGTCTTTGACAGACCCAGTTCGGAAAACACGACGCGACACGAAGCCCAGGCGGCGCTCGGAGACTCGGGCGGGGCGGTCTTCGTCAAGAGAGACGACGATTGGCTTCTCGTCGGGATGATGACTTCGGTCTCGGCTCACCCCGCGACGCCCGGACACACCACCGTCTACGGAGATACCACCTTCGCGGCCGACATCTCCGTCTACCGCGATGAGATCTTTCGCTGGGCACGACCCAGATGTACGAACGAGGAAGATGACGACGGAGACGGAAAAATCGATTTCCCGTTGGATCCCGGCTGCAGTGCGCCTGGCGATCCTGACGAGCGCGACGAGAGCCTGATTACGCGCGGAAGCGGGAGGGTCGGTGGCCTCGCTCTAGTTGGATCATGCATTCTCGGTGTTGCGATATTCTTGCTCTTTCGGAACCGCAAGCAGACCTAGCGCGGCAGCAGAACACCGAGTTCGATGAGCCCTTCGAGCGCGGCCTGAATCTCGCCCGCGGGCTCGGGAATGATCGACTTGAGCTTCTCGATCGGCATGCCCGCTCTGGCCAGTTCGAGTACGGCCTCATCGATCTTGCCAAGCGACGAACGGGAGCTCTCTTCCTGTTTGACATCGACGTCGAAGGTCGTCGCCTCATCGATCACGACGACCGACTCGTCATCCTCGTCCCCTTGATCGTCATCTTGATCGTCATCACTCTCACTGCCCTGCTCGTCCAACGCGCACATGGCCTCGAGGACCGCACCCTCGAGCGAACTGGACGATGTTTTCTCGATCAACTCCTTATCCACTGATGCCTCGAACTGGAAATGGCCCTCCCCCCAGTCGAGCATGGCCACGAGTGCGTCGTGCCCAGACAACGCAGCGAGCTCAGCTCCCAGGAGCTGCCCGTTCGCGAAGGCGATCCAGCCCTGCTCTCCGTCGCGATCGACGACCAATGTCCCCTGCGGCGCCGAGGCGCCAAACATTTGCAACATGTTGGCCAGACCGAGGTCGACGATCGATCCGCTGATACCGCCCAGACGGCTCCGATGGCCCGCCTGCCGGAGCGCCTCGATCACGTGACTGACCCGCGGCTCGGCCGATTGATTTCGATCGAAGGCGATTGCTACGGCCGCAATGCGACCGGACTTGTTTCGAACCTCGCGAACGACCTTTCCGTCGATCTCGATACTAGGATCGCCGCTCGGATGCCAAAGACAGGTCCGAACGATCTCGCCTATGGGAAGCGCGACCTCCTTGACCGTCAAGAGAATTCCCGTTGCGCTCAAATCTCGACTCGTCGCCTCGAAGGGTGGGCTCATGGTCGGCATAACCCGAACCGGGACACGCACATCGCCCCGCCTCGAGCCCCGCCGTTTCGGCCCACTTTCATCCGTGTCCGCTGCCGGATTGGAAGCGCTTCCGAGCAGGGGTTCGAACGCCTCACGAAGCTGGCTTGCGGAATCGTCGAATTGCACCGCGACTCCGGGCACGGCGCCGCTGGCAGCCATCTCGACAGGAATGCGATGAACGACCTCACCATGCAGCGATAGTGGGATGGCCGGGGCATCGACGTACGCCACCACGATCTCGACGTTTACCGACTGCCGATCTTCGAACTCATCTTCCGTGGCGATGAAGATCCCACGGTTCGCGATGTTCTTTTCGAACTCTTCGCGAAGCGAATCCGGCGACTCGAATCGGATCTGCAGGGAATGATTTTTCAAAGTGTTGGCCGTCCGGGCGCCGCTACATGCGCAGGCCCCCCGGTCGAGGTTCATCCTCGACGCTAAGAGCCTCATCGGCCACCCGGCGGCTCCGCCGAAGCGATTCTCACCCGACAATCCCATCAACTCCATCAGCGGATGGGAATTTTTGTCACTTTTCCCCTGGAACGCGCTAGAACGCCGTGTCCCCTTCCTTGACGGCACGGAACAGCGTCAGCTGAGGGGCGGTCTGAGCGGAATCGACCTCGACCGGATATTCGTTCGAGAAGCAGGCGTCGCAGGTTCCGCGCTTCAGCTCCTTGGCCGCTGTCTGCCGTAGTCCATCGACCGAGAGGTATCCGAGACTGTCGGCGCCGATTCGATCGCGGATCTCCTCGATCGTATAGTTATGCGCGATCAGCTCTTCACGGTTGGGGGTGTCCATCCCGTAGTGGCAGGGTCCGATCGTCGGCGGCGACGAAATCCGTACGTGTACCTCTCGCGCACCCGCCGCACGAAGCATTCCGACGATCTTCACGAGCGTGGTTCCCCGGATGATGGAATCGTCGACCAGGACGATCCGTTTGCCCTCGAGAAATCCACGAATCGGATTATGTTTTACACGAACCTTGAAATCGCGAATCGTTTGAGTCGGCTCGATAAAGCTTCGGCTGACGTAATGGTTTCGAATCAGCGCGGTTTCGTAGGGGATACCGGCTTCCTCGGCATAACCGAGCGCCGCCGCACTGCCGGAGTCGAGGACCGGCGCCACCATGTCGGCCCCCACGCCGTGCTCTCGTGCCAGTACGCGACCGAGCTCTTTGCGGTAGGCGTACACGTTGCGCCCAACGAGAATCGAGTCGGGGCGTGCGAAGTAGATATGTTCGAAGATGCAGAAATGTTCGCCGGCGTCTCGCGAAAAGGGACGAATGCTACGCAGGCGACCGCGTCGAATCACGACGACCTCGCCCGGGTCGACATCGCGCTCATGGGTCGCACCGATCAGGTCGAGGGCGCAGGTCTCACTCGACAGCACGTATGCGCCATCCTTGCGTCCGATCGAGAGCGGCCTGAATCCGTGAGGATCCCGCGCCGCGATCAGTGCATCGTCGGTCAAGAGAACGATGCTGAACGCACCCTTCACGCGAGAGATCGCGTCGATGAAACGATCTTCCATGTGCCGCTCGCGGGACCGGGCGAGAAGATGAAGCAGGACCTCGCTGTCCGAGGTCGAACCAAAGATCGCACCGCGGCCCTCGAGTTCTCGGCGGATCACGCCTGCATTGACGAGGTTTCCGTTGTGGGCGATCGAAACCGGCCCGCCGTCGGTGTTGGCACAGATTGGCTGGGCATTCCGAAGCATGCTGCCACCCGTGGTCGAATATCGGACGTGGCCAATCGCATGGCGGCCCTTGAGATGGTCGAGGATCTCCGCGCCGAAAGTGTCTGCGACCAGACCCATCGCGCGGTGGGCGATGTGTTCCTTGCCGTTGGAGGCAACGATTCCGCAGCTCTCCTGACCTCGATGCTGCAGTGCGTAGAGGCCGAGATAGGTGAGATGGGAGGCCTCTTCGTCGCCATGGACTCCGAAGACGCCGCATTGATCGTGAAAGCGATCCGCGCGATGGGCTCGCTCGAGCGTTTCGAGCTCTTCCGGAGAGAGTCGATCGAATGGACGATTGGAGGGAGGCAGTATATTTTGGGTCATCGAGGTTCCGGGGGTTCGCAGGAGGCTTTCCAGGATCTGCAGGCCCGTCGGCTCGGGGCCTCGCGACGGGCGCATAGTAGACATCGACGAAGCCTGGGTCAAACGCCCAGCGATTTGCTGCGCAGAACTTGCTCGAGATCTGCACACGGGCCTCGATTCGTGATCCAAGGAGGAGACCGGTGAGCATCGACCGACAGGATCTAGAGCAGCCCTGCCAGCAGACCCTCGCCGAGACTGATTTCAAGGGTTCGGGAAGTCGATTCGTCGGAAAAGTCCGGGACAGCTACGTCGGTGCAACACCGGGGGAGCGAACCATAGTGGCGAGCCACCGCGTCAGTGGCATGCGCTTCGATCCGAATCTGGAAGAGCCCGTCGCTCGCATCCGCCGAAACCTCAGTCTCGAATAGACGATCTCGATACGGGTCGAGGTGGGGTGCCAGGTGGTGTGGGTGGTGAAGCCTGCCGCTCGCCTAGAGGAGCAGGCGGCAGCAACATGCCTCGATGCATCATGCGCAACCACCGGCGGGCGCCGCCCGGCGAGCGGCCGGCTCCACCACCCGCGCCATCTGGCACCCCAGTCGCATCCGCCGTTCCGCAGCCTGCTAAATGCTCGTCTGGAAGAATAGGTAGCCGAGCATCAAGTAATACATCGTCGGCAATCCCAGCAGCGGCGCATCGATCCGGTCGAGCACGCCGCCCATTCCTGGCAGCAATGCGCCCGTGTCCTTGACCTTGGCGTCGCGCTTGAGGAGCGACTCGACGAGGTCACCGATGATTCCGACGACACACAATAGAAACGCGAATCCCAACGCCGCACTCCAGGGAATGGCCGCCGACCAGTCCGGCCAGAATGCATCGAAGACGAGCTTCGTCGAGAGACCGAAGAGCCCACCCGCGATCACACCACCGAGCGCGCCTTCGACACTCTTGTTGGGACTGATCTGAGGCGCGAGCTTCCGTCGTCCCCAGGCGCGGCCAGCGAAATAGGCTCCCACGTCGCATCCCACGACGGTGACCAGCGTATAGACCATGAAAAAAATACCGCTTCCCGGCGTGATCCCCAGCGTCACGAGCAACGCTGGGTCGTAATGAGCCGCGGCTACAACGTCGAATTTGCGCAGCAATACGGCATGACTCAGCAGCCACGAAACGTAGAAAACACCGAAGAACGTCCCCGAAATACTGGCCATGGCCTCGTGGATCTCATTCTTGCGAAGTTGGGCGACCATCAGAACCAGCAACGAGGCTGTCATCAGCAGCATCGCCTGGTATTCGCTACCAAAATAGGCGACGAGGATGACGGCTGCGCCAAAGCCCTGCCCCACCAATTTGATCGGCCTGGCGCCCTTGTCAGCGATCAGGCCGTAGAACTCGTGCTGGGCCAGGATTCCAATCACGATCACGACGCCAAGATAGAAAAGACCGCCCTGGGCGATCGTCCAGAGGACGAAAGGAATCAGCACGGCCGACGAAGCGAGCCGTTTCATCAGGTCCCGATTGCGCTCGGCCTTCTTTTTTTCGGACGCTTCATTCTCGGCCGCTTCTGTCGCCACATCCATCGAAGGAGCAGCGACACCCGCTTCCGACTCTGTTCCGTCCTGAATTTCCGTCGATCCCTCGCTCACGACCTCTCTCCCGTACAAAGTCGATTTTCCACAAGAACAATCCGTTCGCGACGTTAGTCGGCGCGCTCATGCCGTTCCCGTATGACCAAATCCACCCTCGCCTCGATCTGTCGAATCGAGGATCTCGACTTCGACCCAGTCAGGCCTCACGACCGGTGTCACCACGAGTTGAGCGATCCGATCTCCCCGCTCGATCACGAAGTCGGCTGTTCCGGCGTTCATCAGAATCACCTGAATCTCTCCGCGATAGTCGGCGTCGATCGTACCCGGTGCGTTGGGAATCAGTATGCCATGCCTGAGCGCCAAACCGCTGCGCGGTCGAACCTGCGCCTCGAAACCCACCGGCAGCGCAATGCGCCAGCCCGTAGGAATCAAACGTCGTTCTCCTGAATGCAGCGTAATGGGCTCTGTCACGGCCGCGCGCAGGTCGAGTCCTGCCGCCCCCTCGGTTGATGCCTGAGGAAGCGGCAGGTCTTGTGCGTGCGCGTCCCGGGTGATCTCGACCCGGATCCGTGGCGGCGACTCGGCAGTCGCCGAACCAGAAGCGTCAGGCTGGCTCAACGAGCCGACCCGCCTACTCGTCCAGCCCGTCTTCGGCGGCCTGATCGGCGAGCGCTTCCTTGCGCGAGAGACGAATCCGGCCAGAGGGATCGATGTCGATGCACTTGGCGAGCACCTCGTCTCCCTCTTCGAGGACATCGGTGACCTTGTCGACACGACCCGCCGCCAGATGGCTGATGTGAATCAGACCGTCCGTGCCCGGGAAGATTTCCGCAAACGCCCCGAAATCGGCGATCCGCTTCACCTTGGCCAGGTAGATTCGGCCAATCTCCGCTTCCTGCGTCAGCTCGTTCACCATCGCCATCGCTTGTTCGACCGCAGCACCGTCCGGCCCGAAGACCGTGACCCGGCCCGAATCCTCGACATCGATCTTGGCACCCGTGGTCTCCTGAATGGCGCGGATCACCTTCCCGCCCGGGCCAATGATGTCCCGGATGCGATCGGGCTTGACCTGCAGCGTCTCCATTCGAGGCGCAAAGGCATGCAGCTCCTGTCGTGCTTTGAGACCGTGCAGCTCGCCCGACGTATCCTTGTCCATGCAATCGAGGATATGCAGTCGGCCTTGCTTCGCCTGAGCGAGTGCCTTCTCCATGACGTCCCAGTCGATCTCGGTGACCTTGATGTCCATCTGGAGGGCGGTGATGCCGTCCTTCGATCCGGCCACCTTGAAGTCCATGTCACCGAGATGATCCTCGTCTCCGAGAATGTCCGAAAGGATGACGGTTCGCTTGCCATCCGTAATCAGACCCATTGCGATCCCGGCCACGGGCGCCTTGAGCGGCGCCCCTGCGTCGAGCAGTGCGAGGGTCGAACCACAGACGGCCGCCATCGACGACGAGCCATTCGACTCGAGCGTCTCTGACACGACACGAATCGTGTAGGGAAACTCGTCGTGGTCGGGCAGCACCGGCGTGATCGCGCGTTCGGCGAGCGCCCCGTGTCCCTTTTCACGGCGACTCGGCCCCCGTAGCGGTCGAGCCTCTCCGACGGAGAACGACGGGAAGTTGTAGTGCAGCATGAAGGACTTCTTGTAGCGGCCCGTCATGCCGTCGATCGTCTGCTCGTCGAATCCGCTACCGAGGGTCGCCGACACCATGGCCTGCGTCTCGCCACGGGTAAAGAGCGCAACGCCATGCGGCCTCGGGATGGGTCGAACCTCACAAGCAATCGGACGAATTTCGTCGCCCTTTCGACCGTCGATTCGCTCACCCGTCGCCAGGACGCGCTCGCGCATGAGATTTCCGCCGAGGTCGTGAAGAATATTCTTCACATTGCCCTGCAACGTACGCAGCCCATTCGATCGCGCCTCGAAGTCGGCGAGGCTCTTCACCGTGATCTCTTCGTTTCGATAGTCGTCGTCGAACTGCTTGCGGATTTCACTCTCGACGGCCTTCACGGCAGTCGCGCGTGCTTTCTTCTCCTTGATCTGGAACGCCTCCGCCAAACGATCACTGGCGAGATCCGAAATCTTGGATTCCAGCGCCGAAATATCGGCCGCCTCCGGCATCACGAGCTTTTCCTTGCCGACCTTGGCCGCAAAAGACTCGATTGCCCCGATGATCGGTTGGAGCGCATCGTGCCCGTGCTTCAAGGCCGCGAGGACTTCGTCCTCGGGAAGCTGCTTGGCACCGCCCTCGACCATCACGATCGAGAGCTTATTGCCCGCGACGATCAGTTCGAGATCACTCTCTTCGAGTTCCTCGGGCACGGGATTGATGATGAAATCGCCATCGATCCTTCCGATTCGAACGGCCGCGATCGGGCCGACAAAGGGCATATCCGAGATCGAGAGTGCAGCCGAGGCACCGACGAAGGCACACATGTCAGCCGAATGATCCGGATCCGCCGACAGCACGGTCGCAGTCACCTGGGTCTCGTCGTTGTATCCGCTCGCAAAGAGCGGGCGAATCGAGCGATCGATGAATCGCGAAACGAGAACTTCGCGCTCTCCGAGCTGGCCTTCCCGCTTGAAGAAGCCGCCGGGAATCTTGCCTGCGGCCGCGAACTTCTCGACGAAGTCGACGGTCAGCGGAAAGAAATCAATGCCCGGGCGGGGAGAGGAATGAACAGTCGTTACGAGAACGACCGTGCCTCCGTAGGTCACGAGCGCGGCACCAGCCGCTTGTTTGGCAATCTTGCCAGTTTCAATTGTCATCGTCCGACCGCCGACTTCGACGGACATGGATGTGGGTTCAAACCAATAAGGCATTACGTACTCCTCACCGACCTCTCGTCCCCTCTTCTTTCCGAGTTGGAGGAGTTGTCGATGTTATTTATTGAAAACCTGTTGACGAGAAAATCTCGCCATGTTCACCGGACTCGCCGAGAACTCCGAGGAGATGCAGGATCACCCATGCGCGAAGGTGGGGGGAGGTTCGCGTATGGCCAACTCCCGCACTCCACGGGGCACCCTTGAGCGGTGCAGGCCAATGATCGGTGCTGTATTCCTGATCATGCCCCGAGCGGGGCTCCCATCCAAAACTGGAGGGCGATGGATACAACACAAAAACTCAGATCGCGGTCCATCGAGTCAGCAAGAAGCCCCTCTCTCGACCGAAAACTGTCTAGCGCCGCAACCCGAGCTCCTCAATGAGCGCGCGGTAGCGGGTGAAATCTTTCTGCTTGAGATAATCGAGAAGGCGACGCCGCTGGCTGACGATCTTCATTAGACCGCGGCGCGAGTGATGATCCTTCGCGTTCGTCTTGAAATGTTCCTGGAGACCCGTGATCCGTTCGGTTAGAAGCGAGACCTGAACTTCGGGCGAGCCGGTATCGGCATCACCTCGTTTGTGGGCTCCGATGATTTCCGCTTTTTTTGCTGCAGAGATCAAGTCTGATGACTCCTGAATTCGCAATACATTGTTAGATATTGCAGTTGTTCTGGTTCCCGGCGCCGGTACTTCATCGGGTGCCACCTGGGCTACCCGGGATATCGCTCTGGGGAACTGGTTGTTTTCTAGTGGTTTTTCGAATCGCGGGAGTTTGACAGAGGGGCAGGCGCCTGGCAACGCCACCCGCTGGGTTTTCCCCCGCTCAGACCGACTCTTTCGGCAGGACCCGAAGCGGCCAGAGCCGCCGATCGGGCCGAAGCTCCGTCACGGCCAGGAATTCGCCCGTTTCCCCGACAATCGAGACTCGAGTTCCCGGAACGGCACGGTGGAGATCTCCTGCGGGTAGATCACCGCCATTCCTGAGCCGAATCAGCTGCTCTCCCGCGACGATATGGACGGGAAATCCCAACGCTTCGTCCATCGGGATCAGCATGGCCCCGACCTCACCGGCCTCGACCGCCGCCTCGAATTCATCCACGGTGTGTGCCGAATCCAGCTGAAACGGCCCACTCCGGGTCCGGCGGAGCCCACCCAGATGCGCACCACACCCCAGCCTCTCACCCAGGTCCGCGGCGATCACCCGGACATAGGTTCCCGAGCTGCAAAGGACCCGGATATCCAGCTCCGGCGATTCGAAGCGGGTCAGCTCGAGTTCCTCGATCGTGACCCACTTGGGATCGCGCTCGACCTCTTCGCCTCGCCGCGCCAACCGGTGTAGCGGAACACCATCCTTCTTGACCGCACTGTACATCGGGGGAATCTGCTGAATGTCACCACGAAACTCAGCCAGCGCCTCCTCGACCGCGCCACGCTCCGGCAGTGTCCCCGAAAAGCTTCGCAGAACGACGCCCTCATGGTCGAGGGTATCGGTCTCGGCGCCTAGCACGATCGTACCGTCGTAGCCCTTGGCCCCTCCCTCGATGAACGGGATCATCTTCGTGGCGGCGCGAATCGCCAGAGGCAAGACGCCGGTCGCTTGCGGATCGAGCGTACCCAGATGCCCGACACGCCGGGTCCCGAACCATCGGCGCGCCTCATCGACAACGTCGTGTGAGGTTCGCCCGGATGGTTTATCGACGACGATGAACCCCGACGGCCCGGGCCGTTCGGGTCGCTTACGCCTCTGATTGCGTCTCGCCATCTTCCTCGTCTTCCTCGTTTGCCTCGATCAACTCCGACTGTGAATCTTCAGGTTGGGCTTCTTGGACGTCGAGCGACCGGATCAGTTCGAGCGTCTGGCTTCCCTCGGCGATCGAGTCGTCCAGGATGAAGCGAAGATCCGGCGTGTGTCGCAATTTCATCCGACGAGAAAGCAGACGCCTCGCGAAGCCGGTCACGGCGCTCATCGCTTCTTCGAGTTCCGAAATTCGCTCTTCCGACGGATCCTCGCCGAGCGGGCTGTAGAAGATCGTGGCCGCTCCCAGGTCCGTGGCCAGCTTCACACGCGTGACCGTAACGAGCCGAATCCGAGGATCACGTACCTCTTCGCGCAGGATCTGCGACAACTCGCCGCGAATCTGCTCTGCGACGCGCCGGATGCGTACCGAATCGGCCAATCTGACTACTCCTGCGTATCACTCTCTGGCTCGCCCAGTCCACGGGACCAGGGCAAATCATCTTCCAGGTCATCTGGCAGCCCGCTCTCCTGGGAGAGCGGGAGTCGGACCATCTCGATCTCACTCGCAACGACCTGTGCGAGATGCATTTCTTCGATCGCCGTCACGGCCCTCTCGAGAGCCCGGCGAAGCGGAATTTCTTCGCTTCCCGTCATCGACAGCCCGATCACGGCACGCTGCCATGTTCCCTGGCCACCCACTTCACTGACCGAAAGGTTGAAGCGGTTCCGAAGCCGTCCGGCGATCGACCGAACCACCCCCCGCTTCGCCTTCAGCGACTGCGACTCATGCACATGAATCTCGACGACCGCCGCCCCAACAATCATCCCGGCCCCGGTACACGCGTGAGCAAAACAAATCCAAGGAAGCACCCACAGGCACAACGACTCGAGCGGATGCGGCCGCTGTGTCCGGCGAGCCCATTACGGAGGCTTCCCTCCTTGCTTGCTTGCCAGTGGCGAGCCCCGCGCGCTCATCAGCGCGCGGATAGAAAGAAAGTTCGCTCGATTCCCCGGCCTCGCCGGCGAATCCCAGCGACGCTGTAGTCGGCGACGCCGACTA
>CBFDDD010000104.1:0-16493 GCA_965603475.1 uncultured Myxococcales bacterium
CTGAGCCGACCGGCGAGCGACACGACCCCACGCCCACGGCACCTGGCACCTGGCACCACCCTCACAAAGGTTCGCGCAACCGACTCACCCCATCGGCCCTTCGGTGATCCGTGCGAGCAGATCTTCCTCGACTCGCTCATGCTCCGAAATTCGTCTGGCAAGAAGATCCAACGCCATCCGAGCTCCTTCGCGATCGTTCGCCCGTAGCTTGCTCTTGATCTCGGCTGCCTCTACGCGAAACTCCGCATGTTCGTCGACGAGTGCTTCGAGTTCGGGCCCCAGATCGGCGCGAAGTCCATAGAGCGCTGGAAAGAAGACGTCCTCTTCCGTCGTCATATGCGCGTCGAGTGCCGTGATGAAGAGGAGACATTCGCCGATCGCGTGCGTCGGCCCGTCTTTGTCGATTCGCCAGTACAGCTCCTGGCACAGCGAATCGAGACGCTCATGCTGCGATTCGATCCGCCGCTCTTCACCTCGCATATGTGTTCGAAGTCCGGCATTTCCTGATTCGCCCACCATCGTCATGTTGTCATCCTTTCCGCCAGATCGGCTCGAATGAACCCTGGCGCCTCACGCTTCTCTAATTGGATGAGCAACTTCCGGGCCGACGGAGACGGTCCCAGTTGGCCTCGCAGCCGAGAAGAGTGAGTCTTCGGAGACATCACGCCTCAATCTGGCGAGAACTGTCCCACCAGAAGCTGAACCCTCGTTTCGAGCGCCCTCTGAACTGGCATGTATCCTGCTCTATCATCGCGCTGACTATCTACCTACCAAGAGAGGCAACATGAAGAAGAACGAAAGAATCGATCGGATCTTGACGCGGGAGATCGTCACCGTGCATGTCGGTCAAAACGTAAGCGACGTACGCAAGATCTTCGCGAAGCAGGGTTTTCATCACGTGCCCGTCGTTTCGGGCAAGAAGCTGATCGGGATCGTCTCTGCCTCTGACATCCTGGGAATCAGTGTCGAAGGCGTGGGTAGTGACGAGCGCTCGATGGACGCCTATATCGATCATCAATTCTCGATCGAAGGGCTCATGAAGAAGGATCTCAAGACGCTCTCGACCAAGTCGACGATCGCCGATGCCGCCGAGATACTCTCGGACGGGAATTTTCATGCCGCCCCCGTCGTCGATGAAAACGACGACCTTGTCGGTCTCGTCACATCGACCGATCTGATCCGCTTCCTGCGAGATCTCTTCTAGTCAAGTTTCGTTGGCCCCTCGATGTGCATGACTCGCCGAGGGGCCAACGTACGGGAAGTCAACGGTGGCCAGTTCCATCTCGTGCCGAAACGATTTTGCTCACGGCGTCGAAGAGAGTGAAAGCCACTTCGAAAAGCAAGACCATGAATCGTTCGCAGATTGCTCCGGCCGGCTGATAGTCGAGCTGATCTAGCCCCACGTCGACACGATTTCGACTTTCCCTTCTCCATGAGAAATGCGCATGGGGATTGCGCTCGCAAGCAACAGGGCATACTGGACTCATCGAAATTTCTGTTGCCTGGATTCCCCTCGGCCTCCGCGGGCGATGAGATCTCGGGAAACCCGACCGTCGCAGATTGCCTCAACTCTCGGCATTTCCCCGGCGGTGTCGTGTTATGATGCGCGTGAGGTTTCGGATTGCAGACTCCCACCACGCTATCGACGACGGCCGCAGGGCCCTGCGCGCAAAGCACGTCGCGCAGGATCGCCTACCTGACGGGCGCATCGCTCTGGGCGCGCGTCGTTCGTGGTGAGGGTGCGCTGATCGCGATCAACATGACGCTCGTCGTCTTCGCGCAGCCTCCGGCATGGATCGCCACGATTCAGATCCTCGTCTCCGCCGTCTTGATGGCTGCGTTGTATGCAATCAACGATTGGCGAGACGCAGAGCACGATCGCAGCAACCCGAAGAAGAACCAGCAACTCGTCGAAGACCTGATCGAACTTCGACGCCCCCTCTTCGCCTGGCTCTGCATGCTGCAGGTCGGGATCGTCGCGATTGCGTTCGCCCTGCTCGGCTCGCCGGCGGCGCTGGCCGTAGCGGCGATGATCGCGATCAACTTCTGCTACTCCTGGTGGCTCAAGGGCGTGCCTTTCATCGATCTGGTCATCGTGTGCGTGTGGGGGGCCACTTTCACTGCGATCGTGACTACGTCGTGGTCTTTGTGCCTCGCCGTGGGACTCATGACCGGCATCATGCACTTTTTCCAGATCCAGGAAGACCGGGACGTCGACGCGGCGAACCAGGTCATGACGACCGTCGTCGGCTCCGGACGCGCCGCGAATGGCGCCATCGCCATTCTCTGTGCGGCTCTCTATTTCAGCCTACTCGATCCGCTGGGTCCTGTATGGGCGGCCTCGGCCTTTATCCCCTTGTTGCTTCAACGCGTTTGCACCGACACGGCAACGGCCTGGATGGCGAGCCGGATCTACTGCGGAGTCGCGGTCCTCGCGGTCGTGGGACTGATGAATGAAATCGGCTGACATCGCGCGACTCGGATTATCCTACGGCATGAGTCTCGTCGCCTATCACACGGGGCGAGCTCCGCGCCCATTCTCGGCCGCGTTTGCCGTGACCAACCGCTGCAACCTGCGCTGCGCTTATTGCAACACGCCCTTCATGGATCCAACTCATTTGCCGCTCGACCAGGTGGCGTTCCTCTTCGATCGGCTCCGGGAACTGGGCGTCAGCCGCCTCGGCCTCGTCGGCGGCGAGCCGCTCGTGCGCAAGGACATCAACGAGATCGTCGCACTCGCGCGCGAACGAAATTTCTACATCACATTCAATTCGAATCTCGTTCTCTATCACCGACGCCCCGAGGTCTTCGATGAGGTGGACCTCGTCTTTACGAGCCTCGACGGAGACGAAGAAACCCATTGCGCGACTCGCGGCACGGGCTCGTACGACGGCGTGCTCGACGCCATCCAGACCCTGGTCGAGCGGGGCAAGCCCGTCGTCGCGATCCAGGTCGTGCAACGGCCCGACCTCGGTCAGGCCGAGGGCCTCCTGAAACTGGCCGAGCAGATCGGGTTCCAGATTCACTTCCAACCCCAGTGCGTGGACACGACGATCGTTCGCGGCTCTGTCCCTGAATCCGTCACGTCGGAGGCGCTCAGAGAACATTGGGCAGGGCTACTCGCCTTCAAGCGTGCGGGACGGCCTGTTGCAAGCTCCACTCGCTACCTCGAGGAACAGGCTCAGTGGAGTGACTTCCGCGTTTCGGCGAGGTCCGAGCCCGATCAACGATGCGCGGCCGGGCGAGGTTTTCTCTACATCGACCCGCTCGGCGATGCCTATCCCTGCGCCTTCACGAATGGCATGACGGAGCCGATCAATCTCCTCGAAGAGAACTGGCGAAAGGCATTCCCCGGCAAGACGCCGTGTACGGTCTGCAATGTCGGCCCGATGCTCGAATTCAATCTGCTCTTCCAGAATCCAATGGCGACCTCGTTGGACGCGCTCCGTCGAATCAGCTGAAGCCCAGCTGGGTCGATCGCCGCTCACTCAATGGCGCAGCCCCCGGACGCTGGCGAAGAACTGCGCCCCTCGAGCCGCCAGTGCCAGTGGGCCGCTCGCAAACCATTGATTGACAGACATCGAAAGATCCAGCGAACGGATCTGGTGCCACCAGAGTCGTGGGATATAGAGGATCTCTCCCGGTTCGAGGTCGACGGTGAAGGTCGCGACCCGACGAAAACGCGGAAAGCGCACGTAGTCCGGATCCTCCGCATCGACAGCGCAGAAATTGGGGGCAGCGTGGAAGAGGCCGTGTCGATAGACGTCACGGCGGTGCCGACGATGGATCAGAATGACCCGCTTCCGCCCCATGACCTGCGCGAGAAAGTTTTCCGGGAGATCGTGATGAAGTCCGGCGCAAGTGTCCGGAGCGCTGATCCACATCCGCAGCGAGCGCCAGGACGCCTTCGGACCGATTGCCTCGAAGCGCAGATCCTCGAGCAGCTCCGGCAGTCTTTCGTCGAGCGGTGAGAGGAGATAACAGTCGGGATTGCCAGACTGCAAGCGATCGATGAAGTCGCAGAGGGGTATCTCGCGTTGGGCAACGCCCCCGGAACGATCGACTACGAGCCGGCCAGCCTCGGTCTCGCCTACTGTGACGAGGCGGTCGCCGAAGTCAGCCGCGAGGCGACCCAGCGACCATCTTCGCAGGGCAGGCCAGTCTTTCATGACGCCTGTCAGAATCACAGGCTGGGAAGGCTCGATATAGCTGCGGACGAACTCGGCCTGGTCGCAGGCCGCGATCCGCTCGACGGATTTGATCTCGGACGTCATCTGGACCCAGTCTCGCGCGCCTTTGGACGGTTCGCCCGTGCCGTGTTCGCAGTGCAAGACCCACGATCCCAGAGCCAGCGAGCACGGCATCACCTAACTCGGAAACGATGGTCCGGTTCATCTGCCAAATGTGAAGAACAGCGGAGCACGGCGCGCAATTCGACCCAACATTCTCTGCGCTTCCAGACCAGGTCTGAGTTGCGCATAGGTTGCGGAAGCGCTTCGGGTCGGGGCCGGCTTGAGCCCCGTCGAATTTCCAACCTGATCCTCCAACGGGTTAAAATTCTCCCTTTCCTACATCGATGGAGGGATTTTGCGCACAATCGGCTATAAAAATGAGAGACTCTATGTGACGCATAGCCATTTTGCGTTTTTAGGGATCGGGGTACATCTCGATCACCTAGCTACGGCTCAATTTCCTTCGACGAAAGGGAACCTCATGTTGCCTCGCCTGTTTCTTCGTGCTGGACTCCTCGCAGTGTTTGTCCTGGCGATGTCATCGCCGGCGCTCGCTCAGGATGCAGACGGAGATGGCACCCTCGATGCGGACGACAACTGCATCAACGTACCGAACGGACCCTCGATCCCGGACTACGGCGGCAACATCCAGCTCGACACAGACGGAGACGGCTACGGAAATGTTTGCGACGGAGATCTGAACGGGGACGACATCATCGATTGGCTCGATGTCGGCAGCTTGACCTCGGCGTTCTTCACCACGGACCCAGACGCCGATCTGAATGGCGACGGCGTCGTCAACTTCCTCGACCTTGGTGCGCTCGCGGCCCGGGGGTTGTTCGTATCGCCGGGACCGTCCTGCTGCGCGAGCTTGAACCCCGGTCTCTTCGCGGGCGTGACCTGCGTCGACGATTCGCCCGGCGCGGCCTGCACAATTTCGCTGCAGGGTATCGAAATGCAGACGACCCGGGATGCGATCCAGGTGATGGACGGGAATCCAGGCGGAGCGGCTGGCCTGGCCACGACCTCGGCGATTTCCTCGGATTTCGGGATCACCGTTCAGGACGACATTCGACTTCCGACGCCCTTCGGCGAAGTCGTACTGGCAGAGTCCATCGTCACGATCCTGGTGGGAGAGGGTGACGGCTTCGGCCCCTTCGAAACCATCGTCGGCACGGTCCGCGTACCCTTCCCGAATATCGGTTTCCTCGGCGGTATCACCATCGACGAGACTCCAATGTCGACGATCGGTCTGGATTTTGGTGCCAACATCGACCTCGGCGTCCCACTGCTGCCCAACGTCCAGTATCTCTTCTTCAACTTTTCGGGAAATTTCGAAGCGAGCCTGGGCCCGGTGAGCTTCGACGCCGGCGGCCCGGATGCAACGCTGGTCCTGGATCCCTTCGACCCTTACTTGTTCGTCGGCGGCAGCCTCGGGGGTCTCCTCCCAGACGACGATGGCAGCTCCAACAACAACCCGACGCCCCAGTCCACGCAAGCGCTGTCAGATATCCAGTCCGCCCTCGCGACCCCGTCGGCCTTCGTGGAGCCCGACTTTGGCTTCGGCCTCTCGCTCCAGGCGAAAATTCCCTTCGACCCGCAGCCCTCGTGCTGGTGCTCTCACGATCTCCGAGAAACAGGGGATGCTCTCGACCCGGATTGTAATCTTTGTGTGGCCGACATCTGTGCCGTCGACGACTACTGCTGCAACAATTCATGGGACCTTTCCTGCGTGAACCAGGTCACCAGCGTCTGCAACGATTCAACACCCGAATTCCTGGGCCATATCATCCTGAAAGCACCGATTCCGATCGGCAGCCTTCCCCTCTCCCTCAACGGATTGGCTGTCGCGAATATCGATCCCGACCTGGACGGTACGATCTTCCAGCTGAGTCCGGACTTCCAGCTCGGCGGCAACGGCACCGTGAGCGTGGGCGTTCCGTTCTTCACTTTCCTCGAATTCGGATTCGACCTCGGCGCCGCAACCGCAAGCATCGAATACGCTGCGAACGATGTGGGGGCCTGCTTCAGCGGAGAGCTCGACCCGGAAGATCCTCTCGCCATGTTCCCAGCCAACTTTCCGATCCCGATCAGGCAGGCTCCCGGCCAGGTCGGTGCTTCCGTCGCGGGTGGATTCAGCACATCCGATCCAGCATCGTCATTCGTGCACGCCGAGGGTCAGTTTTCGATCAGTCTCCAGCCGATCGGCGACTTGATCGGGCTCACGATTCCACCCCTCGCCTCTTCGTCGGTCCTCCTGGATATCGACCAGACCGGCTTGTTCTTCGCCGGAATGACGCAGACCCAACTCGTGCCCAACTTCACCAACACCGAGATGGCTCTCACCGTCAATATCCCAACGGATGATCCCCTGCTGACGTCTGCCGAATTGGAAGGCGCCTTGACCGTGTTGGACTTCGGCCTCGAACCTGCGCGGGTCTTCATCAGCCCGCTCGGTTTCGAAATCGAGGGCTTGATCGATATCTCCCTCGCGCAGTTCATGGTCGAGGGCGAACTCGGGATCGGGGGTCTGGCCCTCGCCGGCTCTTTCGACACGGGAATCACATTTGATCTGCAGGCGGCGATCGATGACTTCTTGTTTGCGGCGCGGCTCGCCGTACAGGTCGCTCAGGACGCGCTCGACGAGGCCCAGGTCGCCGTCGACGTCTGCTTCGACATCGCGGGCGACTGCTACCTGAATCCTCTGTGCTTGCCTTGCTACACGCTCGAAGGCGGTCTCGCCGCCTTTGACCTGGCTCTCGAGGCAGCCAAGCTTCCGCTGATTGCCCTGGAGTTCACCGTAGGTGAGTTCCTGCGCCTGCTGCCCTTCGACATCGCAGGAACCGTCGCAACGCACGTTGCGGTCGCGATCGATGACATCTCGATCGCCGGCGATGTACTCGGGTCGATCGCGAGCAATGGAATCGATACCAGTGTGGGCGGTTTCATCAGCTTCAACCCGACGGTGCTCTGCGTCACCTTGCCCGTCACGGTCATCCCAGGTGGTGACGAGATCTTCGGCGGCGACCCAGAAATCTGCGTTCCCTAGTTCGTATCGCACGCCCCACGACCGGCTCTGCTCTCGCCGAGTCGTGGGGTGTTAGCGGACTTCTGTTCCTGGTCTTCTTGCTTTGTACATGGCCCTTGCTCGAAACCCTCGAGTACGCCTTCGACGAGGGCGTCTACATCCAGCAGGCTCGTCTGGTGCTCGCGGGCCAGCTCCCGTACCGGGATTTCTTCAACCACCAGACGCCGCTCTACCCCCTGACCCTGGCGATGATCGCCGCGCCCGCCCCGGACGCGCTGTGGCTCTACAGGCTGCCTTCTCTGCTTGCAACAGCATTATGCGGCGTTGCGGTCCACCGCGTCGCGCGTCGACTGACCTCGCAACTCGGAGCGCTAGCAGGCACCTTGCTCTTCTTTACGGCGCCGCTCCAATACTTCGACCTGGTCGCGATGCCCAATGCGCTGATGCTCGCGACCTCGACCGTCGCGTTCGCACTGGTGTGGTATGGGAAACACAGAGCCTCGATCGTGGTCGGGGCGGTGCTTTTCGCGGTCTCGATCCTCCTCAAACCGATCGCCCTCTCCGCGGCGTTCGCCGCGGGGATCGCGCTTGCCTCGCGTCGAGAACGCTGGCCCGACCTGATGGTCGCAACGCTCGCCGGAGGCGTCGCGATGGCGGCCGCTCTGGCGTACTTCGATGCCCTGAGTGAAGGGGGCTTTACGGAACTCCTCTGGTTCCAGGCAACCCGACAGGACAACGGTGGCGGCTTCGAAATCATGAGGCAATACAAGGCCATCGCCGGCAGTGTCGAGAGACAGGGCATCACATCCGCGCTCGGGTGGAACATCCGGGAACACCTGATCCCCTTCTTGTCCGCGTCGCGCGCAAATCAGCTCTTCCCGCTGGCCGGCCTCGCGCTCGCGGGTCAGATCCTGATCTGGACCCCGCATGGCAAGCCACTCGGCGATCAGCGACTGGCGCTCACACTCTGGTGGGCCGTGCCCTTTGCCTTCTCGATCTTCGTCTGGGATCCGACGTTCCAGTACTACTTCGTCCAATACCTTCCAGCCTTCGCAATCCTTGCAGCGATCTTCCTGGCCTGGCTCTGGGATCGTCGGCTTGCGCGCATTCCGGCACGTGCATTCGTGGTGGCCGCGGTGGCCATCGCCACTGTCACCGGCGTATGGATGATTTCCGAGCGACGCAACGACTACGCGCTGCTGACGCGACCCCTAGAACCCGACGAGTCGTGGCTACTCTTCGATCCGTTTCTCAATTTCGTATCCGGAACCGAGCCCGCCTGCGGACTCATCGATCCGTTCAATGTCTATGGAGACGCGAGTCTCGCAGCGATCGGCACCCAGGAAATCCGGGAACGCTTCCACCTCGATCGGGAAGCAGTGATCGCTTGCCTCGAAGCGGATCCGGGCATCCGCATCGGCCTCGGCTACTGGTCGACCTGGTTCGTCGATGACGCGTTGGCGGAGTATCTTTCCGGTCTCCCGGCAGAACGATTCCTACCGATGCGACTGCACTACCGACCCCCGGGAGGTGGATTGCCCCCGTCTCACGAGGAAATTCGCCTTGGACTGCCGCGTGCACCGCGCCAGAGTTGAACGGGGAAGCGAATTCTTGGTTAACGTCCCGCGCAGCGCGGCGGTCTTGCACGCAACACGGGGCCCGGAACAGGGTCCAGGAGAGGATCGATGAACAAAACGATCATGGTACTGCTCATTGCGACGGGACTGGTCCTGGCCGTCGCTGGTGGTTTCTACCTGGGCAAGGGCTCAGAACCGACGGAAGCACCCGCGGTCGCAGAGCGCGACTCGGCGCAGACGCCGACGGAAGTCACGCGCGACGTTCCCGGCCTGCCCGCGCTCTACATCGAGGGGCGGGAATACGAGAAGAACGACATTACTCTCAGTGAGTACTTCGCAGAGTTCAACACAGAGGCCGTGATCGACCCGGAGACGAAGAAGATACGCCCCGAGTCCGCGGCCAAGATCAAGCAGGAGCTCGTCGGCAAGCAGATGACGTGGGATGGCTACGTGCGGCGCGTCGAAAACGCCCCTTCAGGCCGGCTGATCCTGGTGCTTCAGCTCGCTCCCGGTGGTTCCACGTTGAAGACCGCGATGGTCAAATTCTCCCCGATCTGGAAGGAAGAACTCCTGGGCTACCAAAAGGGAGAGCACGTCCGCGTAGTTGGGCTCTTCGACCGCGTTTTTACCGTATTTCCTTCGCTGAATGGCATGTCCGTGGAAGTCATCCCACCCAATTCGAGCCAGGCCGACGAATCGGAAGGATAGGCCGGTGCCGAGCGCCCTCGACGAGAGCGAACCGACACACCCTCGGGGCCTGCCGCTCCGCTGCCGATGTCTATTGCCGGATCGCTTCACACACGACTGTCGGGCTATGTTAGTCTGAACTTAGTCGTGGAAGAAATCATACTCGTAGACGAACGCGATGAAGAAATCGGAGCAGCCGACAAGTTGGCGGCCCATACGGGCTCCGGCTTGTTGCATCGGGCATTTTCCATCGTTCTCTTCGGTCCGGACGGGCGCATGCTCCTCCAGCAACGAGCCACTGCGAAATACCATTTCGGTGGACTCTGGACGAACGCCTGCTGTGGACATCCGCGACCCGGCGAAGAACTCGTGGAGGCCGCGCGACGCCGCCTCCGGGAGGAACTCGGATTCGATACCGAATTGCAGCCAGTCTTCTCCTTTCGATATAGCGCGATGGACGACAGTTCCGGGCTGACCGAGCAGGAACTGGATCATGTCCTCGTCGGTCGAACGTCGGGCGGGTTTCGCCCGGACCCAGACGAGATCGATGACCTTCGCTGGATCGACTGCCGGGCCCTAACACGAGACGTCAATACGCACCCCGAACGCTACACACCGTGGTTCGCGATGCTCCTCGTACGGCTCCCCGAACTCGAAGCCGCGAACTCGGCTTTGCAACGTTCCGGCGTGCAAAGCACCCAATCGCCCGAAGGTTATTTACCCAGAGCGGCCGGGCGGCCATGACGACTGGCATGAGTTCGGCGCTCGAGCGGTTTCTTTCCGAATTTCTCGTGCTCGCCGAGTCCATCTCAGCTGCTAACGTATTTTGTATTGGATCCGTCGGTCCATCATCGACGACGTGACGTCCGGGAGTTCGAAATTTGTTGCGCAAAACACTGATAGCCTTCGCATTGGTCAACTTGGTTACCCTAGTCACCTTAGTCACTTTGCCCGCCTCGGTCGCATCGGCTCAAGGGTCAAGTACAGGCGACGGCCAGGACTCGCTCGGGGCGCTTCAGAACAGCTTTTTCACGGATAGCGAGAACGCGGATTTGAATGCAGACGGAATCGTCGACTTCCTCGATCTCGGATTGCTGGGATCGCAGCTCTCGATGTCTGATTCCCTCAGCGAGAGTTCGCTACACACACCGCTCGCCGTCGCGCCCGGGAACATCCTCTTCTTTACCCTGCCGGGACAATCCTCTCCAGTGAATCAAGTCTCGGCGACCGCTCAAGAATCCTTGTTTCTGGACCTCCACATGAGCTTCGAGGACACGACAGTCGGAGGCGGAATCGATCTCGTTTTCGACACGCGCGTCCTTTCGTTCATCGACGGTGTATTCGACGACGGCCTCGGAGACGATCCGAATTTTCGCTGTCCGACCGATCCGGCGGCCCCTGCCCCGATCGACTGCACGCCGAACGGACCGAACTTCGTATCGTTCGGAGGATTCCCCGGGATCACCGGAGACCATCTAGTCGTCAGCCTCGAATTCTTCGCGGCCTCGACCGGCAACTCCCCGATCGACTTCACGGTCACGAGCACCTTCTCCGACCCCACCGGCAACCCGATAGAGGTTCCGGAGCCAGGCCTGGCCTGGATGGCCGCGATCGCAACGTTGGCTGCGCTGAGTGGGCGGCAGCGATTGCGGGAACATCGAGCGCGCGCGGCTTAGACCCGACTTGCCCCGAATTCGTCGCCGCTGCATGTGAGATGAGCCAATCATGCGCCTCGGACATGATCTCTTAGGTCTTCCTGGTGGGATTCCATGCGAAGGCCTGACTAGTTCAAGGGTGGTCGGACAAATGGATCAGGAACCCGTGGCCCTGGAACGTCTCCGAAGATGAGCACCGCATGGCTTCGGATCGAAGCCCTCGGTCGCAAAGACGCCCCGGCGTGGTTCCTCGGTCTGGCCTTCGGAATCTATGCTGCAAGCCTGCTGACATCCCTCGGCTACAACTTCGACGAAGGGGTCAACATCCAGCAGGCGCGTCTGATGCTCGACGGTCAGCGTCCCTACATCGATTTTTTCTATCACCAGACACCGCTCTATCCGTTCACGCTGATGGCCGCGGGTTGGTTCTCTCCCGATTCTCTCTTTGCGTATCGCCTGCCCTCTTTGATCGCCACGGTGTTGTGCGGGATCATCGTGTATCGAATCGCGCGGTCTATGATGCCCTGGGGCGCCGCGCTGATCGCAGCATTGATCTTCTATTTCGCGCCGCTGCAGTACTTCGGGCTAGTGGCGCTCCCGAATGCGCTGATGAGTTTCTTCGCGACTGCGGGCGTCTATCTCGTCTGGTTCCACCCGAACGAACAGGCCAAACAACAGGCACCCCTCGTCTCGACCCTTGCAGGGCTCTTGCTGGGTGCCTCGATCCTCTACAAGCCGCTCTCCTTGCCGATCGCCCTGGCTGTCGGGATGGCCGTCCTGCTTTCACGACAAGCCCGTTCACGCGCACTCTGGCTGATCGTCGGTGCAGCATCGATCGGAATCGGGACGTGGGCGTTCTTTCACTGGACCAGCGACGGTCAGTTCACGCAACTGCTCGAACTCCAGGCGGCGCGTTATTCGGGGCAAAGCGGCTTCGACGTCATGAGTGGCTTCGAGCCTTTTAGACAGGCCATGGAGCAGCGTGGGGTCGATTCTCCCCTCGGCTGGAGCCTCGCCGAACACAAGTTTGCGTTTCTTGCGCCGGCCCCCCACGCAAACCTTCCCGTTGCCGCGATGGCGCTGGCCGGTCAACTGATCCTCTGGTCCCGCTGGGGAGCGCCTGCCTCTCCACATCGGCTGGTCCTGAGCCTGTGGTGGGCGTTACCACTCGTGTTCTGTCTCTTCGTCTGGGAGCCGAGCTGGGACCACTACTTCGTCCTCTATCTGCCGCCGCTATCGGTCCTCGCAGCACTCTTTGTCTGGCGACTCTGGTCCGCTCGAAAGGCCAGGCACGTCGCGCGGATCATCGTCGTCCTCTTGATCGTCTACGTGACGGTGGTCGGGGCAGGCATACTCTGGGCACGCCGGTTGGACTACGACAGCCTCGCGAAGCCAGCCCAGGCGAACGAGTCGTGGCTGCTCTTCGATCCTTTCCTCAACTTCGTCACCGGTACGCGGCCGGCTTGCGGATTGATCGACCCGTTCAACGTGTTCGGTCGTCGCAGCCTCGTTGGGTCGTCCTCACAATCCCGGCTGGGATCGGACTACGCCGTCAGCACGATCGATCTGACCCGATGTCTACAGCAGGAAACGGGTATCAGGATTGGGACAGGCGGACTCTGGAGCAAGTGGTTTGTGGACGGGGCGCTCAACGAGGACCTCGAGCGACTTCCAGAAGAACGCTTCTTCGAACTCTGGCAGCAGCAGCCTTAGCGCCGCTCGCTGCAGTCCTATTCTACGGATGGGCGACATGGGAACGGACACGTTTTGATGCAGATATTGGAATGGGCCAGATTCCCCCGATCGAGCGTCGTGCTTTCCGGCACATGCGGTTTGCTGATCACGGTCGGTTTGATACTGGCCCTGTTCAATCTGGGTGCGCTCCCCTTCTGGGTCGACGAGTCGATCGCGGCGCTTCCCGCTCTCAGCATTCACACCAGCCTTCTCCCAGTCAACCCATTCGATCTCGATTTCATGCCCTGGCAGTTGAAATACGATCTCTGGGATCCCGCAACACCGCTCTATCGTTACGCGCTTGCCCTGTTCACGGCCGTCGCGGGCTTCTCTGAATTGACCGTCCGGCTATTCTCTGTGGCGATGGGCGGGCTCGCGGCGCTGGCACTCTGGGCGCTCGCACGCCGCGTGCTGGACAGGGACACCGCCTGGATCGCTGCGGCACTGATGGTCATCTCTCCCACGTTCATGGTCCATGCGCGCGAGGCACGCCACTTCACGTTCCTGATGTGTCTCGCGATTGCGACCCTTCACCTGCTCTATGTTGCGTCGCAAGACCCGAAGAGCCGCGCCGTCGCTCTGTGGACCATCGCACTGACAGCGACGCTTCTCACACAGACACTCGGCTATCTGATTCTTCCGATCGCGGCAGCGTACGTCGTCCTCGTCGGCCCACGACGCGTCCTCGACGTCCGCTATTGGCCCGTCTATAGCGCTGTCGCTGCCGTGTACATCGCCATCATGATCGTGTTCTGGGATACGCTTCCGTTCTTCCACACCGTGGATTGCACGAATCGCACGGCGGGCTGCCAGCCCGATCCCGGGTACTACCTGGGCGCCCTCACCGAGTTCCTCGGGCCGATGGAGACCCGCAGAGTCTATCGCTGGTGGCGCACCTTCTCGCTCGCGCAGCCACTCGCTCTGATCGGGATCGCTGTCGTCATCCTGCGTGCCGTCCGAGTTCGCGCTTCCCGTGAGGGGGCGGCGCTCCTGCTGCTCTGGCTGCTCCTTCCTCTCCTCCTGCTTTCGACACGCGAGGTCAAATTCGAGCGCTACCTGTTTATCTGGGCGTTTCCTGTCATCGCCCTCTTCGTGGCGATGGGCATCGTCGCGATTTCGCGCGCACCCGGGCTGCGCCGGGCGCACAACGTCGCGGCGGCAGCGATCGTCGTCGTCGTCGCGCTCGCGCCACAACTGCGGTACGAGTACCAAGACGGTGCGTTGAGTTGGCGCCCGCGACTCGCCTTGACGAGCTATGTACGCAAGCGACTGCTTCCCGAGCCAAAAGACAGCCCGGAACGAATTCGATACCAGACGACGATCATCAACAGTTTAGTAGGACCGGACGATGTCGTCGTGTCTACGTTCGACGATGCCAGCCTCGGCTACCACTCCGGGCGCTTCGTGTACGGATTCCTGAACAGTCAGCGTACGGACGGATTCTTCATGGACCTCCTCTCGAGGACCGAATCCGGCGGCCAGCGCGTCTGGCTCTTCGACACGCTTCCACACTGGAACTTCTGCCTGACCAGCCAAGTGGAGGCGAAGAACATCGACTGTGCCGAAAAATACCCTCGCTTCTATGCGGCCTGCCAGGGCAGCATCGACGATCCGACCGCCTCATGCATCAGGATTCCCATTCGCTAAGACCAGGCTGAGATGTCGAAGGATTCGGGTATCTGGAGGTCTCAGCCGGGAGCCGTGGTGTCGGTACCGGAGAGTCGATTCTTCTCGCGTGAAGCGTGCGTACTCTTGACGAATCGCGCCTAGTATTGGACCTTGGCTTCGAGACGTCCCGACTCCCCAACCATGATCGTGAGCCGTGAAAAACAGGGCATGCAGTAGACGCGATCACCCGGCCGCAGATCTCTCGCAGATCGGATCACGACCATACACACCGGGCAAATGACCTCATTCGGCGCCAGCGTGTCGCCCTTCCCCTGCCATTTCCGATAGAAGCGACGGTATTTCTTCGGCACCTCGTCGAAGCCAGTATCGTCCTTGAGCTTGTATCGCTGTCGCGGCTTCTCGCGCTTGGACTCATCAGACGACTCGTGGTCGTCAGTGGCGGGATCAAACTCCGTGGTTTCGAGCAGCGGATCGGTCATGAGTCGAACCCCAGTCGCGCGACAGTATCGAGGTAGAGACGGCCGATCTCGGATCGCTCCGAAGCCGGAACGCCCAAAGCCTGTTGGCTGTCTTCGAAGGTGGCGAGGACGAGTGCGTCGAGTTCCTTCTTGATCTCCTTGAGACGCGCCCTCCCATGGGGTGCCTGAGCGAGATAGCGACCCAGGTCGTTTTCGCCGAATCCCATGTGACGCCGCTCGTCCTTGAGCACACCCGCAAGCATCTCTGCGGTACGCGCATCGGCGGTCTGCATGTGGGAGTGGAATGCGGCGAACTCCATGGATTCGAGGATCACGTTCTGGGCGAAGAGCGAGGCTTCCCAATCCTTCGCGTCGACGAACTCGCCGAGCCTCTTCCGAAATGCCAGCAGGTTACGGTTGGCTCGCGCCTCGAACTCGCCTTCGGCATCGGTGACCCCGAGCTCTGCGAGGCGATGCAGCATGACCTCGAGATGCCGCGCCTCATCGACCACCTGTGTGGCAAGGAAAATTTTCGTTTGACGGCTCGGTGCGAAACCGATCATGCCGCTGGCACCATCCAGCGCCGCGACCTCGCCGACACAATAGGTCGACAAGGTCGCGATGAGCGCCTCTTTCTCTGGTTCCTCGAGCTCCGGAATCGGCGCGTTCGGATCGACGCCATAGGGGTGTTCGACGAGATAGCCTTCGACCGACTGAAACCAGAATTCGAACGAATGCACTTCCTTGAGAAATGCTTCGTGATCGCGGGCGTGGATCTCGACCGTTTCCACCGACATGACGTCGACCCTCCCTTGCCAGGTTGGAGATTGAAAGCTGGAGCCTACGGCTGGACCGGCGTCTGGTAATCGAGCCCGAGGCGCCCAAGTCGCGTCTTGAACTCCTTGAGCACGGTATCCGCGAGCACGTTCTCCATCTCGGCAGGGTTCGCAGTCGAGAGGTCCGTACCGTGCCAGACCTGGCTCTTCCGATCCGGGGACGCCTCTTCTACGATTCGTCGCGTTTCCTCCATGCTCGCTGCCTGACCGCGAAAGCTATCCGCAAAAGTGGCAAGCATGTGGTAGGTCATCTCCTTCTGCATCTGCTCGATCTCGGGCTTCTTCTCGGGTTGTTCCTGGAGGAGCGAGCCGATTCGGTTCTCACCGAAACCCACGTGTCGTCGCTCATCCGCAATCGTTCCGGACAGCGTACTCGCGAACTTCGGGTTCCCATCGACGTTGCTGGCGAACATCATCTCGAAGACGCTGAAGGCCATCCCTTCGAGCACGATGTTCTGCCCAACGACACCCGAAAGGAAATCTCCCTTGTCGACTTTTTCGAGAAGCACCTCGGCGAACTTCACCAGATTGGGATTCGCGCGTTGTGCGATGACGTCCTCGAGCTCATCCTTCTTTACTCCGAGGTCGTAGAGACGCTGGGTAAAGATCTCGACGTGGCGTGCCTCGTCGAGAGTCTGGGTCGCCAGGAAGCGCTTA
>CBFDDD010000105.1:0-16402 GCA_965603475.1 uncultured Myxococcales bacterium
GGGCCTGGCCGATTTCGACGGCGACGGCATCGGGGATTGGCTTGTCGAGGATACGGCGACGAACGACGTGTGGATCCTGGACGACGAGAGCCACGAGGCCGTATTCGCGCACCTCGCGGACGAGAACCCGGATCTTCACCTCGTCGGTCACGGAGACTTCGACGACGACGGTCGCGCCGAGCTGCTCTGGCGGCACACAGACCTGTCGTTTCGGCTCGGATCGCCGACGGACGCCCCCACTGACATCGAATGGATCTCGTCTGGTGAAGGCTCCGACGTCATGAACGCGGCAAACAACACGGGCGAACTACTGAGCGTCGTGGATCTGAACGGCGACGGGCGGGACGATCTACTGTTTCGCGGATCGGACGGGCTTCTCGATCTGGCCCTCTCCGTGTCCGGTTCATCCGACCCACGATTCGAATGGATTTCCGGCCCCGAAGCCGACAGCGAAGGCCTGGACCTGGTCGCCACACTCGACCTCGACCAGGATGGCGCAGCCGAGATCGTCTGGTGGAGCGAGGGCACCCTCGAAATCTGGGAAGTTCAGACAGGACTCTGAACAGCCCGCCCTGCCACCCCAAAAAAACCGACCGCCACGAGCCCAATTCAATTTGCTGCAGCGTCAGGCCGATCAGTCCCAGATGACCCAAGCATGGGATGATCCGCCGCCAGCTCGTGAAATCGTCGAGGCCTGGCTCGATCGTGTGCGTCCGGCACTGGTCGCCGATGGCGGAAATATCGAACTGATCGCGATCGATCACGACGGCACCGTGCAGGTTTCGATGCAGGGTACCTGTGCAGACTGCCCGGCCCAGCTCGCGACCCTACGCGTCGGTATCGAAGAGCCACTCAAACAGGCCGTGCGCGGCGTCCGATCCGTCATCGCGATCGATCACGGCTGACCCGATCCGGGACGAATTCGCTCTCTAGAACGAGAGTGGCCCCGCCCCCGCGTGCTGTACGCGAAAGACGGGGCCGGCCCCCCTAGCTCACCTTACACGTCCTTGCTGGACGCGATTGAATCTCTTAACTGGACGACCCT
The DNA here is from genome assembly GCA_965603475.1 of uncultured Myxococcales bacterium. Classification (GTDB taxonomy): domain Bacteria; phylum Myxococcota_A; class UBA9160; order UBA9160; family UBA4427; genus UBA4427. The sequence continues at coordinate 1,046 of CBFDDD010000105.1, forward strand.
TTGGAGGTCGTCTCGGTCTTGTTGGTGCTCTGCTGTCCACTTGCAGACTGGGAAGGAGCAGCCTTGACCGTTGAATGACCGGTCGCGCTCGAGGCATTCCCCATTCGCACGCTTCCATTCAACTGAGCGCCCTCTTCCATCGAGATGGCCGGCGAGTCGAGATTGCCCTCCACAACGGCCGTCTTATGAAGCACGATCTGCTCACTGGCGTGAATATCGCCTTCGACGAGCCCACTGATCACAACACAGACCGACTTGATCGACGCGTGAATCTGACCCGATTCCCCGACGATCAGTGTGTTGTCACTCGAAATCTCGCCACTGAAGGTCCCGTCGATTCGGACAGTGTCCTTGAAGGACAGTTTGCCTTCGAACTCCGAGCCCTGATCAATGAATGCGGTCAGATTTCCGAAGCCCCCACCAGCAGAGCTGGAACTGGAGCTGGAGCTACTGCTCGCAGCCGGCATCGACATTGCCGACGAAGAATCCCCTTTACTGCCTCGACCGAATCCGCTGATCGCCATGCGTACGCCGTGCCTCCATTGATTGGTTGTTTGACCCTCTCGCTATCGTCGAATGCCACCGGCATCTTGAGTGCAAATGGTCAAAAACCTGAAGGGGCCCCAGAGCTTGCGAAAATGTCTGCGCGGCCGTGACGCGCCTCACAGCACAGAGCTAGACTCGAGCGCGATGAACCAAACAGCCCTCGGGGAAATCACTCCAGCGGAAATCTTGGCTCGATCGATCGAGAACGGTCGGGTCCACTCCGCGTATCTGCTGACGGGCTCCGGCCGACAGCCAACGGAGACCGCGGAGGCATTTGCTCGCGCACTCGTCTGCCACGCTGGCGACGGCACGGTCTGCGAACAATGCGACGCCTGTCATCGATCGCACGCCGGCGGCGCGAACGACAACCACAACACGGACGGGACCGACACCACCGATCACGTCCAGTATGAACCGATCGTTCTCGACGGAAAAGGCAAGCGGGGACCGACCTACCGACATATGGGCGACCACCCTGACCTGTTCTGGATCGAACGCGGTCGTGATGATACGCGGATCACCATCGGACAGATTCGCGACCTTCAAATCGCGCTGCGACGCGGCGCAAACGAAGGCGGTCGACGAGCGGCCGTCATCGATGGTGCCGAGTGGCTGAATCCCAATGCGCAGAACGGGCTTCTACGTCTACTCGAAGAGCCGCCGCCTTCGACGACCCTGATTCTGGTCGCGTCTCACGCCTCTGCGGTCATCGCGACGATTCGTTCACGCAGCGTCCGAGTTCGTTTTCCAGTCGACTCGGGACCGGATATCCGCGCCGCGGAAGCACCCGAGTCCGTTGGGCAGATTGTCGAGACCCTCGACGGCCTGCGCGGACGATCGATCGGCGACATTCTCGACTTTGCGGAGCAATACCGTGGCGCCCGTGCAGTCGCTGCCGAGGGTGTGACCGAGTTGATCGACGTTTCCGCGCAATGGCTCTCGAGCTCGATCAAAAAGCGGGTCGCACTGGGCGAATCGCCGGCAACGCGCGAACTCGATGCCCATCGCAGCCTGCAGCAGCTACGCCGCGACCTGATCCAGCGCAATGCCAACCCGCAGATGGTCGCGGAGCGGCTCTTGCTCGGTCTGCGCGACGTCGTGGCTGGATGAGGCTCGCCCAATAAATGTGGATCGACAGCCACTGTCACATCACGGCCGACCGCTTCGACGAGGACCGACAGGCGGCCCTTGATCGCGCCTTCGAGGGGGGGATCGAAACCCTCATCTCCATCGGGTCGGGCTACGGAATTCGCGGGAATGCCGACGCCATTCGACTGGCGGAAAGCGACCCGCGAATTTTTGCGGCAGTCGGTGTCCACCCGCACGAGGCCGCGGAACTCGACGATGCGGGGCGAGCGGCGGTCCGCCAATGGCTCGAACATGAACGGGTCGTGGCGCTGGGCGAGTGTGGTCTCGACTACCACTACATGAACTCGCCTCGAGAGACCCAGCTCAGCGTCTTCGCCGAACAGATCGCCCTCGCTCGCGAGCTCGCCATGCCGGTTTCGATCCACGTGCGCGGTGATGAACCGAACGCCTACGACGACCTGCTGGAAATCTGGCTCGCCGAAGGTCGGGGTGAGCTCGAAGGCGTGCTGCATTGCTATACGGGCACTCTCGATTTCGCGCGGCGTGCCATGGACGCGGGATTCTTCGTTTCCTTCTCGGGAATCGTCACCTTCAAGGGCAGCAGCGCGCTCCGCGAAGTCGCCCAGGGCGTCCCTCTCGATCGATTGATGGTCGAGACCGACGCCCCCTTCCTCGCTCCCCAGGGCCATCGGGGCAAGCGAAACGAGCCGCTCTGGGTTTCCATCGTCGGCGAAACCTTGGCCGAGCTACACGGCTGCGCGCTGGAAGAAATCGCCGAGCGGACGACCGCCAATACGCGTCGACTCTTTCGATTGTCCCGCACAGCCTCGGACGAAGCATGACACTCACGCCCCGCGACCCATTGCTCGCAGAACTTCTCGAGTTGGCACGTGATCTGGCGACCCGGGCCGGCTCGATTCAACGAGACCGATACGAGACCGAACTCCATATCGACACGAAGAGTGCAACGATCGACCTCGTGACCGAAGTCGATCGGGCCTGCGAAGCTTTGATCGTCGAGGGGGTCCAGTCCGCTCGCAAGAATGACGCAATCCTGGCGGAGGAAGGCCACGGAGGGGACGAGCCGAACGCCGCGATTCGATGGATCATCGACCCACTCGATGGCACCACGAATTTTGCCCATGGCTTCCCGCGCTTCTGCGTCTCGATCGGAATCGAGCAAGAAGGGGAACGAGTCGTCGGTATCGTGTACGACCCGCTTCTCGATGAACGCTTCGAGGCCGTACGCGGAGAGGGAGCCTGGCTGGGCTCGCGACGCCTCCGGGTGTCTCACGAGACCGAACTGGGACGATCATTGGTCGCCACCGGGTTCGCCTATGACGTCCATCGCAGCGAAGACGACAATCTCGAGAGCTTCCGGAACGTCGTCAAGACCGCGCGCGGAATTCGCCGCGACGGCAGTGCTGCCCTCGACCTGTGTTATGTCGCCGCTGGGCGACTCGACGCCTACTGGGAACTCAAACTCCATCCCTGGGACGTTGCAGCCGGCTTTCTGATCGTCGAAGAGGCCGGGGGCCGCATCAGCGATTTCCGCAATGGTCCGGCCGATCGTTCCGGACGCGAGGTCGTCGCGACGAACGGGCCGCTCCACGATCAGCTCCTGAGGGAACTCGCACCCGGAAAACGCTAGGGAATCTCTACGCCTTCGAGGGGATCGGCGCCGAGAATCTCGGGATCGACATCCAGGCCATCAGAAGTCGAATCTCCAGACTGGATCTCGAACTCGCTCGAAAACGCTGCCCGCGAGGTCGGAAGATCTTCGGCCGCCGAAAGGGATAGGAGGTAGACCATTCCTTCGTTCACGCCGTCCACATCTCCGACGTCTCGCATGCGTTGCGCGAAGATTCCGCGATCCTCGTCGAGTCGCCCGATCGCGACCTCCGCAAGCACCCGTGTCTCTTCGCTCGGCTCGGCTCGGTCTTCGATTCGGAGCCGGGCCCGAGGAGGAGACAACCCCAGGCTGGCCAACTCGTCCGGGCCCATCTCCTCCGCAATGATGTCCTCTGCCCGTAGACTCGCGAGAGCACGGACGACGTCCGACGCCCGATTGGGATCGATTCTCATTTCTTCGCTCGTCCAGCCCGCTTCGCCGAGCCCAGCTTCGACCCGCATCGCCCCCTCGCCGCCGTCTGCAAATTCGAGGACCAGCCGACGTGCCGTGGCGATATCGAATTCGGAAAGCATCTTGAATCGGTAGTCACTGACTCTGCGCTTGAAATCGTTCATGCGCTCGAGTTCGATCGTATACAGCTCGCCCGTCGGCCCCTCGACGAGGAGGCGGCCCTCGGAATCCGCCGCGATGCGGGCCCGCCTCTCGAGATGGGCCCCGTCCAGGGTCCAGTAGAACGTGATCCCCGATTGGGCGAGGGCTGCATCGACTGCGTCGGTTCGCTCGTCGACGAAGCTCTCTGCACGAAGGAAGGAAAGGTCCGACAGAAGTTCGCGAATCGTTTGCTGGTCGGCCCGACCGGTCGCAGGCACGCCCATTTGCCATTCGCTCGACGCGTCACGCGCCAGCGCGACCTCGACGTCACCCTCCGCTCCGGCATAGGACGCAGGCCATAGGACGCGCAGCGTTCGGACGTCCCCCACCTCGAAACCGAAGACACGTCGATCACGCAGATCATCAAGGCGACGTTTGAACGCGTTCACCCGATAGCTCTCGGTGTAGGCGACTTGATCCTCGTCGGCCTCGTCGAGGCGAGCCACGTAGACATGCCCCCCGACCGGCGTCGGCCTTCCGATGAGAAGACCATTGGGCTCACCCGCAATCTCGAAGAGCACCGTTCGAACGTATTGGCCCAGACCGTATTGTTCCAATCCACCGGCGCTCGCGACCGACCCCTCACGTGGGAGACTCGTGAGGGCGTCCGCAATGGCGTCGAGTGCTGTCGCGTCACCGCGACCGGAGATCGGCGAAACGACCCTCCAGCGACCTTCCTGCCGTTCGAAACGAGCTTCGATGCCATCGTCCGTCGTGAGCTCGATCGCGTCGACGAGAGCGGCATCCAGCCCGGGGAAGATTCTCTTCTCGTCGTCACGCGCGGCGAGGCGCGCCGGCTCGCCCTCGATCTCGTAGAAATAGATGAAGCCACCCAGGATCGCCGCCGCCAGGGCAAGCAGTCCAGTCGTTCGCGGATTCATCCTGCGCTCGCTCCAGAGGGCCGCGGAGCCTTCCGCCGGAACCACCACACGACGACGCCGAAAATCGCGATGGCCTCGGGCAGCACGAAGAGAGACAGGTATTGAATCCGTCTGAACTGGTCTTGCGACATCTGGAAGCTCGACGCTCGAGAAATATTCGGTCGAAGGGTGATCTGCTCGATGTCTCCGGCGAGCCAGTTCACGGAGTTGATGAAGAGATCACGATTTCGAAGCGCATCGAAAAATTCGTTGGTCGCGAAATCTGAATCACCGAAGACCACGATGCGTCCCGCCGTCGCCGCGGGTTCTCCCTCCGCACTTTCGATCCGCGGGACACCCGCGATGGCGACGGGGACCGGCCCGTCGACGTCGTCCGAACCATATTCCGCCCGGCCCGAATCACGCCATGCATCGAGGTCACGCTCCGCCCAGGATTCATTCCCCGTCTTGACGAGCGTCGAGTAATCCAATCCAGCCTCGACGTCGAATTCGACGCTCCGAGCCACGGGAAAGAGTGTCGGCTCGCGCAGGGGCGACGTAATCGGATGCCTTCCATCGTACTCCCCTGCGATCGGCGTCGTGGCCTGACCGTAGACCGCAAGCGCCTGGTCCACGATCACATCGTCGCCGAGCACGACGCCCCAGTCCATCAACAGATCGTAAAGGTTCGTCTGGGAGCGCGGATCGATGGCCACGAAGAGTGCACCACCGCCCTCGACATAGCGACGTAGCGCCTCCAACTCGGCAGGCATCATCGGCCGCGTCGGACCAGCGACGATCAGCGCCGAAGCGTCGGCGGGTACGTCCGCCTCTCTCGCGAGCAACAGGGATTCGACCTGATAGGTTTCATTCCGCAGGGCATCCGCAGCCCGACCGAAGGTGTCGGGCCCCGCCGCGAAGGACTCTTCGCTGTCGGGCGGCGGCTTGATCTCTCGCTCGTTGTGTCCTTCGAGAAAATAAACCTTCTTGCCGGTATTCTTCGCGAGCCTTCGCAATGCGTTCGTCACATCGGGCTCGGAGAACTCGGAAAGGGTAATCGCGTCCCCAGACTCGAGAGACAATCGAACGATGCCACGCGCCAGGTCTTCTGTCGTGAGGCCCAGCTCATCGACGAGACCCGGTGCGGCATTCGGATCGACGAAACGAAGATCGATGCGCTCGCTCGCATAGGCGTAGCGGTCGAGAATATCCCGAATGGGTGGGGCTTCCGATTCTGTGAAGAACGCCGTGATCGAGACGTTTTCATCCAGGCTTTCGATGAGTTCCGTCGTCTGCGGGGCCATCGTGTGGACTCCCGCCTCACTCACGTCGAAGCGATGTGAATAACGCGTGGACAGATAGCCAAGGAACCCGAGGATCAGAATACCGAGCAAAGCACTCAAGATTGCACTCGAGCCGTATTTCCCAGCGCGCCTCGTTCCGCCCGAGCGAATTCGCTCTCGAATCGATTCGAAGTTCATCACTGCCGCCGTGCCGAGAAGCACGACACCAATCACGATGTTGCCGAAGACCCAGAGCGGATCCGTAAAGGGTTGAAAAAGTGCCGCCAGAACAGAAAGCAGACCGAAGCCGATCGCCACAACTCCCAGGCCTGCTAGTAGAGCTGCCGTACCGGTCATCTATCGCCACCTCGAGGATTCGATCACCGTCTTCGAAAGAATCAGGAACACGCCGCTCGTCACGAAGAAATAGACGAGGTCCGTCGTGTCGATCAGTCCCTTGAGCATCCGTTCAACGTGGCTCCCGGTCGAAACCCAGCGAACGCTTCCTGCAATCGCCGAATCGGCCCCCAAACCGCCACCCGCCAGTGCGACCTCCACGAGGAAGGGCAACATCATTCCGATGATCAGAAGCATGATGAATGTGAAAATGAATGCGATGAGCTGGTTTCGGGTCACCGACGACGCGAAGACGCCGACCGCGACATAGGTCACGCTCACCAGCAGGAGCGTGAGCAGCCCCGAGAGGGTTTTGCCCAACTCCGGCTCACCGTAGGCGAACAGAATCGTGGGAAAGAAAGCAACGATCACCACCATCACCGACACGAAGCCCGAGCCGGCGAGAAATTTCCCGAACACGATGTCCCAGATCGAGATCGGGCTGGTCAGCAGGAGTTCTTCCGTCCCGTTCGACTTCTCGGTCGAAATCAGACCCATCGTCACCGCGGGCAATAGAAATAGCAGGAAGACCCACATCGATCCGATGAAGGGTTCGATCAGATTGTCGTTCAGATTCATCGACTCGATCCGCTGAAGCATCTGATATTGCTGGTATTGGATCAGTTGATCGTTGAAGCCGATCAGGCTCGCCAGAAAGAACGTCCCCGCGATGACAGACCAGAGGGTCAATACGACGTACGCCACGGGCGAGACGAATAGCGAGCGAAGTTCGCGCGCCGCGATGGTGCCGGTATGCCTCACGCTGCCTCCCCTTCGGTCTCATCTCGCGACATCACCCGCGCGAAAACCTCTTCGAGCGAAGTCCCACCCGCGGTCAGCTCTGTGAGTGGTTGATCGAGGACCTTGCGTCCGTGTTGGATCAGAATCACGCGCTGACAGATCGCTTCGACTTCAGCCAGGATATGCGTCGACAGTAGAATCGTCTGCCCGCCCGTCGCGGCAAGATCACGAATCAGCGATCGGATCTCGCGAATCTGCATCGGATCGAGACCAACCGTCGGCTCATCGAGCACCAGGACCGGCGGATCGTGCACGATCGCCTGCGCCAGACCGACACGCTGTCGATATCCCTTCGACAATTGGCGAATTTCACGACTGCGCACGTCCTGGAGACCGCATAGGTCGAGCGCGCGGTCGACCGCGCCTTTGCGTTTCGCTCGCGGGACGTCCTTGAGCTTCGCGACGAACTCGATGTAGCTCTTCGGGGTCATCTCCGGATAGAGCGGCGGTGTCTCCGGGAGATATCCCATGGAACGCCGCGCATCGAGTCCCTCGGCGAAAATGTCGAAGCCCGCGATTCGTATGCTGCCATTCGTCGGAGGGATGAAGCCCGTCAACATACGCATCGTGGTTGTCTTCCCGGCACCGTTGGGGCCAAGAAAACCCACGACCTCGCCCGCTCCGATCTGGAACGAAAGATCTCGAACCGCATCGAAATCACCATAACGCTTGGATAGACCTTCGACCTCGATCGCCGATGAAGCATGACTCACGGCCTCGGCCTCCCCCTGTTCAGTTTCCGTCACTTGGACCCACCCCAACCAAAAAGAGTTCCGAACCCGTGCTCGCGATCCTCACGCGAAATGCGGCGGGATTCTACGAACCTGCGGTTCAGATGCCAATGCCAGCCGGAGCGGATATTCTCTCGCGAAAGCGAGGGGATTTCCGCACTGCGCATCGCAATCATAGTCGAACGTTTCGCGCCGGGTGCCGGCGGAGTCGAAAATGTCGCGTGGCAGGTCGCGCATGAACTCGCGCGGACGGGCGAAGACGTGACCGTCCTCACACGAAAGGGCGAACCCAACACAGAACGAGTCGATTCGGCGCTGCCGCGCGTCACAGTCCAGAGCCTCCCTGTGCCACATGCCTGGCAACCCCTCCGCGTCGTCGCGTTTTCGCGCGCGACCGCGATCGCGACGCGCCGAGGCGCGTTCGATGTCGTGCACAGCTTCAGTCGGACGCGACATCAGCATTTGTACCGCGCAGGCGGCGGCAGCCATCGAGACTACATGCGGCGCAACTATTCGCCCTTCGGCTCCCTGCTTCGCCAATTTTCCCCACGCCACCGGGTCCTCCTCTCGATCGAGGCGCGTGTCTTCGCCGACGCGACCCAGCGCATCCAATGCGCCTCACGGCTGGTCGCAGACGCCCTCGTCTCGGACCACGGCGTGTCACCAGCGAGAATTCTTCTGCTACCCAATGCCGTCGATTCCAACCGCTACGGCGCCCCGGCCGCACTCGAAGCCGGTCGACGGCTGCGATCCGAACTCGACGAAAAAGCGGAGCAAATCTGGCTCTTTCCCGCTTCCGGCTGGCACCGGAAGGGATTGCGTACCGTCTTCGAAGCGCTGTCCCAGATTCGAGATCCAGGCCTGCGGCTCTGGATCGCCGGACGTGATGAGCCGCGGCCATGGCTACGCATCGCATCCGGCCTCGGAGTGGCCGACCGCATTCGTTTTCTGGGACCTCGCGACGACCTCGAGGTGGTCTATGGCGCAGTCGACGGAATGGTTCTACCAACGCGCTACGACGCCTTCGCGAACGTGACCCTGGAGGCGGCAGCATCCGGCCTGCCCATCATTACGACTCGCTCGAACGGAGCCGCGGAATGTCTGGAGGGAGCGATCTCTCTCGTCGAGAGCGCGAACGACCCCGTCGCCCTGGCCCAGGCCTTCGAACAGTTGACCGATCAGGAACGACGCCGAGAACTCGGACAGCGGGCACGGGCAATCGCATCTCGCCTCGATTGGGCGCAGCATGTTTCGCATCTGCGTGATGAATATCGCAGGATCGTCGAGGCGCGCGCAGGTCGGCGGTTTCAATGACCGCGTACGACGTCGTGGACCACTTCGCAGGCGACCCCGCCGATGGCGTCACGTGGCGCGCGGGCGACACGTCCATCCAATCGCAGATCCAACATGCACTCACCACTCGTTTTCATGAAGCCATCCTTCTACACGAGAGCCAACATCGCACGGTCCATCGCATCCACCTCGAGAACGCTTCGGACGACGCGGGCGGCACGAATGACGTGGTCATCAAGATCCATCGCACCGCGACCGGACGCCACCGGTTGCGTGAGACATGGAAGCGCCGCCTCGGATTGTCACCCACTCGTCGGGAATGGAAGGCGCTCGAGGAACTCTTCGACGCAGGCGTCTCGGTTCCTCGTCCACGAGCGTGGGGTCGCTTGACCAATGGCGACGAAATCATCGTCAGCGACTTCATCGACGGTGAGCGAGTCAAAGACGCGGGAAGCGAGGTCGTAGAGGCATTGGCTTCGGCCATCGCGAAGTTCCACGGCTCGGGTTATCGGCACGGTGATCTCCACCTCGGAAATCTCCTGGCCGTCGAACAGAGAATCGTCCTGCTCGATCTCCAGAGGGCAAGACCGCAGCGAAACGCGCGCGACCGCCTCTGGGACCTCTCGCGACTCGAACTATCGCTTGCCAAAGCTGGCTGGAGTTCGACCGCACGCGCAGCGCTGCGAGATCGGCTCGATGTCGGCGAAGATTTCGGACCCATTCTGCGACGCTTTCTCCGAGACCATCAACGCGGACGGGCTCGGCGCGTGTTGCGCGTAGGTCGAAACTGGTCGACTGCACGGGTCGGCGCGCTTCGAGGTCTGCGCGAGGCCACTCTCAGCGAGGATACGCTGGCCCGGCTCGTCGAATCATGCGATCGAAAGCATGGCCGCGACCCGGAAGCCCACATTCTCGAACGGCGCGGCGGGCGAGTCCAGCTCATAGAAACCAGGCTCAGCGATTCAGGGGACGACGAACGTCTCGTCCTCGTCAAACGCATTGCAGCCGGCGGCCTCCGGCGGGCCCTCGGCGACCGACTACGCGGCACAGCGGCAGCACGCGCATTCCATGCGGGCCAGGCGAGCGGCCTGTTGTCGAAGCGAGCAGCCCGCCCACTCGCGTTCCTGGAAGAGCGACGATTGGGTCTGCCGACGAAGAGCTTGCTCGTTCTCGAAAAAGTAGGCGACGAAGATCTCGATCGCGCCCTGACGAGCTCCCCGGACACGGAGCACAGGTTGGCGTGTGCGCTGGGCGAATGGTTGGCAGATGGTCATGCGTGGGGTCTTTCCCATCGTGACCTCAAAGCGAATAACATCCGCGTCGCTGTAAGAACCAATGCCATCCAATTCTGGCTGATCGATCTGGAGGATCTCAATGGCCCGGCCGATATCTCGGACAAGGCACGTCTTCACGCGCTCAGCCAACTCAACGCATCTCTCAGCGACGAGGCCATGAGTACCGAGTCCAGACTCGCCACACTCTCGACCTACGAGGCCCGGGTCCCGTTTGCGCTGACGGAAGGAAGCGCTGCCTGCGTGATCACGCGCCAGAGCCTCGCGCGCGCGCATCGTTGGCGCGGCGGGGGCGTGGATCGTCGCGTCCGCTAGTCGAGCGAGCGCGATCGGATCTGGCTTCGGCTATCAGGAAGAACGAACCGTAAGCCATTGGTAGTAGCTCGAGGAGCCGGGGACGCTACCGCTGACACCGGGCGTGTAGGAAAGCGAGGAGCCCGTCGGTGCGCTGTCTGTAATGTCTCGGAAGGCCTGGATCTTGCGCTCGGGATCCTCGGGGTTGAGCCCATGGAAGACGATTTCGACATGCTGCTTCGCCGACATCACGTTCAGTACCAGGGTCGCGAGGGTGAAGAGCTTGCCGATCCCCTCGACCGCTTCGACGGCGAAGCGCGGGACCTCACACTCAGCGAGGGAAAAGCCGTATTCGAGACGCATGATGTACTCCCGAATCGCGCAGTCTCGTGCATGCAGCACGATGCCACGATCCGTATAGGGGACGCGGCAGAGTCGCGTCGCAGATGTGACCTGTCAAGCGCTGAGACCGCGCTTACGAAGTGTCGCCGCCCTTCTGCTGGGCAATCCGGGCCTGCACCTCTTCGAGTGTGAGAATGCCCTTCTCGATCAGGAGCTGGGCAATTGCCTTGGCGACCCTGCGAGTGTGTTCCGTCTCCAGGACTGCCTGAGCAACGTCCTCGAGCAGGCCGTCGGGCAGTACTGGTGCCGGTTCATTCAATTCGATTTCGGTATCCCGAGACGTAGGCGAGAGCTCGGAGTCGTCGGATCTCGTGGCTGCGGATCCCGCAGGTTCGCGCAGACCCGGTGGCGTCTGTTCATCCTTCTCATCCGTCACGCTGCGCAGGTTCTGCTCTCCCATGGCATCCCCGGCCATCATGCCCGACACCTCCCCGAGCAACCCAGCATCAGAACGAGCTGCGTTGCCCGCGCTCGAACCCAGGTAGTAGCGATCCATGGCCTCACCGAGTTCACTCGGACCGACCATCACGGGGTGGATCTCCATGCCCGTCCGAAAACTCAGATCGTCGAGTACGGCCAGGTTCGACGGGTCCTCCATTCCGAGAAAGAGTTGCCCCGTCTCACCCTCGTTTTTCACGAAAAGCGGAATCACGCCGTGCTCCGACGCAACGCGCATCGGCACGAGTGCAATCACGTCGTCGGAGATTCGCTTGCCTGCAAGGCTTGCCACCGGGAGATCGAGCTGCTTCGCAAGGGCACGAACCAGATGCCCCTCCTCGACCATGCCCATCTTGATGAGCGTCACGCCGAGTCGGCGTCCCCAGCGAGACTGTTCGCCGAGGGCAGACGAAAGCTGCATCTCGTCGATCACACCCGCTCGGACGAGGATCTCACCCACTCTCGGTTTTTCGCTCATAGACCCCTCTTGGGCCTACGCATCGTCCGGCCCGCAGATCAACCTGAGTCCGGAGTACTGCACACTCGGAGTGTGTGTGGGCCGATCCCATCGTAGTCGTTTGGAAGGTCTTCGCAGAATCCAAACGGCGAGTCAGTCTGGATTCGAAGCCTCGGCAAGAAAACACCGACACGACCCAGCTTCGATCTCGAAGACCGGTGGAACCTGAGTGCGGCAGCGATCCATCACCGCCTCACAGCGAGTATGGAAATGACAGCCAGCTGGCGGATCACTCGGCGAAGGGACGTCTCCCAACACCGGCGGCGCGGCACCGCGGCGCTCGGGATCGACCGATGGGATTGCTGCGAGTAGACCCTTCGTATAGGGGTGGACCGGTGCGTCGAAGATCCGCTCCGTAGGCCCCTGCTCCACGATCTTCCCGAGATACATCACGGCGACTTCGTCGGCGAGGTAGCGCACGACCGAAAGATCGTGCGTGATGAAGAGGTATGAAAGACCGAGATCCTCCTGTAGCTCGCGCAGCAGATTCAGGATCTGTGCCTGGATCGAAACGTCGAGGGCCGAGACCGATTCGTCGCAGACGATGAGCCGCGGCTCGACGGCGAGTGCGCGCGCGATGCAGACGCGCTGACGCTGGCCGCCCGAGAACTCGTGCGGATAGCGATCCATCGTGTCCGGGTCGAGCTGAACGCGCTCGAGAAGAGCTCGCACGCGGTCCAGCCGTTCGCTCTCGCTCGCGCCGATGCCGAATGATTTCATCCCTTCAGCGAGTTGGTCGCGTATGCGCATGCGTGGGTCGAGGGACGCCATCGGGTCCTGAAAGATGATCTGTATATGCTGTCGAGCTGCACGCATCGCATCGGACTCGAGCTTCAAAAGATCGCGCCCCTCGAAATGCACCTCACCCTTTTGTGGTGACTCGAGTCGCAAGAGCGAACGACCCACGGTCGTCTTTCCACAACCCGATTCACCGACGAGGGCAAAAGTCTGGCCAGCCGCGATCTCGAAGGACACGTCACTGGCGGCTTGTACCCACCCGGTCTGACGTTGCATCAATCCCGAGCGAATCGGATACCAGGTCTGGAGACCCGATACGCGAAGAAGTGTCGAAGTCTCCGCTTCCGCGTCGCTGCTCACGAAGCGCCCTCCCCACTCGAGGATCGTTCGACGTCATGGCACCAGACACGTCGGCCGGCGGCCGGTTGGATTTCCTGAGGAAACTCATCCGCACACGGCTCGAAGCGACGAGGGCAACGCGTCGAGAACCGGCAGCCCGCGGGCCATTGATCCGCTGGCGGAACGACACCGGGAATTTCCGGTAGCCGTTTTCCAGTGTGCGAGAGAGCTGGAATCGAGCGCAACAATCCCTGCGTGTACGGATGCAATGGGTCTCCAAGTAGTGTCTTGCGTTCAGCGACCTCGACGAGCCGCCCCGCGTACATGACGGCCACACGATCGGCGAGCTCGTTCACGATGCCGAGATCGTGGGTGATGAGCAGGATGGCCGTCTGTCGACTGTGCTGGAGGTCGCGCAAGAGCGAAAGAATCTGGGCCTGGATCGTCACGTCGAGAGCGGTCGTCGGCTCGTCGGCGATCAAGATTTCGGGACGCGTCGACAAGGCCATCGCGATCATGACGCGCTGTTTGAGCCCCCCCGACAGTTGATGTGGATAGGCGTCGAGCCGCGCATCGGGGTCGGGAATCCCGACCTCCGCAAAGAGTTCACGGGTCCGCGCACGCGCGTCGACTCGACTCATCGGATCATGAAGCTGGATTGCTTCCATCACCTGCGCGCCGACTGCCACGACCGGGTTCAGACTGGTCATCGGCTCTTGAAAGATCATCGCGATCCGCGCGCCACGAACCCTCCGCATCTGCGTCACCGAGAATTTCAACAGGTCCTCGCCCGCGAGCTTCACCTCACCCGCCATCACCTGCCCGGGCTTCGGAACCAGTCGCAGGATCGAGAGTGCGGTCATCGACTTGCCCGACCCCGACTCGCCTACGAGCGCGAGGACTTCTCCACGCGTCAGACTGAAGGAAATGTCGTCCACGACCGGCAAGGGACCCGATGCGCTCGGAAAGGTCGTTCTCAGATTCCGTACTTCGAGCAGCGCGCTCATGAAGGGCCTTTCTGGGTACGCGGATCGAGCACGTCACGAATCCCGTCGCCGACGATATTCACCGCCAGAATCAGCCCGAAGAGCGCCGAGCCAGCGGCGGCGATATTCCACCAGATGATGGGCTCGCGAGAGAGTTCGTTGCGTGCCCCGTCGATCATCTGGCCCCAGCTGCCGTCGACACCGATACCGAGCCACGAAAGCACGACTTCGGACAGAACGAGTCCCGAGAACATCAGAACGAACGTGATCACGATCAGATGCGCGAGGTTCGGGAGGATGTGACGAGTCACAATGCGGAATTCATGAACGCCCAGCGCGCGCGCGGCCGAAATATAGTCGAGCTCCCGTAGCTTGAGGGTCTCTGCCCGCGAAAGCCGGGAGAACCCGACCCAGCTCGTCACGCCAAGTGCCACGCAGACAGAAAACGTGTCCCGCCCCAGCGCCATGATCAACGCGATCAACAACAGGAGTCCCGGCATCGACGCCAGCGTCGAGATCAAGAAGAAGACGAAGTCATCGAAGCGCCCGCCGAAATAACCCGCACCGACCCCGAAGAGAAGCGCGAGCGGAATCGCGATCAGACTCGTCAGCCCGCCGATCAAGAGCGCCACGCGCGCACCCTTCAACGTAAGGTAGAGCACGTCGCGACCCAGGATGTCCGTCCCGAGCACATGCGCCCCGGGTTGCTGGAGCGCCGCTCCGCCATAGAACTCCGCTTGCGCGAAGGGCGCCGAGTAGCTGGCCTCCTTTGTGCCGAGAAAGGCGCGATCGATCAGGGTCAGTGCCGAATTCGGCAAGACGTCGACCACGTCCTCTGGCACGCCCCCCTTCCATGCAATGGAGTCGAAGAAGGCGATCGCCAGATAGATGCCGACGACCATGATCGCAATCTTTCGACGGTCCCATAGCTGCTGGACGGCTTCGCTCCAAAGGCGATCGCGTCGGATCACGCGCACGAGCAGTCCGATACCGACGAGCAGAATCACGGTCACGACATTCGAGAGAACATACGGTTCTAGACCCGTCATTCGAAGCGCACCCTTGGAT
>CBFDDD010000106.1:0-16048 GCA_965603475.1 uncultured Myxococcales bacterium
CGTCCATCTGAGCCGCACCCGTGATCATGTTCTTCACGTAGTCCGCGTGACCCGGGCAATCCACATGCGCGTAGTGACGCTCATTCGACTCGTACTCGACATGCGCCGTCGCAATCGTGATACCACGCTCGCGCTCTTCCGGTGCCTTGTCGATCTGGTCGAACGCCACATCCTCAGCAAGACCCTTCGAGGCCTGCCGGGCTGTGATCGCCGCAGTCAACGTCGTCTTCCCGTGGTCCACGTGACCGATGGTGCCCACGTTGACGTGGGGCTTGTTCCGCTCGAACTTTTCCTTGGCCATCGGAATTCCTTCCTCTTCTCACTCCGGTTTCAGTACGGAGCGACGATTCCTTTTGTCACTGTGTCCGGTACCTGCGCGTAGTGGGAGAACTGCATCGTGTAGCTCGCCCGGCCTTGCGTCATCGATCGAACACTACTGACATATCCAAACATCTCTGAAAGCGGGACCTCGGCCTGCACGACCTGAGAAGTGCCCCGCATCTCGACTCCCTTGATCTGACCCCGTCGACCATTCAGATCGCCCTGGATCGCGCCTCGGAATATTTCTGGTGTCACGACCTCGACGCTCATGATCGGCTCGAGCAGCGTCGGCTTGGCCTGTCGAAGACCATCGTTGGCTGCTATCGCCCCGGCGATCTGAAACGCACGTTCCGAGGAGTCTGTATCATGTGCAGTGCCGTCGACCAGGCGAACCTTCACGTCCACGACGGGATAGCCCCCGAGGTGACCGCTTTCGAGCGCATCACGACAACCCTGTTCGACCGAGGCGAAAAATTCACTGGGAATTGCGCCTCCACGGACAGCATTCTCGAATTCAAAGCCCGAACCCGCTTCAGCGGGCATGACTTCGACCTTGACGACAGCGAACTCTCCGGAACCACCCGTCTGCTTGATGTACTCACCGACCCCGTTCGCTGCAGCCGAGATGGTTTCCTTGTAGGCGACCTGAGGACGACCGACATTCGCATCGACGCCGAATTCGCGCAGCAGGCGGTCGACAATGATTTCGAGATGAAGCTCACCCATGCCGGAAATGATCAGCTGACCCGTCTCGCTATCCGTCGAGACCTTGAATGACGGATCTTCGATCGCGAGGCGATCGAGCGATTGTCCGAGTTTGTCCATATCGGCCGTTGTCTTTGGCTCGATCGCGATCGAAATCACGACTTCCGGAAAATCCAACGACTCGAGTACGATCGGCGCCTTCGGCGAACACAGAGTCTGCCCGGTCGCGATGTTCTTCAGGCCGATCGCCGCAACGATGTCGCCAGCGTAGACCTCGTCGAGTTCCTGTCGCTTGTTCGCGTGCATCTGGAGAAAGCGCCCGATCCGCTCCTTCTTCCCTGTGGATGCATTCAGAAGGCTCTCACCAGTCCTGGCGGTGCCCGAATAGACTCGAAGGTAGGCGAGACTACCAGCATGCTTGTCAGACTGGATCTTGAAAACGAGCGCTGCGAAAGGATCGTTGTCATCAGCCTGACGCGTGAGGGATTTATCATCCTCAGCGGGCTGCTTGCTCTGTTTCTTGTTGGACTTCTTACCAGATAGGTCAACCGGGCGGAGCCCTTCGACGGCGGGAACGTCTGTCGGAGCCGGGAGATAATCTACCACGGCATCGAGCAGGGGCTGGACACCCTTGTTCTTGAAAGCACTGCCACAGAGCACCGGTACGAGATCGAGAGACAGTGTGCTTCGACGAATCGCCGAACGGAGATCCTCGACCGGGATTTCATCTCCATCGAGATAGCGCGCCATGACTTCGTCATCGAAATCGGCCAGACGCTCGACGAGTTGATCGCGGGCAAGTTCGGCAGCTTCGGCCATGTCGCTCGGAATTTCACTGGAGCGGAACTCGGCACCCAGACTCTCGTCATCCCAGTAGAGCGCCTTTCGATCGACCAGGTCGACGATTCCCGAAAACGCGTCTTCCGAGCCTATCGGCAGTTGCAAAGGCAACGGCCGGGCTCCCAGACGGTCTTCGATCATCGAGACCACGTTTTCGAAATTTGCACCCATGCGATCCATTTTATTCACGAAGGCAACGCGCGGAACGTTGTATCTGTCCGCTTGTCGCCAGACCGTTTCCGATTGAGGCTCAACGCCGCCGACCCCACAGAAAACGGCGATTGCGCCGTCCAGTACCCGGAGCGAGCGTTCGACTTCCACTGTGAAGTCGACATGCCCCGGCGTGTCGATGATGTTGATCCGATGGTCCCGCCATGAGCAGGTCGTGGCCGCGGAAGTAATCGTGATTCCGCGCTCCTGTTCCTGCTGCATCCAGTCCATCGTTGCTGCCCCGTCGTGAACCTCCCCGATTTTGTAGTTGACGCCTGTGTAGAAAAGAATCCGTTCAGTCGTCGTCGTCTTGCCAGCATCAATGTGCGCCATGATGCCAATATTTCTTGTCTCTTCGAGCTGCGCGCTTCGAGGCATGACCGCACCCACCGCCTCTTTAGTTCGTCGCCTCTTTGACGAGCGCTTCGCCTACCACCGCACTCACTACACTTCGCCTACCACCGATAGTGCGCGAAGGCTTTGTTGGCCTCGGCCATTCGGTGTGTATCTTCTCGTTTCTTCACGCTTTCGCCGCGCTCGTTCGCCGCGTCGATGATCTCGTTGGCGAGACGCTCTCTCATGCTCTTGCCGGGGCGCGTTTTCGAATATCCCGCCAGCCAACGCATCGCCAAAGAGGTTGCACGATTCGGCGAGACCTCGATCGGAACCTGATAGGTCGCACCGCCAACGCGGCGGCTCTTCACTTCGACTCGAGGACGGATATTGTCGAGCGCCCGACGAAACATCGCCAACGGATCGCTCCGCATCTTGCTCTCGATCTCCTCGAAGGCACCGTAGACAATATTCTCGGCGGTGCTCTTCTTGCCGTCTCGCATGATTACGTTGATGAAGCGACCGAGCATCTGGTCTCCATGCTTGGAGTCCGGAATGGTCTGTCGCTTTTGTACCTCGCGTCGCCTAGGCATGAACGCGTCCTTTTTTGGTTTGGTTCCTGGCCCGCAAAGGCCGATACCTCAAACGCGAGAGAACCGGTATGCAACCCGCATCACCGGCTCTCGTCGTCTTGAATCACTTGGGTCGTTTTGCGCCGTACTTCGACCGACTCTTGTTTCGCCCATCGACACCCGTGGCATCCAGAGATCCGCGCACGATGTGATAGCGAACACCCGGAAGATCCTTCACCCGACCACCGCGTACGAGCACCACAGAATGCTCCTGCAGCGTATGTCCTTCTCCGCCTATGTAGGCGTTGATTTCGTTGCCGTTAGTCAGGCGCACGCGAGCAACCTTCCGCAGCGCGGAGTTCGGTTTCTTGGGCGTCGCCGTAAAGACACGCAGACAAACACCACGGCGTTGCGGGCAACTCGTGAGGTCGGGAGACTTTGATCGTGAAGCCTTCGGCTTACGACCCTTGCGAATGAGCTGTTGAATGGTCGGCATGGGGCTCGACTAAACTCCTACTTCTATTACCTACTTACCTAGGTGACTCTCGCACCACCGCCGCACATCGTGCACACAATGCACATCATGCACACGACGAACGATTGCGTGGTTTGGACTCGTCTTGGCCCTGGCCAAGAAGATCACCCAAACCCGTTCACGTTCACCGGAGACAGTACGACCCCGAAGTCCCGTTTCTCAGGTGAGAAGAGACCGGAGCTAAGCTCGGGCTGTCTCTCCACAATCTGGAAACGAACCGCGGGGTTGAAGGAATCCCTGGTTCCGGAAGCGGCGCGCAATTTAGCGACCTGCGGGGCGCTGTCAACGGGCGACGATATTCGAGGAGGACTATAGAGAGGCCAAACGAAAATACCCCCACCAACCGCTGCGGCCGATGGGGGCAAAATTCACGCATCCCCTCGGGATCAACTCTCGACAGCGCCTCCGTCGGGCACCGAGTCGGGCGGACTCGCGAAGAGTCCAGCCACAGGCGGAGTCGCAGTCGGTGCGACTTCTTCTCCGAAGGCCTCGCCCCCGAACTCGCCTTCGGAAGCCTCGCCGGCCGGAGCCGTCTCGAGTTCGAATCCCTCCGGAACCTCCACCTGGATGCCCACGTCACGGTAAATCGGAAGTCCAGTGCCAGCCGGGATCAGCCGGCCCATGATCACGTTCTCCTTGAGGCCGCGCAGGAAGTCCTTCTTTCCCCATATCGCCGCCTCAGTGAGCACCTTCGTCGTCTCCTGGAACGATGCCGCGGAGATGAAGGATTCGGTGGAAAGAGAGGCCTTCGTGATCCCGAGAAGCTGGGTTTCGGCGGTCGGCGGGGT
This sequence comes from uncultured Myxococcales bacterium, assembly GCA_965603475.1. Classification (GTDB taxonomy): domain Bacteria; phylum Myxococcota_A; class UBA9160; order UBA9160; family UBA4427; genus UBA4427. The sequence goes on from CBFDDD010000106.1 coordinate 4,305, forward strand.
CTTTCCCTCCTCACCAAAACGAGCCACGAGTTCGCGATACGCCTGTTTCTCCACCTGCTCACCGATCAACCAATCCGATTCGCCCGGATCGATGATGCGCACCTTTCGGACCATCTGGCGGACGATCGTTTCGATGTGCTTGTCGTTGATCTTCACGCCCTGGAGTCGGTAGACCTCCTGGACTTCATCGACGATGTATCTCGCGAGTTCCTTCTCACCCTTGATCTTCAGAATGTCGTGGGGATTCGAGGAGCCATCCATCAGCGCCTCGCCGGCCCGCACGTGATCTCCCTCGTGCACGCTGACGTGTTTTCCCTTCGGAATCAGGAATTCCTCGGGATCGCCGTCTTCAGGGGTCACGATGACGCGGCGCTTGCCACGCGAGTCGGGCCCGAAGGAAACGATTCCATCGATCTCCGACACGACGGCACACTCTTTCGGTTTACGGGCCTCGAAGAGTTCGGCCACGCGGGGCAGACCGCCCGTAATGTCCTTGGTCTTCGATGCTTCACGCGGGATCTTGGCAACGACGTGCCCTGCCCCGACCTCTTCGCCCTCGTTGACTGTCAGATAGGCGCCGACTGGCAGGAGCGACTTCGTCTCGCCCTCACCCTCGGTCTCGAGAATCGTGACCGTCGGCCGCAACTCAGGATCCTTCGACTCGATGATCACCTTCGAGGACACACCCGTGAAGTCATCGACCTGCTCCTGCATGGTCGCGCCCTCGATGATGTCCTTGAACTGAACAACACCCTGCTTCTCGGAGAAGATCGGGCTCGCAAAGGGATCCCAGTCGAGCAGAATCTCGCCAACACGTACATTCTGACCTTCCTGAGCGTGCAGTGTCGCGCCATACACGACGGGATGTCGCTCCTTCTCGCGCCCACTCGGGTCGACGATGCCAACCTCACCATTACGGGTCATCACGGTCTGACGGCCCTCGGTATCGACCACCGTCCGGATATTGTGAAGGCGCACTGTACCCTCACTGGCCGCCTCGGCATGCGACTGTTCTGCTCGCCGCGTCGCCGCGCCACCGATGTGGAACGTCCGCATGGTCAGCTGTGTACCGGGCTCACCGATCGACTGTGCCGCGATCACGCCAACGGCTTCACCGAGATTCACCATCGTGCCTCGAGACAGATCCCGGCCATAACACTTCACGCAGACGCCGAAGCGACTCGCGCAGGTCAGCACCGATCGAATCTTCACACTCTCCACGCCCGCGTTCTCGACCGCCTTGACGAGATCTTCATCGATCTCCGCACCGGCTTCGACGAGAACCTCACCGCCGACAGGATCGACCACGTCCTCCAACGCCACGCGTCCGAGGATACGTTCGCCAAGCGGTTCGACGATCTCGCCGGCTTCGATGAGCGCCGTCGTCTCGAGCGAATCATCCGTCCCACAATCTTGCTCACGAATGATCACATCCTGAGACACGTCGACGAGGCGCCTGGTCAAATAGCCCGAATTGGCGGTCTTGAGTGCCGTATCCGCCAGACCCTTTCGTGCGCCGTGTGTCGAGATGAAGTACTGCAGAACCGACAGGCCTTCGCGAAAATTCGACGTGATGGGCGTCTCGATGATTGCGCCCGAGGGCTTGGCCATCAGGCCCCGCATACCGGCAAGCTGCCGCATCTGCTGAGCCGACCCACGAGCACCCGAGTCCGCCATCATGAAGACGTTGTTGAAGCTCGGAACGAGCTGCTCGTCTCCGTTGGAATCGAGAATCTTGTCCGTCGCGATCCCATCCAACAGCTGTCCCGTAATCTGTTCCGTCGCCTGAGCCCAGATATCGATGACCTTGTTGTAACGCTCACCGTCCGTGATCAGACCTTCCTGGTACTGATCCTGGATCTGATTGACTTCCTCGGTCGCGTCGGCCAGGAAACGTTCCTTGTCCGGCGGGATTCGCATGTCGTCGATACAGATCGAAATACCGGCACGCGTTGCGTTCCGGTAGCCCAGAGTTCGAATATGATCCGCCAGCAGGACCGTCGCCTTGGTGCCCATGCGGCGGTAACACTGATCGATCAGCTCGCCGAGAGCCTTCTTGTCCATCACCTGATTGATGTATTCGAAGGGGATTTCGTCCGGCACGACCTCGTGCAGAAGGACGCGTCCGGTCGTGGTTTCGACCTTCTCTCCGCCGACGAGCACACCGATCGAGGCGTGAATATTCAGCACACCCGCGTCGTACGCGACAATGACCTCTTCTTCCGTCGCGAACTGCATTCCCGAACCGACAACACCGGGTCGCTCGCGAGTCATGTAGTAGGCGCCGAGGACGATATCCTGTGTCGGCCCGATGACCGGACGACCGGTCGCGGGGCTCAGAATATTGTTGGTCGACATCATCAATACGCGAGCTTCGATCTGCGCCTCGACCGAGAGCGGCACATGGACCGCCATCTGATCCCCATCGAAATCCGCGTTGAAGGCCGCGCAGACCAGCGGATGAAGCTGGATCGCCTTGCCCTCGATCAGCATCGGCTCGAATGCCTGCATACCAAGTCGATGCAGCGTAGGCGCGCGATTGAGGAGAATCGGATGCTCCTTGATCACCTCAGCCAGGATATCCCAGACCTCGGGACGTTCGTGTTCGACCATCTTGCGTGCGGCCTTGATCGTCGTCACGAAGCCCTGCTGCTCGAGCTTCGAGTAGATGAAGGGCTTGAATAGCTCGAGGGCCATGCGATTCGGAATGCCGCATTGGTGCAGGCGTAGCTCCGGACCGACCACGATCACGGATCGACCAGAATAGTCGACCCGTTTTCCGAGCAGGTTCTGACGGAAGCGTCCCGACTTGCCCTTCAGCATGTCTGAGAGGCTCTTCAGCGGACGCTTGCTCGGACCGGTAATGACTCGACCCCGACGACCATTGTCGAAGAGCGCGTCGACCGCCTCCTGAAGCATTCGCTTTTCGTTGCGAATGATGACTTCGGGTGCGTTCAACTCCTGGAGTCGCTTCAATCGGTTGTTCCGATTGATTACGCGTCGATAGAGATCATTCAGATCACTCGTTGCGAATCGCCCGCCATCGAGGGGCACGAGCGGTCGGAGGTCTGGCGGGATCACCGGCACGACCTCGAGTACCATGAACTCGGCCTGATTCACTTCCGATTCGTTGAAGGCATCGAGAACTTTCAGCCGCTTCGCGATCTTTTTTCGCTTGGCCTCGCTGGTCGCCTCTCGCATCTCCTCACGCAGACGCGTGCACTCGCCCGGAATATCGAGCTCCATCAGAAGCTGACGCACGGATTCGGCACCAATTCCGACACGGAAAGCATCGCGACCGTACTGCTCCTTGAGCTCGATCAAACGCTCGTCTGTGACGAGTTCGCCTTTTTCGAGTTCCGTGTCCTTCGGATCGAGAACCACGTGTGCCTCGAAATACAGAATCTTCTCGAGGTCGCGTAGCGTGATCTCGAGAATATTGCCGATACGGGAAGGCAACGATTTGAGAAACCAGATATGCGCGACGGGCGAGGCCAACGTGATGTGGCCCATGCGCTCGCGGCGAACCTTCGACTGGATGACCTCGACGCCGCATTTCTCACAAACGACACCGCGATGCTTCATGCGCTTGTACTTGCCGCAATTGCACTCGTAGTCCTTGACCGGACCAAAGATCTTGGCGCAGAAAAGTCCATCCCGTTCGGGCTTGAACGTCCGGTAGTTGATGGTCTCCGGCTTCTTGACTTCACCGAACGACCACTCTCGAATCTTGTCGGGCGAGGCCAACGAAATTCGGAGCGAATTAAAGGCCAACGGATCCTTGGGCTTCTCGAAAAGATTATATAGATCACGCAAATTGGCGGTCCCCCTCTGGCGAAAGGTTACAGAGCAGGATCACCCCGACTGAGGTGATCCTGCGCAGGTTGTACTTACGAATCTTCTCGCATCTCGATATCGAGACTGAGCGCATGAAGTTCTTTCACAAGAACGTTGAAGCTCTCGGGCAATCCGGGCTCCAGCGTGTTCTCGCCCTTGACGATTGATTCGTAGATTCTCGTTCGTCCCTGGACATCATCAGATTTGACGGTCAGGAACTCCTGAAGTGCATAGGCAGCCCCATACGCTTCGAGTGCCCAAACTTCCATCTCACCCAATCGCTGCCCACCGAATTGCGCCTTGCCACCCAGCGGCTGCTGAGTCACCAGGCTGTACGGCCCGATCGAACGCGCGTGCAGCTTGTCATCTGCAAGGTGATGAAGTTTGAGCATATAGATCGTGCCGATCGTGACATCCCGATCGAAAGGTTCTCCCGTTCGACCATCGAAGAGAATCATCTGTCCCGAGGTCGGAAGCTGAGCCCGAGCGAGCTCATTCTTCACTTCTTCCTCATTGGCGCCATCAAACACGGCGGTCGACATGTGAATCCCTCGACTCACGTTCTCGGCCATGGATTGAATCGTGTCATCCGACGCGCCATCGATCGACTGCGCAATTTCATCACTGCCGTAGATGTCACGCAGCTTCGCCCGGATCTCATCCTTGGTCGCCTGTCGTTCCATCAAGTCCTCGATCTGCCGACCGAGACCATGCGCGGCCCAACCCAGATGCGTCTCGAGGATCTGTCCGATGTTCATGCGCGAAGGCACACCCAGCGGATTCAGCACGATGTCGACGGGCCGCCCGTCGGGCATATACGGGAGATCCTCTTCCGGAAGGATTCGGGAGATGACGCCCTTGTTGCCGTGTCGACCGGCCATCTTGTCACCGACCGAGAGCTTTCTCTTGATGGCGATGTAGACCTTCACCATCTTGAAGACACCCGGAGGAAGCTCGTCGCCCTTCTTCAGGCGCGCGATCTTCTCGTCGAACACGGCCTTGATCACCATCGCCTGCTCCTCCACATGGAGGAAGACACGATCGACGTGCTCCTGTGCGTTGGCATCGGTCACCTGGATCTCGCGCCAACGGCGATCCGGGATCTGGTCGATCACGTCGTCCGTGACCGTATCTCCCGACTGCAGCCACTCGATCTCTTTTCTCTCATCGGCGACCCGATTGGCCGCCCGCTTGCCGACGATCAGCTCGCGGACCTTGCTGAAGGCGCCCTTCCGAATGATTCGGATCTCGTCTTCCTGGTCCTTGCGAAGCCTTTCGATCTCGGCCTCTTCGAGAGCCTTGGCACGCTCATCCTTTTCGACACCGCGACGAGAGAAGACCTGTGCACCAATGACAGTACCGGTGACTCCCGGCGGCACTCGCAGAGACGTGTCACGCACATCGCCGGCCTTCTCACCGAAGATCGCGCGCAATAGGCGCTCTTCGGGAGAGAGCTGGGTCTCGCCCTTCGGCGTAATCTTGCCCACGAGGATGTCGTCCTGATGAACCTCGGCACCGATGCGGACGATGCCCGCTTCATCGAGGTCGCGCAGTGCTTCTTCACCCACATTGGGAATGTCCCGGGTGATGTCTTCTTTACCGAGCTTCGTGTCTCGTGCGACGCATTCGAATTCCTCGATGTGAATCGAGGTGAAGTAGTCGTCCTTGACGATCCGTTCCGAAATCAGGATCGAATCCTCGAAGTTGTATCCGCCCCAGGGCATGAACGCGACCGTCACGTTCGCACCGAGCGCCATCTCGCCACGATCCGTCGCCGGTCCGTCTGCGATGACCTGGCCCTGTTGCACGCGATCGCCCGCCTTGACGATGGGTCGCTGGTTGATGCAGGTATTCTGGTTCGAGCGCTGGTACTTGATGAGGTTGATGATGTCGACGTTCGAGCCGGTCCCATCGTCCTCTTCTGGCTTCAATACGATTCGGCCGGCGTCGACCGACTCGACTGTCGCATTGCGCTTCGCGACCACGGTCACTCCGGAGTCACGAGCGACGACGGCTTCCATGCCGGTACCAATGAGCGGTGCGCCCGTCCGAAGCAGAGGAACCGCCTGTCGCATCATGTTCGCACCCATCAGGGCACGGTTCGCGTCATCGTTCTCGAGGAAGGGGATCAGCGACGCGGCAACCGAAACCAACTGATTCGGCGAAACGTCCATCATGTCGACTTCGGCCGGCGGGATCATCTCGAACTCGCCTTGCTTTCGGACAGACACGCGCTCATTCACGAAGGAGCCTTCCTCGTCGAGGAGCGCATTCGCCTGCGCGATGACCATGCGCTCTTCATCCAGAGCCGAGAGGAACTTCACTTCCTTCGTCACCTTCGAGTCTTCGACCTGCCTGTACGGCGTCTCGATGAAACCCATGTCGTTCACACGAGCGAAGGTGGAGAGCGATGCGATCAGACCGATATTCGGACCTTCCGGGGTTTCGATCGGGCAAATCCGGCCATAGTGCGTCGGATGCACATCGCGAACCTCGAAGCCTGCACGTTCGCGTGTCAGACCACCCGGCCCGAGCGCCGAAAGGCGCCGCTTGTGCGTCACCGACGAGAGCGGATTCGTCTGATCCATGAACTGAGATAGCTGGCTCGATCCGAAGAACTCCTTGATCACCGCCGAAACGGGCTTCGAATTGATCAGGTCGTGCGGCATGAGCGTTTCGATCTCCTGGAGACTCATTCGCTCCTTGATCGCTCGCTCCATGCGGACCAACCCAATTCGATACTGATTCTCGAGCAACTCGCCCACGACACGAACACGTCGATTTCCAAGGTGATCGATATCATCGATCTTCTTGGTGGGATCGGTTCCGTTTTTGAGGTCTACGAGATACTTGACGGCTTCCAGAATGTCGTCACGACGCAGAGTTGGGAGGTCGCCGAGCGCGATCTCCTCGGAATCGTGATTGACACCCGTCGGGTAGTAGTCGATCCGCTCTTCTCCATCGAACTCCATCTTGTGGTTCAGCTTGAGCCGGCCGACCTTCGAAAGGTCGTAACGCTCTGCATTGAAGAAGAGGTTATTGAAGAGATTCGTCGCGGTATCGAGCGTGGGCGGATCGCCCGGGCGCAAACGACGATAGATCTCGATGACCGCCTCGTCCTGTGACAGCGTCTTGTCTGCGAGCAACGTGTCGCGGATCGCTGTTCCGGTCGTGATCGGATCGAGAAAGAGCAACGGAAACTCGAGAATTCCGCGGCTCTTCAGATCATCGATATGGGCCTCGGTGATCTCTTCGTTGCATTCGACGATGACCTCGCCCGTCTCCTCATCGACGATGTCGACCGGAGCAACGCGCTTCACGGCATCGAGACGGATCAGGTCGTCCAGGCCGACCTGGATCCATTCAATTCCAGCCGCACGCATCTTGCGCGCCGCAGCCTTCGTGAACTTCTTGTCCTTTCGAACGAGGACCTTGCCGTCGTCACCCTTGACCTCACGCGTACAGCGCTGGCCAATCAGATTTTCGGGCTCGGATTTCTTCAGGATCTTGCGACCATCCAATTTGATGGTCTCGATGGGATAGAAATAGGAGAGCAGTTCTTCTGGCTGGTAGCCGAGGGCCTTCAGCAGAACAGTCACATGAATCTTGCGCCGCCGATCGATGCGCGCGTGCACGATGTCCTTGTGGTCGTACTCGATGTCCAGCCACGATCCACGGTAGGGGATGACACGGCACGAAAAGAGCTTCTTGCCCGCGGCGCTCACTGTCGTGGAAATCGACGTGTCGTAGAAGATGCCCGGCGATCGGTGCAGCTGGGAAACGATGACGCGTTCGGTTCCATTGATGATGAACGTGCCATTGTCCGTCATGATCGGGATTTCCCCGAAATAGACTTCCTGTTCCTTGACGTCACGAATCGTCTGAGACCCGCCGGCGTCGTCCCAGGCGACGAGTCGAATCGTCACCTTGAACGGTGCCGCATAGGTCATGCCGCGCTGCAGGCATTCCTGTACGTCGTATTTGGGCTGTTCGAGGGCATACCCGACGAATTCCAACGAAGCAGTGTCGTTGAAGTCGCGGATCGGAAAGACCGAGTTGAACACGGCCTGCAGCCCGACACTCTCGCGCTTCTCCATCGGAATACCGGTCTGGAGAAAGCGTTCGAACGACAGCTTCTGGATCTCGAGCAGATTCGGGATATCGATGATCCGCGGAATGCGCGAGAAGGATTTTCGGACTCTCGGGGCGAATTCGGAGATAGTCGTTTCAGGCACGAGTATTCACACCCTCCTGTGTAGCGTTTGGCCATTCGATTATCGATTCGCTCATGAACCGAATCGAGTGACACCAGCTGTGGACCGTGGACTTTTGACCGCTCAAATCATTCACTCGAAGTAACGACTCCCCAGGATCTCCAGGGAAGTCATCGCGAACAGGTGACCGTCTCGCTCTCTGCCGGTCAAAAGCAGAGAGCGAGACGTATTGCCATCTTCATCGCGTTCCCGTCGACTATTTGAGGTCGACCTGACCGCCGGCTTCCTCGATCTTCTTCTGGATCTCGGCTGCCTCGTCTTTCGCAACGGCTTCCTTTATCGCCTTCGGCACGCCTTCCACCAGCTCCTTGGCCTCCTTGAGACCAAGACCTGTAATGGCGCGAATCTCCTTGATGACCTGGATCTTCTTCTCGCCGAACGAAGTCAGGATGACATCGAATTCATCCTTTACCTCCGCAGCGGCTTCGCCGGCACCGGCACCCGCTGCAGCGGCAACTGCGACGGGTGCAGCAGCGGAAACGCCCCATTTGTCTTCCAGGAGAGTCGCCAGCTCTGCCGCTTCCATCACGGTCAGGCCGGACAGGGTGTCCACGATTTCGTTGAGATCTGCCATTCGTCTTCTTCCTTATGTGGGCGGTGTTAGCGGGTGCTTCACACCCTCCCGCCAGGTCATTGATAACTTCGAGACGCACAGGCTTCAGTGCCTGTCCATCTCGGACTACTCGCCGCCCTCGTCTAGCGCCGCCTTGCGAGCAGCGATGATTCGAGCCATCTGTCCAGCCGGCTCGTTCAACAGTCGTGCAAGCTTTCCAGCCGGCGCCTGCAACAAGCCCACGATCTTGCCTCGCAACTCGTCGAGCGAGGGCAATGTCGCAAGATTTGAAATTTCCCTGGGTTCGAGCACCTGCCCATCGAGCATGCCGCTACGAATCTCGAACGCCTCGTTCTCTTTGGCATAATCGACGAGGGTCTTCGCCAGAGCCACTGGCTCACCGAACGACATTGCGATCGATGTGGTGCCAGTGAAATGGTCTTTCAATCCCTCGGCAGGGCCACCTTCGGAGGCAAGTCGCAAGACCGAGTTCTTCGCAACACGAAACTCGCTCTCGCTTCCCTCGGCTTTTCGTAGTCCAGTGCGCAGCGCCTCGATCTGAATCACGGAAAGTCCGCTGTAATCTGCAACGAATACGCTCGTCGCGCGTGCAAACTTGTCCTGAAGCTCAGCTACCTGTTCTTCTTTTTGTTGTCGCGTCAGCATATCGCTACCCCTGATCCCCCTTCAACGGAGAACCCGGATCGACCTTGATTCCGGGCCCCATCGTGGATGACACCGCGATCTTCTTGACATACGTACCCTTGGTCGAAGCGGGTTTGGCCTTCAAGATCACGTCGAGCAGAGCCGACGCATTCTCCCAGAGCATGTCTGCATCGAAGGAGACCTTTCCGATTCCGCAGTGCACGATTCCCGCCTTGTCCACGCGATACTCGACCTTGCCCGCCTTCTGATCGCGAACGGCATCGCCGACATTGGGGGTGACCGTCCCGAGCTTCGGGTTTGGCATGAGCCCACGGGGTCCGAGTACACGACCCAGGCGACCTACGACGCCCATCATGTCGGGCGTAGCGATCACGCGATCGAAATCGAACCAACCCTCGTCCTGAATCTTCTTGGCCAGTTCATCGGCACCGACATGATCGGCACCGGCATCGAGGGCTTCTTTCTCTTTGTCTCCCTTGGCGAAGACGAGCACCCGCGTGGCACGGCCGACACCGTTAGGCAAGACGATCGCGCCCCGAATCATCTGGTCCGCATGTTTGGGGTCGACACCGAGGTTGATGGCGATATCGACGGTTTCGTCGAATTTTGCAGCAGGTGCATCCTTGATCTGCTTGAGAGCATCTTCGAGCGAGTAGAGCTTCGCTTCATCGACTCCATCCTGAGCCTGCCGGTATCGCTTGCTTGGCCTAGACATTTTGCTCAGCCCTCCACGACTTCGAGGCCCATCGAACGAGCGGTGCCCGCGATGATTTTCTTGGCCTGCTCGAGGTCGAAGGCATTCAGATCGTCTTTCTTCATTTCGACGATCTCTGCCAACTGGGACTGGGTGACCTGCCCGACCTTCTTCCGATTGGGTTCACCCGAACCGCTCTTGATCTTGGCTGCCTTCTTCAGCAGCACAGCGGCCGGCGGCGACTTCAGGATGAAGGTAAAGCTTCGGTCCTGGTAGATCGTGATCTCGGCCGGGATGATCAATCCAGCCTTGTCCTGCGTCTTGGCGTTGAACGCCTTGCAGAACTCCATGATATTCACGCCGTGTTGACCGAGTGCCGGACCGACGGGCGGTGCTGGATTCGCCGCCCCTGCCGGACACTGCAGTTTCACGACTGCCATTACTTTTTTTGCCACTCTATTTCTCTCCTACCACTGGCGGTCTACGGTCGACTTCGTCGACCTCCCGCTCGCTTCTGGCGGTTCCCCAGTGAGCACCTGCTCCTCTGGGTTGCCTGATCACGTCTGCTCGACACTTCGCGTCTAACAGCGCGATCAAGCCTTTTCCACGTTCGAGTATCCCAGAACCACCGGCGTCGCCCGTCCGAAGACCTGGACCATCACGCGGAGCTTCTCTTTGTCTTCCATCACCTCGTCGACGAAACCCTGGAAATTCGCAAAGGGCCCCGTAATGACCCGCACGTTCTCTCCCTCGTCGAAGTTGATCAGGGGCTTCGGTTTGGCCGCGCCTTCCTTGATCCGCTGAGTCATTCGTGCGACTTCGTCCTCCGAAATCGCCGGCGGATCCGTCGCGTTCCCAACGAAACCCGTAATTTTGGGTGTCCCCTTGACGACATGCCACGTCTCGTCGCTCAGATCCATGTGCACCATGATGTAGCCCGGGAAGAACTTCCGCTTCGAAGTTCGTTTCTTCCCGCCTACCATCTCCACGACGCTTTCCTCGGGCACAAGGACCTCATCGAACTGTTCTTCGAAGCCCATCGTCTTGGCCCGCTCGAGTAGTGCCTTCTTCGCTCGCGTCTCCTGCCCGGAATAGGTGTGGACGATGTACCACTTCTTCGACGAGCTGGTCCCCGAAGAGGCCGCCCCATCCTGGGCATCCTTCGTGTTGGCGTCACTCGCTTTCGATTCGCTTGCGGTATCCATCAGCCGAGCACCATCTGCATCACTCGACTCAGTCCGAAGTCGACGATGCCCAGAAAAGTTGCGATTAGCGAGACGATCACGACGACCGACACCGTCCCGTTCAGTGTCTCCGTCTGAGGTGGCCACGTAATCTTGTTGAACTCACCCTGAACCTCGGCGACGTAATGCCGTAGCCGATCGATCCAGCTTTTCGAAATCTCCGTCATCGCCAGCTACCCCAGTTCTCAGCGAGTCCACATCGCGCTCTACGCTCATCACCCTGAGCACCCCGAGCACCCTGGCGCAATCTGTCCGAGTTGGCAGGGCCGGAGGGACTTGAACCCCCAACCCCCGGATTTGGAGTCCGGTGCACTACCAATTATGCTACGGCCCTACACACTCGTTAGCCTTCAGCCCAACCACGAGCTTTCAGCTCAGGAGAACCCCGCATCCCGCGGCATTCTCCAAAAAAGGCGACGTCATTCGATCACATCCGAGACGACGCCAGAACCCACGGTTCGGCCGCCCTCACGAAT
>CBFDDD010000107.1:0-16034 GCA_965603475.1 uncultured Myxococcales bacterium
CCCGGCCCCTTCGCGGAGAGCGACACCATCCAAAACACCGAGAACGCCGCAGCCGCGCTCTACCACGTGACGCACAACGCGGGGCTGGGGTGCGTGGTGGTGATGCTCGATCTTGCCGAGCACATGGACGATCCGCACGTGCGCCGAGGGTTCGGATCGTTTCCTCGAGCGCCTGTGCGGCTTGTTCGAGTTCGAGCAACAGACGACGCTCGCTCTTTCGATCCTGACGCAAGCGACCCAGGATTTCGCCCTTCCCCTTGCGTTCGATCTTGAGCTCTGCGATCAGCCGCGTCAGTCTTGCGCCACCGTCTTCGCGATCACGAACCGCTTGACTCGCCTGGCTCTGCAACTCTTCGAGGCGATCGCGTTCTTCTCCAAAGCGCGCAACGAGCTCCGCATCATGCCGCACGAGGACTCGCAGCATATTCGCGCGGGAGAGCACGTCGGGAAGCGAAGTCGCCGAAAAAATGACACGGACAGGTCCAATCTCGCCGCCGCGATAGAGCGCGACCGCACGTGCGGCCAGAGCCCCCTGAGTTCGCGAATGTTCTTTCTTCGCGATTGCGACTTTCGGTTCGATCTCTTTGAGCCGGCGACGCGCGGAAGCGACATCCCGTCGCGCCGAGTCGCGATCATGCGAAACAGTCTGCAGTCGTCGATCGACTTCCTCGAGCTGTTCCAGAATGGCCCGCGCATCTGCTTCGTGCTCTGTGACGCGCCCCCGGCTGTCGTGAATCGCGTCACGCAGACCCTCGAGTTCCTCTGCCCGATCCTTCGCCATCGCGAATGCTGGCAGACACAAGAACATCAACAGGATGAGCGGCAGACCGTCTCTCGGTATTTCGAAAGCTCGCAATGTCCGCCTACGCGCCCGCATCCGGTCAGGCCTTCCCGCCGATGAGTGCCGTAATCGAGCCGAGCAGTCCAAGTCCTGCACCCGACGCAATCAGTCGGAATGCTTCGGCAGTCGTAAAGAAGCGAAGCTCCGCTCGGCCAACGACGAGTTCGAGCCCGAAGCGAATCTGGGGCATCAGCATCTCATACGCACCGTAAACAGCCAGCAGCGCGATCAAGCCACCCAGCAAACCCTGCAGAGTTCCCTCCAGCAGGAATGGCACACGCACGAAAGTCCGACTCGCCCCAACGAGCGCGAGTATTTCGAGTTCATCGCGACGCGCATACACCGCGAGTCGAATCGTATTCGCAACGATCAGCAATGCAGCCATTCCGAGCACGATCGAAATACCCAGTGCCCCGGCACGCACCAGGGCGACCGCTCGCGAATAGCCTTCGATCCATTCCTGCCCCTGCGCCAGCTCATCGATCCCCTCCAGGCCATCCAGGGAAGTTCTGAGGATCCCGAGCGCCTCGGCCGTGCGCGCTTCAGGCAACAGATGGATCTCGAGGGAGGCGGGCAGCGGGTTCTCATCCAGGCCCACCAACAATTCCGCGCCGCCTGCAATACCTTCGAAGCGCTCGAGCGCCTCTTCCTTTGTCACGACCTCCACATGATCGACTCCAGGTGCTGCCGCGACGCGCCCCGCCAGCAAACGCTGATCTTCCTCGGAAATCGACGCCTCGAGGTAGGCGGTCATCTGGAGCTCGGCGCCGAATTCGTCGAGGATGCCCGTCATATTCCCGACGAGCAGCGAAGCACTCCCGACGAGAACGAGCACGATCGCAATGGTCAAGACCGCCAAGGAGCTCGTCGTACTCGCGCTACGGATTCCACGCAGCGCATTCGAGAAGGCGATTGCGATGAGCATGAGTCCGCGACTCATTGGCTGGCTCCGATCGAAGCACCCGCGGCGGGGATGTCCTCGACGATTCGTCCACCTTCGAGACGAAGGACCCGCTTTCCGTAACGCTCGATAAGAGTATGGTCATGGGTCGCGACCATCACAGTCGTTCCGCGCGTCGAGGCCTTGACGATCAGATCCATGATCTCGATCGTGAGCTCGGGATCGAGGTTTCCGGTCGGCTCGTCGGCGAGCAGAATCTCCGGTTCGTTGACGAGAGCGCGCGCGAGCGCGACGCGCTGTTGCTCCCCACCGGAGAGCGAAAGCGGATGGTGGAAGCGACGATGCTGGAGTCCGACGGATTTCAGCAACGCAAAGACCCGGGAACGCGCGTCTCGGCGAGGCGTCCCGACGACATCGAGCGCCAGCCGGACATTTTCCTCGATCGTACGGTCCTCGAGAAGCTTGAAGTCCTGAAACACGACACCGACGCGTCTGCGCAAGGCCGGGATAGCACCAGCGCCCAGGCGCGCGACGTTTCGCCCGAGTACCAGAATCTGGCCCTCCGAAGGCTCCTCCGCTGCGAATAGCAGTTCGAGGAGCGTCGTTTTACCCGCGCCCGAAGCACCCGTCAGAAACAGAAACTCGCCACGGCGCACTTCGAGCGAAACGTCGTGCAGCGCGTACTGGCCGGCCATGTAGGACTTGGAAACGTGATACATGCGAACCGGCGGTTCGCCGGCCGCATTCGCCGTCCGGCGCCTCACTTAGGCTGCCGTCTCCGCTTTCGAGCGTTCTCGACGAGATAGTCGAGAACAACTTCGTCCAGCGGCTTCTCGGAGACGACGCGCTCACCAAAAACTCGTGACAACCCGGAGGTCGATTCCGTCGGAGAGGGGGCCGACTCCGGATTCTCGGCAAGGACCGTCGGTTCGGCCATGACCGACCCGATCGGTGTCTTCTTTCGCGACCCGGCCGCCGCGCGCGGCTGCTCCTCCTCGGTCACCGCTGGCGAATCCCCCGAACCAGTCCCCGTCTCGGATTCTGCACGAAAAATGTCGGGCCCGAGCCGTTCCCCTATCGCCAGATCGTGCTCGCCCCGAGAGAGCTGCTTGAGAATCGCCTTGTGCTGCCCCTCCATCAGTTTCTTGACGGCGACCTCGATGTCATCTTCGACCAACAGCTTCGAATATTCCTGCTTCTCGGAAGCAATGATGTTTCCGCCGTGAAAGAGATGGGTGATGACATGGGGATTCTCACGACCACTGTCCTCGGTCTGGACGTGGAAGAGAACGCCGCGGTAGCGGAAATTCGTATTGAAACCCGACAGCATCGTGTGCCCGATGCCCCCCCAGAGATTGATTCGCTCGTCCGCTCGGAGGCGGGTCGTGCGCGAACATACCATGCGATCGCTGTGGGAATGTTCATCGAGGCCATCGGCCCACGTGAAATTCCACTTCACAGCATCTGGTTTATCGGGAAATCGATCGAAAACCTGAAAGGGACGCATTCGAGCGGAGTTCGCTTGGGTGGGGCAAGAATCCCCCGGTATGAAATTCGAGACTGAGCCCACGATCTCTGCAGATCGAGAGCGAAGAAACAATTGCCGGCCGGAAGAGCACTCTCCTCCGGCCGGCGATCCTGTCTAGCCGAGAACCGTCTGAAACGCCTCGTCGTTGAAACCGACCACAGTGACTTTTCCGACGCGCATCGTCGGCGCCCGCAGATTGCCGGTCGGCCCGAGCATCTTCTCCGCGACCTCCGAAATCTTTGCGCTCTTCATGTCGAACACATCGAGCTTTTTTCCCTTCGCCACGTAGACCTTCGATGACGCTTTCGCGATCTCGCGCGCCTCTGTCTCGCTGAGCTTGCGACTTGCCGGGATTTCTTCCTTGATCACGACCTTCTTGGCATCCAGAAACTTGGATGCTCGGGTACAGCTCGTTCAACCCTTTCGGACGTAATACCAGTCGACCTTCTTCGCCACGTTCGATTCCTCCTCGTTCAGATCCGACGGAGCCCCATTGTAGACGTACCGTCGTCCGCTTGTCGCGCCGTTCTCACGTCTCGTCACTCGTTCTTTCGAATGATGTCGTCCGACAGCGCCGCTCTCCGACGGCGAGTCCGGCGAGTCCCAGTCCGAGGAGCATCGCCGCCGTCGGCTCGGGTACGGGAGCAAAGCTGGCTGTTCCCGGCGTGGGCGTCGACGAAACCACGAAGTCGATCGCGTTGTCATCCGTATCGACATTCGCGAAGAGCCGCGCCAGGCTCTCTCCGGCACTCACGTCGGGCGCGGCCATCCCCTCCCCGGCGAAGATCTCACTTGCCCCGAAAACGCCGTATCCGAGGGCATCGACGAGCAAGTCCGCCTGTCGCAGAACCACGGAGTCCGGCCCGTTCTGGAAATCGAAATTCGCGAGCAGATTGGCGCCGACGACCAGCGTCGATCCGTCGGACATCTGGTCGGCGACCACGAACAGGCCGTTCGCACCAATCGATCCGCTCAGCACGATGGTCGGCCCGACGGCACCATTCGACCCATTGATCCCCTCCAGCACATACCCCTCGAGCGAAGCACCTGGCGACCCAGCCAGCTCAACGAAGCTCAGGCCATCGTCCGACCCCGGCGCGTCATAGTAGAACTCCGAAAGCAGAGGCAACGCCTGTGCGCTCACGGCGGCCAGCAAGGCCACCCCGATCTCGAATCCCAATCTTGAAATGCGTTTGATGTTCATCTCTATGCCTTCCTATCTCTGGTTGTTAGTCATTGGTTTGATCGGGGTGATCGGGTCGTCGGCGTAGCCGGTGTCGTTGGAGTAGCCGAAGTGAAATGTGGAACCTGGGTCCGGGGGCTGGCTCGCGCGCCAACGACTGATCCAACCCCCCGTCCAGGCATCGAGACCCGCGTCGAGTTCCTGCGCACGCCAATGCAGGCGAGCAACTTCGCTGGCTTCGATCGATCCTGCTGCCGGTGATGGTTCCGAGAGCTTTTCGCGGATCGTCTGGCGTTCGAAGTAGAGCTGGTTGATCTCGTCCGCGACGTCATCTCTCAGGCTCACGACCTGACGTAGCTCTCGTGACAGGTCGACTGTTTCGAGGGGATAGACGACACCTCCGAGATCCCAGTCGAGTTCGATCGTTGCCCGGTAACTCTGCCCCTCGTCACGCGTGTGATCGAAGAGGCGCCGAGTATCGCCGGACAGAAAGGCCTGGTCGTCGTCGCGCTGATGGTCGTAGTTGAGGTCCGCATCGAATCGCAGTCCGACTTCAGGCCAGAACGCTCGCCGCCGCAGTCCCTGCCACATTCCATCCGCACGGCGCGCTGTCAGTCCCGCACGCACCATCGCACGCCGTCGAATCTCCTCGAGCGGAGGATCGGGTGGCAACGCGGGAAGAGAGATCGTCAGACCCTCCCGGTTGCCACTTCCGAACGATTCCAATGTGAACAATCCGGCGCGGCATAACGCGAGGGTCTGGCCGGCTGTTCGCGCCTGGATGTCGATGCAATCGGTCGTCCCGACGGGGCTTGCCGTACGTTGGAAGGGCCCTTCGAGAGTCTGGCTCTCGAGCAGGCCGTGGTCGGTTGCGATCCAGACCCTGCCCGCCGCCCAGCCGAGTCGGCGAATGATCGCGCCGGGTGGCAGACCCGGCCGCTCGAACCGCCAGCCGGCTGGCTCCAGGCTGAGCGCTCCGTCCTCGATCGATCGCCAGGCGATCGTGTCCCCGAAGACGAAAAAGAGTCGGCGGCCACTCGGGTCGATCACGAGATCGACAACCTTGTCAGCGCCGTCTCCGCTCCCCGGACGCGGCAGCGGCACACTCTGAACATCGGTCACGCGGATTCCAGAAGACGCCTCGAGGCCGCGAACGAGCGAGAGACGACTCGTACCAAAGACCCAGGCCTGCGCTCGCCCCGGGTGCGACCACGACCCCTGGGTTGCGGATCGATCGAAACTTGCCCCACGAATCGCAACATGCGAAACCGCGCTCGCGGCTCCCGCCACGCGAAGCAGCTGAAAGATTTTCCCGTCCGTCGACCAGAACGCCCCCGCCCCGGTCGCGACGAGCATGGCCGAGTTCGATACGGCGATTCGATGGACCCTGTTCGAAGCCTCACCGCCCGGCAGCCGCCTCCGCGTCGGCCGATCGGCACGATGCCAGAAATAGAGACCGCCCTCGGTCGCGATCCAGAGGACACCGGCCGAATCGAAAGCGAGATCGCGAACAAAGGGAAGCACCGCGCGTTCTCGCACGTCGTCGCGCCACCAGGACACGCCCGCCAGATCCCCAACGGCGACATCGCCATTGTCGGCCTGTGCAAGTGAACCGGGCAGCTCGCCGCGCCCCCCCAGCGACACCAGCCGCCGCCAACCCTCTGAGAATGCCGGCGGCGTCTCCACGACGGCGGTGGCCGATCTCGGCTGCGGCCAGAGAATCAATGACAATCCCAGCCAAAAATGCATTGCGCCGCATCCCGCGAATCGAAACAGCCCGCCCGCGGGCCGCCCAGATGGGTTGCTCGAGCTTCGGTCTTTTGCCCTGCGCGACATGTCGGACGGGGTTCGCAAGCTCCGTGCCGACCGACCGACCCCACCAGATGACCAGAGGCGCAGCCCCGGCACGATTCGGTCACCCTGCGTGAACGGAAGGGCCCGGGGAGGGGTATCCGGACGTCCGCTTGACGCCGCGCGACCCGTCGCGAAGAATCGCCAGAGATGAATGCCGAAATTCGTACCCAATCGACCGCACAAATGGCCACGACCAAAGCCGTGCAGACCCATGGAGTCGCCCCGCGGATCGCCGCATTGTGCGCTGCCGCGCTGCTTTCGATCGCTGGATTCGCCTGCTTCGGCTCGACGCCAGAACCGGAGGACCCCGCACTTTCCGATCCTCAACTGCGTTCGGCGCGAATCGAGGAGCTGAGAGCGGCGATCGCACAAGACCACGTCGCTCTCGAGAATTTGATCACTCGACCGGGAGCGGAATGGAATTCGGCGCTACATGAGGATCCAGAAATGCGCGCGATTGCAGCTCGGCTGAGCGACCAGGAGAACGACCTCGAGCGACTCGAAGCGGCAGCAGAGGCCGCCAAATGAACGGAACTCGACGCTGATGCCGAAATCGAACCGAGCCGCCGACGACGGTAACAACCAGAACGACCCGCAGACCACGCCGGGTCGGGTGGTTGTGCTGGCCGGTGGCGTCGGCGCAGCCCGTTTCCTGCGCGGCGTCGTACGGGCCGTCCCGCCGACCCAACTCACGGTCATCGTCAATACCGGCGACGATCGCCCTTTCTACGGCGCCCACGTGTCCCCCGACCTCGACATCGTGACCTACACCCTCGCCGATCGCATTGATCCCCAACATGGGTTCGGACTCAAAGAGGATCGCTATGACCTCGTGGATCGTCTCGCCGAACTGGGCCACGAAGTCTGGTTCAGGCTCGGGGATGCCGACTATGCGAATTGCCTTCACCGCACACTGCGACTCGCCGCCGGCGTCGGCCTGGACGAAGTCACGGACGAGCTGAGACGAGACATGGGATTGACGTTACGCATCCTTCCAATGTCGAACGACCCGTGCCCGACCTACGTGGAGCTTTCGGGGAACCAACGGATGCACTTCGAGGAATACCTTGTGAGGGATGGTGCCCCGACCAACGTCGAATCGATCGACCTTTCCGCCGCCGCTCGGGCGTCACCGGCGCCGGGCGTAATCGAAGCCATCGAGGAGGCACAAACGATTCTCGTCTGCCCGAGCAATCCGATCGTGTCGATCGGCCCGATCCTCGCTGTGCCCGGTATTCGAGAGGCCCTCGACGCTTCGACCGCACCCATCGTGGCGGTCTCGCCGATCGTTGGAGGCGCGCCTATCAAGGGCCCCGCCCATACCCTGCTTCGCGCACAGGGCATCGAAGTGTCGGCTCTCGGTGTCGCCGGCTTCTATCGGGATTGGATCGACGGTTTCGTGTTCGACGAACTCGATCGGAAATCGTTGTCCGAAATCCAGGCGTTGGGGCTCGAGGCGTGCACACTCGACACGATGATGGTGAACGCAGAGGTTTCCGAGCGGGTCGCGCGCGCGAGCCTCGGTGTGGCGGCTCGTCTCCGATGAGCATCGCGTTGATTCCAGTCAAACGACTCGAAGAGAGCAAATCGCGACTGCTCCCGCAGCTTCCCGATGGGCGGCGCCAGGCCCTCACCCTGGCAATGCTCGAGGACCTCATCGAGTCGCTTTCGCGAACGCCGGGCATCGATCGGATCGCGGTCACGACGCCCGATCCCCTGGTCGCCAAGCGCGCGAGTACTGCGGGCGCTGAAATCCTGATTCGCGAGGAGCCGGGTCTGAACGCGGCGCTCGAAGACGCTCGCCAACGACTACGACCTGAACCAAACGACGCATTCTTGATCGTGTTAGGCGATGTCGCAGGCGCTCTGCCAGAGGATTTCAGGAAGCTGCTCGATGCCGCGGGCCAGTCTGACACACCCGGTGCCTGGCTCGCGCCCTCCTCCGACGGTGGCACCTCTGCCCTGCTCCAGCGCCCCGCCAGTGCAATCCCCTGCTGCTTCGGTCGCGACAGCGCCAAACGACATCGCGAAGCCGCGCACGCGGCGGACATCCCGTTCTTCGAAATCAAACTCGACTCCCTCACGATCGACCTCGATCATCCCGAAGACCTCCAGGCCTTCCTGAAAACGAAGAGCGGGGGCCGACGCACCCGAGTCCTACTCGAAGATGCGTTAGGTGAAAATTCGAAATGAATCAGATGCCGTCACCCCTTCGACTCATTCCGATCCCCGGACTTCCGGAGGTCGAGCCCGGAACCGACCTCGCCGATCTGATTCGGGGAGCGGCGCAGGCCGCCAACATCGAGTTGGCCGGCAACGTCATTGTCGTCTGCCAGAAGATCGTTTCAAAGGCCGAGGGAAGACTCATCGCCCTCGCAGACGTCAGCCCGAGCGACGAGGCGATCGAAATTGCCGAGGCCCATGAGCGCGACCCACGACAAGTCGAGGTCGTTCTGCAGGAAAGTCGCCGAATCGTACGCCGCGGAAATGGTGTTCTCATCACCGAAACACATCATGGCTTCGTCTGCGCGAACGCAGGCGTCGATCTCTCGAACGCGCCCGGTGACGATGTCGCCGTTCTGCTGCCGAAGGATCCCGATGGATCCGCGCGTCGTCTGTACGAAGCACTCGCGAGCCCTGCCGGACCCACCCCGGTCGTCATCAGTGACACCTTCGGTCGTCCCTGGCGCGAAGGCCTCGTCGATGTCGCACTTGGATCCGCAGGCCTGGCGCCGATTCGCGATGACCGTGGTTCGCGAGACCGCGCCGGGCGAGAATTGATCGTCACCCAGCCTGCAACCGCTGATCAACTCGCCGCCGCGGCCGGTCTTTTGATGTGGAAGAGTGCGGGCGTACCCGTCGTCGTCATCGAAGGTTTTCCAATCGAGGGCGACGGGACTGTGAAAGACGCGCTACTCCGCGATCCGTCGAGCGACCTTTTCAGATAGGAAATTCGGAAAGCGACGTTCTCAGACAGCAGCGCTCCCGATCACGCGACCGGCGTTAGTTTTCGTCGTCGTCTCGCGGAAACGCGTGTTGGCGACAGACCTTCCAGACCAGATCGAGTCCATCACCCTTCTGCGCCGAAGTCGAAATGGGCTTGCCAAAACCTTCACCGATTTCGGCCGTGAGAGCGCGGATCCGCTCCTTGCGTTTCATCAGCTTGAGTTTGTCCGTCTTCGTCAGGACGACGCGTCCCGGAACGTCCTGCTGCGCCAGCCACTGCAGCAGCAGGCTCTCGTCCTCACTCCACGAGCGCCGGATGTCCTGCAATACGATCGCGAGTTTCAGTTCACGCCGCCCCGCCAGGTAGCCCTCCGCCAATCGTCCCCAGCTATCCCGTTCCTTTTTCGAGACCTTGGCCCAGCCGTAGCCGGGCAGATCGACGAAGCCGACGTCGCCGAATTCGGTGCGAATCCGAAACAAGACGAGTTCACGCGTCTTGCCGGGCGTACTACTCGTCCGCGCCAGTTTCTTGCGACGTGCGAGCGCGTTCAGCAGGCTCGATTTGCCGACGTTGGAGCGTCCGAGGAAGGCGATCTCCGGCAATCCGGATGCCGGCAGCTTGTCGATCCGGGGTGCGGAAGCGATCAGCTCGGCCTCAAAGATCTTCATGCGTCCGGCCTCCAGTGACACGGTGGACCTGCCCCTGAGTCCAGGGTTTTTCGCGAATCGCGGCGGTTCCGCCTTCCGGGTAGCCCGACAGGTTCGGGTCGTCAAGGCAGCCAATCGTCCAAGTGATTGGAATCACAGCTATTTTTGGAAATTCCAGCTTTGACACACTCTGCCTCGACCGCTAATCTCAGCGCTTGCTGGTCGGCCCTCGTCGCCCGCCACGTCAACCCAGATCAAACCCGATCAAACCAAGCGAATGGATTCGAATACCAATGTCGAAGGGTGTGCAAATCGCCATCGGAGTCTCCGCCATCGCGCTCTTGCTCGGTTGGTACGGAATAACCCAGCTCAACGAAGGCCTCTCGCTTCAATACTTCCAGAACCTGGAAGAGTTCCACGCGACCGGTCCGCAGATGGTCGGTCGATCCGTTCGCGTTCATGGCTATGTCGCTGCAGAGTCGATCGAACGTGACCTCGAAGGCAAGCAGGTGAGCTTTGCTGTCCAGAACGATCCGCCGCATTCGGGGGGGGCGGTCGGAGAGACGCTGAACGTCGTCTATGGCAGCCTCGAAACACCCGACCTTTTCAAGGACGGCGCAGAGGTCGTCGTCGAGGGCCAGCTTGTCATGTCGAACGGTCACGCAGTCTTCGAGGCGAATAATGTAATGGCGAAATGCCCGTCGAAATTCGAAGCCAAGGCGGGGCTCATGGCTGAGCCGGGAATCGAACTCTAGCGTGGGTGACATCGGATTATACGCACTCAGACTAGCCCTCCTGCTCTCGCTGATCGGGATAGGAGCGGGTCTCTTTGCCGGCGTCCTGGGTCGCTCCGAATGGACTCGGATCACAGAGCGATCGCTCCTGCTGGTCTTCGCAGCGACTTCGGTCGCGATCCTCGCGTTGTTCTGGGCGCTTGGCACGAACGACTTCACCCTGAGTTATGTCGCGGCGCATTCCGCTCGCACGATGCCACTTCACTATCGGCTCGGCGCGCTCTGGGGCGGGCAGGCGGGTTCGCTGTTGCTATGGGGCTGGATGCTATCCGCCTACGGTGCTGCCGCAGTATTCAGCAATCGCAATCAGAATCGCACGCTGATGCCGTGGGTGTGCGTCGCGATGCTCGTGAACGTCGCTTTCTTTCTCCTGCTGACGAATTTCGAATCGATGCCTTTCGAGTCGGTGCCCCACGATCAGCGCCTCTCGGACGGCAACGGGTTGAACCCGCTGCTTCAGCATCCCGTCATGTTGATTCATCCGGTCGTGCTCTATACGGGCTTTACCGGCTTCGCGCTGCCCTTCGCCTTCGCCTTCGCCGCGCTCGTCAGCGGCGAGCTCGGCACCACCTGGTTTCGCACGACGCGGCGTTGGACGCTCTTCGCATGGAGTTTCCTCTCGGCGGGCGTGATGCTCGGTGGCCGCTGGGCCTACGAGGTTCTCGGCTGGGGCGGCTATTGGGCATGGGATCCCGTCGAGAACGCCTCTCTGATGCCGTGGATCGCCGGCACGGCCTATATCCACTCGGTCATGATCCAGGAAAAGCGCGACATGTTGCGGACCTGGAACATCGTACTGATCGGCCTGACCTACGGGCTATGCCTCTTCGGGACATTCTTGACGCGTAGCGGAATAGTCCAGTCGGTCCACGCCTTCGCGAATTCGGACAGCTTCGGGCGCATCTTTCTCAGTTATGTCGCGCTGATGCTGATCGCGTTCATCGCCGCGCTCATCTGGCGCCTTCCGATGCTTCGCAGCCCGAACAAGCTCGAAAGCGTTCTCTCGAGAGAGGCGAGCTTCATCATCAACAACTGGATCTTCATGGCGATCCTCTTCGTCGTCTTCGTAGGGACCATGTTCCCCGTCTTCACCGAAGCGCTGGGCGGCGTACGACGCATTCTGGGCCCGCCCTATTTCAACACCTTCGCGGGCCTACTCGCGTTGTGCCTTCTCGTGTTGACCGGCGTTGGCCCTCTCATCGCCTGGCGCAAGGCGAGCGTTGCGAGTCTGAGACGACAATTCATTCTGCCCGCCAGCGTCGGAGTCGTCGTCGGTCTGATCGTGGTTGCGCGATTCGGGCTCGAACCCGGCTACTGGGCAATCGCTTGCTGGGGACTCTCGGGCTTCGTACTGACCACGATCCTTCAGGAGTACACCCAGGCGACTCGCGGACGGATGAGGCGACTGAACGAAAGCATCGCCACCGCTCTACTCACCCTGCTCAGTCGAAACCAACGGCGCTATGGCGGATACATCGTTCACGCAGGCTTTGTCATCCTGATGCTCGGAATTTCGGGCGCGGCCTTCAACGAGCAACAACTCAACAATGTCAGTCCAGGCGACTCGGTCGAAATTCGAAATTTCCGGCTGCATTATCTGACCGCCGATGCCATCCCCGCACAACATTATGGCGGCGCCCGCGCGCGGGTCGCGCTCTATCAAGACGACGATCCCGTTGCGGTCATGATTCCCGAGAAGCGCATGTATTGGCTCGAGCAACAACCGAGTTCGATCCCGTCGATCTATTCGACCTGGCGTGAGGATCTCTACGTGATTCTCACAGCGCTCGAGCCCGACGGGTCCGCGACCCTGAAGATCTACCACAACCCCCTCGTCAATTTCGGTTGGGCCGGTGGCTGTCTCTTCGTGTTCGGTTGTCTGATCATTCTCTGGCCGCATCCCGAACGGCAGACCCCAGGGTCTGACAGAGACTCGAGGGACGTCGGGACGAGCGCATGAGACGAGTTCGACCGTACGCCCTCTTCGGGGGCGTTTCCAGCCTCGCGCTCGCCGTCCTCCTCATCGGGTCCACCCAGGCAGCCGCCCAGCATACCGGCGCAGCCAACACGGCCCCTCCCCCTCCAGCCGGAAACGGGGCGCTCACGGTGCGAGTACTCCATGAGGCCGAGCCTTCGGAAGCCGCTGGAATCGCGATCGCGCTCTACGCCCTCTCATCCGATGGCACTCCCGGCTTCGCCAATGGAGAGACCAACTCAGAAGGCGTCTTTACCTTCAACGGAATCTCAACCGATCCCGGCATCGTCTATCTCGTAGGCGCACGCTTCAAAGAGATTCCCTTTGGCGAGCGCGTGACCTTCGCCGAGGGCGAAACCGAGGCTCGTGTCGATATCGAGGTCATGGCCCCGACGGATCGAATCTCAGGCGTCGCCATCGAAGAATTGCGTATCCGCATCGACTGGATGGGCGATCGAATCGTACTTCGTGAGATTCTTCGGTTGTCGAGTGCGGGCGACCGCGTCATCCAACTTCCCACCAACGACCAGAGCCGCTCGATCGTCGCTCGATCTGTCGGGTCCGCGACTTTCGATTTCTCTGCCGGATCGACTTCGATCGGCGATGGCCTGGCACTCGACGACGATCACGTTCGATTCTGGGGACCTCTTTACCCTGGCGAGCAGCGCATCGAGTACCAGTACAGCCTCCCGCTTCCCCCCGAAGGCGGCGCGCTCCGCGTACCCGTCGAACTCAGTCAGACCGCGGCGCGCATCGTCGTCGTCGCAGGCACCGCTGGGCTCGACATCAACGGACCTGAGCTCATCGCTTCGATCGACCTCCAGTCCGATTCGGGTGAGGCTCTCGAGACCTGGGCACGAGCAGGACTCGGGGCAGGCGAAGTCTTCGAGATCGACCTGACGCTTCCCGAGAGTCGTTTCGACCCGACGCTGCTTTCAGTTCCGCGTGGCGATGTCTGGCTCGAACTCGACGACACCCGATTGACCGCCACCGTCGACATCCAGATCCAGGTTGAACCGGGCGCGCCGGTCTCGGGGTCGCCCGACGCTCCGCTCCTGCGCGTCTCGATCCCAACCGGGGCCAGACTTCAAGGCGTCGCGCCGGCGGCCGAAGCACTGGGCCTGATACCGACCGGCGATGCGTCGGGAGAAAACGCGGGCTTTGACGTCGTCGGACCGATCGGACCCGGCACGACGTCTCTCGGCTACTCGTACCTCATGCCCGCACGACCCGAGGGCATCGAGCTCGGCATGCGTTTCCCGGGTGAAGTGGAGACCCTCAACGTCTTGATTGCGGACACCGGCCTCGCTCTCGAAAGCAGCCGTCTGCATCGACGGCGTCCCTTCCGCTCGGGCACTCGCAATTATCTCCATCGCGAGGCCTTCAATGTCTCCCCCGACGAGATCGTCGATCTCGGCCTCGCCCCCATCGGGGCGACCGGGCCTCCGCAATCGGTTTCGATCGGACTCGCCATCGCCGCCGCTGCTGCCGGTGCGTTCTTCCTGTTCGCGCCGCTGCGAAGAGCAGAGCGAGAAGCGGCCGTCGAGGATTCACCGCTCGATCGCATCCATGCCGAGCGCGAATTGATCTACACAGCGATTCGCGACCTCGACCACGACTTCGAAACCGCCAAACTCGAGGAGCACGACTACACGCAGATGCGTGATGGACTTCGGGCGCAAGCGATCGAACTGCTTCGGTCCGAACGCGACGCGGTTGCGCAGAAGAAGGCTCAGCCGGCCGGCCCGGCCTCGGTCACAACTTCGGCTGCCAACTCGAACGAGACCAGAACCGGTGCCTTCTGCCCGAGCTGCGGCGAAGCGGTGACGGTCGGCTGGCGTTTCTGCTCGCATTGCGGCGGGAACCTGAACCCGGCGGAGGAGACGAGCGGGTGAGCCCGGTCCTGCTCCATGGTGCAGGAGTCGAAAAGCGGTTCGGACGCGTCAGTGCGCTTCGAGGCATCGACTTCGACATCAAAGCAGGTGAATCAGTCTCGATTCTCGGTGCCAATGGCGCAGGCAAGAGCACATTGCTCCGCATCCTCGCTGGTCTTTCGCGCCCGAGCGCAGGTTGCTTCGAAGCCCAGCGTGAAGACACGACCACCCTAGACACCTCGCCCCCCGCAGCTGCTCCTCTCACGCGTGACGCCCTGCGCGGCGAGATCGGCTACGTCGGACACGCCACCCTCGTCTACGGCGAACTCACCGCACGCGAGAACCTCGTCTTCGCCGGACGCCTACACGGCACTGCGCCCGGACCCGATCGAATCGATGCAGTACTGGCCGATGTCGGACTCCAGGAGGTCGCGAATCGACGCGCCGGAACATTCTCGCGCGGCATGGCCCAGCGCCTGTCGATCGCGCGAGCCATCGTCCACGATCCCCAGATCCTACTCCTCGACGAACCCTTTACCGGACTCGACGAAACGTCTGCAGAACGGCTCTCGGCGCAACTCTCGACGCTGTGTGGGGATGGACGGACGCTCATTCTCGTCACACACGACCCAAAACGCGCTGTCGAGCTCTCAGAACGCGCGTTCATCCTCCACCACGGCGAAATTCGCGCCCGGCCTGCTCTCGTCGATGGGGATGGCGATATCGATGGGGACGAGAATTCCGCCAGTGATGCCTTCGAACTCGCCGCTCTGCGAGAAACCCTCTCGCGCCTCGCCCGAGACGGCGCTGTCAAGGGCGTGACATGAAGGTCGCGTGGACGCTTCTCTGGAAGGATCTCGCGACCGAATGGCGCTCCCGAGACCGCCTCGTCGCGATGATCGTCTTCTCGATTCTGGTCGTGGTCGTCTTTCAATTTGCCTGGCCGCCGATGGCTCCCGACGAGATGGTGCGCTTCGCGCCGGGCGTTCTCTGGGTGACCTACGTGTTCGCGGCCGTAATCGGACTCGGCCGAACCTTCGCCATGGAACTGGAGAACGACGCCATGACGGCGCTCGCGCTCGCGCCTGGAACGCGGGGCTGGATCTTCCTCGGCAAGGCGGGCGCGACCTGGGTGTTGATCACAACCGTACAGGCCATGACCGCCTTCGTATTCGCGCTCTTCTTTCGGGTCGACCTCTGGGCCGGCGCGGCCGGATCGGCCTTGATCGTTGCGATCGCCAACGTCAGTATTTGCAGCGTTGGAACCTTGCTCTCGGCGATGTCCGTGCGAAGCCGTTTTCGGGACGTGCTGCTGCCAGTACTTCTGATTCCGACCCTGATTCCAGTCCTGACGGCCGCCGTGCGAGGCAGTGCCGCTACCTTCGCAGGCGAGGCGTTGCCCTTCGACGCGCTCCAGCCGTTGATCGTGATCGGCGGTGTCTATCTGATCCTGTGTTTCCTGCTCTTCGACTTCGTGCTCGACGAGTAAC
>CBFDDD010000108.1:0-16031 GCA_965603475.1 uncultured Myxococcales bacterium
AATTTCTACCAGGGCGAGCTGCCCGATCCGAGCGACCCGCTTCGGCGGAGACCGCGCTTTCGGGGTCTCGTCGAACTCCGTCAAAGTCTGCGTCGCCTACGCGGGCGGTCCTACAAGATGTTTCTCCCCGGCTACGGCGGTGTGATTCGTCGCACCGACCGAGCGATTCGTGACACGCTCCTGCACTACGATGTTCGACTCCAACGGATCGATCGTGGACTGCGGCACCTGGCGGCGATGGACCAGGATGTCACGGCGTTCGAAATCTGGAAGGCACTCTTTCCCGTCGACGAATCTCCCGTCGACATGTGTTCGCACATGTTGATGTTGATCGGAGCCCTCGATTGTCTCGAGGATGACGGAAAGCTCGTGACAGAACGTCGCCCCGACGGAGTGCTGACTCATCATCATCGCTAGCTCTGTGTGACCAGTTCTCAGCGGAGAAATCGGTCGAGATAGTCCACCGATGCCGCAAGCTCGAATTGGGGGACTGCTTGATGGCGTCCCGGATTGGCGTGCAGAGTCTTCTTTTTGGAACCCAGCGCATCGAAGAGATCGAGACAGCTTTGCCGGGGGATCAGTTCGTCATCCCATTGAACCAGGAAACTCACCGGGCATGTCACTCGGGGCGCGAATCTTTCGAGGTCCTTGCCGTTGGGTCCGCGAGTTCCCATCAGACCGAGAAGCGCCACGCGGATGCGCTCATCCGTAGCGGTCACGGGCAGGCCCATCATCGTGCCCATCGAAAGCCCCCACCAGCCAGTCGGTCGCGCTCCGATTTCGTCTTCGATGAAATCCAGAGCCGCCTTCCATTCCGCGAGTACGGTCTCGGTGCCGCCACCTTCGCGCCACGTCTGCTCGAAGGCGTCCATGTCGGGATTCGCGGCCCCCTCGATCGCACGTTCTCCGTGACCCGGCGCATCGATCGCCAGCGACGCGATGCCCTTGGCGGCGAGCATCTTCGCGACGGCGACGATGTATTCGATTCTTTTGTGGGAGGTACCCCCGTGGCCAAGTAGAACGAGCCGCTCGCTCGGTGCGTTCGCGGGCGCCCAGTACACACCCGGCACAGCGTTGCCGGCGACGATCAGGTCGAATTCGCGCTCTTCGATCCCCGCATGCGTCACGTTCTTGTCGTTCCAGCCCATGTATGTTCCCTCCGCGCGTTCAGTGTGCGCAGGCGCATGATGGGACACTCGCGACTGCTCGACTACTCGAAAATCAGTGCAGCCGGTTGGGCTGTTCCGTCTCGACGTTCGGCCTCGATGCCACAGGAACTCAGCTGCGCCGCTCTGGAATCGGGCAGGAAGCCCCTTCCGAAAAACCTTGCGCGGCGACGTCGAAGCCTCGATTGAATCGTGCGCGAAAATTCTCCCACGCGATCATCGTCGTGAGTTCGACGAGCTGCTTTTCGTCGAGGCTTCGGCGCAGCCTGTCGACCAGTTCATCCGTCGCGCTGTCCGGAGTCGTGGTCAGAGCGACCGCGTAGTCCAGTACCGCCTTCTGGAGCTCGTCGAAGGCATCGCTGTCCTGGTAGATAGAAAGATCTGCGATCTGATCTTCCGTCACACCGTGTTCTCTGCCGACGGCAGAGCCGATGTCGAGTCAGAACAGACACCCGACCATCGCAGAGACCTTCAGCTGGCAGAGATCCTTCAGCACGGGGTCGACGCTCTTTGCCTTTCCCCATGCGGTTTCGAAGGCACTCACCGCGGCCAGGACCGGAGTCGAGTGGGCGAAAAGGCGCAGCGGCTCGGGAACTTCGCCACGCATTTTCTTGGCCGCGCGGTAGACCTGGCGAGTCACCAGGCCTGCGTCGGCGTCACTGATCCCGTCGATTCTGGCCATCCTCTTCTCCTTGTCTGGGAATTTGACCCCGGTGGGGTCATCGGGAGATTCTAGTTCGCATAGTTCTCGAGTAAGTGAACGGCGAGGGCGCGTCGATCTTCTTCATCCAGGTCGACGACGGGCATCGGAGGCTGCGGCGTCAAGAAGAATTGGCTGAGTGACTCGATGGTGTAGCGGGCTGCGAGTCCGGCCAGGGGTTTCACGACGACGCCCGGCTCCGCCTCTGCTGCGATATGACAACTTCCACAGGCGTTGTCGACGAAGAGACTGGCTCCGGAGGAGTTCAGCGCCTCGCGCCTGGCGTCGTCGAGCCCGGCGAGTGGATTCGTGAGTGGACGGAGCCGTGGCTCGGCGCTCGTCGTGCCGACCTGCTTTTTCGACGTGCCGGCCCGGGTGATCCGAAAGATCGCACCCGCATAGTCATCGCTGACGTAGAACGCGCCGTCGGGGCCCTCGATGACGTCCACCGGGCGGCCAATGACATCGTCATCCAGATTGAAGCCAGTCAGAAAGTCGCGCTCACTGATGCCGCCCTCGTCGTCCCAATGGAGCGAGACGACCTTGTAGCCTGCGAGTTCCGTTCGATTCCAGGAGCCGTGCAGGGCGACCAGGGCGGCCCCGCGAAAATCCTCGGGTGCATTCGGGTGGCGCACAAAGGTGATGCCGAGGGGGGCCGTGTGGGCGTCAAAGGGGTGAGCCGGCGGGATCGAGGACGCGATCCGGTCCTCCTGGCCGTCGCCAAGATCAGGGTCCGGTCGCCGGTCACCATTCGCGACGGGAAAACCGTAGAAGCCACCGCGCTCGATGCGATTGAGTTCGCAAGGAGGGTAGTCATTGCCGAGCAGGTCGCGTCCGTTGTCGGTCGCGAAGAGCTCGTCCGTGCCGGGTCGCCAGTCGAAGCCGACTGAATTGCGCAGACCCGATGCGTAGATCTCCTCTCCCGAACCGTCGGTTTCGTACCGCAGGATGGCCGCACGGCGCGGGTCGACCTCCTCGCAGACGTTGCAGCTCGATCCGACGCTCAGATAGATCCGATCGTCCGGGCCAAATCGGAGGGTTCGGGACCAGTGATTTCCACCCGACGGGATCCCCTCGACGATACGTACCGGCTCTTCCGTGACCACGATGGTATCGGGCCCGTTTTCGGTGAAGCCTACACGCGCGATCGCGCCGCCTTCGCCGATATACAGCTGTCCCTCGCGAAAATCGAAACCGTGGGGTCGATCGAGATCGCCGATCAGCAGATTCTGGCCGTCGGACCGGCCGTCGCCATCACTGTCCCGTAAGACGTGGACAAGCTGGCCGACGCGAGGTTGGCTGACGATCAGGTCGCCGCCGGGGCTGAAGCCCATGAAGCGCGCGTTGTCGATCCCCTCGGCGAAGAGCTGGACTTCGAAGCCCGGGGCGATCTGGAAGCGACTTTCGACCACACCGTCGCTCGGTGCGTCGACCCCGCGCCCAAGGAGCGAGTTGAAGATGGGACCTTTGACGGCCATTCTTTCGGGTAGGAGGTCGCAAGCCACAGTCCCGCCCACGATCAACAACACAACCCCGACCGCAATTCTCTTCATTGACCCCTCCGATTCAGGCGGCGCGAGGGTACCCTAGGCCTACGTCACCGCTCGTCGATAGACTGTCCTGCGGTCACGCGAATCAATCAGCGAAAATGGACGTTTTCCCCCCGAGGGACCTTGACGAAAGCCCTTGTCTAGCGGATACATAGGCGCTCTCCACACAGGCGGCGCCCCAAGCAGGCGATGCCAGGGGCAGGATCAGAATGCAGAAGATTCGAAAAGGCGACCTCGTTCAGGTCGTAAGTGGGGCCGGTTCGGCAAAGCCCATACAAGGTCGCGTCATCGCGGTGGATGTCGAGAAGGCTCGCGTTCGCGTCGAAGGTGTTCGTCTCCAGAAGCGACATCTACGCCCGGGCCGGAGTGGTGCTCGCGAAGGCGGTATCGTGGAAACCGAAGGCTATGTCGATGCATCGAATGTGATGCTCGTTCATCCCGGAGACAACAAGCCCTCACGCGTTCGCGTCGAGGAGCGAGACGGTGAACGAGTCCGCGTTTTCGCGCGCGGCGGCGAGCTTGTCCCGGATCCCACCGGGGCCTAATACCTCGGTCACGTCTTATTTCCTCAATCTTCCTCAATCTTCCTCCGAGGGACCTGAAAGGGAACCGAATCAATCATGGCGAAGAGCAAACGCGAACAGATCAAGCTCGAGTCGACGGCGGGGACGGGTCATTTCTACACGACCTCGAAGAACCGTACGAATACTCCGAACAAACTCGAGTTCAAGAAATATGACCCCGTCGTGCGGAAGCACGTCATCTATAAAGAAACCAAGCTGAAGTAGCTGAGGCGACTTCAAACCGCTGACGTTCCGGCTCGCGTCGGAGTGGCGTGCGGTGCGATGCGGTACTGTGCGATGATTGTGTGATGATCGTGCGCCCATAATCGCAACGATGAACCACAAGAGAGGGATTCCGAATGACCTGGGTGATCACCCGAATGTGTCGCGACTGTGTTGATATGGCTTGTGTCGAAGTTTGTCCGGTCGACTGCATCGTTCAGCACAAGCAAAAGGGCGACGCCCCCGGCTACGAGAACCAGCTCTACATCGATCCCGAGGAATGCATCAATTGCGGCGTCTGTGAGCCGGAATGTCCGTGGGAAGCGATATTCGAGGACGAGCAGGTTCCGACCGTGTTCGACGAAGACACAGCCTTGAACGCGAAGATCGTCGATGAGCGTGATGACTTCGAAGTTCCGGAGCGCGAAGACGTCGATGTTCCCTCGACCGATGATATTGCCAAGAACAAAGCAAAGTGGAATTACGACGCATAGATTGCGTACCGGATTCTACAGGGCATAGCGTCGTAGGGGCTCGTAGAGGCCTCGTTGTCGACGATTCTGTGCTCGCATCTGTGCTCGCGATCAGGTGCCCGCGTCCTCGAATGCTTGCGCCATCACATCAATGACCCCCGCAAGTTCGACTTCGCCAGGTGGGTCGTCGAGTAGTGACGTCCAGCGCTGTAGCTGTTCGATCGCCTGGTAGACGAGCATCCATTTTCCGCCAACGGTCCGCAAACCGCGCGCTTTCGCATCGATCAGCAGTTGTGTCCGCGAGGGTGAATAGACCGCATCGAGTACGACGCCCTCGGCTGGGAGTGAATCCGCCGATACGGGCGAGATCATTTCGTTCATGCCTACGCTCGTCGTATTCACGAGGATAGTGGGCGCGAGCTCGGCGAGTTCCGTCAGCGGGCCCGCCGAGGCTGCACCGAGCTCCGTTACGAGAGCTTTGGCGCGCTCGAGGGTCCGATTCAAGACGAAGACTTCGCAGCCCCGCTCCAGCAGACCGTAGACGAGCGCTCGCGCGGTGCCGCCGGCACCCAGCACGACAGCGCGTCGGCCATCGACCGGCCCTTCCCGTTCGAGGGCCCGAATTGCACCGAGCCAGTCCGTGTTGGTTCCGATGTATCGATCGCCTACGAGCGTGGCAGTGTTGATCGCACCGATCGCACGACCGACTGGCTCGACCTCGTCGACGAGTTCCATCATGGTTTCTTTGTGCGGAATCGAAATGGCGAGTTGTTGCAGGCCTCGCGACCGGAACCCCAGCATTGCACTCGCGAGTTCATCGGGGTGAACGTCGTACGCCGTGTACGAGGCATCGAGACCGAGTGCGCGGTAGGCAGCTGTGTGCATCGCTGGCGAGCGCGTGTGACCTGCCGGATGAAGCACGATGCCGCAATTGAATTCCGACTCGCTCATGCGCGGGTACGTTCGATGGCCGCCTGCAAGTCCTGCCAGACTGCGCGGCGATTCTCCTGCGTGTATTGGCGAAGAACGTAGGCAGGATGAAGTGTCGGCATGAGGGGGATGCCCTGGTATTCCTGCCAGGTGCCGCGAAGTCGAGTGATCGCGACCTCTCGATCGAGCAACAGGCCGGCAGCCGGCTTCCCAAGCGTGACGATGACCTTCGGCGCGACCGCGCGGATCTGCCCGTCGAGGAAGGGACGACACGCGTTGACCTCGGGAGGTAACGGGTTTCGATTCCGGGGCGGGCGACATTTAACGATGTTGCAGATGTAGACTTCGCTGCGCGGAATCCCGATGCCTTTCTCGATCATTTGAGTGAGGAGTTCGCCAGCGCGGCCGACGAAGGGAAGGCCGCGTCGATCTTCCTGCTCGCCGGGTCCTTCGCCGATGAACATCAGATCGGCGTCTGGATTGCCGTCACCAAAGACGATGGACTGACGGCCCTGACAGAGGTCGCAGCGACGACAATCGCCAAGATGCGTCTGTACGTCGTCAAGGGTGGGTCGCACGGCATCGGCCCAAGGGATGACCGGCGTCGCTTCGGCAACGGGAAGATCCGGATCCGAGCCCAAAGCGGTGGAAGGCACAGTGGGTCGATCACGCGGAAGCGTCGAGTGGCGGATCGATGGGGAGGTTTCTTCCGCTGGGAGTCGAGGAAATTCCGACACGCCCTCCTCGATCAGTTCTCGAACGAGGGCGCTCGCCGAGGCCAGGAGTACCTTGGCTTCTAGAGCGGGATCCGATTGTTCGCCAGCGCCCGACATCGTCGACTAACTCGGGCCAGGCCGCGGGAGGGTACGCCGCTCGGGTGGGGAGTTGGAGTTGTTCGAATCATCGACGCGTGACAGACCTGTCGTCGGCACGAGACCCGTCGACACAGCGTCGCCTCGAGCGATCTGCGCGAAGGCCGCGAAGGTATTGTGCAAGCGTGCTCGGTCCGCCGAATCCTCATCGCGCGTTGTCGAAGCATCGATCGTGCCGTGTCGCTGAGCATCGATACGCTCTTCGACCTTGAACTGGAAGCCCGGATCGTTGGCATCATCGTGGCAGCTCCCGCAGATCTTGAGGATCACACAGGAATCACATTTGTCTCCGAGGGAGAGAATCGTTCCAAGTCGCTTCGCGGTCTCACCGACGTGGTCTCCTCCTGGCCCGTGACAGGATTCGCATCCGACGCGTGCCAGATCGGACTGCGACGCGACCGGCGTCGTTGGCAGGAAACCTCCCGGCTTGCCATAGGCGGTGGTATGGCACTCGAGACAATCTGCGTTCTCGGAATGGTCGGCCTTGCCCGCATCTTCGAGTGTCTTCACGGCATGACCGTGCGGGCTGGCCTCCCACGTCGAAAACTCGGCTTCGTGGCAGGACTGGCAGGCGTCCGATCCAACGTAATCCGCCTGGGTCGGAAGCAGCTCGCGGCTCGGTCCGGATCCGCCGAGTAGTTCGCTTCGCTCGGCATCAGAGAGTGCTGCGATCTTCCCATGCGAGACGCGTGAGTGGAAACTTTCGAATTCGAATCCGAGTGAATGTTTGGGGTTGTGGCAGGTTGCACAGACCGGCTCGTAGTCCGGTTTTCCGTCCTGGGTTTTCGGGACGAAGTTCGGTGTGAGGTGCGGCCCTCCGCGTCCATGGCAGGATTCGCAACCGACATTTTCGAGATGGACGGGTTGTCGCCGGAAATCATAACCGCCGGGTTCTTCGAAACCGACGACGTGGCAGCCGATGCAGTCGGTACGGCGATTCGCTGTGTGGGCGACGAGTGTGTCGAACGCGGTCGCATGGGCCGTGTACTGCCAGGTTGCGAATTCCTGTTCGTGACACACGCCGCAGACATCATTTCCGCTATAGCCTTTGGGATCGAGCAGCATCGGTACCCGTGCGCCCGCTGCTTTGGCAGCCTTCAGCCTGACGATGCCGGGATCGCGATGGTCATCCCAGCCAGTGCCGCGATGTCGGATTCGACCCTGCTTGTCGAGAACGGTGACAACGGGCACGCCGCCGGTGACGCCCCAACGTTCCGTCGCTTTCTGGCCGGGGTCGAGATAGGGATCGAAATAGTCGAGCCCTAGTTCCTTCATAGATTGGCGAATTGCGCCGGGAGCGTTCTGGAGCGAAATTGCGACCAGGCGTGGCCGCTGCTCGCTTGGAATCGATTCGAGAGTCGTTTTGATCGAAGCGAGGGCGTGATGACAGTGCGGGCAGGTATGCAGGAAGAAGATGACGATCGCCGCGCGTCCCGCGAGGTCTTCGGTCTCGAGGCGATCGCCCGTGGACATGGAGATCACGCCCAGTTCGGGGGCGTCGGGAAACGCGTAGAGACTGCCATCGTTTTCCGAGTCGGTCTCGGGTAGGCGCAGATTCTTTCGAAGATCTGCCTCCACAGCGCCCTGGATATCCCCCTTGTCTGGAAAGTTGCCGATCCCGAAACTCATATAGCCTTCGGCATCGACTCCAAAGATTGCGTTGGGTGCGCGAAGCCGAAGCAGGCTTGAAATCGAACCCGCAGAGTCATCGATCACCGGGAATTGAAAAGCATGGCTCTTTGCGAAACGTGAGAGCGTCGATGCGTTGGAACCGACGCCGATGCCAACGATCTCGAAATTGTGGGCGCCGGACTGGGGATGGATCGCAGCGACTGCGTCGCTGATTGCGGGTGCGGGATCGACCTCCGGATTGAAGAAGAAGAGCACGATACGCGTGCCGAGCAGATCCCGAATCGCAAGTTTCGTTCCGGCGATCGTGATGCCTTCGAACGCCGGCATGGGCCTTTCGTTGGGATTTCGCGGTGCCGTTTCTCCTTCGGCGTGCACGTGTGGAGCCGCCACGCTCGGTGTCTTTGTCCTCGCCGTCGTGGATGCCGTTGTGGATGGCACGGGCGTTGGCGTGGGTGCAGGCACATCCGAAATCTGTTCCGTCCCTGATTCGGGCGCCGGTTCGGTTGCCGGTGAAGGTTCGCCATCGGTACAGGCAGAGAGGGCCAGGCTTGCGAGCGCAAAGATGAACAGGGTCGCGCGCAAACGACTCGAGCATCGAGATTTCGACATGCGCCGCAGGGTAGCAGGCGCACAAAGGCTTGCGGAAAATTCCTACTCCGCAGTGGACCGATTTCGATCGAACTCTGGTCGCTGATTTTTAGGAAATGGCCTTCTTGCGTTCGCGAAGCTCTTCGAGCATGGATTTGAATCCGGCGTTTCCCGCCTCGAATGTCAACGCCATCTGGATGTTCTGGATGGCGCCCGTCAGGTTACCCGCCTTGAGATCCGCTTCGGCCTTGCCGTAGAACTGGCGACCCTGGGCGGTTGCCCCGGAGCGCTCGACCTTGCGCTGTTCGTCATGCGCATTCTTGGCTTCAGCGATCTGGATGCGGAGCGAATCGCCCTCTGAGATCCTGGCGTCGTAGGCGTTGCGGCGCCGGTTGTCGCGGAGGACACAATAGGCTTCCGTAACCCGCTTCGAAATCTGCCGGCACTGGTCGCGCAACTCGCCGACCAGGTCGAGATTGGCATCGGGGTGAAAGTTTCGAGAGGAGATGTGGAAGGCTTTTCGAATGTCCGCCGTGCTGGCGCTCGGCTCGACGTTCAAGAGCTGGTAGTAGTCGAGCTCATCCATGATCTTGGACAGCGCGGCTATCTCGAGCGCGTCTACGGCGGGGGGAGACATCGACGTCTACTTTTCTTCTTCGGTGATGTCGAGATCCGGCTCGGCGAGATCGTCGCCGGAGGTGTCGAAGAAGCCATCTTCGTCCTCTTCGATCAGATCGACCGGTGTATCGAGCGAGATGAAATCGTCGGGCGAGCTCGGTTCCGACGTCAGCTGAATCAGTTCGTCGTCGTCCATCAATTCGAGGTCTGCTTCGTCCGTCTCGGTGAGGTCGATGAGATCGTCGGGCCGATCGACCGAAAAGTCCTCCGAACCATCACCAAAGAGCGAAGGCTCTTCCTGCGCTTCTTCAGGAATAATCGGCGTGGGGGCGGCCGGGGGTGCTGGACTGTCGAGTTCGGCTTCGGCATCGCTCGTGGCGTCGGGTGCGGCGGCGACGAGATCGTCCGCTCCGGCAGTCGCCACTCGACCGGCTACATCGTCTTTGATGATCTGCTCGATCTGTTCGTCGCCGAGGCCGGACGAGAGCGTGATCTGAGTGGAGGCCTGCTGACCGGTCGCCTGGTCAGAAGCGGTCACGTTGACCAGGCCGTCCGCGTCGATCTCGAAGGTGACGTCGATCTTGACGTCCGAACGCGGGCCTTTCTCGAAGCCCGAGAACTCGAATTGGCCGAGCAGGGTATTGTTCTCGGCCATCCGGTGGTCGCCCTGGTAGACGCGAATCTGAACCGACTCCTGATGATCCTGGAAGGTCGTGAAGGTACGCGTCTGTTCGATCGGGACCGGCGTATTGCGTTCGATCACGGGCTCCGCGAGTCCACCCGCGACGCCAATCCGAAGATCGAGTGGAGTCACGTCGAGGAGCATCGCGTCCTGAGCTTCGCCGACCAACGACGCCGCATGGATCGCGGCGCCCATCGAGACGACCTCGTCGGGATCGACATCGCTGCGCGGCTCCTGCTGGAAATAGTAGGCGACGGCCTCGCGAACGATCGACAATCTCGTCGGCCCGCCGACAAGGATGACGCCGTCGAGATCGCGCACCGTCAGATCCGACTGTTGCATGGCCTCGTCACAGACCTTGAAGGTCCGCTGGATCAGGTCTTGCACGAGCAGCGCAAATTCAGACTGCGTGATCGTGCGTTCGACACCAAGCGATTCGCCCGCGTCGTTAGTGAGAACATCATCGATCGAGACGTGCACTTCGTCGTCGATCGACAGCTGCTTCTTGGCGTTCTCCGCGGCCAGCTTGAGCTTTTCGAAGGCGTAGGGATCGTTGCGGGGGTTGGTGTCATGCTCGGCAATGAAGTCGTCGGCGAGTAGATCGATGATTCGATCGTCGAAGTCGTCGCCGCCCAGGAAGGTGTCACCGCAGGTGGCCAGGACCTCGAAGATGTCCTTGCCGATTTCGAGCACGGAGATATCGAAGGTGCCGCCGCCGAGGTCGTAGACCGCGACTCTCTGGTTGAGTCCCATGCCGAAGCCGTAGGCGAGGGCCGCCGCGGTCGGCTCGTTGAGGATACGCAGGACTTCGAGGCCCGCGATACGGCCGGCATCCTTGGTGGCCTGACGCTGGTTGTCATTGAAGTAGGCCGGGACTGTGATGACGGCCTTGGTGACCTTCTCGCCCGTGTGACGCTCGGCGATCTGCTTCATCTCTCGCAGGACCATTGCCGAAATTTCGGGCAGGGAGAATTCTTCCTGGCGAATCTCGATGCGCACACCGTGGTTCGT
The DNA here is from genome assembly GCA_965603475.1 of uncultured Myxococcales bacterium. Lineage (GTDB taxonomy): Bacteria > Myxococcota_A > UBA9160 > UBA9160 > UBA4427 > UBA4427. The sequence continues at coordinate 11,008 of CBFDDD010000108.1, forward strand.
CGCCTCGGCGATTTCGTAGGCGTAGACCGCCTGCGCTTTCTTGACTTCTTCCGAGAAGTAATAGCGGCCGATCAGGCGCTTTGCGGAGCTGACGGTTTCTGCCGGCGAGTGGATGACCTTCGCCTTGGCAGAGTTGCCGACCTCGACGCTGCCGTCTTCGTGAAAATGCACCACGCTCGCGGAGGTGCGTTCGCCGAAGGCGTTGTCGAGCACCTGGACTTCGCCGTCTCGCATCAGCGAAACACAGGTGTTGCTCGTTCCCAGATCGATTCCAACGGCGATTTCCGCCATGTCGGATGCTCCTCGTGTCGCGCCTGTCTCGGACTCGAAGCCGGACGCGTTGGCAATTTCTGGCCTCGCTAGCCCTTCGGGGACGGTGAGGCGCTCCGCGCTGCACACTGCGTATCGGCCGGGCCGGAGCTCGACTGAACGTCCAGCGCTCACCTCAAATGGCGCTCTGTGCTATTTCGACCTGTTGATTCCCCGGATCGGGGGAAATGGCAGGAGATTCGATGTCCGGACACTCGAAATGGTCGACGATCAAGCGCAAAAAGGGCGCGTTGGACGCCAAGCGTGGGAAGATCTTTACGAAGCTGATCCGGGAGCTGCAGACGGCAGCTCGCATCGGGGGAGGAGAGCCCGATGCGAATCCGCGCTTGCGCCTGGTCATCGACAAGGCCAAGGCCGCCAATATGCCCAAGGACAATATCCAGCGTGCCATCCAGAAGGGGATTGGCGGGGGTGAGGGCGACGCCTTCGAAGAGGCGGTCTACGAGGGCTATGGCCCCGGTGGCACCGCGATCCTGATCGAGACGCTGTCGGACAACAAGAATCGGACCGTCGGCGACGTGCGCCATGCGCTCGCGAAGAACGGAGGAAATCTCGGGGCTTCCGGGTGTGTCGCGTATCTCTTCGAGAAGCGCGGGTTGCTGGTTTTCGAGGACGCGGATCTCGACTCGGACTCCTTGCTCGAGGCTGCCCTCGAGGCGGGGGCCGAAGACGTTGTCGAGGCGGAGGGCCACTGCGAGGTGGTTACGGCACCATCTGAGTTCCATGCGATCCAACAGGCGCTGGCGGCACAGAATCTCGAGCCCGTCTCGGCTGAGCTCACGATGCAGCCCTCGACCGTCGTGAAACTCGCAGGCAAAGAGGCTGAACAGATGCTGCGATTGGCGGATTCTCTCGAAGACCTCGACGACGTGCAGAATTTCTACGCGAACTTCGATATTTCGGAAGAGGAACTCGAGAGTTTCGCCTAGTCTTCGTGCGGTGGCTTTTTCGCCGGTTTCGACATTTTCGCCAATGGGGGGTGGAATGCGGGTTCTGGGGGTTGATCCGGGGTCCGGTGCAACCGGATACGGTCTGATCGAACGCAAGGCGGGCAAGATCCAGCATCTGCGCCATGGCGTGTTGCGTCCGCCGCGCGGTGCGGAGCTCGCAGAGCGACTGGATTTTCTGCATCGCGAACTGCTCGCCATCGTCACGCTCGACGCCCCGGAAGTCGCTGTCGTCGAGCGGGTCTTCATCGCCGTCAATCCCCGCTCCGCTCTCGTTCTGGGCCAGGCCCGTGGCGCAATTCTTGCGAGTCTGGGTGGGGCTGGCGTGCGGGTGGCCGAGCTGGCTGCGCGCCAGGTCAAGAAGGCGGTGACGGGGAGTGGGGCGGCCGACAAGTCACAGATGCAGACGATGGTGACGCGGCTTCTCTCACTCGACGCGGCACCGCCGACCGATGCGGCCGACGCCCTGGCGCTCGCGCTGACCTATGCGGGGGCTGGACCGCTCGCCGAGCTTCCAATTCGCAACCGTCGCCGAACCTCGCGTCGAGCGATGACTCAATTCGTATTGGGCAAGACCAGATGATCGCCTGGCTCGAGGGGAACCTTCGCGAAAAGGCGCCAACGCGGATCGTGCTCGACGTGCAGGGCGTCGGGTACGAACTGCTCGTCCCGCTTTCGACCTTCGAGACGCTGCCCGACATCGGCAAGACCGTTTCATTGCTGGTGCATACGGCGGTCCGTGAAGATGCCATCCAGCTCTTTGGTTTTGCGAGCTCACTCGAGAAGGAACTCTTTCATCTGCTGCTGAAGGCCAATCGCGTGGGGCCGAAGCTGGCGCAATCGATCCTTTCGGGCATGGAGCCTGCGCGGTTGCTTCGACTGCTTCGCGAGGCCGACGCCAAGGGCTTGCGCAAGGCGCCCGGTGTTGGACCGAAGCTCGCGGAGCGGATCGGTGTCGAGCTGCGCGATGATGCTGAAAAGCTGGCGGGGAGACTCGCCACAACCGGATCCGAGTCCGGACCGGAGCCGCTTCTGGCGATCGAACCCGGCGAAGAACTCTTGTCGGCCCTGGTCAATCTCGGCTACCCCACGAATCAGGCGGAACGCGTGGTCGATGCAGCGCTTGCTGAAGCTCCGGCCGAGTCGAGCCTCGAAGAGTTGATCCGAGTGGCATTGCGTCGATTGGCGCGCTGATGGCTGGGGAAGAAGAGGGGGCAGACTTGGAGCGAGGAGAACTCAGTCTGGGGCAGCAGCCCGAAGAGCGAAGTGCCGAAGAGTCGCTTCGCCCCCAGAATCTCGACCAGATGATCGGGCAGCCCCGGCTTCGCGAGAATCTTCGCGTTTTCGTTCAAGCGGCGCGCGAGCGTGAGGAGCCGCTCGATCACGTACTTTTTCACGGACCGCCTGGTCTAGGCAAGACCTCGCTTGCGCGTATCGTGGCCGCGGAGCTTCAGGCGCAGTTTCGTGCGACGAGCGGTCCAGCGATCGAGCGGCCTGGCGACCTCGCCGCACTGTTGTCGAATGTCGAAGCCGGTGATGTTCTCTTCATCGACGAGATTCATCGTTTGTCGCCGGCGATCGAAGAGATCCTCTACCCCGCCATGGAGGATTTCCAGCTCGACCTGCTGATCGGGGAGGGACCGACCGCGCGCTCGATCAGGCTCGACCTGCCACGTTTCACGCTGGTCGGAGCGACAACACGGGCGGGCCTGTTGACCTCGCCTCTACGCGATCGATTCGGCTGGTCGGCTCGGCTCGAGTACTACCCGGTCGAGGATCTCGAACAAATCGTGTCGCGCTCGGGCGGGCTGCTCGAAATCGAACTCGAGCCGAAGGCGGCCCACGAGATTGCACGCCGTGCGCGGGGCACCCCGCGCATCGCGAATCGCCTACTGCGCCGGGTTCGTGATTTCGCGACGGTGCGGGACGGGGATGCGCAGTACATCAAGCTCGACACGGCCCGCTTTGCGCTCGGTCGCCTCGACGTCGATGAAGCCGGTTTCGACGGACTCGATCGCTCGTTCCTCACGACGCTGGTCGAGAAATTCGGGGGCGGACCGGTTGGATTGGAGACGCTTGCTGCTGCGGTCGGCGAAGACAAGGGGACGCTCGAAGATGTTGTCGAACCCTATCTGATACATTGCGGATTCTTGACGCGAACTCCGCGTGGACGGGTCGCGACCCCGCATGCCTACGCGCATCTAGGTCTGCCTACAACATCAGCACCTGCTTCGCGCTGACTCGTTCGCGGAAGGCCGCATCCCAACGCGCGATGTTTTCATAGGCGGGGTCGAGATCGACCTTGCCCATGCGTCCGAACTGAAACGCAGCGGCCAGGCAGCAATCGGCAATGCTGGGCTGCTCTCCCATCAAGAGCGGTCGCCCATCGCGCAGACGGTCTTCGACGATCGTGAGGTTGGGCGGAAGCAACTCGCGAAAATACTCAGCGACCGCGGGGTTCGGCGGCCATCCCAATGGGGAAGCGGTGGCATGAACGATCCCGGCGATCGGGCGTAGCACTCCGATTTCGATGATGCGTTCGAGTTCTCGTGTACGTGCTCGGTCGAGCGCTGTGGCGCCGATCATCGGTGGATCTGGGGTCAGTTCTTCCAGGTACTCGATGATCGTGAGGGACTCGGTGAGAAAGACGCCAGCTTCGATTTCGAGGACCGGTAGTTTGGCGAGGGGATTGCGTTCGCGATGCTCGGCAGATCGCTGTTCTTGTTCCTGCAGATTGACAGTGATCTCTTCGATGTCGAATTGCGCGCCGGCCTCGCGCTTCTCGGCCAGATAGAGCCGAATTCGAGTCGGGTTCGGGGCAACCGGAAAGACATAGAGCTTCACTAGAGAGCCTCCTCGGACGCAGGATTCGTCGTCAGGCTACCGCGCTCTCCGGCGTCTTGCTCCGGTCGCGCGTTGTCTCTTCGATGAAGTCCGCGATCTCCCGAAGCGATTCCTCGGCCTCGGGAATCATTCCGACGAAGAGGTGCCAGACGTGAGGCATCTCCGGAACGACTTGATAGGACAGGCTGACGTTGGCCTTGCGTAGCTCGTCTGCCAGGACCTCGATCTCATCGAAAAGCCCCTCGATCGTCCCCGCGTGCATCAGGATCCTGGGGAGGCCGCTCAGGTCGCCGCGAATTGGAGACGCGAAGGGATCTTCGACCTGTTCGGGATCGACGTAGTGGTCGAGCCAGGCCTGTGCGATCGGGCGCGTCAGGTAGCCGAGGAAGGGCTCACGGTTCCAGCTTGCGCCGGGAAGCGCGAGATCGGGAGCAGGGCAGATGAGCGTTGCCGAGGCGGGCTGGGACAAGCCTTCGGACTTCAATCGAAGCATCAGTGCGAGGCATAGGTTGCCCCCCGCCGAGTCCCCCGCGATCGCGATTCGTTGCGCGGTGACCCCCTGGTCCAGCAGCCCCCGATAGGCGGCCACGACATCGTCCACTGCCGCAGGAAAGCGATCTTCGGGCGGTTGGCGATATTCGACGGAATGGCCGTGAACGTGGCAGTGGGAGACGATCGTTGCGACCAGCTCGCGGTGACTCGCGATGGAACCGAATGTGAACCCGCCTCCGTGGATGTAGAGGAGATGCTGGTCGGTCTTCGTATCTGGGCGCGAGTAGCGTTCACAGACGACACCGCCGAGTTCTTCGGCCACGAGCTCGAGCGCGCGCGCATGCGGCCCGAGGCGCGCGAGCATCAGCTCCCGGAGTCGTGGCGGCGGCCAGTTCATGGTCGCGGTCAGGA
>CBFDDD010000109.1:0-15768 GCA_965603475.1 uncultured Myxococcales bacterium
CTGACGGCTCTCATTCCGCTGATGGCTCGAGTTCCATCCAGCGTGACGGGGGGCTCGAGCTCTTCGTCTGGAGTCTGCGGCACATCGAGAGTTACCTGCTCGTTCCGGCCGCAATTCGGCGGATGTTGCGACTCGGAGCGGAAGACCGAACCGTCGAGCGCTGCATCGAGACCCACCAGGCGGATGACGTGACGCTCGGCACGGTGAACGGGGCCCGGAAGCAAGTGCCGGACGCTGTTGGCGCGAGCGCACGCGACTCGCTGCATGCGAAGCGCGTTCTCGGGGCGGGTGGGTCGTTGTCGGAGGCTCTCGGTGTTGAATTGAGGGCCGGCGATATCGCGCGTGCGATGAGAACTGAGGATCTGCACGGAGATGTACACCACCTCTTCGACCGAATCGGTACGTTGTCTGGCGCCTCGCCCAGGGATCTCGAGGTCGTGATCCGCCCGTCGTAATTTTGTTCCTCGCGAGGCGCGGGCTGCTACGGGTCGAGCGCATCCCGGAGGATAGGGTGTCTTACGGATTCGACGTCCAGGTCGGAATGTCGGAGGTCGGCGAGGAGCGCCAGGGCTCGATTCAGAAACAACGCACCGATCAGAACGTGCATGACGAGGAAGATGGCGTTCGTCCAGAGCGCGAAGGCGTAAAGCGATGGTTCGGTGCCGTAGCCGTGGAAGACATTTGCCCAGACGATTTCGCGCGTACCGAAGTTGCCAAATGAAGGCAGCAGCATCGCCAGGTAGAGGACGGGAATTCCGCCCGCGAGTGAGATCCAATCGATCGGGTTGCCGAAGGCTCTGGTGGCCATTCCCTGGATTGCGATGTCCGCCAGCGCAAACGCGGCAAAGACCCAGATGTACGGAATGAGGTCGCGCAGCTCGACCCGATCCTTGAGGGCGTCTAGTCGTAGGACATCGTAGAGCCGATCGACTGCGCCCATCTGGCGCGCGACGATGAAGGCAACGACCAACGTCCACCCAAAGACGACTGCACCCGCCATCGTCGAGAATTGAACAAGGTCCCGTGGCACGAAAGCGAGCGCCATCGACGCTTGGAATAGCAGGACGAGGAAATGTGCGGCGAAGGGGAGAGTGGTGACGGCGACGACGGCTTGCAGCGGCACCCGCCGACAGAGCTGCCAGATTCCAAGGAAGAACGCGGCATCGGAGACGGAGTTGTTGAGTGCGCGCGCCAGTTCCGCACCGCCTTTGACGGCAATGATCTGTCGGCGAGGCACTGGCGCCAGGAAGCGGCGAACCATCGATGCCTGGACCAGACACCAGACGAGAAAGAAGATGATTTTATCGAGGACGGTGATCGCGATGAACAGGGGCATGTCCGCCCGATCGGTCGCCTCGGGAATCGACTCCCAGTCGATGGCAAAGCCGAAGACGTAGACCAGCGCCGTACCGGAGATCACCAGCGGCAAGACGTGACGGATGAGGATGTGTTTGAGTCGAGACACGAACTTTCAGCATAGCGATTTGGCGCAGCTGCGAGTTGTGGATTATGGGCAACGAAGGGTTGCTGGCGAAGGGCGGAATCGTCCTGCCACCGCTCTGGGGCGCATCTTGGCCAAGGGGATGCGGCCGTCCTACCCTCCCTCGTCAAGGGGCAGGGGATTTCCGTACTGTCCGGGGGCAGAAATGGATCTGGGTTTTCGCATGCACGCTGAACGGACGCCGAATCCGAACAGTATAAAGTGGGTTCTCGGTCAGACCGTGGCCGACGTCGTCGGTTCGGCGTCCTTTTCCGAGGCCGTGGCGCCGGAAGTTTCTCCATTGGCGTCGTCGATTCTGGATCTCGACGGTGTCGATGGCGTCTACCTCGGCCCAACCTTCATCACGGTGACGAAGGCCGAGAACGTCGAATGGACTGACCTGGCGGCGCCAATCGTGGCTGCGATCAAGGCGTGGGTCGCGACGGGCGTTTCTGCGTTCGGTCCGGCTTTCGAACCGCCGGAACGCGAAGACGACGACGACATCACCTCGAAGATTCGGTTGATACTCGAACGGGACGTGCGGCCATACGTCGAACAGGATGGCGGCGAGATCGTCTTTGCCGGTTATCACGACGGCGTTGTGGAGGTCGTGCTTCAGGGAGCTTGTGCGGGTTGCCCGAGTTCGTCTATTACCCTCAAGATGGGAATCGAAGCGCGTCTCAAGGAAGAAATTCCCGAGGTTCGATCTGTCGTTGCACTCTGACTCGAGATATAGCCTCCGGCGACGCCGTGGAAATCGCCGAGGTCGCGGCCACACCCGTCTAACTCGGGTGGGACGGATCTCCTTGTTCTTGGTCGTGCTCGGCGCAGTGGGACTCGGATGGGGCGGCCGGGTCGCCTGGAGAGCGTGGCAGGCACGTGAGATTTCTGAACTGCCCACCGTGTCGGCGCCTCCGCCGCTTGTTGGCATGGCTGCTACCTGGATCAAGGACCCGCCGCGCTCGCGTCAGCGATTTGCACTAGCCCGAGAGGAGGCAGAGCAGATCGATCCCTCCGCGGTTCCGCGTCTTGTGGAATGGCTCGATCCAGTCGGACCGGAGTCGTTTCGTTGGCGCGACGGACTCACTCCGGCGGTGTCGACCGAGTCTAACAACGGCGGTCCGCTTCGGGTCGAATACAGTCTCGACGAGAAGCTCACGGGAAACGTGTTCGATATTTTGCGGCGTGGACGTGTCGAGCGCGGAATCGTGATCGTTCTCGATCCGCGCAGCGGCCGACTGCTCACCTACGTTTCGACTGACCCCGTGGCTTTGCCGCCGGAGCGGGCCTATCCAGCAGCCTCGATCGTGAAGATCCTCACAGCGGCGACCCTGATGCAGGAGGCGCCCGCGGAAGCCGAATCGCCCTGTGTCTACCGCGGGAACAAATATCGATTGCATTCTCGACGGCTCGAGAGACCCGCGAGCGGCCGCGAGTCGACTCTCGAGAAGGCACTTGCGAACTCGAACAACCAATGTTTTTCGCAATGGGCAGTCCATGTACTCGGCGAAGAGAAATTGCGTGCGAATTTCGCACGTTTCGGCTGGTTGGCCCCGCCCGCGCCGGGCCACGATCCAGGCGAGCTAGCTTCGATCTCGACGAATCTCGAACTCGGACGTCTCGGAAGTGGGCTGGCCGGTGTACGCGTCAATCCGCTCCACGTGGCGGCTCTTGCTTCGGTCTTGACGAACGGACGTCTGATCGAACCATGGTGGATCGATCGCGTGGTCGATTCGAACGGCCGATCTCTCGAGCTACCGGGACGCGCTGCCGAGCGTCGTGTGGTCACGCAGGAAGTTGCGGATCGCTTGCGTTCGATGTTGGTCTCGACCACGACCGCGGGTACAGCGAAGAGGGCGTTTCGTACTCGACGGGGTCGACCTTTGATTCCAGGAATCGACGTCGCCGGAAAAACCGGAAATCTAACCGGTGGTGATCCCTACGGGCGCTACGAGTGGTTTCTGGGTCTGGCGCCAGCCGAAGAGCCTACGGTGGCGGTCGTCGTTCTGCAGGTCCAGAGCAATCTTTGGTGGTCTCGCTCCAGCGAACTCGCTGCGAACGTCCTACGCACAGTGTTCTGTGAAGCCAAGCACTGTCAGGCACGGCTGGCAGATCGCTGGACCGGTGATCTGGACGATTGGACGGCTCCTCTTTTGATTTCAGAACTCGAACGACACCCACCTGTCTCGCGCGCCGATTGAGTCAGCGCATTCCTTTGTCAAACGCGGCGCCGCCGAACCCGCTATAGTCTAGGGTTCTCGCTCGTGTTCGATGGTTTTCGATCGAGAATCGAGAAGAGAGCAATGGCCTCATTCAATATGAGCCAGGAATGAATCGCGTTTTGGGGTTGTGGGGTTGTTGTCGAGTTGTTGTCGGCACGTCAACGAGTTCCAGGGCTCGACGTTCAAGGTCATGCTCAAGGTCAAGGTCAAGGTCAAGGTTTAGAAGGGTGGCGCGATTGGGTCGAAGCGGTCAAAGCAGTTCGTCACGCGATCGCAGTGGAGCAATTGGTTCCGGCGCTGCGCGTGGGTCCGCTAGCGCGGGAAAGAGCGCGGGAAAGAACGACGCCTCGGACCGTCCCGGCGCCTCGGGACATCGATTCGGGCCCGACCTAGCCTGTTCAGAATGCGGAATTCTCTGGGACGTTCACCAGCGCGATCCGAAACCCTGTCAAACCGAAGCAATGCGGGATGCCTTCGCTCGCCGGCCGTCGGCTGATTTCGACACGGCCGCTCCCTCCGTCGCTCCCGCTCCCTCCTCCGCACCGGGCAAAGCGACCGAAGAGGACTGATTGCCAGGCGATCGCCCGCTGGGATAGTCGCCCTTTGGCTCGGGGGACTCTGCGGTTGAGTTGCCAGGTCGATTCCGATGAGGCTGTAGCGAGTGACGGATTTCGTCGCTGATTCGGACGGTCTTCGTCACTTTTGAGTGGTGGCGACGGAATTCGGCATTGGCGAATGCCCCCATTCAAGCCCCGGCCATCCTTCGATTCAAAAAAATTCAGTTTCGATTTCGGGTGACCGACTAATCACCTGGCCTGCGGACTTGCCGATGATCGGCGGGGCCGCATGTGGATTTTTTCAGGAGCTGGCACGAGTGTTGCTCTTACGACTATCCGGCGGAACCGGCCCCCTCCTGGACGGGATCCTGGGCAAACCGCAGCCAACCCTTGCATTGGGCAGGGACTCGATCACTCGAGTGACTCAAAATCCAAAGGATAGACACACAAGATGAGTAAACTCATTCGTAAGTCCAACAAGGGCTTCACTCTCATTGAACTCATGATCGTGGTCGCCATCATCGGTATTCTGGCCGCGATCGCGATCCCCAACTTCCTTCGCTTCCAGCTGAAGAGCAAGAGCTCTGAAGGCAAGGTCAACATCGCTGCGATTCGTACTGCAGAGGCTTCCTATCTCGCCGAGTTTGGCGTGTACATTGGAACCGGCGTGGCGCCGCTCGCCATCCCCGGTAGTTCCAAGGCTATCTTTGCTGAAGTGGCTGCTGTCGGTGCGGACTTCAACACGCTCGGATGGGCGCCTGAAGGTCAGGTCTTCTTCCAGTACGCAGTCGCCATCAATGGTGGTGCTCCCGGAGCTTCCTATACTGCGACGGCCACCGCGGATATCGATGCGGATGCCGTGACCCAGCAGTGGGGCTATGTGAAGCAGATCGGGAATACGAATGCCGGAATCGCTGGTCAGAACGCCGCATGCGGCGCGAACGGTGTCTGGGACGCAGCTGCGGTTCCGCCAGCGGCGACGGCCATGGATACGGTTGGACCGTGTGATGGCACCTCGGGTCAGTCGCTCTTCTAGATCCGTCTAGAACAATCGATTTGGAACGACTGAAGGGGTCCGGCAATCTGCCGGGCCCCTTCTCGGTCTTTGGAAGACCACGACGCGGACGCAGCATGCAGTGCGTCGCCTCTCGGTCATGTCACGACTTCTCGACTCAGCCGATGATGCGTCCGCCGCCTTGGCCGGGTCCGGGCGCTTGCCCGGGGACGACGATTCGATTCGCCTCCTGGCGCTGCATTTCACGCGCCTCTTCCATGAGGCGTTCGACGGCGGCCTGGACGGCTTGCGGGAACGCCTCCAGGGCCTCCGCGAGCGTGGTTGCCTCGATCGGGCAGTTGATCGGGAGCGGTCCGCGTGCCGACATCAAAGTCGTCTCACCGATGAACAGAACCGGTCGCGCAGTATCGTCGCTGCCATCTGACCTGATCGGCGAGAGGCGGCGGATCGAAGCCACCTTCAAATCAGTAAAGGTCTCTTCGCGGTAGAGGTTGTCCTGATCGACGCTGATTTCGCCGAGCGGGTTGGATTCTTCGCTCAATGGGGTTTCTCCTCGGTTCCCCCCATCTTCGCAGACCGACGCCGTATGCGCGAACTCCGTTGTGGGGACGTGCCAGGTGGCCCGGGCGTGCGGCCGTGTCGCTAGCCGGTCGGCTCGGGCGGTGGCGTCCGCATGATGCATCGAGGCGACCTGCTGCCGACCCTCGCCTCCAGGCGAGCGACACGGCCGCACGCCCGGGCCACTTGGGACGGTCGCGCTTTGGGGTTCACACAACCGGACTTTTGAGGGTGAATGGACGCCAAGCATTTCCAGCGGTCGAGCGGGTAAAGCAATGCCGTGGGTGCAAACGAGAAACGTCACGATCACCATCAGCTGCAGCTGCAGCTGCAGCGGCCGCTGCACGGCAGAGGATCACTACTGACGCGCCCGTAGAGGCGCAAACGTCCACCACGCAAAAAAATCCCGGTCGTGGGAACCGTGATGCAGAAAGCGTCTCGAGTGTCGCGGGCGGGGGGGGCATAGGCTCGCCCGGCGGGGGCGGGCGGGCGCCCCCATGTTGGCCGCAACAAGGGGGCGCCCCCGCCCCCTGGCGCTGCCCCGCACCCCCCCCCCCCCCCCCCCCGCGACACCGGGCACAATCCCCAACAGCGCCCCAAACCATTCGAAAAACCTGTTAGTCGATCAGTATCTCCGACAAGATCGCACCCAACCCCCCAATTTCGCCCGCATCGAGCGACTCGACATCGGGCAGGCAGGCTACGAGCTTCTCGAGCTCCGTCGCGGTGGCGCTGTCGACATCATCGAAAACGAGCGCAAAGCCGTCATCTCCGTCATCGCGCGTGATCTCGGCGTGGACGACGAAGTGTTCGCCCGGGCCCGGACCGTGAAGGGCCACGCGAAAGCGGTCGCCGAGTCTGAGAAGACCGATGGGTTCGATCCGCATGCCGTTGGCCGAGAGATCTCGTCCGATCAGCACGACGGGCCCGTCCTCGCCCTCGGCCACGATCTGTGACTCGTAGCGTCCTCGTGCCCGAGACCGACGTTCGGAGTCTGGGTTTTCGGCAACGTCGGCCAGCTGGACGCGAATCTCCGTACGCGCCGGTATCGGCGGATCGGTTTCGTCGTCGAGGGTCAGCTCTGGGAGGGAAGCCAGCTGACAGGACGGAATTGCTGGCACGATCGGTTCGAGTACCCGTTCTAGCGAGTCGGGGCCAGACGCCCAGCGGTTGATCAAGGCGGTGAGCCGGGTTCGGCTCTCGTCGCACATGTCAGGGTCGAATACGACCGCCAGCATGGATTCTCCCGAGCCGGCTTGCATGGCAATTCGCCGCACACGCCCCCGAAGCGTGAATGGCTCGTCCTCTCGGCCCGTATCATGATCTGCGGGGAGGGCGAATACGATGGGGTCTCCCACGGAAAAATTTTCGCGAGTCTGGAGTCTGCAGCCTCGATTCGAGAGGTCAACGAGGATCGTCGCCAGTTCGCCTACCGACGATTCCTCGTCGACGTCGATCGCGACACGGGATCCGACTGCGACTCGATGATCCTCGCGCCGCTCGCTGCCCTGGTAGAGCGCGCGGGCGATCAGCAAGCGCCAGATCTCGGCATCGGCAGGCAGGCGGACGAGCAGATTCAGACCGGCCCGTCGGAGTCGGCGGCGCATCGGCGGGGAGTCTTCCTGGACCGCGATGATTCGGAGCGGTCGGCCAGGGCTTGCTTCGGAGGGGCTACCGCGACGGACGCGCTCGACGCGACGAGGTGTGACAATGAGTAGGTCTCGAGGTGGGGCGACCTCGGCGGGAATGTGCGCGCCACGCATTCGATCGTAGGGGAGGCCTTCGGATTCGAGTACGGCGGCGACCTCGTCGAGTTCGCCGTCGTCGACCAGCAGAATGCCCGCAGGAGCGGTCGAGGCGGTCGTCGTCATCTGGATCTCCGATTCGAGCCAACCCGATGATTGGAAAGGGCCGGCGTCGTCTGGCTGATTCGACCGATCGGGGTGCCCTCTGAAGTCAGATCTTCGGTCGTCTCGGTTCGCGGATGCTACCCTTCTCGACGTGTCCCAATCTGAACTCTGTTCCTCGCTACTCGTGGCCATGCCACAGCTGGCCGATCCGAATTTTCGTCGCGCGGTCATACTCGTCGTCCATCACGACGAGACCTCGACCTTTGGTCTTGTGTTGAACCGAGAGGTCGAATTGTCGGTGAGCGAGCTTTGTGAGAGTCTCGAGTTCGACTGGAAGGGGCGCACATCGGCCGATGTGGCCTGGGGGGGACCCGTCGAGTCGAACACGGGATGGCTGCTCTTCCAGGATGATCTGGATACCGAGATCGAGGACGAGCAGATCTCACGTCTGGATGGCGAGCTGTGTTTTGCCGGGTCCATGAATGTTCTGCAACAGCTGGCACAGCATCCGCCCCAGGATCTGCGAATCTTTCTCGGTTATGCCGGGTGGGGGCAGGGGCAGCTCGAATCGGAACTCGCTCAAGGCGCGTGGGTGATTGCGCCGCTGTCGCCGGACGTGGTTTTCGATGTACCGGTCGAAGAAATGTGGGACCATGTATTGCGCGAAATGAAGATCGATCCTGTGACCCTGATCGCGACGGCGGGTGTGCATTAGATGCAGTCAGCGACGCCAGTCTACGAAGTCCGATGCCAGCGCTGCAATGTGAGTTTTCCAGTCGGAACTCGTAAATGTATTCATTGCGGTAGCGCAACCGGCCAGTCCGAGCATGTCTCCATTCTGGAACCAATGGTGCACACGAGTACCACTTCGGCCGAAGATTTTCCCCACCCGATCGAGTTCCTGCCCGATCAGGAGGATCGCGAACTCGAGATGTCCGACGAACCGTCGTCTGTGGGACGTTCTCTGATTCGCTCGCTCGGTGGACTCGTCTGGGTCATCGTATTGATCGGGTTCACTCTTGCGCGAAATTGTGGCGGGGAATGAATGATGGTGAGCGTCGGTAAGCGCGGAACACTGTACGGAGTCAGTCTTTCACCCTTCGTGCGCAAGGTCCGCGCTGTCCTGGCGATCAAGTCCATCGACTACGAACTCGTCAACGTCATGCCGGGCGCGATGGACTCGGAATTTCTCGCCAAGAGTCCGCTCTCGAAAATTCCGGTCTGGGAAGAGGATGGTTGGACACTGCCCGATTCGTCGGCGATCTGCGCCTATCTCGAACGAGTCGAGCCAACCCCCGCCATCTATCCATCCGAGCCGAGGAAATTCGCGACGGCGCTCTTCTGGGAAGAGTACGCGGACACCCGACTTGTCGAGTCGGCCACTCCCGTCTTCTTCCAGCGCGTCGTTCAGGCGAAATTCTTCAAGCAGCCCGTGGATGAGGAGATTGTTCGACGTCAGCTCGACGAAGTGCTGCCCCCCGTATTCGATCAAATCGAAGAGCTCTTCATCGAAGGCGTGATCGACACTGATGATCCGCTTTCGAATCAGCAGATGACGATCGCGCCATTGTCCGTCTGGTCCCCGCTCGTGAACCTCGGTCACGCCGGATACCAACTCGATGCGACGGTCTGGCCGCGATTGGCTGCGTTTATCGAGGCTATGGACGCGCATCCCGTACTGCGGACGCTGGTCGAAGAGGAGCGGGCGGCGATGCCCGCAGACTGAAGAGGGGAAAGTCATGAAGGTCGAAGCCGCCATCGCCGTAGAGGCCGGGAAACCGCTCGAGATCGACGAAATCGACCTCGCCGGCCCGAAAGAGGGCGAATGTCTGGTACGCCTGGCTGCGACTGGCGTATGTCATACGGATGCGTTCACGTTGAGTGGTGAGGATCCGGAGGGCCTCTTTCCGGCGATTCTTGGCCATGAAGGTGCGGGCGTCGTAGAGGAAGTCGGCCCGGGTGTGAAGTCGCTTTCGGTGGGCGATCACGTGATCCCGCTCTACACGCCAGAATGTCGGGAATGCAAATTCTGCCTGTCCGGCAAGACGAATCTCTGCCAGGCGATTCGCGAAACCCAGGGAAGGGGTTTGATGCCCGACGGCACGAGTCGGATGACCTGGCGTGGTCAGAAGCTTCATCACTATATGGGAACGTCGACCTTTGCGAAGGCGACGGTCGTCCCCGAGATCGCGCTCGCAAAGGTTCGCAAGGACGCGCCGCTCGACAAGGTCTGCTTGCTCGGGTGTGGTGTGACGACGGGAATAGGCGCCGTGTTGAACACTGCCAAGGTCGAGCCCGGTTCGACCGTCGCAATCATCGGCCTCGGTGGCATCGGCCTCGCAGTCGTTCAAGGTGCTGTGATGGCCGGGGCCGATCGGATCATCTGCATCGACACAAACCCGAAGAAATTCGAGCTCGCAATGCAGTTCGGTGCGACGGACTGCGTCAATCCGCAGGATGTCGCTGAACTCGAGGACCACATCATCGACATGACCGACGGCGGCGTCGATTATTCCTTCGAGTGTATCGGGAACGTCGAAACCATGGGCATGGCGCTTCGTATCGCCCACAAGGGCTGGGGCGAATCGATCATCATCGGCGTTGCGGGTGCAGGCCAGGAGATCCACGCCAGACCCTTTCTGCTCGTGACAGGTCGTGTCTGGCGCGGAACGGCCTTTGGCGGAACGAAGGGACGCACGCAGGTTCCGGGTCTCGTTGATCGCTACATGAACGGCCGCGTCAAACTCGACGAGATGGTGTCTCGAACGATGCCGCTCGAAGACATCAATCAGGCGTTCGACCTCATGCACGAGGGCGAAGTGATCCGGAGCGTCATTCGTTACGACCTCTGACGAGTTTTGGGGATCCTCAGCGTGCGATCAGGTCGCTCGTGATTTCCAGCGATGTGATCCCACTCCAGACCAGACGTAGCGCCACGACCGTGAGTGTGAGTTTGTAGAGTTGGGTGAAGCGTTTGTCGTCGAGGTGTTGGAGCAGGCGAGTGCCGAGCCAGGTTCCGGCGACGACACTGATCGCCATGCCTAGCATGAGATCGGCATACTCGAGAAATGCGAAGCCAGCGAATCCGAAGAGCAACATCTTCGCGAGATGGCCCGCTGCCTGACATGCGGCTTTGGTCCCGATCAGCTCGAACCGGGTCAGACCGATGCCGAGAAAGAAGGGTGCGATGAAGGGGCCTGTCGCGCCGACCAGGGGCCCAATCGCGCCGGCACCCGCGCCGACCAGTGCAAAGCGGGGTCGGACGGGGATTCGTTCGGGGTCGGCACCCAGGAGCAGCCAACTCTTTCGCCAGGTCGCGATCAGGACGAAGAGCCCGATCCCGAGCCGAAGCGCATCGGCTGGCGCGTGCTGAACCAGGGGCAGGGTCAGGGCTCCGGCCGGAAGCAACAAGAGCACGAATGGAAAGAGCAGTTCGCGCCGGACCGAGCGCGCGTGGATCACGGTTCGGCTGGAGTTCGAGGTCAGCTGGACCAGCGCGTGGATCGGGATCGCCACCACCGGATCGAGGAAGAGCAACATCACCGCCAGCAGCATGATCCCGCCGGCCATGCCGAGAACGGCGGAGACACCCGCCGTAAGCAGGCTGGAAAGGCACAGCACGATTAGAGTCGTCGATTCCAAGCCAACAGCTTGACAAGTGTCAAAACATTGATCAAGTTGATAAAGATAATCAATGTTGCGTTTGTAGACTTTTATTGTCGATGAGGATCCAGATCCATGTCCGAGACCCAGTTCGATGTCTTGCAGGGCGCGGCGAAGCTCTCTGGCGAGCGCCAGGATGAGTTCTTGACTGCTCGAGAGGCCGCAAGCCTGCTCGGAGTGAAGCTGCCAACTGTTTATGCCTATACAAGCCGTGGGCTCATCCAGAGTGTGCCGGGCGGCAAAGGGCGGGCGCGGCGCTATCGCCGTAGTGATCTCGAGCGCCTCTGTGCGCGGCGCGATGCGCGTGCCGGGCATGGCCCGGTGGCAGCCGCCGCGCTGCGCCAGGGTGAGCCCGTGCTGGACAGTGCGATCACGATGATTTCGCTGGAGCGTGGACCGCTCTACCGCGGTCGGGCTGCGATCGATCTTGCGCGTGAAGGGCGGAGCTTCGAATGGGTCGCGGAGGGTCTCTGGTCCGGCGATTGGAGCGACCGACCAGAACCCTCGAATTGGCAGCCGGAAGGGCTCGGACTCGACCTCGACGGCCTGTTGCGAGTGCTGCCCGCACGGGTGGGGCCGCTCTCGGTCATGAGCATCGTCATCTCTCTACTCGCCGCGCGGGATCCCGGTCGATTCAGCTGGCACCCCGATGCGGTCCTGCCTCGCGCACGCGGGCTGCTGCGCCGCATCGTCGCGGTACTCGCACTCGGCCGTCCGGAGGTCGATCCGACCGAGGCGATTGCCGCTTCCCTGCAAGCGCCCAATCTCGCCCTCGCGATCGGAGCTGCCTTTTCGAGAGAGCTCGGAGAAGAAGAACAGGCCGCCCTGAACCGGTCGTTGGTCCTGGCCGCGGACCACGAATTGAATGCGTCGACATTTGCGGCGCGTGTCGTCGCGTCGACGGGCGCGGATGTCTATGGGTGTCTGTCCGCGGCGCTCGCAGCATTGTCGGGTCCACGGCATGGCGGCGCGGCGGATCGCGTCGATGCGCTGCTGCTCGAGGCCGGCCCTGCGAATCGTGTCGAGCACGTCGTTCACGATCGCCAACGACGCGGAGAGGTCATCGAGGGCTTTGCCCATCCGATCTACGCGCCGCATGCCGATCCCCGTGGAACGCTGCTCATCGAAATCGCGCGCGACCTGCGCGGTGAAAGTCCAGAAGTCCAGTCGGTGCTCGCGTTGGTCGATGCCATGCAACAGGGTGGATTCGGAGGGCCGTCGATCGACGTGGGTCTGGTCGCCGTGGCGCGTGCGCTTGCACTGCCCGATGGAAGTGCGACGGCGCTCTTTGCAGTCGGTCGAAGCGTCGGATGGGTTGCGCACTCGCTCGAACAATACGAGGCCGGCTACCTGCTGCGTCCGCGCGCGCGGTATCGCGAGGATCTCGAGACGCCGCGCCGCGATTCGTAGGCGTGATAGGCGTGATGGGTGAAGTAGGTGCGGTGATGAGGCTCGTAGTAGTCTCGCTCGTCGATGCCGAGGTTCGATGTGTCGTGAGGAAAATTGAGTGAGCGAAACAACGGTCGAAGACACGCCGGATCTCGCCAGACTGCTCCGTACCCCGCTGTTCTGGGTGTGTCTACTCGTGCTCGGGCTTGGCTCGATTCTCTATTACCCGATTTTCTTTCCCTCGACGATCCAGACATTGAGTGCGCAGGGCGAAGAATTCT
The DNA here is from genome assembly GCA_965603475.1 of uncultured Myxococcales bacterium. Taxonomy (GTDB): domain Bacteria; phylum Myxococcota_A; class UBA9160; order UBA9160; family UBA4427; genus UBA4427. Next base: position 13,016 of record CBFDDD010000109.1, read on the forward strand.
TCTTCCAGGCAAACGAAGCCGCAGGCGCCCCAGTCCTGATTCTTTCGCTCTGGCTCTTCTATCGGCGTAGCCACTATCGAGACCTGCTGCGTGGCCCGGGATCGACGAGAGCCGCGAGTTTGATGCTGATGTTGTCTGTCGCGCTCTACGGCTGGGGCGCCTATACGACGGCGTCCGATCTGCAGCTCGCCAGCGTGATCTTCTTGTTGGCGGGAATCGTCCTGTTGCTCGGCGGTGCCGCAGGGCTCAGAGCGTATTGGCTACCGATTCTGTTTTTAGGCTTTGCGTTGCCTGTCTCGCCCGTGCTGATCGCTGCGACGATCTATCCCATTCAGCTCGTCACGGCGCAATATGCGGGACTGATCCTGAACGCGATCGGGGTCGCTTCCTACGTTCAGGGCGACCAGATTCTCCGACCGGAGAACACCTTCATCGTCATCGAAACCTGCAGCGGCGTTCGAACGATCGTCACACTCAGCATGTTGACCGTACTTCTGATCGATCTTTTCGAACGCCGGGGCTGGCATGCAGCGATCCTGATCGGTCTTGCCCCGATCGTGGCCTTCTTGACCAACGGCATTCGTGTCGTGACGCTGGTCTTGAACCCAGCCTCCTCGATTCACTCGATCCACAATCTACAGGGCATAGCGATGCTGCTCGTGGGGCTGACGGCAATCTATCTGATCGATGGTCTGCTCGAACGTATTCTCGATTCTCGAGATCCGAACGCGGAAGACGGAGAGTATGGATTGACGCGAAGCGCTGGGTCGCCGACCGCGAAACGCGCGGTCCAGCTGTTGGCGATTGCTTGCCTGCTCGTCATGATGCTCGCGGTGGGTCGATTCCTGCCGAGATGGAGTCACCCACGAGGGCTCGAGGAAAAGCCGGACGCATTGCTTGCTCGCATCTTCGGTGAGGATCCCTCCACCCCCTATCCAATGGATTACAACTTCGTGGGCAGCGTTCACTACCTCGCCCAGGCGCGGCATCGCGTGTGGATCGATGGCAAAAGCGTCGAGATCCATCTCGGCGTTGCGAACGAACAGCTGCGTGGTTACTCGATCTTGACGAAGCGACTGGCCTGGCCCGAGACGGGTTACGCACCGATCGAGGAGACCTTCGAGGAAATTGTGGATGGAGGGCCCCTGGTCCGACGAATGGTATTGCGTCGCGGCGCGCGGTCGGTGCTTTCCTATTCATGGATCGAGCGTCGTGGTAATTTGGCGGAGGAATGGTTTCGGCAGGCGGTCGCGCTCGATCGAAGCCCCTTCGCGCGGCCGCAGCATATGCTCGCAATCAGGCTATCGACGATTCTCGAGCCTGGAGAATCGAACACGAAGAAGGCAGAAGAACGAGTTCGTCAGGTCTGGGAGCGGTTGGCACCCCAACTCATCGACTACGCCTCACAGAGGTGAGCCTCCTCCCGCTTCGAATAGGCCCGACTTTGTCATTTTCGCCAAATATTTTCCTCTCACGAGGAAGAATTTTTCCATTCCCAAACTCGCAATTTGATAAATCGCTTCAAAATCAAGTAGTTAGGATCGTACTATTCTGGCACGACGATTGCTTTACTGATTCGCCATTGCTCCGAGTGGGGTGATCAATGATCTCGGCTAGATGGGGTGCCCAAGACTCGAACGCCATAGAATACCCTTTTTCACTATTAGTGAAATTTGGCGTTCATATCCCGGGGGGCTTCTGTTAGAGTTTTTTTTGACTGATATGACGACTCGCACCGAGAAAAATTGTTTGTGCGCTTTTTCTCACAGATGGCTTAATAGGCCTGTCTAGCTAGATGCTTAGATACTCATAGGAGAACCTTCAAGATGAACCTCAAGCTGATTTTTTTCGTTAGCCTTTTTGCGATTGGTTTCGCGATGTCGGCAACGGCTGGTTCGATTGCGGACGGCGACAGCGATCTGATTCCGGACGTGTTCGATAACTGCTCGACGATTGCCAACGGTGCGGCGCCAGGTGGTACTTGCAGTAACCAGGTCGACACTGATGGCGATGGTTTCGGTGACGTATGTGACGCCGATTTCGACAATGACAACGTGGTTGCCGGGTCGGACTTTTCGATTCTGCTCGGTGTATTCGGTACGGCCGATGCGCTGTCCGATATCGATTGTGACGGTGTCGTTGCTGGCTCCGACTTCTCGGCGCTGCTCGCACTCTTCGGAGCGGCACCGGGACCGGGCGCGACGGCAGAGTAAGTAGTAGTTGATCGCGGAATCCGGGATCGGTTCCTGGATGCTGTGGTTGGAAGATGTCACGCTCCGATCGAACGAACGGTTTCGAACCATCGGTGCAGGATACGATCTGAAGTGGAAACGGAGTGCATGCTCCAATGTTGTTATTGTTGACGAATGATTGAACGATCAAAAAGTTCAATCGAATCTTAGGAGAGAATACGGATGCGGCTTCTTAAAACGATTCTGACAGCAGTAGTTGTGGTCGGCCTCAGTGCTGCCTCGGCGAACGCTCTTGTGACGGTCACTCATGTGAGTGATGCAGTTGGAGTGCAGGACCAGGGTGCGATCTTCAACGTGGACATCGTCACGGGTTACGATGGTTTGGATGGAAACCTCCAGGGTATCTTCACCTCGGCGTCCTGGGACACGAGTGAGCTCGCGCTCATCAATGTGCCCACGGCATCGAACTTCGCAATCTTCTTTGGGCCCAGTGGCTTCCTTTCGAAGATCGCGGATCCGGGAGTCTTCCCGGGTGATCCGGCTGGCACGATTCGAACGATT
>CBFDDD010000110.1:0-15740 GCA_965603475.1 uncultured Myxococcales bacterium
TATGGCGCTCCACCTCGGGCGCCGCTTGCGAGCCCGCCGCCACCTGCGAGTGCATCTGGACCCTCCGCCACCCCCGAGTGGCGCTGGGCCTTTGCGGACCGTCCTCCCGGTGTACGATAGAGGCCTTCGATCAATCGCAGCGAGGAGGATGTCATGAGACTGGACGGGAGAGTCGCAATCGTAACGGGTGGAGCCCGCGGAATCGGACAGGCGACCTGTCTTGCGCTGGCCGCGGAGGGCGCGTCGCTGGTCGTGCTCGATTACGGCGGAGGGGTCGACGGAGCAGGGGCCGGTCACGGTCCCGCGGACGAGGTTGCCGACGCGATCGTGGCGAAGGGCGGCAAAGCGATTCCGCACTTCGGCGACGTTCGGAACATGGATACGGGAACGGACGCTGTCCAGAAGGCGCTCGCCCAGTTCGGACGGGTCGACATCCTTGTAAACAACGCGGGGATTTTGCGCGATCGGATGCTGCATAACATGAGCGAGGAGGAGTGGGACTCGGTCCTCGATATCCACCTGAAGGGCACCTTCGTCTGCACGCGCGCGGTGGCGCCGGTCTACCGCGAGCAGCGCTCGGGTGTCGTGGTGAATACGAGCAGCGAGTCGGGACTCGGCAATATGGGGCAGGCGAACTACTCCGCCGCGAAAGAGGGGATTACGGGCTTCACCCGGACGATCGCCCGCGATCTCGGTCGCTACGGCTGCCGGGCGAACTCGATTCGGCCGCGCGCGGCGACCCGCATGACACTCTCCGACGAGCTTCGCGAGGCGATGGAGCGAACGCGCAAGGAGGGCATGGCCCTCGGTGACGGCGCCAGCGCCGAGAACCCGGTCGCCCAGATCGAGGCGTGGGTCCCCGCCGGCGTGGCGGCGTTCACGACCTGGCTCTGCACCGACGAGGCCGCCAACGTAAACGGGGAAGACTTCATCGTGAGTGCCACAGAGGTGAGCCTGATGACCCAGCCGACCCCCGAGCGCACGATCTTCACAGAAGACGTCTGGACGGTCGACGAACTCTCCAGCCGAGTGAGCGGCAGCCTGACGCGCGGACTGGAGAATCGCTTCGTGCCGAAGAAGGCTTGACGCGGGGCGCGGCTGTGCGAAGGGGCGCGGCTGTGCGAAGGGGCGCGGCTGTGCGAAGGGGCGCGGCTGTGCGAAATGGTCGGGGCGACTGGATTTGAACCAGCGACCTCTTCGTCCCGAACGAAGCGCGCTACCAAGCTGCGCCACGCCCCGACCGAGCGCCGGAGTATGACGCCTTCCGAGGTCTGTCTCAAGGCAGAACGGGTGGGTTCTGGCCTCTGAAACGCGTCCTGGGGCGTCTTACTGGACGGCCACCACTCCAGCCCGACGAAGTCCTTCGATTGCGAGCTTTCGGTCGTCCTCGCCGAAGACCGATGTCCCGGCGACGAAGACGTTGGCGCCTGCCGAGGCAGCGCGGCCGATATTGGCCTTGGTGACCCCACCGTCGACCTGGAGATCGACGTCGAGGCCGTACTTCTCGATCCAGCCGCGGATCTTTTCGATCTTCGGAAGCATGGCTTCGATGAAGGATTGGCCGCCGAAGCCGGGATTGACGGTCATCACCAGGATCTGGTCGACCTCTTCGAGCACGTATTTCAATGTCTTGGCGGGGGTTGAGGGATTCAGGACCGCGCAAGAACGCACGGTCCGTCCCTTTCGCTCGCCGATTTTGCGGATCTCGCCGAGGGTGCCGTGGAGATGGGGACAGGCTTCGATGTGGACGCCGAGGATGTCGGCGCCGGCATCGATGTAATGCTCGAGATAGGTCTCGGGCGACTCGATCATGAGATGGACGTCGAGAGGCCGCGTCGCGATTTTTTTGATCGCGGCGACGACGGGTGGGCCGATGGTCAGGTTGGGCACGAAGTGGCCGTCCATCACGTCGACGTGGATCAGGTCCGCGGATTCGATGGATCGAAGCTCGCTGGCCAGATTCACGAAATCGGAGGCGAGGATCGACGGGGCGATCAGGATCTCGGTCTGCCTGTTCTTGCTGTCGCTACTCATTCATGTTTCCTCGTCAGCTTCTCGCTTGGCCTCTCGCTAAGCCTCGCCGCGAATCAGTCGTACGGCAAAGAACCCATCCGTGTCATGCTGGTGCGGTAGCAATCGAAGGAACCCGTTCTCGTCGATGAGTTCCTGCAGCTCGACCGGTGCGGATTCCTTCGGTGCGATCTGCCAGCCCGGGCGCGTCGCCATGAAGCCCTGGATGACGGACTCGTTCTCTTCCTTCGTAATCGTACAGGTAGAGTAGACGAGACTGCCGCCCGGCCTCAAGACTTCGGCTGCGGATTCGAGGATCGCCCGCTGGACTTTGCCGAGTGATTCGAGGTCCTCGGGCCGAATTCGCCATCGAGCGTCGGGATTGCGACGCAGAGCGCCGAGACCCGAACACGGCGCATCGACGAGGATCCGATCGAAGGGCTGGTCCGCTGCAAGATCGACGAGAGATTTGGTGGCGTCTCGTTCGAGCGTGGCGACCCCGCCGATTTCGAGTCGTCGGATGCCTCGACCGACCAGTTGGAGCCGGCGAGGGTGTCGATCGAGGGCGAGTACATGCCCCTTGCCATTCAGTCGCTCGGCGATGGCCGCCGCTTTCGTGCCCGGCGCGGAACAGGTATCGAGGATGCGTTCGCCCGGTCGAGGGTCGAGAAGGTGGACGACGAGCTGGGACGCCTCATCCTGGACACTGATCTGGCCCGAAAGGAAAGTGGGGTCCTGGCCCGCGTCGCCCTTGCGGCCGAGGATGATGCCGTCCGGCGCATAACGACATGCGGTTGCATCGGGAAATCGCTCTTTGAGCTCTGGAAGAAGCGCTTCACGTGTCGTCTTGGTTCGGTTGACTCGCACAGTCACGGGTGCTGCTTGGTTCAAGGTCGTTGCAAGCCTGACCGCCTCCTCGGCTCCAAATTCTTCGAGCCAGCGTTTGGCCAGCCAGCGCGGAAGCGATTCCGCATGAACGAGATGGTCGATTGGATCGGTTTCGATTTTTGGGAACTCGATCGCGTCGCCTTCTCGCGCGAGTCGGCGGAGGACCGCATTGACCAGGCCGGTCGCACGCTCGAGACCCATCGCGCGCACACAGCGAACGGCCTCGTCGACGGCCGCGTTCGCCGGAATCCGGTCCGAGAAGAAAAGCTGATAGGCGCCGACTCGCAAGGCGCTCGTGACCAGCGGCTCGAGCTTGCTGATGTCGCGGTCGAGGGCCTTCTCGATCAAGTAGTCCAGTCGTCCACGCCAACGGAGCGTGCCGTAGACCAGTTCCGTTGCGAGGGCCCTGTCTGCTGCGGGCATCCGACTTTGAACGAGCGCATGATGAAGCGCCAGATCGGCATAGGCGCCCGCACGCTGGACTCGCTCGACGACGCGAATCGCGATCATTCGCGGTGCGGTGGGACCGGCGGTCTTACGCGAATTGTTGCCGCGCCCCGGCCAACGTTTTTCGCGTCCGCCTCCGTGTCCGCCTCCTTTGGTGGGATGACTCATGGGCCTGTCTCCGCACCGGGATCCGGAAGCGCACAATGCGCATCTTCACCGATCTCGAACCCGTGAAGAAAATCCGCGATCGGAAGCGGTTTACCGCCCGCACGCTGCATGACGAGAGGGACGAGCCAGCCGTCTGCCGTCGCGATTCGAAGTGCCACGCCGTCGACGTTGCGCTCGAGCGTCCCGGGCGCTGGATCGGACGTCCTGGATGGGCCGGAGGTATCGGAGATTCCGTCGACAGAACTCTTCGCCACGTCGTAGGGAAGGACGTCGGCGCGGGAGATCTTGAGGACCGCATGGCCCGTACCATCGCCGTCTGGTTCAGAGCTACCGGTGACGAGGGTCAACGCGCCACCAGGCTTCGGTGAGAGCGCATGGACTCGACTCGCGAGGGCACGGGCGCTTTCGCGCAGGTCGAGTACCGAATCGGACTTTTCGAGCTTCGGCGCAATCGTGGCGAGATTCGCATCCTGCGCGGACCATTCGACGTCTCCTCGGGCGATGCTTTCGACAGTCCCTTCGATGGCCGTTGCAGCCAATTCCGAGAGCCGGCTCGAGAGCTCCGCGGTGTTCTCGCGTGGCTCGATTGCCGTTCGCATCACGAGCGCAACGGGCCCTGCGTCCATCTCTCGCTCGATGCGCATGACCGAAATCCCCGTCTCCGATTCGCCGTCGAGAATTGCCTGCGCGATGGGCGATGCGCCGCGATATTTCGGGAGCAGGCTCGCATGAGCGTTGATCAGATAGCCGCAGCTGGGCATTTCGCGAACCCTCTTGGGCAGGAACTGGCCGAAAGCGACGACGATGCCGACGTCCGGGCGGAGCGCTTTCAATTTCGACACAGCTTCGGTGTCTCCGATGTGCTCGGGGCGAAGGAGCGGGATGTCCTCACGAAGGGCAACCGCTGAAACAGGAGAGGGCGATTCTTTTCGTCCGCGTCCCCGGGCACGATCCGGTTGAGAGACGACTCCGACGACCTCATGTGGCCCGGCGATCAGGCGTTCGAGGGTCGGCACGGCGATCTCGGGTGTGCCGAAGAAGACGAGGCGAAGCGCCTGCACGGGCCGACCTAATCCTGCTCTTCGAGTAGCTGTTTCTTTCGCTTTTTGACGTACAGGCTCCGCTTCAATCGGCTGATACGATCGATGAAAAGGATCCCGTCGAGATGGTCGACTTCATGTTGGATACAGACAGCCCGCAGTCCCTCGACATTTTCCTCGATCGGATTGCCGTCGAGGTCGCTTCCGCGCAATGTGATCCTGGCGTCGCGATCGACGTTCGCAGAAAAATCGGGGACCGAGAGGCAACCCTCTTCCCAGGTGATCTTGCCCTCGCGGTCGCTGATCTCGGGATTCAGGACGACGGTTGGGTTCTTCCCCACGTCATCGTCGCCCCATTCGGTATCGATCACGAACATGCGGATGCTGGCTCCGACCTGTGGTGCGGCCAGGCCGATCCCGGGCTCGTCGTACATGACGTCGATCATGTCCTGGGCCAGCTCGCGAAGTGCCTCGTCGACCTCGGTGATCGGTTTGGCGACCTGCTTGAGGCGGGAATCCGGAAATTTGACGATCTCTCGTAGTGCCATGGTGGGTGTGACACCCGATAGGGGTGTCTGGCTCTCTTTCAGGCTGGGGGTCAGCTCCTTGTCCCGCAGCTAACTATTTGGTTCAGAAGGGAAAACGGGCGGTTTATAGCATGTTGACCGGGCGCGCGTCCAATGTGCTCTGGACCGCGCGGGGAAGTTGTTTCGAGGCCGCCGTGATCGCTAGCGAAACATGCCGCAAGAGGGCCTCATCGTCGCCCTTGATCAGCAGCATGAATCGGAAGCGGCCGCGAAGCTTCGCGAGCGGCGCCGGTGCTGGGCCCAGCAATTCGGCGTGCGCACCCTCTGGGATCTGGCTTCGAGCCGCCCTTGCGAGTGTCTCCGCCGCTTCGCGCGCTTGATCGACGTCCTCCGCATGGACGACGACGCGTGTGAGGCCCGCGAAGGGTGGGTATCCGAGTGCCTCGCGATGCTCGATTTCTTCGCGATAGAAGCTTTCGAAGTCATGAGTCGCGACGGGAGCCAGGGCGTAGTGGTCGGGGACGAAGGTTTGAACGACGACCCGACCCGGTCGGTCGGCGCGTCCGGCGCGTCCGGCAACCTGGGTCAGCAATTGAAAAGTTCGTTCTGCGGCCCGGAAGTCGGGCAAATGGAGGCCGATATCCGCCGCGACGACACCGACCAGCTGAACACCCGGGAAGTCGTGACCCTTGGCGACCATCTGGGTTCCGATCACGATGTCGACTTCGCCATCCTTGAGCGCGCGCAACACACTCTCGGTGTGCCCTCGGCGGGAGGCGACGTCGCGGTCGAGCCGCATCGTGCGGGCAGCCGGAAAGAGGCTCCGCACCTCTTCTTCCAGACGTTCGGTTCCGACGCCGAGCAGCGCAGTCTCGGGATCACCACAGCCGTTGCAGGATTCCGGTACGGCCCGCACGAGATCACAATAATGACATCGGAGTTGATAGTCGGCGGCGTGATAGACCAGTGCGACGTCACAATCGTCACAGCGCTCCGCATGTCCGCATTGAAAACAGAAGATGCGCGTCGAAAATCCGCGGCGGTTGAGGAACAGGATCGTCTGCCCGCCCTGGTCGAGCGCCTGCTGGATGGCGCTGCGTAGCGGCTTGGACAGAATCATTTTTCGGCCGCGGGGGTTCTTGGCTTTCTCCTTGGCGAGGTCGACGATCTCGACAGCGGGAAGCGGTCTTCCGCCGACGCGTCGAGGTAGCGAGAGACGTCGAAGTCGGCCGAGATCCGCGCTGTGGCGCGTTTCGAGCGACGGCGTCGCGGAGCCCAGGATCAGCGGGCAGTGCGCTTCGCGAGCGATGCGTTCTGCGAGATCGCGCGAGTGATAGCGAAACCCTTCCTCGTTTTTGTAGGCGCCGTCGTGTTCTTCATCGATCACGATGAGCCCGAGCGCGTCGAGGGGCGCGAAGAGCGCGCTGCGCGCACCGACGGCGATCACGGTCTGTCCCGAACGCAATCGCTCCCACTGTGCGAGTCGTTCGCCCGGCTTGAGTCCACTGTGCAGCACGGCGACCTGATCGCCGAAGCGCGCGCGAACTCGGGCGACGATCTGGTGTGTCAGCGTAATCTCGGGAACCAGTACGAGTGCCTGTCGCCCGGCCTCGAGTGCTTCGGCGATTGCACGCAGATAGACTTCGGTCTTGCCGCTGCCCGTGACGCCATGGAGTAGAAAGCGCTCCGGGACCTGTCGCTTGATCGCGTCGCGGATCGGGCCGAGGGCCTCGCTCTGATCTTCCGTGAGTGACACCTCTTCCCCGCCGTCGAGGATTGTCTCCGTGGCAAACAGTCGCGGACGCTCTTCGAAGACCACGAGGCCACGCTTCGCGAGTGCCCGGAGCAGCGCGCCGACCCGTGAATCGCTCGCCGTGAGCGAACGGGTGGCGATGCCATGCTTTGCTTCGGCGATTTTCTCGAGCAGAGCGGCTTGACTGGCAGCGCGGGCGAGCGTCGTTTTCAAAGCCTGCTCGACTTCGACCCCGGCTGCGACGTGGACGATTCGGTCGGTGGGGATGCGTGCCTTTGCCGCGCGAATTTCCACACGACGCTCGACCAGACCATCCTGGATCAGGTTTTCCAGACACTTTTCGACCCGGACATCCGGGAACGCACGAGAGAGCACCGCGAGCGTCAACGGCTTCTCGGCGATCTTCGCCAGAATGTGCCCTGTGTCCGCCCCTAGTGCGTCGGCCGCCCGCGCCCCAAGTCCGAGGGTCCGCTCACCGCGCGGCGTGAGCGCGTAGGGACGTGCGGTGCGCGGCGAGGAGCCGGGCGGAAGAGCATGGGCGACTGCTTGCCCGATCGGCGCGAAGATTTCTCTCGCGGCGTCGGCCAGAATGCGAATCATCGATTCGGAAACGACAGGCTCCTCATCGATGATGGCCTGAATTTCGGCGAGCGCGGGCAAGGGCTCATCTCGTTCGTCGGTCATCAAGTCATTCGGTACGACGAGTCCGACGAGAAGCTGGCCCGCGAACGGAATACGCACTCTTGTCCCCGGGCGGACATCGGTATGCGCCGCAGACAGCCGTGCCGGGAGGCGATAGTCGAAGAGCTGATCGAGGGGCACGGGCAGCGCGACGCGCAAGATGCATTCGTTTGCGGCATCGTCCGGGCCGAGCGGCGCCAGGCCGTCGAAAAGGGGGGCGGTCATGGCGAGATCCTATGCACGGCGGGCACGCGAGGAAAGGCCGCGGGTGCGAATCGATGATTCCGGCGGTACGCGGGCGCTGGTGGTCGATGAGACCTTTGCGTCGTCCTATCGGCCAGGCGAGATCGCGACCCATTGTGTCTGGGATGCGATCGCGGCGCCGATTCTCTGGCTCTCGCCAAAGCGTCGCCGGCGGATTCTGATTCTTGGGCTCGGCGGAGGATCCGTGGCCCGCATCGCGCGCGCGCTTGCACCCGATGCGGAGATCGTCGGTGTGGAGTTCGATCCCGAAGTCGTTCGCCTCGCACGCGCCCATCTCGAACTTGACAGTCTGGACGTTCGAGTCGAGATCGCCGACGCGCTCGCCTGGCTGAAGACGGCCAAGGGTCGCTTCGATGCGATTCTCGAAGATGTCTTCATTGGCCGTGGCGACGATGTCCACAAACCGGACTGGATTCCGGAACCCGCACATCGGCTCGCCCGAGCGCGGCTTGCGCGGGGTGGCGTCTTCGTCAGCAACACGCTGGACGAACACGCCGAGGTCGCCCGGGAGATGCGGGCTGCCTTTCCGGCGGTCGTCACGATCCACACCGAGGACTACGACAACCACGTCCTGGTTGGGGGGGCCGAGGGGCTCACGGGCGTCAGGCTGCGTCAGCGTGTGGCGGATTCCCCGATTCTTGCGGAAAGTCTGGGGATTCTGACATTCAGGGCACAGCCCCGAGAGGCCGTCTAGGGCGGCCTTGAATTAATCGAACGATCGATTAATTTCCGGGTCGCGCCCGCCGATGTAGATGACAATGAACACGCACGATGCGCACGAGAGCTCTCCAGGGCACTCAAACCCACCAGACCGATTGGCCCCTCGGGGACCAGGCCGACCGCGGCACGAAGACAAATCTGCCAAGACCGGTGAGGTTCGCGAGCGTCTCCTCGACGCGGCGACCGAACTCGCGGTCGAGCAGGGCTTCGAGGCCTGTGGGCTACGTGAGATCGCGGCCCGTGCGGTCGTGAGCTCGGGGATGATTTCCTATTACTTCGGCGATCGGCAGGGTCTCTACGAAGCGATGTTTCGACGCGCCTTCGACCGTGTCGGGGAACGGGTTCAGGCGCTGATTGAGGATCCGGAGCGGTCGGGCGGCGATCGTCTCGACGAACTCGTACGGATTCAGGTCGAGGCGATCGCGGCGGACCCCTGGCTTCCCCAGTTGATCGTACGCGAGGTTCTGGCGCACGCGGATTCGCCATCGCGAGACGATTTCGCCAAGAGTGTAGGTGGTGGACCCCTCATGCTGATGGTCCGTTGGCTCGAGGAAGAGCAGGAGAGGGGCGTGCTGCGGCCGGATTTCGATCCGCGCATGATGGCCATGACGCTTGCGAGTCTATCGGCGTTTCCATTCCTGATGGTCCCGATCGTGGGTGAAGAGATGGGCATCGAACTCGATGAATCCTTCCCCGCTCGTCTGATCGAGCACAATCAAAAATTTATCACCCATGGACTCCGCGCCCACACGGAGAAAGCTCGATGAGTTCGGTTCGCGAATGGAAACGTCATGACACGCGGGCACCGCTGTTCGCACTCGTCATTGTCATCGGCCTGGCGTTCGGGCAATTGGCATGTGACGAATCGAATGACAGCAATAGAGAAAGAACTCGAGGTGCCGCTCTGGAAACGCCGCAAGCGCGGCTTCGAGTCCAAATCAAATCGATTCAGCGTGCCCGACTCGGGAGCAGCGACCATGTGACGGGGACGGTCCGCGCTTTTTATCACGCGACCGTAACGGCGGAAACACAGGGCCGTGTCGTCGCCCGGGGAGTCGAGGCTGGCGCGATCGTCGAAGAGGGCGGCCTGCTCGTTCGGCTCGAGTCCTCACGACTCGAACTCGAGCTTCGTCGGACGGAGGCGTCGCTGCGTGCGGCGCGCACGGTTCACGCCCATGCGAAACGCGAATTCGACCGGGCCGAACAGTTGCTCGCGCAAAAGGCGATCAGCACACAGCATCACGACGATCTCAGACATGCGGTCGAACGCGCCCGCGACGAAATTTCACTGGCCGAAGTGGCTCGGGATACGGCGAAGCGAAATCTCGAGGACACACGGATTTCAGCACCCTTCGCCGGCACCGTCGATTCGTTGGCAGTGAATGTGGGCGATTTCGTGTCGCCCGGAACACACGTGGCCACATTGGTGGATCTCTCCCGGGTTCGGATCTATGGCGGTGTCACTGCACGAGAGGCTCTGCATCTCGAAGTCGGTCGGAAGGCGCAGGTGAGTTTTTCTGACCTTGGGGGTGCGACATTCGATGCCACACTCGTCAGTGTCGGCCATGTTGCAGGTCCCGCCGACGGGACATACGAGATCGAACTCTGGCTGGACTCCGTCGAGGCTCCCATGCGGGACGGACTCGTCGCCCAGATCGAATTGCCCGATGCCGTCGAGGCCCTGAGCCTGCTCTCGCCTCGTGCAGCCGTCCTCCGCCGAGACGGGCATCCCGAGGTCTTCGTCGTCGTGCAGGAGAACGGTGTGGCAGTCGCGCGCACACGGCGCCTTCGCACCGGCCGAAGCCACGGCGAATGGATCGAGGTCCTCGATGGGCTCGAGGAGGGGGAGCTGGTCATCTGGGATGGCCATTTCGCTCTGGAAGACGGATCGATCGTCGTTGTCGACGGGCTGCCGGTCGTCGCGGCCGCTGCCGGTTTGTCGGAGTAGCGGACGATGGATCGACTCATTCGTTACTTCGTAGAGCGCCATCTGCTCGTCAACGTCGTCACGCTCGCCGTCGTGGTCCTCGGACTACTCGCGATCCTTCGGACGAACGTCGAGGGCTTTCCGGAGGCCTCCCTGCCGTTCTTTATGGTGACCGCCAATCTTCCGGGGGCATCGGCGCGGGACGTCGAGACCAAGGTCACGATTCCGATCGAAGACGAGCTACGCGATCTCGACGGCCTCGACAGCTACACGACGATCATTACGGATAATCGCTCGGTCACGACGATCGAGCTCGACGTCGATACGTCCGACGAAGACATCGAGGAAAAGGAAAGGGAGATCCGAAACGCGCTCGATCGGATCACGAAATTTCCCGAGGACATGAGGGACGAGCCGAGCGTCTTCATGATGGATCCATCGAAGCAGCCGGTGCTCGAAGTCGCGATCGCAGGAGAGACGACGAAACTACCGGAAGTCGCGAGAATGATCGAGCGCGCGCTGCTGCGCGTTCCCGGTGTCGGCGAAATAAGCAGGGTCGGTCTTGCTGACCCCGAGCTCCGCGTGCTCGTCGACCCTGCTGCGGCACGGGCACACGGTGTTGCGATTCTGGATGTCGTTCGCTCGATCGAGCGTCAGAATGTTTCGGATACGGGGGGGGTTCTCGAAAGTTCCGGGGATCGCCGGCAGGTCGTGATGTGGGGGCGTTTCGAAGATCCCTTCGAGGTCGGCGATGTGATTCTCCGCTTCGAAGACGATGGCCCATTGCGTGTGCGAGACGTCGCTCGACTCGAATTGGGTCGTGAGGACGTCGGGCTGATCGCGGGAACCAACGGCCAACCCGGACTTTCGCTCGTCGTCATCAAGAAATCCGACGCGGACATCATCGAAACCGCCGATGGCGTTTCTCGCGCCCTGGACGCGATCGAGCTTCCGAGCGGCGTTTCGGTCGCGATCGTGAACGACGCGTCCTACGAAATGAAGAATCGCTTGAACGTCATCGCGAGCAATGGAGCGATGGGAATCGTGCTCGTTGCCGTCATTGTGTTCCTCTTTCTCGCACCCTCGGCTGCGATCTGGGTATGCGTCGGGGTTCCGTTGGTCATCCTGGGCGTCATCGCGCTGATGCCGGTCGTCGGAATGACCATCAACTACATTTCGACGATCGCTTTCGTGATCGTTCTCGGCATGCTCGTCGATGATGCGGTCGTGGTCGCGGAAAAAATTCTGCTGCGGCGGCAGGACGGCGAATCGCCAGCCGATGCAGCGGTGTCGGGGACGGCCATGGTCGCACGCCCGGTCATCGCTTCCGCGGCGACGACGTTGCTGGCCTTTGCGCCGATGCTCGCGATCGGCGGCATGGCTTCGAAGATCGTCTGGCAGATTCCGGCCGTCGTTTGTCTCGCGCTCGGCATTTCCCTCGTCGAGAGCTTCTTGATCTTGCCGCCACACATGTCCATGGTCGCAGCCGACGCACGTCCGCGTCCGAAGCGCGCTTTCGTTCTTCGGTTGGAAGAACGCTATCGCCGGATGCTCCATCTGCTTCTACCGAGAAGGGGAGCCGTGATCGCGGGCTTCGCCGTCATCTTCTTTGCGATTCTTTTCGGAATCGTTCCGCGGATGAAATTCGAATTCTTTCCACAAGAGTCGGCGCCGGGCTTTTCGATCATGGTCACGCTGCCGCCCGGAACCCCCATCGAGCAGACCGAGGCCAACGCCGACGCGATCATGGCCCAGATTCCGGCGATGTTGGGCCACGATCTACTCGCGATGACTTCTCGAATTGGTCATCAGGATGCGATGGGCTTCGATCGAGAATACGGAGAGGCCGAGAACGAGGGCATCATTTCAGCGCATCTCCGACCGGGCAAGAAATTCCGGAACGCCGGCGAGTGGATTCAATACGTCCGGACGCATGTGCGTGTCCCGATCGATGCGGAGATCCGATTCGAAGCGAAGGTAGACGGACCCCCGGGCCTCGAGCCAGTGATGGTCTTCATTCTCGCCAACGATGATGTCGTTCGCCGACAGGCCGCACTCGCGCTGTCTCAGTTTCTGGAAGACATCGAGGGTGTCGTCGATATCTCGGTCGACGAAAAATTCGGAATGCGGCAGATCGATCTGAATCCCGATCCGGAGCAGCTTGCACGCAAGGGTCTCGATGAGAAGGACCTCGGACTGACGCTGAAGGCGGCCTACTACGGAGTTGTGGCTTCGGATATCAGAGACCTCGAGGAGACGACGGACATTCGCGTCGTATTCGAGCCCGCCGCGAGGCGCTCGCTCGACGCTCTTCTCGAGGCGCCCGTTCGCAATAGTCGAGGAGAACTCGTGCTGCTTCGCGATGTCGTCGACCCGGTCGAAATCCCATCGCTCGCGAGGATTCAGCATCGCAACGGAGAGCGTACCGTTCTCGTCAGCGGCGGTCTCGCGTCCGATGGTGGTCAGACCGGAACGTCTGTCGCAGAACGGATCGAGAAGGAATTCATTCCTCGTTATGCGGGGCGTATGGATATCGATTTCGAGGTTGCGGGCGAAGCTGTCGAATCCAGACGGGCGACCGGGGACCTCGCCTTCGTCGCCGTGGCCGTCGTCCTCGGGATTGGTGCCGTCATCGCGATCATGCTCGGTTCCTTCCTCGAGGCGTTCTTCGTAATCGCCGTCGTGCCCTTTGCGGCCGTCTCGGTCGTGCTGACCTTCTGGTTGCACGGAATGAATTTCAGTCTCTTGCCGCTGATTGGGACGATCGGCCTCTCGGGCGTCGTCGTGAATGCCTCGATCGTGATGGTCGATTCGGTCCACCAGGCGCTGCATAGGCTACGCCGCAGTTCGAGTGAAGAAGAACGAACCGAGGTCATGATCGAAGCCCTCGTGTCGCGCCTACGCCCTGTGCTCGTGACCAGCCTTTCGACCTTTGGCGGGGTCATGCCGACCGCCTACGGCCTGGGCGGATGGGACGCCATCATGTCGCCGATGTCTCTGGCCCTGGGCTGGGGCCTGGCGTTCTCCTCCGGCGTGACGCTTTTTCTGGTGCCGTCACTCTACGTTGCGGCCAGTGACATCAACCGAAAAATCGCTTCCTGGCGCCATCGTGAGCCGGAGCCCATCCTTGGGATCGCCAAAGACGAAGCGGCGTAATAGCGGACCGCCGTTGGGTTTGTGCAGTGACGACGAGGCCGGTGCGGCACGGCGCGGTTTTCGCGAATGGCTCGGCCCTCGGAGTGCGCGGGTTGGTGGCTGGTGGGGGTCCGTCGCTAGCACTGAATGGGATCGACATCGGCTTCAGGCCAGCGCTTTATTTAGCGTAAAAAACACCCCGCCCCACCCGCCACACCCCCCCAGTAGAAATCTCGAGTAGCTCGAACCGTTTGCCAACACCTCGTCGGTGGCGCCCACCATTGGGTTGGCTGGGGGGCCGGTGTGGTTTCCGAGTGTCCCCAGCACCACCGACGCCACCAATGCCACGATGACAGCCTGCGCCGCGGCCACCGCCGCGTCCTCTGGCTTCCTCTCGCCGATGCGCCTGGCCACCATGGCTGTGGTTCCCATCCCGAGACCCATCGCAAGCGAGAAGACCAGTGTCAAAAGGGACTCGGTCAGACCGACGGTCGCCACGGCGTCGGCGCCCAGCCTTGAAACAAAGAAGACATCACAGATCGCGAAGACCGACTCCATGACCATCTCCAGCACCATGGGGATCGCCAGCAGGACGATGGCACGAGTCAGGGGACCTTCGGTGAAATCCTGCTCGGACCCCCCTAGCGCTTGTCGCAGAGCGGCCCAGTAAGAGATCCGGGACTCGGCGATGTCGCCTGCCTCACTGGATTCTCCCGTCATGGCGAGGAATCCAGCTTGCCACCCAGAATGTCGATGAGCGCGCGATGGGTGGCCGGTTGCATGACGATCCGCCGATGTGTCCCTTCCACATTGATGGGATCCGTGGCGATCTGGCCACGCTCCTGAGTCGACAACCACTGCTGGCTCCTGGTCGTGGCATGTCCGTCGCCGTCGGTTATCACTGCGGCGCGCAGGACCGGGTCTCGCTGTACCCACTTGTCGTCTTCGAAGGCCGACTGCCAGCGCCCGTCTTTCTCGAAAAGGACCGCCCTCGATGAGGTCTCATTGTGGGTGTTCATGATCAAGTAGTAGCGAGTCGAACCAAACCCTTCGACGTCCTTTTCGAGCACTTTGTGGAAACGCCTGGCCCTATCGAGTTGACTCTGCAGGAACTGGAGACGCTCCTCTTCTGTTCCAAACCAGGGCTCGCTTCTCTTGCCAGCCAGCAGATCCCGAACCTCGGGCTGAAAGACCGACCAACCGAACTTCCGCCAACTCTCGGCGGCGAAGAGGTCAACCGCCAGGGCTTGCCCACTGGAGTCCACAAAAAGATCCTCCGTGTAGGCGGGAAGGTCTTGATAGAGCGACAGGTAAGAGAACAGCGTCTCTGGCGACCAGAACCGGCCGACGCCCGGGATGTATCGTCGGCCCCGATTCAGCTCTCGCAGTATTCTGATAGAGCCGCCATTGGAGCTACCGACGAGGATCAGGCGATCCACTTCCAACTCCTCTTCTACCCTTCGCTGACCCGCTTCGGCCTCCTCGAGATCCAGACCACCGTACTTGGTGAAGTAACGACAGACGTGCGCTCCATTGCTCTGGCAGATGAGATTCACCCTGAGGCGCTCATCACCTCGGATCTGTCGAAGACGCTCGAGCTGTTTGGCCAGAAGAGCCGCCGAGTCCACATTGTCCTGTCGCCAGTCATAGGAGAAGAAGAAGACGTCGTCGGTCGGCTGTGGATGCTCGAGATCACCGAATTGATATCCATTGGACTCGAACAGATCCAGGAACGGCTGATAGACGCGTACGCGCCAGATCCCGAGAAGCCGCAGGTTCAGTATGACCCCATCGGGCAGCAGATCGGGGCCCCCCCGTCCGGCAAACAGCGGCCTCGCGACGCCGTGCCCCCGGTCATGTGGGCCGAGCATGTCATTCCCTCTCCCCCATGCCGACTTGCCGGTCGCACGATTCCGCAGACTGACCCCGGTGACACCCGGGACAAAGACCACGGGCACGGGATCGGTCGCCATCTCCACCTGTCCGACCACAGGCGGAGCTACCAGGGCACCCCCGAGCCACCACAACACCACGACGACCATCACCAGCGCAGTCCCGGCTGCCTTTGCTTGAACCCAGCTGTGTTTTGGCAAGTACATAGCGAGCTCGCGGAAGCAGACTATACCCAAGTACTCCATCGACCCGGCGTCTCTCAGGATACAATTCCTCGATTCCTTAGG
>CBFDDD010000111.1:0-15621 GCA_965603475.1 uncultured Myxococcales bacterium
GCTCTTCGACCTGGCTGACGGCTCTTCGACCTGGCTGACGGCTCTTCGACTTGGCTGACGGCTCCCCGAACTAGCTGATGTCGCTGGCAGCATGGCGTTCGGGGACACGTTCTTCCTCCGGTCCCCAGACCTTGTTGACCCGTTGGCCGCGCTGGACGGCAGGGCGTGCCTGGATTTCGGATGCCCATCGCCCGACGTTCTCGTAGGACTTCGCATCGAGGAAGACTTCTGCGTCGTAGATGTTGTTCAGCACGACACTGCCGTACCAGGGAAAAGTCGCGATGTCAGCGATATTGTATTCGTCGCCGCAGAGATATCTTCGCTCGGCAAGGTTCCGATCCAGCACGTCGAGTTGTCGTTTGACTTCCATGGCGAAGCGATTGATCGGGTACTCATATTTCTCCGGCGCGTAGGCATAGAAATGGCCGAAGCCGCCGCCCAGATAGGGGGCGCTGCCCATCTGCCAGAACAGCCAGGACATGCATTCCGCTCTGGCAGAGGGCTCATTGGGAAGAAACGCATCGAATTTTTCTGCCAGGTAGACCAGGATTGCTCCGGATTCAAAGACGCGTGTCGGTGGCGATGTGCCGTGGTCGACCAGGGCCGGGATCTTGGAGTTCGGATTTGCCGCTACGAAGTCACTCCCGAACTGATCGCCTTCGCCGATATTGATGAGGTAGGCGTCGTACTCGGCATCCTGCTTGCCGAGTGCCAGTAGTTCTTCCAGCATCACCGTGACCTTGACGCCGTTGGGCGTCGCGAGCGAATAGACCTGGAGGGGATGCTTGCCGACGGGCAGCTCTTTCTCGTGAGTTGCCCCCGAGATCGGTCGATTGATGCTGGCGAAGCGACCGCCACTTTCGGAATCCCATTTCCAGACTTTGGGCGGCGTGTAGGAGGAAGCGTCGGTCACATTGATTCCTTTTCAACTTCGAGTTGGAACTACATTAGCCCGGACTCGGCCAGGACGAGAGTGGCGTTCTTGCGGAAAGTCCGGCGACTTGCCAGAGGGTCGCGAGCCGCGTCTGGACCAGAGCCAGGAAATCAGGGCAGGAAGGCAGCGCTCAGCCCCGCGGCTTCGAGCCAATCTTCGACCTGCGAGCGTTCGTCTGCGTCCAACCGCAAACGAATGCGATCCTTCACCATCTGTCGAGACTGCTCGGGGTAGACGCGCGCGAGATAGCTCGCGGACTGGCCGTGGGTCTCCACACTGAATGCCTTTTGTGAGGCTGCCAACGCTTTTGCGTTTCCGAGCAGGAATGGGACGTACTGATTCCTTGCGAGCTTCAATGCGTGTGAAGCAAAGGGCGTGCTTTCTGGAAAAGACGCGAGCTCACCATCGCCTTTCCAGAGGTCTGCCGCTCCTTCGTCCCAGGTGATGCAACGCGGGTAGGCGCTCAGGTCGGGCAGCGGGTCGGCGTTGGTGTGTGCACGTAGGCCGCCTAATAGAATCGTATCGACGGCAGTGGGGCAATTTCCAAGGGCAAAGGTGGTCTCGCCGAGTTGGGTTTCCAACGCGCTCAGCAGATCGAAGTATTCCTGCTCGGCGGCTTGCTGATGAAATTCGAGTTCGGTTCCAGTGGCACGACAAGCTCGCGGTCCCCATTTTGCGAGGGGGAACTCAGAGGCTTCCTCGAGAGTCACCTCGCGACCGAGAGCATGCCCCACGATATGGCGCGTGTTCTCCGCGTAGCGCCACCGAAAATGCACCATCACTCGAGCCAACCACTCGTCCAGTACCTCTTCGACGATGTGGACAAGGACTCCGAGTGGGCCGGTCGGGAAGAGTCGCCGTGCGGGCACGCGCCCGTCGAGCAGGTCGAGGATCGGGGTCGTGTCGGCGATCATCCAGTTTTCGGGCGTGTGCAGCACGGGAATCTGATGCGTATCCGCGCGCTTGGCCGCCGTCTGGTCGCCACCGATTGCTGCATTCTCGAGACGAAAGGGCAGGTCGTAGAAGCGGAAAGCAGCCTCCAGCTTTCTCGTGAAGAGACTGAATGGGGCTCCATGGATGACGTATTCGTCCTGCATGGCTCGGTTCCTCTCTGGATTCGATCACAGATCCCGAAAAGCGGACCCATGCGTCTAATCCGCAGTCTACTCGTTTGGCGGCCGGGATGGAGGGAAGACGGGGACGAGAATCCGGCCGAGAGAAGTGACGATTCCGCTTCGCATCCGCGAACTCTGTCTTAGAATCCGATCATGGGCATCGTTGAATATGAGACACACGACGGGGTTGCGACGGTCACTCTGAACCGACCGGAAACTCTGAACTCGATGTCGGACGGATTGATGAGCGGGATTTCCGAATCATTTGCCCGAGTCGAATCAGACGAGGACGTGCGCGTGGTCGTCCTGACCGGTGCAGGGCGGGGCTTTTGTTCCGGCGCTGATCTGTCCGCGGCAAGCAGCGGCGAGGCCGGCGGATCCAATGCGGACAGCATGGGCGAGATCTTCAATCCTGCGATGCGGGCGGTCGCGAACTGTCCTGTGCCCACGGTTGCGCGCATCAACGGGGTTGCCGCGGGGGGCGGATTCGGATTGGCGATGGCCTGCGACATCTCCATTGCCGCTCGCTCAGCGTTCTTCGTCGCCACCTTCGGGCCGCGCCTTGGCATCGTTCCCGACCTCGGCACGTCGTGGCATCTCCCCCTCCGAGTGGGGGCAGCGCGTGCTCGCGGTATCGCGATGCTCGGAGGTCGGATCACGGCGGATCAAGCGGCGCAGTGGGGCCTCATCTGGGACGCGGTCGAGGATGGCGAACTCGACGCCAGGGTCGATGAGGTGACGCAGGTGCTCAGGCGGTCCTCGCCGAACGCGATGACGAGGATACGCAGTGCGATCGCTGAGGCTGAACACAACAGCCTCTCTGAGCAGCTGGATCTGGAACACCAGCATCAATCGGTACTTCTTCCGCTCAACATGCTCGAGGGGGCGAAGGCTTTTATCGAGAAGCGCGATCCGGTGTTCAGCTCTGCTCGCGAGCGTCGTACCGGTGACGAATAGTCGCGGTACGCAGATCGACGTGCCGCCGCTGCCGCGCTCGACTGTCTGGGTTCACGGCAGCCTGGGTCTTCCCCTCGCGGTGGTCGGCTATCCCATCGCGATCTGGGTGATCCCGCACTATTCCGGAGCGCTGGGAGTCTCACTCGCCGCAGTCGGCACGATGCTCATGCTGGCTCGCATCAGCGACGTGGTGACCGATCCCCTGATCGGGTTCGCGAGTGATCATTTGCGGACGCGCTTCGGACGACGCAAGCCCTGGATCCTCGCCGGCATGCCGCTGATGATGATTGGAATCTGGATGTTATTCGTTCCTGCACCGGGTGCAGGCGTGTTGTATCTGCTCTGGTGGCTTTTTGTGATGATGCTCGGGTCTACGCTGATCTCATTGCCCTATGGAGCTTGGGGCGCCGAGCTGTCGATGGACTACCACCAGCGCTCGCGCGTGACCGCCGCTCGCGAGATCTTTGTCCTGGGCGGATTGCTGCTCGCGGCTTTCGTGCCGTTCATGGTCGAGTATTTCGGCGATCGAACAACCGGCCCGGTACTCAAAGCGCTGGCATGGACGATCCTGGTGGTGCTTCCGATCTGTGGGTTCCTGGTCTTGCGCTTCGTTCGGGAGCCGGAGGTCCGGGGCAGGGAGAATATTCCGCTTTCCGAAGGGTTGGGCCATATGCGGGCCAACGGGCCCCTCAAACGGGTTCTGCTCATCATTCTGCTCGTGACCTTCGGTGAGGCTTTTCGCAACGCGCTGTCGCTCTTCTTCATGCGCGACGTGGTCGGCATCGAGACGATTGGCACGGCGTATCTCGTGTACTTCGCCACTGGCCTGGCCGCAATTCCGCTGTGGCTCGCGCTCGGGCGCCGAGTCGGCAAGCACCGGGCGTTTGCCGTCTCCATGTTCAGCGTGTCCCTGATCAGCGTGGCCATGTACTTCCTCGAACGCGGAGACTATTGGCCCTTCATGTTATTCTTCCTCGCCAAGGGCTTCTGTTTTGGTGGACTCCAGTTCCTGCCCCTCGCCATGCTCGCAGACGTGGTCGACGTGGATTCCCTGCGCTCTGGCGGGCGCCGTGCGGGGGCGTTCTTCGCGTCCGCTGGCATGACCAGCAAGGCCGCAACCGCATTTGGTAGCGGTGTCTCGGTGAATTTCCTGGCTCTGACGGGGTTCGATCCCTCCGGTCAGCTCGGCGCAAACGGCGTGTCGCAGCTCGGTTCTCTCGCTGTGCTCTACGCCATTGTGCCCGCGATTTTCTTTTGTTCCGCCCTGTATATCGCCTGGCACTATCCTCTTACGTCGGAGCGTCACGCAGAGCTCCGCGCTGAGCTTGCCGCGCGTGGCGATGCCGTGCGGTGATCTGGCACGTCAGGCGGTCGCCCGTCAGGGGGAATCCCATCGAACGAATGACCAGATAGGAGTGAAAGGAGAGACATGAGAGATTCGACGCAATTCGGCCGGATGCTCGTGCTCCTCGTCTCCTGCATTGTGGGTGTCGGCGTTTCGCTAGAAGCTTCATCGCAGCCCGAGAAGATCCGAGCGGGCCAGAGCTACAACTCCGACGCGCTGGGCGAGTCGACGAATCAGGCGATGGTTCGCGCGCCCGGTCAGGACAGGAACTATGAGGATGTCTACCAGTTCTACACCAACTACGAGTTCGTGTACGACGAAGAGGAGAGGGTGGTCGTGTTTCGTGAATACAAGCGAGGCGAGGTCATTCGAGCCGAAAAATGCAGCTACGGCGACGCAGGAGCACTGAAGAAGAGAGTGGTCTCCCAGCCCGGCAAGGAAGACGAAGTCACGCTGGTAGAGGCCATCAAATCGAAACCATCGCCGGAGCAGCGAAGTCACTGAAGCGTGTCGTTTGGACGCTAAACCCGGGTTCGATGACTGCCCTCGCGTGCGCCTGGCTCCGACTCAGCAGCGCAGCACTTGTCCCGCAGAGGCGTTCGCGTCGTAGCGGTCGCCGTCGATGACCGGCACGCCATTCACCAAGACCTGATCGATGCCCGTTGGAAAACGATCTGGTGATTCGAAGCTCGCCTGGTCGCGCAACCGGCTGCGGTCGAGGACCACGAGATCGGCGGCGCAACCCTCACGTACGAATCCACGGTCGCTCCATCCGAAGCGCTCGGCGGGAGCACCGGTCATCTTGCGGACTGCTTCCTCGAATTCGAACAAGCCCTCATCGACGTAGGTGGAGAGTACGCGAGGAAAGGTGCCGTAGCTGGCCGGATTCTGGTGACCGCAGCTCGTGACGAAAGTGTCGGTTTCGATGCTGCAGAGTGGGTGCGCCAGGACGGCCCGCAATGCGTCCTCTTCGCCGTCGTGGCCGCTGTAGGTGTGGTTGAGTACACGGGCGTTGCGATGGCTCTCCACGACCAGTCGCGCATAGAATTCCCAGACGTCCATCCCCATGCGCTCGGCCGCTTCACCCACGAAGAGACCGTCGAGTTCGTCGAATCTCGGCGCATTGGCGCGCATGATCTGGACGTCTTCGAGATAGAAGCCGATCTGATCAAAGACCCGCGCGCCGAGAGCCTTGACGCCCTCGAGTTGTTCGGGGCTCTCCAGGATCGTTTCCAGATGCGGCAGCATTTCGGGGGGAAAGAGTACGCTGGCGGTGGTGTTTCCCGCGGTGTAGGGAAAGGCGTCGAAGGCCACGTCGAGTCCATCTGCGCGCTCTCGTTCGATGGCGGCGATGGTCTGCTCGCACGTCGCCCAGGTGCGTCTGCCTACGAAGATCAGATGGCTGAGCTGGAGCCGGGCTCCCCCCTGCCGGGCGGCGCGCATGATCTCGAGAAGTGCCTCGAGATTGTGGGGCAGGATCTCAGGGTCGCTTTGGAACACCGGGCTCACGCGGCTATACGCGCGTACATGGGAGGTGAAGAGCTTGTTCGCGGAGGCGGCCCAGCCCGCCACGCGCGCGAGTTCGTCGTGCTGGGCAAAGATTCCAGGTGGATAGCCGAGGCCCGTGGAGACACCGACGCAGCCGGCAGCCAGGGATTCTCGTGTCAGCCGCTCCATCTCGTGAAGTTGTTCCTGATCGGGTACGGCAGGGTCGAGGCTTCCCATCACTGCGGCGCGCACGGCCCCGTGCCCCACCAATTCGGCGACGTTCAAGGGCACGCCGCCTTCGTCGAGTGCCGACAGATAACCGTCCATGCTTTCCCAGTGTGGTTCGATCTCGTCATCCACGATGAGCCGGCTGCTCTCCCGGGTGGATTTGCGATTTTTTTCTGTGAGCGGTGCGGGACTGAAGCCGCAGTTGCCTCCAACGAGCGTGGTCATCCCCTGACGAAGGAAGGGTTCCACCAGGGTGCTGGCGTCGGCTCCGGGTAACAAAAAGTCGGAGTGGGAATGCATGTCGATGAAGCCTGGCGTGACGACGCGGTTGCTGCAGTCGACGGTCTCTCGGGCCTCGAGCTCGGAAAGGTCGCCAATGGCGTGGATGCGCCCGTCACTGATCGCCACGTCGGCGCGATAGGCCGGTGAGCCTGTGCCGTCGACCACGAGGCCACCCGAGAGCTTTCTTTCGCAATTCATCTCGATCTTCCCTTCGTCCTGGCCGTTATGCTGCCGAGCGAATCGCCGCGACGCGCCTGAGGGCTCGATTGGCGAGCCTCGAGACTTCATCGATGACGCCCGCCGTCCTTGCATGGAGTTGTAGCGCCCATCCTGAATTTCAGCACGAAGAGGTGGCTTTTGGTGATCGATCGCGCAGGACCTGGCAGCCTGCGGCGGTTGAGGATAGCCTCGCTTCATGACGCAACGACGAGGCCCAGATCGGGGACTGTTCGATCTCTGGTCCAATTTTTACGACGCACCGCTCGTGCAGAGGCTGACCTACCGGCCTGAACACGATGCAGTCGTGCGGGCACTCGGCCGTACACGACATCAACGAATCCTGGATGTAGGCTGTGGAACTGGGATCCTGACGGCCCGCATCAAGAGCGAGTTCGAAGAAGCCTTTGTCGTGGGCTGCGACTTTTCGAGGGGCATGCTGGAGCGAGCCGCGCGCGGGCACCGGGGGCCCGACTGGGTGCGGGGCAACGCCCTCCAGCTACCCTTTGCCGACGCGACCTGGGACGTCGTCGTGTCGACCGAGGCGTTCCACTGGTTCCCCGATCAGAGGGTCGCGCTGGCCGAATTCTTTCGGGTACTCAAGCCCGGAGGCAGGCTGTTGGTTTCGCTGATCAATCCTCCGCTCGAGGTGATGAGCAAGGTCACTCGTCGGAGTTCCCGAATGATGGGGCAGCCGCTCTTCTGGCCGACACGGTCGCGCATGCGAAAACAAACCGCGGCGGCGGGATTTCGGGTTGAATCCCAACGCAAGGTCTTCCGCCTACCAGCGGGCATGATTCTGCCCTCGGTACTCACGGTGGCCGTCCGACCCGATTGAGGCCCTTCGAGTCGGAAGGCGGTGGAGCGTGCCCTGTCTGGGCGCGGATGGAGCGCCTCAGGCCGTCTCTATGCCATCGACGGATCGGGTGCCGTTCTGACCTCGGGCCCAACGTCGGGATCGGTTCGTGATGTGAAGCGAACCAGGTCATCGAGAATGACGTAGCCGACCGGCACGAGAATGAGTGTCATGATCGACGCATAGAGGACGCCAAAGCCGAGCGAGATCGCCATCGGAATCATTGGCATGGCGGGCACCGCTGTCTCGAACATGAGCGGCAGCAATCCCAGAAAGGTCGTCGCCGTCGTGAGGACGATCGGACGAAAGCGAAGAATCGAAGCCGTGCGGATCGCCTCGCCGAATGGGAGTCCTTTCTCGCGATGGCTATTGATCGTGTGGACCATGACGAGCGAAGCGTTCACGACGACGCCCGAGAGCGCCACCATTCCCAGCACCGAAAAGAAAACCACATCCCAACCGAGCAGATAGTGTCCCAGGATCGCGCCGACGGTGCCGAATGGAATCACGCTCATGATGATGAAGGGCTGAAGATAGGACCGCAGCGGGATCGCGAGGAGCACGTAGATGAGCATCAACGCCATGCCGAAGCCCTTGATGACGCCACCGGCAGCGTCGGCCTGTTCGCGCTGCTCGCCGCCGAGCCGATAGGTCACGTCGGGAAACGCCTTCTTCAGTTCCGGAGTCCATGCTTCGAAGGCGGCGACAATGCGACCCGGTGTCGTCACGCTCCGATCTACGTCCGCCGTCACCGTCACGACGCGACGACGATCTGTCCGGCGAATACTGGCAAAGCCTCGGGAGATCTCAGCATCCGCAACGGCAGCGAAGGGCACCTCGATACCGTCTCGGGTTCGGATACGCATTTCTTCGAGCGAACCAAGCGAACGTCGCTCAGCTTCGGGGTAGCGAACCATCACACGGACATCGTCGCGCCCGCGTTGGATGCGCTGGGCCTCCGCCCCGTAGAAAGCCTGACGAACCTGGTGCGCCAGGTCGTTCTGGGTGAGGCCGAGGGGCAGCGCGCTCTCCCGCACCGAGAGCTGTACCTCTTGTTTTCCAGACCGGAAGGAGTCTGCAATATCCGAAACCCCGGCAAAGGTGGCGAGAAATTGCTTGACCATGGCCGAGGCCTGGGTGAGCTCGCCGATGTCGTTGGGACCGAATATCTCGATGTTGATGGGCTCTCCGGCCGAGAACGCATCGGAACCGAAGACGAGCTCGACGGCATCGGGCACCGGCCCAGTCAGCTCCCGCCAGCGTGCGAGGACTTCATCCGTCGTGATCTCCCGGTCGACGGCCGGAACGAGTTCAATGCCCAGCTCAGCGAGATGGGCG
This sequence comes from uncultured Myxococcales bacterium, assembly GCA_965603475.1. Taxonomy (GTDB): domain Bacteria; phylum Myxococcota_A; class UBA9160; order UBA9160; family UBA4427; genus UBA4427. Next base: position 8,760 of record CBFDDD010000111.1, read on the forward strand.
CCGCCCAGTCCCGACGGACGCTGGGGCCCGTCACGCCCGAGCTGCTCTCCGATCGAGCCAAACGTATGCACGACAATGGATGGCCCCGGGAATTCTTCATCGAATTCGCGGCGCAGCTGATCCGCGGCGTGTTGGATTTGAGCGACCGCAATCTCGGTGCGCGCGAGCGGCACGCCCTGTTCCATCGTCAGGGTCGCGTAAGCCACATTTCCAGCCACCTGGGGAAAGAATTGATATCGGAGCCGCCCACTCGCAAATAAAGCGGATGACAGGATGAGTACGCCAATGGCCGCAGTGACCACCGCGTAACGCCAGTGGATCGCCCCCTCGAGCAGGTTGTGATAGTGAACGCTGCCCATGCGCTCGAGCCAACCGGACATCCTGTTCTGGATGGCAAGCCAATGCGCGACGATCGCATTGGGCTCGGCGCGCTTCGGCGAGATGCGGCGGTGCGCGAGATGCGCGGGCAGTATGAACTGAGATTCGACGAGCGAGAATACGAGGCAGAGAATTGCGGTCAGGCCGATCACACCAAAGAAGCTGCCCATCCTTCCAGGCACCAACAGGATCGGCAAGAATGCGGCCATGCTCGTCATAACGCCGAAGAAGACCGGAATGTAGACGGCCTGGGTTCCCTTGATGGCCGCCTCGACCTGGTCATTCAGTTCTTCTTCGTAGGTATGCACGCTCTCGCCGATCACGATCGCGTCATCGACGAGAATTCCGAGCACGAGAATGCAGGCCATCACGGTCATCGTACTGATCGTCACGCCAAAGACGGGAAAGAACATGACCGCGCCCAGAAAGGAAATCGGCACGCCTGCGGCCACCCACATCGCGAGTCGGAATCGGAGAAATAGAGTCAGTGTGATCAATACCAGGATGAGCCCGCTTCGACCGTTTCGTGCCAAGACATCGAGCCTGGACACGAGATCCAGGGATTCGTCATTGAAGATCGTGACTTCGACGCCTTCTGGAACGCTCGCACGGAACTCTGGGACCCATGCTTTGACCGCGGCGGCGGCGTCGAGCACATCCTCGTCGCCGATCAACTGGACCTTGACGACGACACTCGGCTCGCCATTGAAGAGCCCACGCAGCTCCGTGTCCTCGAAGCCATCGATCACCGTCCCTATGTCGCGCAACCGGACGAGCGTGCCGTCGTTGCGAGTGAGTACGACGATCTCCTCGAACTCGATCCCGTGATAGGCCTGCCCCTTGGCCCGAAGCAGGATTTCACCCCCGGCGGTCTTGACCGACCCGCCCGGCAAATCGAGGGAGGCATTGCGTACCGCGCGCGCCACGGTTTCGAGCTCGAGCTCATGGCGTCGCAAGGTCTCCTCTGAGATTTCGATCGAGACTTCATAGGGCCGATCGAAGACCAGTTCAGCCTGGGAGACCTCGGGCAGTGCGGCGATCTCCTCCCGCGCGCGTTGGCCGACCGACTTGAGGTCACGCTCGTCGATCGAACCCGAGATGGCGACCTTCAACACCCCTCGCCGCATGTCATATTTCGCGACCGTCGGTTTCTCTGATTCGATTGGAAACGTGTCGATCGCATCGATCCGATTCTGCATCTCGCTCGTCGCGACATCGACGTTCGACCCGATCACCAGTTCCGCTGTGACGTTGCAGGCGCCCTCGGCGGCCACCGATGTGATTCGATCGAGATTGGGCGTTCCTTCGATCGCTTCTTCGATACGGATGCAGATCGATTCTTCCACTTCCTCAGGCGACGCGCCTCGGTATTCGACGGTAATCCGAACGGCCTCCGGCTCGATTGCCGGAAATTCTTCCTGTCGAATACTCGCCAAGATCATCACGCCGCCGACGACCATGACGGCCATCAGCAGGTTCGACGCCACCGGATTGTGGACGAACCATTCGATGATTCGATTCATGAGTGATCGGGCTCGGATGCGACGGCCGCCCGGTCCTCGACCGGATTCACGATCATTCCCTCGACCACGACCTGGATCGGCGAAACGCAGATTCGATCGCCCTCCGCGAGTGGGCCCTGCACGAGCACGTCGTCGCGATCGATTCGAAGGACCTCGACCGGCTTGGAACGGAGTTCGTTCTCTGCGTTCACGATCAGGATCCGAGAATCTCCGCGCATCGCATAACGCGGGACGACGATCACATCGCTTGCCTCCGGGCCGACGATTTCGGCTTCGACGAAGAGGCCTACTGCGAGAGGCGGTCGATCATTGGCTTCGTTCGACCGATAGGGATCCTCGACACGCGCCACGACATTGACCATCCGGGACTTCGAATCGATCTCGCCCTCGCTGCGGACGATCCGGCCGGTCCATTCGTGTCGGCGGCCGGCAAACATGGCTCGCAGGAGCACGACCGGGGCGTCACTCACATCGCCTGTGTCCGAGCGCCGGAGATCTGGAAAGGCGAGGAAGGCGAGCTGGTGGTCTGGAATCGGGAGTCGAATTTCGGCGTAGTCCGTCGCGTAGATATTTCCGACGGGATTGCCGCGCGCCACGAACTGTCCGACGTCGACCTGTTCTTCCCTGACGCGACCGTCGAAAGGTGCGCGAATCTCCGTCCGCTCGAGATCGCGTTCGGCTTGTTCGAGGGCTGCTTGTGCGTCGACCAGGTTGCTTTCCGCTACGGCTGCGGTCCGTCTTTTTTCTCCCAACTGCGAGGGGCTCGCGACGCCAGCGTCGGAGAGACCTTGTCGTCGTTTGTACTCGGAAGAGGCGAATTCGAACTCGCTCTCTGCCCTCTGAACGGCCGCGCGTTGACGTTTTACGGCGAGTTCGAAGTCGCGCCGTTCCAGTCGCAGTAGTGGATCTCCCTTTTCGAAGAATCCGCCCGGGGCGAGTGAGGACGAGATCCAGACGACGCGTCCCGAGATCTCGGGAACGAGATCGGCTTCGCTGCGCGGCGCGACCGTTCCCTGGGTTCGAACGCGATGCCGATGGGTCTCCGTTTCCGCCGAAATCGTCCGCACGGTGGGGATCGCCCGAGCCGGTTCCTTGAATTCGACGCTCGGTGCCGTCGCGACGATGACAAAAGCACCTACGACGGTCAGCGCTGCGATCAACAGTGGCATCCAAAGTTTCTGGGACATGGTCATGACTGAGCTCCTGAGACATTCTTTTGTGCTGCGGGCGCAGATTCGATCGAGGACAGCTCGCGTACATTTTCTCGTATGAGGCACGAGATGGCGTAAACGGCCTCGGATGCAGTGATTCCATCGACGGCGACAATCGCTCGAGCGAGGCTCGCGAGATGCGCGTCGACGACAGTGTGGGTTGGCGTGCCGCGGATCGATCGGTAGACACCGGTGGATCGCTCACGTTGTCCGCCGAGTCCGCGACGCATGAGGCGCAAGACCATGTTGCCGCTGGCTTCGACGAAACAATCTCCCAATTCGTCGACGAGATCGGCCCGGTCTTCATCGATGAGATCGGGCTGCATCATGGCGTCCAGGATCGAGAGCATGCGTCTGCGCTGAGAAACATCCGCACGTTCAGTGCCAAGACGAGCGGCCATCGCGCGAAACGCGCTCATCGCTTCGAGGGCTTGATCGAGAATATCGGGCTCGGGCGGATCATCGAGCGCGAGGAGATGCTCGACGATGTCGAGGCTGGCGTCTTCTAGGGGTGCGACCCGAGCGCCGCCCGGGTGAATGGTTGCCACACCGAGCTGCTCGAGGCGTTTGAACGCTTCGCGAACGGTGCTGCGGTGGACGCCGAAACGCTCGGCGAGATCCCGTTCAGAGGGAAGCCGCTCGCCACAGCGATATTGGCCGCGGAGAATGTCGTCTCGCAGGCTGGCTGCGATGGACGAATCCTGGGAGGTAGAGGACATTGGTTTGAACCGCTCCGGCACGGGCGCGCTGGAGAATTGGTCCGACCAATATGGCACGACCAATTGATCCTGTCGAGGGGCTCAGGTTATCCTGTTCGAAACAGACGAATCCGGCTGATTGGCCCACGGGGGAGAGATTCATGATGACGTCCGCTGTGCTGCCACCAGCCAGGTTCATGCCGCTAGACTCGTGTCGCTGCATGACTACCGCGCCCTGGGCTCGAGGATCGTCCTCGACGCCAAAACCTATTCACTCCCGATCCTGTTGCTCCGCGTCGCAGCGAAGTGCTTCCAGCCGAACCAAGGTCCATGCCGACTCCCCCGATCCATGACCCCGAGGTTTCGCCGAGCAGCCTTTCTCATTCGCCGAAGGATCGAATCGACGCGGCGATCGTCTTGGCGCTCCAGCGTTGGGTTGCGCAGATTCGCGCACGCGCCTCGTTGGTCAGTGCGGTCAGCTTGCTCGCAACGCTCCCGCTGCTCGTGTACGCCGCGCTGAACCTCGGCATCAACGTCGACACGGTGCGCGTCATTCATCCGGAAACACCGTCGCGCATAGCGCTCGAAGCCTTCAGCAAGCTATTTCCCATCTTGAACGAGGCGATCATCGTGGTGGTCGACGCGCGGACGTCCGAGCAGGCGCGCGAAGCCATCGAAGAACTGCAGGTCGCACTCGAGGCTGAACCCGACTACTACAAGGACGTCTTCGTGCCGGGTGGTGGTGATTTTTTCGCCCGCAACGGACTGCTCTATCTGAGTCTCGACGAGCTGGACGAGCTGGCGGACGAACTCGCCGAGGCACAGCCGCTGATCGCCGAGCTCGAGAGCGACCCGAGTCTCAGCAACCTCGCAGAGCTCGTCGACGAGGGCCTAGACCAACTCGCCAGCGACGGCAGTGACGACGAGCGCTGGTCCGCGGTCCTCGATCGTGTCAGCTACGCGATTCTCGAAGTGGGCGAAGAGCATCCTGTTCCCGTTTCGTGGGAGGACCTGCTGGTCGGCGACACCGGCGGTGAGCGTGGCGCCACGGGGGGGACGCAGCGCATTCTACTGGTCGAAGCAGACATCGATCCGAACTCGTTATTCGATGCGGGTCGTGCGGCCGACCGCTTGCGCGCGAAGGCTGTCGAACTCGGATTCGGCCCGGAACGCGGCGTCCAGATGCGGCTCACCGGAAATCCCATCCTGAACTATGACGAAATCATCGGTCTGCTCTGGGATATCGGTACGGGAGGGCTCTTTTGCTTCGTCTTCGTCGTATTGGTGCTGCAGCGTGCGTTCCACTCGTTCCGGATGGTGCTGGCCGCAATCGCTACCTTGCTCGTCGGGCTCATCTGGACTGGCGCATTCGCGGCTGCGGTCGTCGGCAACCTCAACGTTGTCTCTCTCGCCTTTGCGATTCTGTTCATCGGGCTCGGCGTCGATTTTGCGATCCATCTGGGCATGCACTACGCCGCCGCCCGACGTGAAGGTGCAGATGACGCCGCCGCGATGGACGAGGCGCTCGAGGACGTCGGAAGCTCGCTCCTCATCTGCACGGTGACGACGGCGACCGGCTTCTACGTGTTCGTCCCCACCTACTATCTGGGCGTGGCCGAGCTCGGGCTCATCGCCGGCAGCGGCATGTTCATCGTGTTCATCCTCACGACGACCTTCTTTCCCGCGCTGCTGTCTTCATGGCTGCGCTGTGACCCGCCCGCGGTGCCGCCGCACGCATTCAAACTCGAAAAGAGCGCCTTCGACGTGGTCGAAAGCCGACCGTCCCTGGTTCGCTGGACGGCACTCGTGCTCGGATTCGCAGCCGTTGCCTCTTTCCCGTACGCGACCTTCGACGCCAATAACGTGCTCCTGCGAGATGCGGGGAGCGAATCGGTTTCGACCTTCGACGAATTGCTCGCAGGGGAAGACGAAGCCTCGCCTTGGTTCGCGAACGTGCTGGCGCCCGACTTCCCGGCAGCGCGCGAGCTCGCCGACCGACTGGCTGAACTCGACGTCGTTTCGTCGGCCATCACGCTCGAGGATTATGTTCCGAGCGAGCAAGAGGAGAAACGTGAGATCTTGCTCGATCTCGCGTTTCTGCTCGAGCCCACCGGAGCCCGCGTCGAAGAGGCGCCGTCCAGTGAGGAAGAGCGCGCGGCGCTGAGTCGACTCTCGGCGCTTCTACGCGCTCGTGCTGGCGACGTCGGGCCGCAACTCGCGACGAGCATGGCGCGGCTCGAGGAAGAACTCGGCGATTTTCTTGCACAGCCCGATCCGGGCGACGCGCGACTGGCCCGGCTCGATGCGGTCCTGCTGGATCCCATGCCCCGCCAGATCGCCCGGCTGCGCCGTGCGCTCGAGCCGGAGGAAGTCACACTCGAATCGCTTCCCACCGAAATCGTTCGTCGCATGATCGCGTCCGATGGTCGGGTTCGCGTTCAGGCCTACCCGGCCGAGGATCTGCGACAGCCCAACTCTCTCCCACGCTTTGTACACGCCATCACAGCGATTGAGCCGAGCGCGACCGGAATGGCGGTCAACCTCGTCGGTTTCGGCGATGCGACCGTCGCCTCCTTTCAGCAGGCGCTCGTCTCCGCGATCGTGCTGATCACGATTTTCGTCCTCATGCTCTGGCGTCGTCTGCGTGAGGCCGGGCTGGTGATGGCGCCGCTGATCCTGGGTGCCTCGCTCACCGTCGCTGGGATGGTCGTGCTCGGGATCTCGTTCAACTTCGTGAACGTGATCGTGATTCCGTTGCTTCTCGGGATCGGCGTCGATTCTGGCATCCATCTGGTTCACCGCGCGACGACGTTGGCACCCGGAGAAGGAGGCATGGTCGAAAGTACGACCGCGCGGGCCGTGCTCTTCAGCGCGGTTACGACGATCGTGAGTTTCGGTACGCTCGCACTGTCTTCCCATCGTGGCATGGCGAGTCTGGGGATCGTCCTGATGGTCGGGCTCTGCTGGGTGGTCGTTTGCAACCTGGTCGTGTAACCGGCGTTGCTCGATCGTTTCCCGCGCTGCCCGGGGTCCCATATGGGCCCGGTGTGTT
>CBFDDD010000112.1:0-15574 GCA_965603475.1 uncultured Myxococcales bacterium
GAACCCGTACGAAAGATCCGTCGCGATCTGCCCAATGATGAAGAGCAGCGAACCGATGAACACCATCGTGCGCAGGGTGGCGAAATCGTTCGCGGCGATGGCGTCGACCGTAATCGAACCAAGGCCGGGAATACCGAAGAACGCTTCGAGCAGGAGCGCGCCCGTAAAGAGAAAGGGAATGGCGAGAACGACATTCGTGAGAATCGGGATCAGCGCGTTTCGAAGGATGTGTCTCGTCATGATCCGCGACTCGCTGGCCCCCTTGGCCCGTGCCGTCCGCACGAAGTCGCGCCCGCTCTCTTCGAGGAAGACCGTACGATAGAAGCGAACATCACCGCCGACGCCGCCCAGCAAACCGACGATGATCGGCAGCGCCAGAAACCGGGGCAACATCAAGAGGTTCGGATCGAATCCCGAGATCGGATACCAACGGAGGATCTTCCCGATCAGGAATTGCGCGCCGATGATGTAGAGGAGCATCGACACGCTCATTGCGAGCACGCAGAGAAAGACCCCCATCCGATCGATATAGGTCTCCCGAAAGAACGCCACGAGTAGCGCAAGTGGAATCGCCACGGAGAGCCCGAGAATAAGAAGGGGAACTGTGAGCGCCAGGCTTGGTCCCATTCCGGATACGATGCGATCGATGATGGGCGAATCATCGGCGTCGCTGAGGCCAAAATCGAAGGTCAGCATCCTTCGATAGTGATCGAAGAGCAGATTGTCGTCCCAGTCCTGCCACGGCCAGAGGGGTCGGTCATAACCATGATTGACCTTCCACTGCTCGATCACCTCGGGCGGGGCCTTTTCGCCAAGCGCCCTACGTGCGATGTCATCCGGCTTCGTCACCGTAAAGAAAAGGATGAAGAGAAGAAAGAGAACCCCGATAACGACACCGACGCCGTACAGGAGTCGTCGAATCACATAGGCACCCATCTACTGGCGCTCCTTCAGGTAGGTCCGGATTCCGGGAATGATGAGGAGCACCAGAGCGATGCCGAGGACATAAGCCGGCCAGACGATCGGCACGTTCCATTCGAGACGACGCTTCGCGCGCTCCTCCGAGTCGATGTCCCGGTATTGGTAGGTCGGTGCCGAGATGCCCATCGGCTTCACGTTTCGGACCCAGCCGTGATACAGCGAATAGTCCTCTCGATGGAAGAGTTCGATCCAGGGTCGCTCGCGTTCGAGAATGGTTCTGATCTCACGAATCTCCGACATACGCTGCGGCCCGTTCTCTCGCGTCTTCATCGACAGAAAGAGTCGGTCGAAGTCCGCGTTCGAGAAGTTGGTCGCGTTCGGCCCGCCGTGCAATGACTGCCCCATCTCGGACCAGAGAAGGAATAGAAAATTCTCCGAGTCCGGATAGTCTGCAACCCAGCCAGATTGAAAGACCTGATGTGCGCCGTTTCGAAGCTTCTCCAGGAACTGATTGTAGTTCGTGGCCTCGATCTGCATGTCAATACCAAGCCGCTTCCACGCTTCGATGTAGAACTTGACACGGATCAGTCCGGCCGTCGTCGTGTCCGACGAGTCAAAGGTGAGAAGCAAGGCCTCGCCCGTCGCCGGGTCGATTCCGCCCGGGTACCCCGCCTCCACCATCAAGCGCTTCGCGTGATCGAAATCGACCTGACGATAGGGATTGACGTAGTCCGGATCGTAGCCATAGATGCCCGGTGGAATCGGAGTCTGGGCCGGCAATCCGCGTCCGTTCATGAAGACGCGCGTGAACTCTTCCACATCGATTGCGAGACTCATCGCCTGTCGCAGCTTGCGACTGCGATCGCCGCCCAATCGTCCGACTACGGGATCATCGAAATTGAAGCCGATATAGAAAACATCGAGCGCCACCGCCTTGTCGAGAGACATCCCCCTGGCTTCCATTTCCGGGGAGAGCCCATCTTCATGAACGACCTTGTCGAAGCTCTCCTTGATGACGCCCGACGCATCGTAATAACCCTGAATAAATTTGTTGAATCGCGGAATGTCTTCCTTTTCTCGTCGTACCTCTACTCGATCGATGAAGGGGAGACTCCGCCCGGCATAGTCGAGTCTGCCTGAGTCTCGATCGTCTTGATCGCCTTCGAGGGGAAACGTCGCGGCCGGAGCATTCCATTCTGGATGCCTCACGCCGTACCAGTTTTCCGATCGCTCGAGTACGTAGCGAGATTGCTTGTGGTATTCCGCAAGCACGTAGGGACCCGTACCGACCGGGTGGTCGTCGAAGCGCGGCCGACCCTCCGCACCATCGTAATACTCCACCGCCTCCCAGGGCACCGGCGTCGAGAATTCCATGGCGAACCAATATCGAATCTGGGGATAGGCTCTATAAAGAGTGACATCGAGGACATAGCGTGACGACGAATCTATGCCGGAGATGCCGCCCACTTCGGCATACTGGTCCCGGGCCGGAAGTGTCTTGAACTCGGGATCGGCTTCCCGTCGCGCCGTCAATCTTTCGCTGAACTCTTGAAAGCCGTCGACATTCGAGAAGGGTTCGATGACCGGGCTTCCCACTTCGGGATCCGCAATCCTCGACAGCTGAAATTCGACGTCGGCTGAAACGACTTCGCGTGTCCTGCTCCCTGGCGCCGTGAGTTCGAAGCATTCGTCATTCGCGTAGAGCAGATCCTCACGAAGCTCGAAGCGGTAGCGAACCCGACCGTCTGGAAGCGCCGTCACCTCTGGAAGCGTCCGAACGAGCCCGGGCATCAATTCGAGAGGTCGTTTGAGGAAATGATATTTGAGCAGCGTGTCGTAGACTGCGCCCGTGATCGCATGGGCGCGTGTGTTGTACGCTGTCGCCGGATCGAGTGTACGCGGCGCATCGACAAACGAGCTGTAGAGAATTTTTTCGCCTTCATTCGTCGGCGGGTACGGATCGTTCGAACAGCCGACGAACAGAATCAAGACGAGCCCGGTGTATTGCAAGAACGCGAACGCGCACCGCCTCCACCCCAGCGTCATCGATCGCCCTCCCCTCTGCACTCTCGTTCCCCCATCGACGATCGCCGATGACCTCAACCTTCTCGGTTCCGTGCGCCTCGCCCCGGAATCATGAAGAGTCGAGCGGGCAGCTCTTCGGCCAGCATGACGCGTTTCCAGATAAAACGTGCCAGGGACTCGGCTCCCGGCGAGTGGATCGTGACACGGTTCGGAAAATCGACTTCATCGGCATCCCCGTCGAACGGTTCGAAGTCTTCGAAGGTGGCGCGAAATCGAATGACCCCACCGGGGTCGAGGCCGCGTACCTCAGCGAGCCTGCCCTCGACATCGAACAGGAAGATTTCTCCGCCCTCGCCGAGCGCTTCCGAAGACACGAAACAATCCGCATCGAGGAGCGAGGAATTGGGATCTTCGCTGCAATTCGTATCGGAATCATCTCCCGACCAGGCAAAGGCCAGGACGAGTCCTCCGTCAGGCTCGAGCCAAACCCCCGCCCGGGCGAGTCCCGGACTGGGTATCGGCGCACCGAGCAGAAGTCCTACGACCTCATGTACGTCGAGATCGATCTTGGCGAGATCCCATAGAAGTGTGGGCGTGACCCGCCCGCGCGAAATACTCCCATCCGAAACATCATAAAAATCAAAGCGTCGACCATCGGTGGCGAGCACCGCAACGAGCTGGTCGAAGAGTCCGATGACCTCAAAGCGAATCCGAGCTGGACGCTCCACGAGGATCCGCTGTGGACGATTCAGCTTGAAGTCCGGTCCCTCGAGCAGGACGCGTGCCGATCCACGCAACGCCGACCTCGATCTGGCCAGCTCGAGATAGCGGTCGAGCACGCGCTCTGCCCGCGCGTCATCGATTGGAAGTATCGTGCCTGCCAACTCGAGGTCGACAATCGGCGACGTGCGACAGCCCGCGGCGAGCAGGGACAGGAGCAGCCCGATGACGACCGGGATCAAACCTCCTCGTCGGTTCACGGCGCCTCGCCGGTCGCTGGCTTCCGCCCGAGGTCTCCACGCAATCGATCGCGCTTCTCGAGGAGCGTCGGCTGCTCGGATTCTCGAAGCTCCAACTCGACCGCTTCTTCGTATCGTTCGAGCGCACCCTGCTTGTCGCCACGTAGCAACAGGACATCACCCAGATGTTCCGAAACGACCGAGTCTCCCCCGGTGAGTTCTGCAGCCTGCACGAGCTTGCTCTGAGCGCGGTCGAGTAGCCGAATGGCCTCATCGTTACGTGACTCTTCGAAGAGCAACTCGGCCATCTTGTAATAGACCCATCCGAGACTGTCGGTGATGTACCCGTCGTCGGGGGAGATCTCGAGGGCACGCCGGATCAACTCTTCCGCTTCGGCAAGGTTCTCACCGCGCTCCGCCCAGGAATAGCCGATGTAGTTGAGCGCGTTCACGTGATTCGGATCCGCTTCGAGAACTCGCTGCATATGGTGAAGCGCTGGTTCTACATGCCCTGCGGTGCCGTATTGAACGCCGAGCTGGTAGTAGACCTCGGCATCGCCGTCCGAACCGTCGAGCATGCCTTCGAGCAACGCGATTCCACCGTCGAAATCGCCGCTTTGAATCCGCAACCCCGCAGCATAGAATTCCAGCTGACGATCCGGCCGGACCGCCCGCAACGAGTCGACTTCCATGACGGCCTCGTCAAAGCGACCCTCGGATTCCAGTATTGCGACGATCTGGATCCGGGCATCGAAATAATTCGGATCCTGGAGGTCGATCCGATCAAAAACTTCCATCGCACCGGCATTGTCGCCGGTCGCTTTACGAATCTGACCGAGTGCAAACGCAAGTTCGGGCTGATCTGCGTCCCGTTTGAGCACGCTCTCCAGGCGAGCCGCCGCCGATTCGTAGCGACCAGCCGAATACTCGAGAGACGCGAGCCTGCGCAGAGAGTTTTCATCATCGGGATAGAGCGAGACGATCTTCGAAAAAGTCGTAATCGCCCCGTCGAGGTCGTTGCCATCGATCTGGGCCTGCCCGAGACGTTGAAGAATTCCGTAGTGACTCGGGTGGCTGAGAAGAACTTCCCGGTAGACTGCGATCTCGCCGGCTCGATTTCCGCGCGCGCGTTCGATCTGGGCCAACCGCATATAGAGCAGAAAATGATCGGGAAACGATTCGAGCCCGCGACGCACGATCGCCTCTGCCGAGTCGTAGTCCGAACGCTGGCCATAAACGGTCGCCAGCGCGAGAATTCCCCGGAGTTGTTCGGGCTCGGTCTCGGCCAGCTGGCGTGCAAGATTTTCGGCTTCGGTGAGGTCACCCCGCTCGAAAGCAACCTGGTAGAGGACATAGGTCGAGTCCGCATCGAGTGGGCGTCCCTCGGCATCGCGAAGAACCCGGTCGAGACCTTCGAAATCCCTGCGAAGTCGATACAGGCGACCGAGAAATAGTCGAACTCGAATCGATTCCGAATCCAGCTCGAAAGCGCGCTCTGCCTCGCGCACCGCCCCGTCGATATCATCGAGTTGCCAAGCGAGGCGCGACAGCCGTTCGTGGATCACAGCCGATTCGGGATCCTTCTCGGCAGCGCGATTATATGCCTCGCGAGCCAGCTCGAAATCACCTTCGGTCTGGGCGATTTCAGCGACCAGGATGTCGTAGTCAGCGGGCGCCTCGCTGCGTGCGATGCGCAGCGGAATCTTGCGGTCGCGCTCGTCGCCCCAACTCGAAAAACCAGCTGGCCCAAACGAGGCACAACCACTCGCGAGGACCGTAAGCACCAGGAACCCCGACATGAGCCCCATTCGCCCGGCCGAAGACCCGGTGCGATCATCCACCTGGACCCGACTCTTCTCGTCGCTGCGGCGAGACCTTATTGCGATCGCTGTGCTCACCCAAACCCCGCGGATAGAGGCTCACCCCACGGGTCAGAATCACCCGATGACGAAAGCCCGAAGAGCAATCCAGAGAGAATCACCCTTCCAGCCCTCATCGTCCACCCACGGCGGGGCTGGAGAGTTCACTCGGGCGCTATTCGCCCAGATATCCGTTCTTCTCTAGAAACGCAACGACCTGGGCGACGCTCTCGCCGACGGACTGACCGTTCGTGTCGAGCACGAGTTCTGGCTTGGTCGGTTCTTCGTAGGGTGCGGAGATTCCCGTGAACTCCGGGATCTCTCCGGCACGAGCCTTCTTGTACAGGCCTTTTACGTCGCGGCCCTCACAGGTCTCGACACTCGCATCGACCCAGACCTCGACGAAATCGCCCTCGCCCATGATCTCGCGAACCGCATCACGATCGGCACGGTAGGGGGAGATGAATGAACTGAAGACGATGATTCCGGCATCGGTGAAGAGTTTCGAAACCTCGCCGATTCGGCGGATATTCTCGGTGCGATCTTCCGGCGAGAATCCGAGATTCGAGTTCAGGCCCATGCGAATGTTGTCGCCATCGAGAATGTAGGTCAATCGCCCGAGCTCGCTGAGCGCCTTCTCGGCGGCCACTGCGATGGTCGACTTGCCCGACCCCGAGAGACCCGTCAGCCAGATGGTGCAACCACGCTGTCCGAGCATGCCCTGACGGTCTGTGCGACTGACTTGTCCATCGTGCCAGGTGATGTTGGTCGACTTCGTATTGCTCACGTCTCTATGTCCTTCTGCTTGCGAATGGAGGTTTTGATGCGATGGTCGACGAGTCCCACCCGACCCAGCTCGCTGTCGAGACAGTTGCGGGAGTCGATAGGCCGCTCGGTACCGGGGATCGCTTTCAGCGAAGGCGGCACTATAGCCAGAACCAGTCTTTTTGCCTGGGTCCTTTCGTTGCGCAATCGAGGCAACGCCGCTCCATGTCGAGAACCCCGCGGGCCTCAGCTCGGACCGATCTGTGCCTGCACGGCCTTCGTTACGCATCGCGCCACTTCGGTGACATCATCCGGTGTATTGGAGCGGCCGAATCCGAAGCGGAGCGAAGCTTTCGCGAGCGACGCCTCGCGGCCCAGGGCCAGAAGCACTGGACTGGGTCCAGGATCGGCCGAGCTACATGCAGATCCCGACGAAACTGCGACTCCCGAAAGGTCCGCCACGAGCCGCTCTCCATCAACGCCAAAAAAGGACAGGTTGAGATTGCCGGGAAGCCGTCGCGTCTCGTCGCCGTTGACCAGCACACGTCCTGGGAGCGCCGCTTCGAGTTCTTTTCTCAATCGATCCCGAAGCTTCGAAAGTCGCTGGGCCTCTCTCTCTCGTTCCTCGAGACAAATTTCGAGGGCGCGCGCGAGCCCGACGATGCTAGCGACCGGCAGCGTTCCCGAACGCAGTCCAGCCTCGTGCCCACCACCATATTGGCGCGGCTCGAGCTTGAGACGGGGGCGCCCCGATTTGCGAACACGAAGTAGACCCACACCCTTCGGTCCATAGATTTTGTGACCCGAGACCGAAAGAAGATCGAGACCGTCGCGATCCACGTCGAGTGCGATCTTGCCTACGGCCTGGGCAGCGTCGCTATGGAAAGGGATCGCACGATCACGACACAGCGAGGCGATTTCGCGAATCGGTTGCAGCACCCCGATCTCGTTGTTCGCCGCCATCACCGACACGAGGAATGTGTCCTCGCGAATCGCTGCCTCGACGGCGTCGACGCTCACGAGCCCCATCGCATCCACCTCGAGCTCGGTCGACTCGAAGCCCCGGCGTGTGAGTGCGCGACACGGGTCGAGAACCGATGGATGCTCGGTCTGGACGGTGACGAGATGACGGCGACTCTTCTGGGCGTCGGCTAGTCCGAGAATCGCGAGATTGTTGCTCTCCGTCGCGCCACTCGTAAAAACGATCTCGCCCGGGGCGGGCGCAGCCAGCATCTCACAGAGTCGCTCGCGCGCATCTTCGACAGCGGCCTCCGCGCGCCAGCCATAGACATGCGTATTGCTCGCAGCGTTGCCGAACTCCTCCCGGAGATAGGGCAGCATTGCTTCGAGCACCCGCTCGTCGAGCGGAGTCGTAGCGTGATGGTCGAGGTAGATCGGCCGCTCAGGCCGCGAAGGACTGCCCGCAGCCACAGGTATTCGACGCGTTGGGATTCTCGATCTTGAAACCCGATTCCTGGAGCGTGTCGACGAAGTCGAGACGACAACCGACGAGATAGAGCGCGCTCTTCTCGTCGACGATGACGCGCACGCCCTCGGTTTCGATTTCGGAGTCGATCTCCCTGACCACATCATCGAAGGAAAGCTGATACTGCAGCCCGGAACAGCCACCGCCGATGACCTTCATGCGAAGGCCGTGACTCGACTGTTTTCCGTCTTCGCTGAGCAGCGACCGGATATGTCCCGCCGCTTCTGTTGTGACCTCGATCATCGCCATCTCTCCTGCGAACTGTCTTCCCGGCCGGGACAACCCAGCCGATACCACCGGAACGTAGCAGCTCCCCCTACTCTTCGACTTCCGAGGCAGAAATCCAGACGAAAATCTCGCGATTGCCCTTGGGGCCGGGCACGCGGCTCTCTACGCGATCTCTCTCCCGACGCCCCAGGGCACAAGCCGCCTCGGCAACGCGATTCGCTGCCGCTTCCCGAAGCGAATCGTCACGTACGACACCGCCCTTCCCGACCTGTTCTCGCCCAACCTCGAATTGTGGTTTGACGAGTAGCAGGAACTCGGCAGCCGGCGCGCAATCGTGAATCGCGGGCAGGATGAGTTCGAGCGAGATAAAGGAGACGTCGACCACAACGAGATCGAAACGTGTGTCGAAATCCCTGGCATGGAGATGTCTCGCGTTCACCCGCTCTCGGACTTCGACGCGCGGGTCGAGTCTCAGGCTCGAATGGATCTGGCTATGACCGACGTCGATCGCGACGACTCGAGTCGCGCCATGCCGCAGCAGGCAATCCGTGAAGCCACCAGTCGAAGCGCCGACATCCAGACACTGCATCCCGGATGGGTCGAGGCCGAGATCAGCCAGAGCCGCGTCCAGCTTTTCTCCACCACGGGATACGAAGCGTCTTGTGCCACCCTTCAATCGGATGGAACGCTCTACAGCAACTCGGGTTCCCGACTTGTCGACAGGCTCGTCGTCAACGAGCACACGTCCGGCGAGGATCAAGGCCTGAGCTGCGCTGCGGCTCGGAGCCAATCCCTCGCGCACGACGCGTTCATCGAGGCGTTCGCCCTTCAAGCCGCGGAGCCGTCTGCACCTTCGACCGAATCAGCTCCTCCCAGCGAATCGAGAAGCGTCGACACAGCGTCCCGGATGTCGCTGGGTGCGAGCCCGACGCTAGCCGGCGACTCACCATGCTCGATCAACAGGTCCGGCACGCCGAGTGTTCGCACTGGCGTACGGATGCCCTCTTCGGCGAGAAGCTCGAGCACCGCCCCACCGAAGCCACCCGAGACGCTGTGTTCCTCTACCGTTACGAGGACGCGGCAGCGTTTCGCAAGCGCAATGATGCGTTCGCGATCGAGGGGCTTGACGAAGCGCGCGTTCAACACTGCACAGGCCACGCCATCTGCAGCCAGGTCGCTCGCCGCTTCCATCGCCGGATGCGTCGTAGAGCCGATCGCGAGGATGGCGGCGTCCTCGCCATCGCGAAGCAGCTCTGCTTCACCGATCGGGACCTTTTTTATATCGGGATCGAGGGAGATTCCAAAACCCGCACCACGCGGGAAGCGAATCGCGGCGGGACCGGGATAGTCGATCGCCGTGGCGAGCAGGTGCTGCAGCTCGTTCTCGTCCTTGGGTGCCATGACGATCGCGTTCGGCAGCATTCTGAAATACGCGAAATCCAATAGGCCTTGATGCGTTGCCCCGTCAGCCCCGACGAGTCCGGCGCGGTCGAGTGCGAAGGTGACGTCGAGGTTTTGCAGGCAAACGTCATGCACGACCTGATCGAAGGCGCGCTGCAAGAATGTCGAATAGATGGCGGCGACGGGCTTCATCCCTTCCGTCGCGAGTCCCGCGGCGAAGGTGACGGCGTGCTGTTCTGCGATCCCGACGTCGTAGAAACGTTCTGGGAACGCTTGCTGAAATCGATCGAGACCAGTGCCTGACGCCATTGCCGCCGTAATCGCGATGATTCGATCGTCTTCTCCCGCAAGTCGGATCAATGTATCCGAGAACACATTCGTATAAGAAGGCGGTGCCTGCTGTTTCGGCGCGAATTCGCCCGACGGAACATCGAATTGGCCGACGCCATGATATTTGAGCGGATCCGCCTCGGCCGGACCGTAACCATGGCCCTTTTCGGTCAACACGTGAATCAGCACAGGACCCGATCCGCTGGCCACCATCTTCTTCACATTGTCGAGGGTCTCAAGAACCACATCCATCCGATGGCCCTGAATCGGCCCGACATAACGAAAGCCAAGCGCCTCGAAGAGCAAACCCGGAGAAAAGAAGACCTTGACGGATTCCTCTGCCTTGCGAGCCCAGTGGAGCATATCGCCCGGCATACCCGACAAGAACTCGCGCGCCCAGCCCTTCACACGTCGCGCCATCGGTGCGGAGAACTTGCGAGACAGATAGGAGGAGAGAGCGCCCACATTTGGATCGATCGACATTTCGTTGTCGTTCAGGATCACGATCAGATTCTTTTCGGCGAGGTGGCCCGCGTGATTCAAGGCTTCGAACGCCATTCCGGCGGTCATCGCCCCATCCCCGATCAGCGCAATCACAACGCCGTCCTCACCCCGATGGAACTTCGCACGTGCCATTCCCAGGGCGGCTGAGATCGAGGTCCCTGCGTGACCCGCCCCGAAATGATCGAACTCGGATTCGGCCCGCCGAAGAAACTTCGACATTCCGCCCCGCTGGCCGATCGTGTCGAAATCCTCGCGCCGACCCGTCAGCATTTTGTGTGGATAGCCCTGATGTCCGACATCGAGGATCAGACGATCGTCAGGCGTATCGAAGACGTAGTGGATCGCAGTGATCAGCTCGACCGCGCCAAGACTCGACGCGAGATGCCCACCGGTTCGCGAAACGCGAGAGAGAATTTCGTCGCGAATCTCGTCCGCAACCTGTTCGACGCTTTCACGTGGCAGCTTACGGAGGTCGGCGGGCTTTTCGATCCCGTAAAGCAACTTTGCCTTGGCCGGCGATTGTTCCTTGACCTGGCTCATCGATTCCTCCGCACCGCGAACCTGGCGAGTTCGCGCAACGGTTCGGCCCTCTCGCACAAGCCTTCGATCCCCAATAGTGCGCGCTCCAACAATCCCTCGGCCCCTTGCCTCGCATCATCGAGGCCCTGAATCCTCAAAATGCTTGCTGCCTCTTCGGTGTCCGAATCGAGCAGATCGTCCGCGATCTGAAACGCGATGCCGACATTTTTTGCGAACACGTCGAGAAGTTCGCGCTCGGCCGCGCTGGCTCCGGCCAGCGTTGCGCCACCGACGATCGCGGCCTGGAAGAGCGCAGCTGTCTTCCGAGCGTGAATGGATACTAGCCGAGCATAGTCGGTTCCCTCGAGCGAAGCGGCCGCGCCGGGTTGAGCGGCCGCACCGGGTTGAGCGGCCGCACCCGGTTGAGCGGCGGCAAAGAGCAGGTCATCCGCTTGCCCACCGACGAGGCCTGCAGCACCCGCTGCCCTCGCGAGACAATGCACGGCGAGCAGCGCAGCTTCTGCGCCACCCGACTTGGGTTCCGGCTCAGCCAACACTGCAAAGGCCTCGGTCAGTAGCGCATCACCCGCCAGGACGGCGGTCGCCTCGTCATAGGCCACATGCACCGTTGGCCGTCCACGGCGCAGCGTATCGTCATCCATGCAGGGAAGATCGTCGTGGATCAGCGAATACGTGTGAACCAGCTCGACCGCAACGGCAATCGGGAGCGCCGATTCTGCAGAGCCGCCCACAGCCTCCGCCGCAGCCAGCGCAAAGACCGGCCGAACCCGCTTTCCGCCGGGAAAGAGCAAATGCCGCATCGCACCCTGGAGCGCCGGCGGAAACTCCGTGTCATTACCGAAGCGCGCGTCGATCGCCGCGTTGATCAGCGGAACCCGCTCTGCCATGTACGCTGCGACATCCACCGCCTAGTCCTCGAAATCTTCGTCGTCCTGCTGGCCGTTCCCATCCTCTTCGAATTCCTCATCGAACTCGAAGGGCACAGATTCCGTGTCGTCGCCCAGGCCTCGATCGGCCACCAGGATCTCGATGCGGCGCTCGGCTTCTTCGAGCGTCGCAGAACATTGACGGGAGAGCTTCACACCGGATTCGAAGAGCTCGAGCGCCTCTTCGAGGGGCATCTCGCCCTCTTCCAGCCGGGCCACTGTGCCCTCGAGCTGCTCGAGCGCGCCCTCGAACGAGGCCGGCGTCGAATCGGAATCGGGCTGTCCCTCGGCCGCACCCTCACGACCGGGCTCGCCACCTTCCGCACTACGCCTGGATTTGGCCATTGGCGCTCGACTCTATCGGTCGCCCGTTCTGTAGTCAATCTCATCCAAACGTCGAACTGCGCGAAAAAGCGTAGGTTTTTGCGGATTCGTCGAACTCAGCCGGCGCCCTCGTCAGGCTCGAGACGGGTCACTTCCGCGCCGATCTGGCCGCTTGCGAGTCGCAGCTCGATTCGATCGCCCAAGGCAACATCGGCGGCAGCCCGCACGATCCGACCATCTGACTCGCGTCGGGCGAGTGCGTAGCCACGTCCCAGAACCGCGAGTGGACTGAGCGCGTCGAGCCGCGTCGCGGCCTCCGACAAGCGTCGCCGATCGCGATCCAACCGGCGCCCGATCGCGGCTTCCGCCGCCACCCGCGCCCTCGCCTCTCGCGTGCGCGCCATCGCCACCCGAACCTGCGGACTGCGCGCGCGCAGGACCTCGCGCAGGTGCCCGACCCGGTCCCGATGCATGTCGATTTCCCGCCGCATCGAAGCGACGAGTCGTCTTACATCTCGCTCGACGAGATTGCCAAGCGCAATCCGATCCGGCACGGCAAGCATCGCTGCCGCGGAGGGCGTCGGCGCACGAACATCTGCGACGAGGTCGGCGATCGTGGTGTCCGTTTCATGACCCACACCCGCGACCACCGGGATCGGCGATGCCGCAATCGCCTTCGCGACGACCTCGGTATTGAAAGCCCAGAGATCCTCGAGCGAGCCGCCTCCGCGAACCAGCAGGATCACGTCGATCTCCGCCGAGGTGGCCAATCGATCGAGCGCTGCGACGATTTCCGCGGGCGCCTCGTCGCCCTGGACCCGCGTGGGGGAGATCAGGATCGGGATCGCCGGAAAGCGACGACCCGCGACCTTCAGCACGTCCCGCACGGCCGCACTCGTGGGTGACGTCACGACGCCAATGCGACGCGGATGGGTTGGAATCAGGCGCTTGCGCTCCGCTGCAAATAGTCCGGCTGCGTCGAGCCTTTGCCTTAGCTGCTCGAAGGCGAGCTGCAATGCGCCGATACCCCGGGGCTCGAGCGACCGAACGATCAGCTGTAGATCGCCCCGGGCGGCGTAGATCGAAACCTCCGCCTCCGCGACGACCTCGAGCCCCTCTTCCAGCTCGAACCGGACGCGACCGGCATTGCCACGGAAGAGCGCGGCCCTGATCTGGCCGTCTTCGTCCTTGAGGGTGAAATAGCTGTGTCCAGATCGAGCGCTATGAAGGTTGCTGATCTCGCCGACGACCCAGACACGACCGACATGGTGCTTGATCAGTCCCGAGAGGCCCGCGATCAGCTGGCCGACGCTGAGAATCGAGCGCTCCGGCGCGTTGCTCAATTCTCGTCGATCTCGGCTGCTGCGACCGCCTGCGGATCCTGGACTTCCGGGGTCGACTCTTCCTGAAGACGCCGAAGATCTTCGAAATACGTCCAGCTCTTCAAGACTTCCACCGCGCGGGCAAGCTGGACATCCTGCGCTACGACGGCTTCCACGGACGGTTGATCGCCGGCCGCTTCGGATTGACCGTCCCCATCGATTGGCTGCGCCGAATCGAGGATTCGCTCGGTTGGGCCCTCCGCTTCGGAAAGATCGCTCGCGTCTTCCTGGGTGAAATGTCCGTCGAGATCTTTCTCGCGAACGCGTCGCCGGGTCGGGTAGCCAAGCTGGGGATCGTCAGCCTGTTTGACTTCGAAGTCGGGCGTGATTCCGACCTCCTGAATCGACCGACCCGACGGTGTGTAGTAGAGCGCCGTCGTCAGACGCAGACCGGCCCCACCATCGAGGGGATAGACGGTCTGAACCGAACCCTTCCCAAAGGTCGACACGCCGAGCACAATCGCCCGATGATGGTCCTGAAGTGCTCCGGCCACGATCTCCGAAGCGCTTGCGCTGCCTTCGTTTACGAGTACGACGATTGGATAGTCGTCCGCGAGTACATCACTCGTTGCTTGATAGTCGGTTCGCTCGGTCTCGTCGCGGCCCTGCGTGTAGACGACCAACCCGTCTCGCAACCACTGATCCGCAACCTCCACTGCTTGATGCAAGAGGCCACCCGGGTTGTTGCGCAGGTCCAGTACCAGACCCTCGAGGGGACCTTCGTTTTCTGCCTCGAGATCGGCGAGGCGCGCACGCAGGTCCTTGCCGGTGCGTTCCTGGAATGAAATGATGCTGACGTGGCCAATTGCCGGCTCGACCAACTCCGAACGAACGGAAGCCACCTTTACGGTGTCGCGCTTGATCTCGAAGCGACGCGGCTCCGACATCCCCTCGCGAATGATGTAGATCCCAATCGACGTACCCTTCCGGCCGCGCATGAGCGAAACCGCTTCGAAGAGCGTCATCTTCATCGTGCCTCGACAGGGCTCGGTCCAATCCTCGGGTACTTCCGTGGGACAGATCGAAGCAATCCGGTCGCGGGCCTCGATGCCAGCACGCATGGCGGGCGTTCCATCGATCGGAGACACGACCTCGATCAGCTCACCGGATTGTTTCGATATTTCGATTCCCAGGCCCTGAAACTCGCCCTTCGTCTCGACCTGCATGTCGGCGAAGGCATCGGGGATCATGAAGGCCGAGTGCGGATCGAGATCTTCGAGAATCCCGCGCATCGCGCTCATCAAGAGCGCATGTTCATCGACATCCTCGACATAGTTGTTGCGCACGAGTTCGAGGACGCTCGCAAACAGGCTCAGATCCTCATAGCGCTGTGCATTGTCTTGGGTGTGGTTCTCGGATTCCGCTCTCGACTCGGCCTGACCAACCAGACTGATCGCAGCGATCGCCACGGCAAGACCCAATGCGAAGGGTCCGAGGAAACGCGGGGTGCGAAGCATGTTCACGAATTCGCCTACTCTAGCCCGGTGAATCGGGCTGCTGTGTGGGGGTCAAGTTCAGAAAGACGTTAGCAGCCCCGACGAATCGGCATCCAAGAACCGGCCCACCGGGGGTTTCCGAGCACTATCCACGCGCATCCAGGAGCCAGGGCTCGGGATCCACGGGCTCCCCGCCCCTCCGCAATTCGAAGTAGAGGCTCGGCCCACCAAGCGACCCGGTTTCGCCAACCGTACCGAGCGCCTGACCTTCCTCGACAGGGTTACCGACCTCGACGTAGATCTCGTCGAGGTGTCCAGAGATCGAATGGAACGCATCCCCGTGATCGACGATCACGATTCGACCGTAGCCGCGAAACCATCCAGAGAAGCGGACGATTCCGGGTGCCACACTGTGCACGGAGGTACCGGCACTGGCCGCGAAATCGACGCCGCTGCGAAAAGTGGCCGTCTGGAATTCCGGATCGACA
>CBFDDD010000113.1:0-15235 GCA_965603475.1 uncultured Myxococcales bacterium
TGCCGAGAGTTGTGGCGTAGTCGCAATGGATTCCGCCCTGGGCCTGATAGTCGACCAGGATGCGAACCGTCGCGCGACGGTGTTTTCGCGTGTTCTTCGGACTACGTTGAGTCATGATGTTCCTGCCTCTTGGAGTCTCGCCGACTAGCGGGCGTGCTCTAGTCGTTCACAGAGCATTCGGGTGATTCGTGCCAATAGCCGACGGGCCGATTCAGAGGTCGACGCCAGTGTCGCAATCTCCGCTCCTTCGAAAGTCGGCTGTGAAGGATTGCTACTTTCCAGCACGACGAGGGCGCGCAGAACCGATCGCAAATCGCCGCCATTTCGGTCGATCGTCTGTGCCGCGGCCATCGCCCGCAACTCGAAGCCCCATGCCTCGTGATCATGGTCCTCGATCGCACTCACGCTGGTTTCCTCGACGATGCGTTTGATCTTTCTTCGGGTCCAGCGGCCGAGGCTGCGGTCGAGCAGATCGCGATAGCGAGACTCGCCGCCGTTGCCACCCGGGTCCAGGAAGAGTGCGGCGATTGCAGAGAACAGTGAAGCACGACCGGAAGCGTCGAGCGCGGACAGTCGAGGTGCGGTCAGCTCGTCTTCGATCTGTGTGATCTGCTCCATGGCCTCAGATATTTCTTGTTGCTCGCAATGAGGAAACGGACTTTCGACGTCCGCGAGCACGGGAACGAGCTCCTCGCCCAGCTCGTGGGCGATCCGCCGGAGTCGCTCGTCGTCGGAATCGGCCATCGGCGGCACGAGATGGATCGGAACGCGAAGCCCGTCTGGGGCAGCGCCGGCTTCGTGAGGGGATGCCTGGCCAAGCGCCCGAAGCAAAGCCAGAGCGCCCTCTCTCACTTCGGTCTGATCCCGCTGCTCGGCGAGTTGGGCGAGCGCGCGGAGTGAAACGACCGTCGTTGGGTTCGCGTCGAGAATCTGGCTGTGGAGCGCGAGCGCTTCTCGCCAGCGGTCCGATGAATGCAGGAGAAGTCCCGCGAGCGAGGTGCGTGCGACCGCAAGGTCGGGTTGAAGCGCGAGCGCGCGCTCGTAAGCGTCGATCGCCCCTTCGAAGTCTTCGAGCGGGCCCGAAAGCAGTCGGCCGCGTTCGAGGTGGACGTGTGAGAGCGCAGCGCTATTCGCGTCCGGATGTGCGTCGATGAATCGTGCGAGAACGTCGTCCGCGCCGACCCAGTCACCGCTCATGCGAATCAGTCTGGATTCGCAGAGAGCGGCTTCCGTGTAGCGAGGCTCCCAAAGCCAAGCATCCGCATAGCGCTTGATGGCCTCTTCGTTGTCGCCCGCGATTTCGGCAAGTCGGGCGGCCTGCAGCGAAATCTGCGCCGAGAGTGCGCTCGGTTCGATGGCTTCCAGCGCTTGATTGCAGACGCGCCGAGACTCGGAGTCGAGACCTTGCTCGCCAACGAGCTGGCAGAGCAGAACCCAGGCAGGCGTCAGCTGCGGATCTGCCGTGGTCGCCGTTTCGAGACAGCGCCTCGCACGACCGGAATCTTCGAGCGCGAGTGCGTGTTCCGCAGAACGAAGTGAAGCCAACGCCCTGGTTTCGGGATCAGAAGTGGTCTTCGCCCAGCGCTCGAGTGCGATGAGCGCTTCTTCGGGACGGGCGGCGCGTTCATGTACGCGGACGAGACCTTCGTGTGCCTCCTCGACGGAGGGGTCGATCTCGATTGCTTCTTCGTATTGCGCCCAGGCGGCGTCGAGCAGGTCCTCTGCTTCGAGGCCACGCGCGATCATCGAATGATGGCGGCCCTGCAGCGGGTTCTCGCCGCCGAGCTCCATTCGGCGTTCCAGAGGCGGGCGCGCCAGGCGGAAATCGCCGTCCGCAAAATGGGCTTCGGCCTTTCCCTCGAGTGCTTCGATCTGATCGGCGTCGATCTCGAGCGCGCTCTCGAAGAGCCGACGGCTCGCATCGCGATCGTTCAGACTGCGGGCGGCCTGTCCACCGAGCAACGCGATTTCGAGCTGGACGTCGGACTCGAGAGGATCCGATCGGCTGAGTTCAAGGGCGAGTTCGGCCTCGTGGAGCGTCTGGTCGAGTCTTTCCTGTTCGTTCGCGACGCGTGCCAATGCGACGTGGACGGCGATCGCGGCGGCGTCGAGTTCGCTCGCACGAGTAAGGAGCCCGTTCGCCCGTTCGAGGTCGATGGAGCGGATGCTCTCTGCAGCAAGCACGAGATGACTCGCTGCATCCCTGGGTTCCGCATGCTCGGCCGCTCGCTCGAAGGCGTCGGTCGCGTCCTCGTTCTGGTCCGCTTCCTGTTCGAGTTCGCCGATCAGGGCCCAGGCATCGGCGGACTCCGGTGCCACGGCCGTCGCGCGTTGGGCGCGGCGGAGCGCGGAGTCCGGTTGGTTTCGAGTGCGGTAGTGGCGTGCCAGTTCGAGATGGTCCGTGATCTCCGCATCGGAGTTCTCACGATCACACCAACGGCCGAAGGTCTCCGCGAATCCATCGTCATCCCCGGTCGCCTCATAGAGTCTGGCCGTGCAGAGTTCATCGCTACTCGACAGACGCTCGAGTGAGGCGGCCTCCTTGTATGCGTCGAGGGCATCAGCGGGTGACTCGAGAGCATCGCGGTAGCAAATTGCGAGCCGCAGCCAGATTTCGACTCGGCGTTGAACATTCTCAGGGTCATCGCCTAGCACCTCGAGCTCGCGCTTGTAGAGTGGGACCACGTCGGCCGGCTCGGAACTCGCCTCCTTTACGGTCAACAGCGATCGAAGTGTCGGCAGATCGTTGGGGTCGAGCTCGAGGGCGAGCTCGTATCCGGCGGCAGCGCGCTCTGCGGAACCCAGACGCTGCCAGCACACGTCGCCGAGTGTACGTGCGATCGTTGCCCGCTGGCGTCTGTCGAGAGTGGATTCCTGTGCATATTCCGACTTCAGGGCGTCGGTCACTCCGTCCCAGTCCCGATGTCGTTCGCAACATCGACGTCGCCCGCGAATCGCGTCGAGTCGGCAGTCCTCACTCGATTCGGCCTGGCGGTAGGCCTCTATGGCAGCGGGCAGGTCCGCGAGTCTTTCCTCGAGTAGCCGGGCGAGCTCGAGCCATTCAGCAGCAGTTCCGTCGTTCCTGTCGAGGTGTTCCGCCAGATTGGTCGCCAGCTCGGACAGGCGACCCGTGCGGCGTAGGAGCGTGCGGAGCTGATCCTTTGATCGCTCGAAGGAGGGGCCGTCATTGCTATGTCCGGTCTGGCACAGGACTCGTAGATGTTCGATCGCACGGTCCGTATCTCCCAGGTCGGCGTCGCAGGTCCGTGCAAAGCGTAGATATTCCGGAGGGGTGCTCTGTAGAATGTCGTCGTCACCCTCGATCAATTCGAGTTCGCGTTCGGCCACCTCGGCCCACGCATCGTGTCGTGCGCTGGCCCGAAGTGCCGCGTCGAGCGCCCCCAGATGGATCAGTTCCTCACGATCATTGCCACGAGTCGCGGACACGTTGATCTGAAGATGCGGGAGCGCGAGTTCGGGCTTCGCTACGTCGACGCAGTAGAGCGAAGCGAGCGCCTGGCGCAGCGCGATGCCTTCATCGGTGTTTCGTGTCTCGTCGAGTTTCGTGATGCGTCGCTCCAGGATGTCGGCGCGTTCGAAGGGTCGGCCCATCGTGTCGTAGAGGCGGTCGAGTTCGGCGAGGATCTCGCTCTTGTCGTCGGCCAGCTCCAGGGCGTTCTGATAGGCGAAGATTGCACGTCCAGGTGCGTGCAGTTCGCGCTCGAGCAGGCGCGCGCGCAGAATTTGAAGGTCATGTTGACGAATTGGATCCGACACGAGCCGCAGTTCGTCGTCATGTGCGCGCAGGGCAGCTTCGAATCGACCGGCGCGAAGATGCACGTCCGCTAGTCGGGCGAGTAGCTCGGGATCCTCGGGCCGCTCGGCGCGTAGTCGAGCAAGCCAGGGCAGAGAGGCGTCCGGATTGATGCGAGACGAGGCAATCTCAGCCGCTTGTTCGAGCAGCTCGATGCGTTGATCGCGTTCGGCTTCCGTGGCCTCGACGAAGAGGCAGTCGAGCACGGCTGGCCAGCGGTTGAGCTTCTCGAGCTGTCGGCGGAGTGTCTGGCGCGCAGTGCGATTCTGACGATCGAGCGAAATCGCTTCGCGCAGGTTGGCGACGGCTCGCTCGGGGCGGTCCAGCTCATCCGCGAGCAGTAAACCGCGGCGTTCGAGGATCGCCCCCCGCTCGATCGTGGGGAGTGGCATTTCGAGGGCGCGGTCGAGGAGATCGAGGAGGCGATTTGGATCACCGAGTTGCTCGGCAAGCTGAAGTGCCCGATCGAAAGCGTCACGATGTTGCGGGTGGGATTCGAGAATCCATTCGAGATGCTGGAGTGCTTCGAGGGGCTCTTTTCGGCCCTCAGCGTGAAGTCGAGCGAGACGCAAACGCAGCTCGATGACTTCCTCTTCCGGTGCATAGGGCAAGCGTTTTTCGAGTAGTTCCGCGAGTGGATCGGTTTCGCTGAGCTCTTCGTAGAGGTCGATCAACGCATCTTCGATTTCTCGATCATCCGGCGATTCTGCGAGGGCCGCGCGATAGGCCGCGGCCGCCTCGTCCGGTCGTCCCCTGCGTGATTCGCTTGCGCCCAGTCGAACACGCCACGGCAACTGCTCCGAGGCGTTCTCTTGCAGATCGATTGCCTCGCGACAGAGCTCGCTGAGCTCCACGAAGGCGCCGATGCGTTCGTAGAGATCTGCCAGGGAATCAGCGACCCGCGGTGTGGCGCCCAGCTGGGCGTGCGCTGCTTCGAAGTGTGTTCTGGCGCGGTCGTCTTGTTCGAGGGAACTTGAAAGGAGGACGCCGAGGCGAAGGCGCAGATCGTTTGCCTCCGCGCCGTCGGATTCGCCAAGGCCGTTGAGCCTTGATTCGAGGATCCGAACGGTCTCATCGGGCCGGCCCGACGCCGCGAAATGCATCGCCAGGACCTCTGCGGCCTCAGCGTGTGAGGGGTGGATCTCGAGCACACGCTCATAGTGGCCGTATGCCTCGGCCACGGTGCGGTCACCTGGACGACGCTCATCATCGAGGTAGAGGCGCGCCGCGGCGACGCGCAGCGACAGTTCACGCTCAGGCTCAGGGCCCGCATCGAGTTCAGCTTCGACGACCCGCAGCCAATCGGAGGGGCGGTCGAGTTCGCGGGCGTAGATTTCGCCGAGTTGTTGCCAGACATGAACCCGGTCGGTGACGATTTCGGCGATTGCTTCGAGTTGATTTGCGCAGCCCGCGATATCGTGGAGGCGATCGAGGCAGATCGCCGCGATTCGCTCTCGGAGAGTGGCCTGCTCTTCCTCCGGCAGGTCGCCAACACGTGCCACTAGTCGATCCCGGAGTCGCTCCCATTGCCCGCTCGAATCGAGCAGCGATTCCAGGCGGAGTGAGGCCAATTCGGCGTTGTCGGATTCGCCGTCGGTCCGAATGATCTCTTCGTAGAGATCGCAGGCAAGAAGCGGCTCGCCGAGCACTTCCTCGAGGAGCGATGCGCGTTCGAGATGCATCGCTGATTTGCGATTTTGATCAGATTCCCAACCCGCCCGCCGCTCGATCAGATCACAGAGACCGCGCGCGTCGTTGCCTCCGCGCAGAGCTCGTTCGAGCTGGTCGAGTATTTCTTCGTCGTCCGGATGTCGCTCGTGCAGCGACGAAAAGATCTCGGCGGCCTCTTCGCTCTGGCCGAGCGGATCGAGAAGAAGTTTGCCGCGTCGCATGTCCAGCTCGAACGCTTCTGCAGATTCGTCGCCAAGGTGTTGTCGATGCGTATGCAGAAGCTGGGCGAGTTCCGCATAGCGTCCGCTCAGCTCGAGTAGATCCTCGAGCTTCGCGCCCGCGTCTTCTGGCGCGGTGGGCAGGTCGGCCAGTTGCCAGCGCACGACGATCGCCGCGTCGAGATCGCCGAGGGGATCCTGAAGCGTGGTGGCGAGCTCCTCGAGACATTCCGCGCGCTCGTTGGTCGGCATTTCATCGGCGAGCAAGCGCAGCATCTGCGCGAGTTCCTGTGCTCGTTCCAGGCGACGATAGACAGAGCAGAGTTCCTGCAGCGTCTCCCGATCCCGGGGCTCGCCTTCGAGTGCCTGTTCGAGAGCGATGGCCGCGGAGGCGTCGTCGCCTTGCTCGACATGCAGCTCGGCTTGCCGACGCAAGGAACGACTGCGATCGCGACCGCGCAGGAGCTTGGCGAGCTTTCGACGAGATTCGATCTCGTCCTCTACTCGTCCAAGCCGTTCTTCGAAGTCTGCGCGCGAACGGAATGCATCGGCGGTGCTGGGCGCTGCCTTGCTCCAGCGCATCGCCCATTCGAGCGCTTCCTCGAAACGCCCGCGATCTTTCAGAATGGAAATTGCCGAACGCGCGAGCTCAGCCATCTGCTCTGCTTCGTGGCAGTCGTCCGCTTCGCGCTCGCAAACTTCGAGGAGCAGTTCCGAGTCGTTCGTGTTCTCGGCGATGCGCCGAAGGCCGCTGAGCGCCGAGGGACAGTTGGGTTGTTCGGCCAGTGCCGTGTCGAATAGGGCGCGCGCCTGGGGCGAATCGTCGAAATGCTCCAGGAGTAGCGTTCCGAGGCTCGCAGAGAGCGTGACCCGGGATGCGCCCTCGGCGGTGGCAAGCGCCGTCTCGAAAGTCCCGCGCAGCGCGGTCCAATCATCACGCTTCCGATAGATTCGCTCGAGCGCACTGATCGCATCTTCGTGAGCGGGGTTCAGGTCGAAGGCGCGCCGCCAGTTGGCTTCGGCACTGTTTTCTTCGCTGAGAACTTCTTCCTGCAGACACGCGAGCTCGCGCAGCCTTTCCGCGAGGATGTGGTCTTCGTCCTCCAGAGAAGTCAATGTCTCCAGGACTTCCGCAAGCTCCCGCTTCGAGCCCGCTTCGCGCAGCAGCCTTGCCTGAAGCGAAAGGACGCGACCGTCGTCATGGCCTCGCTTCTCACTGGCGCGTCGAATCGCCTCGAGCGCCGCCTCGGGATGTCCTAGTTGCGAATGAATTTCGGCAGTCTCGACCAAGACGCTGCGAGGCGTGGTGTTGCCCGAGATCGTGGTGATTTTCTCCAGCGTCTCGAGCAGTGCCTCGGGGTCATCGTCCGCACGTTCGACCTCGGCCATCGCGAACAGGACGGATGGTTCATCCGGTGCCAGTTCGAGTGCTCGGTTGATCCAGGCACGAGCGCCTGCGCGTGAATTCTGATGGTTCAATTGGAGCTGGCTCGCCTCGACGGCGATGGCGGCACGACTTCTCGCGCCCGAGGCGAGATCGAAGCGCCGTTCGAGAAGCTCTGAAACAGCCTCCCAATCTTCGTCCGCTGTTGCAAACAACAGGGACCATTCGACCGCCGGCGACTGGAACGGGTCGTCCTCGACAGCATGATCGAAACATTCTCGCGCGCGGGCTGGATTGTCGAGTTCTTGGGTGTAGAGGGTTCCCAGCGCAATCCAGACCGGGGCGCGCTCTGGGCCACGCAATCGATTCGTTAGGCGAATGAGGATTTCCGCCGCGTCCTCGAGTCGGCCGGCTTCCTGGTGGAGCCTGGCGAGCCCCTCGAGTGCGCCCGGAAACTCGGGGTCCGCTTCGAGGGCACGTTCGTAGGCGCGACGGGCTTCCTCGGAATCTCCGAGCCGGTTCTGCCAGGTCGCGGCAAGCTCGGTTTCGAACGCTGCCCGATCGTAGGGCGGCATGGACGTCGCGCTTTCGAGTTCGGCAATTTGCAGCACGAGCTCCCATTTTCCACTGCGTTCGTGGATGCCGCGAAGCTGGCGGAGGGCGGGGCGATTAGTTGGATCGAGTCGCGCGAGCGTCCAATAGGTTTCGCTGGCGGCCTCGAGGTCCAGAATCCGCTCTTCGAGGATCTGGCCCAGACGAAAGAGCAGAAGCGATTGTTGGGCGCTGTCTTCGGCGATCGCGGGGGCGGCGAGCCTGTCTCGATAGAGATCGACCAGGGATTCCCAATCCCCATCCAGGAAGAAATGTTCTTCAAGGGCTTCGAAGGCCCGGCGATCTTCGGGATTGCCTGCGAAGATCATCTGCTGTGCGTCGAGACCTTTGGCCAAGGGTGCCTCTCATGGGTTCGTTTCCGGGGTTTCCCGGACTGTCTATCGACACGGAAGAGGCCGTGCTTGATGACCGATTTCACTTTACGATTCAGATGGATCGAGGCGACAGACGCGAGTGGGAGGGCCAGCTTGGAATGGTACGGTCGTAGTGTGATCCCCTCAGGCGAAGAGTCACTGGAATCGCTGCATGCGCTGATCGCCGAAAGTCTGCAGGACGGCTGGAGCGCCGATTCGATTTCGGCTGCGGTTGGAATACCGGAGGCGCGTGTGCGGATTGCCGAGGGAAGTGATGGGACCCACCTTGGATTCGTATTGGCGAGGCGGATCCTCGATCTGCTCGAGATCGATCTGGTCGGCGTTCGGACAGACCATCGCCGACGTGGGATCGCCAGGTCGCTGCTCGACGAACTGATCGAGGACGAGACACGGGCAGGGCTCGCGGAGGTGCGACTCGAGTTGGCTGCATCCAACGATCCGGCGCGTGCGCTGTATATGGGGCTCGGGTTCATGGTCGTGGGCAGACGTACACGCTATTACCCCGACGGCGACGATGCATTGTTGCTCTCGCGCATCACCGTCACAGGAAGGAGTGTCTCGCTCCCATGAGCACCGCGATCGAATCCGAGAACGCCCCGATTCGCGGTCGGGCGAGGGTGCTTTCGAATCATGCCGACGGAAGTGGTCGAAGACTGCTTCTGGCGGTGCCGGGCTGGCCCGGCGCGATCCCTGGACAATTCCTGATGATCGGTGCGGGCGCAGAGGCCGGGGTGCCGCGGCACGACCCGCTGTTGCCGCGCCCGATGGCGGTTTTTCGAGATCTGGGGCCGTGCGCCGATGGAGAAGCGCCCGATGAACGACAGGTCGAATTGCTCTACCGAGTCGTCGGTCGCGGTACGACGTTGCTCGCTGAGACTTTGCCCGGGCAATTCATCTCCGTCGTTGGGCCCCTCGGCCGCGGCTTTCCGGTCGACGACGCGGACGGTGGGCTTGCGATCCTGGTCGGCGGTGGGTCGGGTATCGCTTCGCTGTACGAATTGGCGCAGGCGTTGATTCGCGAGGGTCGTTCGGTGCTCGTGATTCTGGGGGCGCGAAGCAAGCCGGATCTGCTCGCACGAAGCGATTTTGCGGCGCTCGAGGTCGAGCTTCTTTGCACGACGGAGGACGGCAGTGACGGAATTCGAGGGCGAGTGACCGATCCTCTGGCGGCGCGCCTGGCAGATGCCGATGGGGCGGCCACGGTGTTCGCCGTGGGACCGACGCCAATGATGAAAGCTTGCGCCGCGCTCGCGGCCAGCCATTCAGTGGCGTGTCTCGTGTCGCTGGAGAATCCGATGGCCTGTGGCTTCGGGGTCTGTCTCGGCTGCGCTGCGCCCCGCACGGGCGGTGGCTTCTCACTCGTGTGTCGTGATGGGCCGGTATTCGACGCGCTCGAGATCGATTGGGAGGGGCTGCCATGAGCTCAACCCTCGACGAGCGAGTCGAGTTCGCGGGTATCGCGCTTCGCAACCCGGTGCTGACGGCCTCGGGCACGTTTGGCTACGGCACGGAATTCGCGCCCTTCCTCGACCTCGAGAAGATCGGCGGCTTCGTCGCAAAGAGCCTGACGCTGGAGCCGCGAGCGGGAAATCCTCCGCCGAGGATCGGCGAGACGCCTGCGGGCATGCTGAACGCGATCAGTATCGAAAACGTAGGCGTCCGGGCGTTTCTCGAAGAAAAGCTACCGGCGATTTCGAAGGGGGCTGTCGTCATCGCGAGCGCGTTCGGGACCGAGCCCGCGGTCTACGCCGAGCTGGCTGCGAGGCTTTCGGATCACCCCAGGATCGCCGGGATCGAGATCAATGCGTCTTGCCCGCACGTGAAATCGGGTGGTATCGAATTCGGGCAGGATCCGACGTTGCTGGCCGAACTCGTGCGGACCGTTCGCAACGCGACCAGGCGTCCTCTAGTCGTCAAACTCTCGCCGAACGTCACGCATATCGCCGATATGGCCAAGGTTTGTGAAGCAGAGGGCGCTGACGGGATCTCGCTGATCAATGCCGTTCAGGCCATGGAAGTCGACGTCGAGACACGAAGACCCGTTTTGTCCAATATCCTCGGCGGCCTCTCGGGACCTGCCATCCGTCCGATCGCATTGCGGATGGTGTGGCAGGTCGCTCAGGCAGTGAAACTTCCCATTTGTGGCATCGGCGGGATCACGGATGCAGACGATGCCGTCAAATTCTTGCTTTGTGGGGCGAGCGCGGTTCAGGTCGGGACGACGAACTATCTCGATCCTTCCGCCGCCGAACGGATCGCGCGCGGAATCGCCGAGTACGCCCGCCGTCACGGGTTCGAAAGAGTGGCGGATTTGACGGGGGCGCTGGAATCCCCGAGGGGGTAAGGCGGAAATACGCAGCTTGCTTGCTATCGCCCCCGCATTCCCTTAATTTCCGCGGGCTTTCAAGGCCTCATGGGCATTGCAGGCACAGCTTTTCGGGTCGATCGGCGTGACGTTGGCAGACCAGGGTAGACGAAGCCCTGGCGATGAACGGAGCGACGGTTCGAAGCCGCCGGAAAAGTGGGCGTTTCGTCCGC
This sequence comes from uncultured Myxococcales bacterium, assembly GCA_965603475.1. Lineage (GTDB taxonomy): Bacteria > Myxococcota_A > UBA9160 > UBA9160 > UBA4427 > UBA4427. The sequence goes on from CBFDDD010000113.1 coordinate 10,612, forward strand.
TTTTTTTGTTTTTGAACGGCGGGTTGGAAAGCAAGGAAAAGTACGGAAGAGCTGGGAAAGAGTTGGGCAATTGATCGGGAACTGGAAGGAGGCCGACGCATCTATCGAGACATTCCGGAGGAACTTCGCGGGTTGATCGAGCCGGTCGTGGATGAACACGACTGCGAATTGGTCGATGTCGAAGTCGCGAAAAATAGGGGGACGGGGTTGTTGCGGATTACCGTCGACAACCCGAACGGGGATGGACGAGTCGCGATCAAGCGCTGTGTCGCCATTTCCCGTGAAATCGAGACGCTGCTCGACGCAGCCGACGCGATGCCAGACGCCTATCAACTGGAAGTTACGTCGCCGGGCCTGGACCGGCTGTTGGGTCGAGAAAAGGATTTTGTTGCAGCGATCGACCAGGAAGTGAAGCTGCGAACTCGTCGCCCGATCGAGGGGCGCAAACGGTATCGCGGACGACTCATTTCTTTCGAGTCGGGCGTGTTGAAGATGAAGGTCGATAGGGATGAGGTCTTGATTCCCATCGAAGAAGTCGAAAAGGCCAATTTGATTTATGAGTTCACGAGCGCTGACTTCGCAAAGGGGTCGTCGCAAAGTGGCTCGAGCCAGTCAGGCGGAGTGTGATGCTGGGTTTGAATCTCAAGCGAGAGATCGATCAGATCGCCAAAGATAAGGGTATCGAGGCCACCGAAATTACGGGTGCTCTCGAGGAAGCCATGCGCCAGGCCGCACGCAAGCGGTTCGGCCTGGAAAAAGAGATCGAAGCGAAATACAACGATGAGATCGGCGAAGTCGAACTCTTCGAATTTCGCGAGGTCGTCGAAGAGATTACGGATCGTGATACCCAGATCCTGATCGAAGACGCGAAGCGCGAATACGATCCCGATGTGGAGCCGGGCGATGAAATCGGCGTCAAACTCGACACTTCGGGTTTCGGTCGAATCCTCGCCCAGGCCGCGAAACAGGTCATCATCCAGCGTATTCGCGATGCCGAGCGTGACAACACCTACGACGAGTATTTTGATCGTACCGGCGAGGTTGTGAACGGAATCGTTCGGCGCTTCGAGAAGGGCGCGATCATCGTCGACCTGGGTCGTGCCGAAGCCGTGATTCCCGCGAAGGAACAGGTTCCACGCGAGAGCTATCGCCCCGGTGATCGTATCCGTGCCTACGTGACCGAAGTGAACAAGGTCGCGAAGGGCCCGCAAATCGTGCTTTCGAGGGCCTCGATCGAGTTCCTCACGAAGCTCTTCGAGCAAGAAGTGCCGGAGATGTACGAGAAGATCGTTTCCATCGAGTCCGCGGCGCGCGAGCCGGGCGGTCGTTCGAAGATTGCGGTCGTTTCGCGAGACAGTGACGTCGACCCGGTTGGGGCGTGCGTCGGGATGAAGGGGAGTCGAGTCCAAGCGGTGGTTCAGGAACTGCGAGGCGAACGCATCGACATCGTTCCGTGGAGCCCCGATACCGCTCGTTATGTGTGCAGCGCGCTGTCACCTGCACAGGTCTCCAAGGTCATCATCGACGAAGTGCAGAAGTCGATGGACGTGATCGTGCCTGACGACCAGCTTTCGCTGGCCATTGGTCGGCGTGGGCAGAACGTTCGGCTCGCCGTCCAGCTGACGGGCTGGCGAATCGATATCAAGAGCGAGACGAAAATGCGCGAGATTGCGGAATGGCTCGCGAGAGCGGTTTCTGTGGTCGAGGATTGTGGTGATCCCGAGGCGGATCTACTGCTCCAGCAAGGCATCACGTCGCTCGAGGATCTTTCCGAATGCGCACCTGAAATCTTGACCGCTTTGCCGGGCATCGATGAGGATGGCGCAGCGCGAATCAAGGCGCGTGCGGCCGAGTTGATCAGCGTAAAAGTCGCCGAGGAAGAGGAACAAGCACGCGTGACAGCCGAGAACGAGGCTCAAATGCGCGCTGAGGCCGAAGCGGCTCGGGCGGAGGGCGGCGAAGTGGTTACGGGGTCTGCGCCGCCGAGTGGGCCGGCAGCCGATCGAGAAGAATAGGGCCACGAAAGGCCACAAGTGAACGCGGAGTGGTCTCGACCACTCTGCACGAAAACGATGCAGGGATAGATGGCAAAGATCAGGGCATATAAGCTCGCAGAAGAACTTGGAATCGAGCGGGGCGAGTTCGTCGAACAGGCGGCTCAGTTCGGTGTCGAGCTCAAGAGCGCGATGGCGTCTCTGGATGAGGCCGAAGTCGAACTTCTGCGCGAAAAGCTCGGCGGCGTGACTGCGACCAAGAAGTCGATGGACGAACATCGGCTAGAGGGCAAGAGCGGGACCACTGTCGTTCGTCGCCGGAAGCGCAAAGAACCAGAGCCCGAACCGACTCCCGAGCCGGAAGCCATCGCCGAAGTGACAGCCGCGCCTTCGATCGACGAGCCGTCGAGTGAAGAAATCGTCTCGACCGAAGCAACCGAAGAGCCGGGGGCCGAGGAAGAGGGGGTAACGGCCGGAGTCGCGACGGCCGAAGAAGGTGCCGCTGCGAAAACCGATTCCGCGGAGCCCGCTCCAAAAGCACCCGCTCCGACCGGTCCGCGTGATGAGCGAGGTGTTGCGACGCCAGGTCAAGGCGATGCTGCCGGTGGCGCAGCCGACAAAAAGGGCAAGCAGCGCAAGCGAGTGCGCGAGGTCGTCAACCTGCAAGAGCAGGAGCAGTTTGCTCGCCAGATTACGAGCCGCGGCTCGGGCCAACGAAGGGTCGTCACAACGGCGCCGCGATCGGCCATCAACCCGCGCGCACGCCGCCGAGACAAGCTCTCACCGAAGCCGAGCGTGGCTTCGCTCGAAGCGAGTAAGACCCGCCACGTGAAGGTGTCCGGCGATATCAGTATCGGCGAACTTTCGAAGCAAGCGGGGCTCAAGGCGCCTGCCATTCAGGGCAAGCTCATGGCGCTCGGAATCATGGTTTCGGTCAATCAGCGAATCGATTTCGAGACGGTGCAGAAGATTTCCGGCGAAATGGGATTCGAGGCATCGGACGTCGGTTTCAAGGAAGAAGAATTCCTGGCCACGACGCCGAGCGAAGTCGAATCGACCGGGGAAACCGGCAACGAGACGACGCGCCCTCCGATCATCACTGTGATGGGACATGTCGACCACGGCAAGACCTCGTTGCTCGACGCGATTCGAAAGACCAAGGTCACAGACGACGAGGCGGGCGGAATTACACAGCACGTTGGCGCCTATCAAGTCACAGCGGGCGGTCATGCCCTGACCTTCATCGATACGCCGGGCCATGCGGCTTTCACGGCGATGCGGGCACGCGGCGCAGCCGTCACGGATCTCGTCGTTCTCGTGATCGCGGCGACCGAAGGGGTCATGCCTCAGACAGTCGAGGCGATCGAACATGCTCAGGCGGCCGGATGTCCGATCGTCGTGGCGGTCAACAAGTGTGATCTCCCTGATGCCGATCCCGAGAAGGCACGGCAGCGGCTGACGGAACACAACCTCGTTCCCGAGGATTTCGGCGGCGATGTGATCTGCGTGAACGTCTCGGCCAAGACGGGCGAGGGCATCGACGCATTGCTGGAAATGCTCGGACTCCAGGCAGAGGTTCTCGAACTCAAGGCGGATCCCGCGAGGCGTTCAAGCGGCATCGTCCTCGAAGCACGGCTCGACAAGGGCCGCGGTCCGGTGGCGACGCTCATCGTCCAGGACGGGACGTTGAAGAAGGGCGATTCGATCGTCGTTGGGACGGAATGGGGCCGAGTTCGTCAGATGCATGACGATGCCGGGAAGAATCTCAAGGAAGCCGGTCCGTCGATGCCGGTTCAGATCACGGGCTTGTCGGGCATTCCGGCGGCGGGCGCTTCTTTCCACGCCGTCGAAAGTGATCGCGTCGCGAAGCAGATCATCGGTCATCGTGAAGATCAAGAGCGTGGACACGTCGCCGTATCGAAGCCGAGGCTCACGCTCGATGAATTCTATGCGCAGTCGACGGGTGACGGTCCCAAGGAGTTGTCCGTTGTTCTGAAGGCGGACGTGCAGGGAACCTGCGAGGCGGTTCGCGATTCGCTCGAGAAGCTGTCGACGGACGAAGTGACGCTGCGTGTGATCTCTTCCGGTGTAGGCGCGATCGTCGAGAATGACGTGAACCTGGCTTCGGCAAGTGGCACGATCGTACTCGGTTTCAATGTTCGGCCCGATCCCGCCGCGCGACGACTGTCCGACTCCGATGGGATCGAAATTCGCACATACTCGGTCATCATGGAATTGCTGGATGACGTGAAGGCGGCGATGGCAGGACTGCTTCCGCCGATTGTGAGCGAGAATATGCTCGGGCGGGCCGAAATTCGAGAGACCTTCACCATTCCGAAGATCGGTACGATCGCGGGCTCCTATATCCTCGAGGGGAAGGTCGTTCGCCACTCGCATTGTCGAGTGGTTCGAGATGGCGTTCAGGTCTACGCGGGCACGGTCGGTTCTCTGCGCCGGTTCAAGGATGACGTCAAGGAAGTCATCAATGGCATGGAATGTGGTATCGGGATCGCGACATACAACGACGTGAAGGTCGGCGACATCATCGAGGCGTACGAACTGGAGGAGAAGCCGGCGACGCTCTAGACGCGGGACGTCGCGTGGTCGTGTTTGCCGGCGGATAACGCGCT
>CBFDDD010000114.1:0-15111 GCA_965603475.1 uncultured Myxococcales bacterium
GATCATGTCTGCATGAGAGTGCGCTCGATTCATCCAGGTCAAACCTTCGTCGTGGATCGTCTGCATCCCATACTCGAGCGACACATAGGTCTCTTCCGCCAAACGTTCGATCATCGCCAGCACTGATTCTGGAACACAGTCAGGCCATCGCCCGGAAATTTGATCTCTATCGCGATGTCTGCTTCCAGACGCGTGTCGAAGAACTCCGCTGGGACGAAGAAGAATCGCGCTGGATCGTGTCGACCAATCGCGGCGATCGGATGAAGGCGCACTACCTGTGTATGGCGACCGGCCCACTGAATCGGCCGAAGCTTCCAGGCATTCCCGGGGTCGAGGAGTACGAAGGTCATTCCTTTCACGCTAGCCGCTGGGACTATGAATACACCGGTGGAGATTCGGATGGAAACCTGACGGGTCTGGAAGGCAAGCGCGTGGGAATCATCGGGACGGGCGCGACGGCTGTTCAGTGCGTTCCGCACGTGGGCGCATCCGCCGAGCATCTCTACGTGTTCCAGCGCACCCCGTCGTCGATCGACGTGAAGAACAGCCCGCCGACCGATCCGGAATGGGCGCAGTCGCTCAAGCCCGGCTGGCATCAACATCGGATGGACAACTTCAATTCGCTGGTCTCAGGCATTCCGCAGGAAGAGGATCTGGTGAGCGATGGCTGGACAGATCTGATCGGCAAGCTCGTCGTCGGGATGAGGCAAGGGGCGTCCGCGGACCTGTCTCCCGAAGGCATCGCGCGCGCCGTCGAACTCGCGGACTTCGAGAAGATGGAGGAGATTCGCGCGCGGGTGGACTCGATCGTACTCGATCCGGAGACCGCAGAGGCGTTGAAGCCGTACTATCGCCAGTTCTGCAAGCGACCGTGCTTCCACAACGAGTATCTCGATACATTCAACCGACCGAACGTGACGCTCGTCGACACCGAGGGCAAGGGCGTGGAGCGCATCACCAAGAAGGGCGTCGTCGTGGCCGGCCACGAGTATGAATTGGATTGTCTGATCTATGCAAGTGGCTTCGAAGTCGGCACCGACTACTCGCGGCGTGCCGGTGTCGAGATCTACGGGCGTGGTGGGCAGAGCCTGACGGAGAAGTGGGAGGATGGTGTGCGCACTTTCCACGGGATGCATATTCATGGCTTCCCGAATTGCTTCATCATGAGCAATCCGCAAGCGGGCTTCACCGCAAGCTATCCGCATCTGCTCGACGAACAGGCCAAACACCTCGCCTATATCATTCGAGTCGGCGGTGAGAGGAATCTCGACAAGGTCGAAGTCAGCGCAGAGCGAGAGGCGAGCTGGGTTCAGCAATGTATCGACAAAGCTCGCGACGCAGGGGACTTCCTCGAGAACTGCACGCCCGGCTACTACAATAACGAAGGCCAGAGCTCCCAGCGGAGCGCCCAGAACGGCTTTTACGGTGGTGGCTCGATCGAGTTCTTCAAGATTCTCGAAGACTGGCGTGCGGACGACCAGCTCGAGGGAATGGACCTGAGTTAGTTCCATGTCCCTGGTCGTGGCTGAGGTGTTGGACGGGCGACAGAGCCGAACGGCTCGGTCGCGCCTGGCGATCTGTGAGGCCTGTCTGGACCTCGTGCAGGAGGGGGCGCTTCAGCCGAGCGCCGAGGAGATCGCCGAACGTGCCGGTCTTTCGCGGCGTTCGATCTTCAATCATTTCGCGGACCTCGCGGAGCTTTACGACGCAGTTGCCGAAGCGGCCAACCAGCGTTGCGCACCGTTGCTGAAGAAGATCTCCGAACGTGCGCCCATCGAGCGCCGGGTCGAGCAGCTCGTACAGGTTCGCTCGAAGTTTCTGGAGGTGACCGCTCCCTTTACCCGGGCGCTGACGGCACAAGCACTCGTCGGGCCAGCTGAGGATCAAGCGAAGCGCCTTTCCGCCGAGGCACTCCGACTTCAGCATGAAGACGTGGAGCGCCTGTTTCAGCGAGATCTCGCTGGCCTTCCTTCGGCCGAGCGCATCGAAGTTCTGGAAGCATTGTCAGCTGCAATGGCTCCGCTGCTCTGGGAACACCTTCGTCGCAGTCGCGGGATTTCCATGTCGCGCGCACGGGGCGTCATGCAGCGATCGCTGATGTCGATTCTGCGGGACGCGCGCGAATAGATCTATCGCAGGGTGGGCTCTTCCGACGAGTCGAAGTCCTAGCCCCGGATCGTGCGGATCGCGTTGTCGTATGCGTCGGAACTGTAACCGCGCAGGATTTCACCCGAAAAATCGAGTACGGGAACGCCGCCCCGACCGGTTTTCTCGCGAAGTTCACGACCGATGGCGTCGTTATCGACGTCGCGAAGCTCGTAGTCGATCCCTTGGCCATCGAGATGAGCGCGGGCCTTCGTGCAGTATCCGCACCAGCTGGCGGAGTAGAGGATCACGTCTTCACGCTGGGCCCGATTGCCGCCAGCGCTCGATCCTGTCGTGGCGCTGGCGAGCATGATCTCCGCGGCTCGGCTGGTGGATACCTGCCACGTCTTGCGCGCCTCCTGTGGAGTCAGGGGCGGCGGTTGGCTCATCTCGACATAGCCGACCTGTTCTCGCCATGCGGTGGGTACGTCCGCCAGGCGTTCGACGAATTGAACCCGCCCGCGGTCATCGATGAACTGGTAGTAGATGCGCTTGGCCGCATCCGGCCCGATCGATTCCATGTCCGCGCTTCGACTGGATCCCGCCCCCGGCGTGCCACGGTTGACTTCGCTGGAATCGACTGACTCAGTGGGGGCCGAGAGAGCAACCGGCAGGTCAAGGCCGTCGCAACCCATGCACAGGAGCAGCAACACGCCGAGTCCGATTTGCGTCAATCGGCAAGAAGTGCGTATGTATCGTCGTCCGCCCATCGCCAATACCTCCGTCTGTGCGCGGGGAGACGAGCGATCCCGCTGTCTCCGTTTCGGACGAATCAGGGTCGGGCTGGAGATCAGATCGGACAGCTGGATTTGGCGGGGTCCCAGAGTGGCTTTGTGACCTCCGGGCTTTCTGTGTCACGGCTGATCAGTGCGAATCGTGATTCTGGTCGATCAACTCGATCGAGGACTCACCGATCCGGATCCGACGCTCTCGATAGAGTACGCCGACCGCTCGCTTGAATGCCTTCTTGCTCAGCCCGAGGGTGCTTCGAATTGCGTCGGGTTGGCTGCGATCAGAGAGTTCGAGTCGACCTCCCGCGCTTTGCAGTGCATTGAGAAGGGTCTCGCGGGAATGATCGATTGCGGCCTTGCCACTCGGAACGAGCGTGAGGTCGATTTTCCCATCGGCACGAATGCGTTGGATGTAGCCCGTCGTGGATGAGCCTATCTCGGGGCCAATGGCGCCGGGTTCGTGGTATAGAAGTCCTCCGAAACGGCCGTCGATGATCGCCTTGCTGCCGAGGTCGGTTTCTTCGTAGACCAGCAACTCGACCGCCTGGCCCTCTCGAATGTCGGCGGTGGGTGGCTCGAGGAAACGCTCGACCGTCATCGTCGCGACGGGCCGCCCTGAGACGGAATCGCAAAGGACACGCACCACGACCCGCTGTTCCGGACGAACCGGTTGGAGCTGTGATCGAAACGGTAGGAGCAGGTCTTTGGGTAGACCCCAGTCGAGAAAGGCACCGCTCGAACTCACGGACACGACTTTCAGACTCGCGAATTCATCGGCTTGTGCGTGAGGGATTTCGGTCGTCGCGATCGGGCGGTCTTCCGAATCCGTATAGAGAAAGACTTCGATGACATCCCCGGGTGACGCACCGTCTGGAACGTAGCGTGACGGAAGCAAGACCTCGTCGCCCGGAAAGCCAAGTATCATGCCCATCGGCACCGCGCGAAGGGCTTCGAGCGAGACGGTTCTACCGATTTCGAGCATGTCTTCGATCCGACCCTTTCTGTGGCGGTGTTGTCGAGGCGCTGATGACGCGTAGTGAAGACGACTTCTGATGTCGGTGGTGTTGGCAGCGTAGCGACGCACTCGATAGTCTGCCGGCGTGAGTCGAATTGGCAGGATTGGCAGGATCGAAAGGGGCTTCTTGTGAAACTCGCAAAACCGCATTTCGACGTTGGCGTGATGACCGACCGTCTGGAGGAAATGCTGGCCTTCTGGCAAGGACCTGTCGGCCTTTCCTTCGAGGAGATTCTTCCTACCGGCGGTGGGAACCATCAACATCGACACGCGGTCAACGGTTCCGTATTCAAGCTGAATCACCCGAGAAACGGGCTTCCCGATGCCCCGCCGAGCGGCTATCGCTGTATGTGGATTGCCCGAGATGGTCTGGATGCCCAGCGAGAACTCATCGATCCGGACGGAAATCGAGTCGTTCTGGTGCCACCGGGCCAGGCAGGCATCGAAGGTGTGGCGATCAGCGTGGGTGTCCGAGACCCGGAGGCGCACGCACGTTTCTATACCGAAGTGTTGCAGTTGGAAGAGTTGAGCGAGGGTCGCTTTCGTTGCGGCGACTCCATTCTCTTCGTCGAACAGGATCCCGAAGCAACGGAGACGGGCTCATTCGATGGTCGCGGATTTCGATATCTGACGATTCAGGTCTTCGACTGCCCAGGCGAGCATGCTCGCATTCTCGAGGCAGGCGGCGTCGAGGGACTTGCTCCGCGGCAGATCGGCGAGGTCGCCTATATCTCGATGCTGCGCGACCCGGACGACAATTGGATCGAGATCTCTCAGCGGGCTTCGTTGACGGGCGCTTTGCCCGGCCGCTGAAGACAGTCACGTGTCCATTCGGACCTCGAATGGATGGCTCTGCGAGCCATTCGGAGTTCTCGATCGCGTCGACTTGGGCAGTCCCGACGGCTATAGTTCGACGCGCTACGGCACGATCGGGGGATCGAATTCTCGTGAGGAAATTCTGGACATTCTTGAGTGTCCCCAGCGCACGTTACTCGCTGGGGATGCTGGTCGTGGTTGGCGTGTTACTCGGTGCGGGCGGTCTGACGGTCGTCGATGTCGCGATGCACGAGACCTCGACCAATGAATTCTGTCTCGATTGCCACGAACTCGAGGTGAATATCGGTCGGGAATACGTCGGTATGTCCCATTCCCTCAACGCTCGGGGCTTTCAGGTCACCTGCTCGGACTGCCATCTTCCAAAACCCTTCGTTCCCAAAATGAAGCGAAAGTTCCGCGCTATCGCAGAAATCTACCACCACCTGCTTGGATCGATCGACACGCCAGAAAAATTCGAGGCGCACCGAATGACGATGGCGACGCGTGTCTGGGCCGAGATGAACGAGACAGACTCGCGTGAGTGCCGAGACTGCCATAAGGACGATCAGTGGGATCTCGAGGCTCAGACCCTCGAGGTTCGTGGCTTTCACGTGAGCGCTTCGCGCAATGGTAAGACCTGCATAGATTGTCACAAAGGTGTGGCACACAAACTTCCCGAAGGGATCGTGCCCGACGAGCAGCTACCGGGAATGGATCCAATGAACGCTGCAGCATTGCAATGAATGCAGGGGAAAGTCAGAACCGTTGCGGCGAAGCCTTGGCATGACCCTCCGGAACACGTTTTGCGAAGTGCTCGGGATTCTGATCTTCCCGACGCTTTTCGTCATGCCCGTCTGGGCACAGCAAGAGTATTCAGGTGAGGGGGCAGAAGTCTGTCTCGAGTGTCACGAAAGCGAAGACGTGATGGGGATTCGCGAGACGCCCCACGCCGACTTCGATGATCCGAAAAGCCCGGCATCGCGCGACCAATGCGAGAGCTGCCACGGTCCCAGTGCGACGCACGTGCAGTTCCCGATGCATGTCGGCAACATCGTCTTCACCCAACACGGAAAGACGCCGATTCACGACCGAAACCAGGCCTGTCTCGAGTGTCATGACGAGGGCGAGCAGATCCATTGGAACGAGGGGGCGCATGGCAAGGAACTTTCATGTGCGGAATGCCATGTCATGCACAGACCCACGGATCCGAGCCTGGTGAAGGAGAATCAAGCTCAGGCCTGCGGCGAATGTCACACGGAAATTCTCGAGACCGCACCGACCGCGTCGACACATCCGCTCACGGGTGAGGATGCCATGTACTGTACGGAGTGCCACAATCCGCACGGTCCAACCAATCTGAAGGCCTGCATCAGTTGTCACGCCCAGGATCCACCTGAGTTGGCGAAACAATCACCGAAGGCGCAGGACTATCACGGTCGTGCCATCTCCAAGAAGATCAATTGCACCGACTGCCACAAGACATTCGTTCATGCGATGCCGCCGATGACTTGGGCGGAGTCTCCGGGCGAAAATCAATCCGAACAACGCTGAAGAGCAAGCGATGTAGTGATGTCGCGGCAGACCAGGACTGCGCTCAGCGTCTCGACGAGAGCAGCTCGCTATTCAGTGTGATTCCGAGGGTCATGGTGTGACGAGTGTCGCTGCGACTCGGCGGCTGCTGAGAACTGCTGGGTGAGTTCGGCTTCGTCGCACCGTCTCGGTAGTATTGCAGGCGGTAGCCTGCGAAGACGCGCAAGCCCGCTCGGAGCTGGTGACGGATCTCCATGTCGAGCCCATGGATCTCTGCGTCGACGACGCGGTTGTCGTCGACCAGCTGAAGCTCCCGGGCACTGCCACTCCCGTCATAGTTCGCCTCAGCCCGCGTGAAGGAATAGGAGAGTCCGGCGTCTGTTTGATCGGAAAACTGAATCTGGCTTCCGAGTACGATTCCGTATTCGTCGGATTGGTAATCAAGCGAACCCGGCTTGCGGAAACTGAGGGGAACGACCTCCTGGAAATAACGCTGTACGTTGGAGAGCAACAGATGGTCGCTCTGCTGGTCCTGGGAGTAGAAAAACGACCCGAAAAGGGTCACGTCATCCCGCAGTACCAGGTCGCCCGTCAGGCCCAGGTTCCAATGCGAACGCTCGTAGTCACGCTCGACCGAAGGGCCGGAGGGATTCGGGCCGAGGCCCTCAACCATCGCGAAGTCGAGATCTGAGTTCTCACCGGTTCCGCCCCGAACATAGAAGGACAGGGTCGCAGGACGCGTCATCGGCAGTGTGTAGGTCGCGCGAAGGCTGCCCTCCACATAGCCGTCCAGGTCGGTGAGGTAACCCGTTTCTGGGGCGTCTCGGAAACTCAGCCTGGTTCGGATCCCGAGTCTGCGAGAAGGCCTCCATTCCGCCCGACCGAAGACCGTCCACGTCAGCGTTTCGTCGTTCGCGAGCGCGTTTTCTGGTAGGATGACCTTGTTACCCAGACCGGTCGGGGCAAAGTCGAGATCGCGATCGATCCAAAGGAGATTCGCTCCGAGAGCCAGCTTCACCGCTCGGTTGGGGCGATAGATCGTTTCGGCACCGACGTCGATCCGGCTATAGGAATCCAGAAACTCATCGACCTGCGTTCCATTGCTTGGGTTGAAGAGGCTCGTCGACTGGTCTATGTCGTTATCGTGATAGACGACCTTGAAGTTGACGTTCGCCGACACGTCGCGAATGATCTGGATATCGCCGGCGAGCTGTGCGGAATAGACGATGGTCTTGTTCTCGCCAAACCCTGCCGATCGTTGCGCCGGCGTGTCGGGATCTTGTTGTTCGAGCAGCGTGCCCTGGAACCCACCGGTCACAACCGCACGATCTCCCACGCGATAGTGCAGTCGAACCTTTCCCGTCTTCCGCTCGGAGGACGGCACGAAGCCGAAGCTCCGTGACGTCGATGCGAAGGGCAGACTATCGTCCAGCCGTGCATTATTCGCAGAGAAGTCCTGGTAATCGAAGTCAGTCACGATCGTGAAATGTCCACCCGGCGCGATCACGAGGCCCACGCCGACATCACCCACTTCATCTCCCTGGTTCTGCTGGACCGCGAGCCAGTTGTTTCCGGGATTCAGGCTCGTTCTGAGTTGGCGCTTCGCGTGGCGATCGTCGTAGCCGCCGCGCAGCGAAAGTTCGGGTGCGAGCCAGTCCACGATTTCACTTTGTTCACCGAAAGATTGCGCAGCGCGCCATCGCAGTTCGGCCTGGAAGCCCGTTCGATCTCGAAAGAACCGGTCATTTCCCCGCGTCAGATCCGTAAAGGGAAGGGCGTTCCCGCCGGCCTCGGTCTCGGGGTAGACCCGCAGCTGCTCGGTTCGCAGTCTGCGATAATCGATGTCGAGTTGGAAAGGCCCTCGGCGGCCAAGGAGTAATGCACGTTGGTTGGTGAAAGAGCCATCGAGATCGGAACGGGATGCGCCGAGATTCGAAGTCGGGCTCTCGTATCGGAATTGTAGAACCGGCTCTCGATCTTCGATCAAATCGAAACTCGCGTCACGAACGCCGAACTCGACTGGGACATTCCCATTCTTGTTGGGCGTGAACTCGTACTGATCGAAGAATCCGCCGAGCGCCCGATCGTCCTGAGGCGATTGAATCTCCTTGAATTGTCCAAAAAGTGTCGTCGACCAGAGCAACTTTCGAACTGGCTCGGGCGGAGATTCGGGTTCGACCTTCTCGAGCGTTTCCTTCGGCTCCTCTGCTCTCGAACTCCCGGAGACGAGTGCCATCAACACAAGACACAAAATTGGAACGGTGCCGCGAATGAGAGCGCACTTCATCGTCATTCATCACCTCCGCAGATGCGGATCGGCATAGGAGCCGTGCACGGCTCCATGGCAATCCGTACAACGGGTGACAAAGGCCTGGGGATCATGGGTGGCACCGGCCTCTGCGATGGTATGACAGTAGACGCACGTTCCGGGCTGAGTCGCGGAGAGCAGATTGTCGGCAGTGGCACCATGCGGAACGTGGCAGTAGCCGCAATCCTCCTGAACAGGCGCGTGATCGTAGACCCAGGGGCCTGCCTGAGCCTGGTGGCATATCGTGCATTGGTCGGTCTGTGTGCCGAGTCGAGCCTGCTGGGATTCATGAGGCGAATGACAGTCCACACAGCCAAGCATTCCCTCTCGGACCGGGTGATGGGAGGGAAGATTCAGTCGAGAAGCCACCTCCGCGTGGCAATTCACGCAGAGCCTGGTTTCGGGTCGCGCGTTTGGCAGAATATTGCGTGTGAGGTCCGAGGAAACTCGTACGTGGCGCGGCTCGCCATTATGTGGGTCATGGCAGTCCGCACAGAGCAGGCCTGCGCGCTGGTGCTCGGAAAACTCCCAACCCAATAGGCCTCGATGCCCCGTCTCGTGACAGCCGAGGCAGTCCGCGTTCGCTGGGAACCGAATTCCTCTCGAGTCCATGACGTTCTGGACATGTCGCTCGCCCGAGCCGTGACAGGATTCGCAGTCGGAGTGATGACGCGGAGCAGGTTGATGGCCATGGCACGTGTCGCAGTTGTCAGAGCCGAGAAGATCGCGGGCACCCTCGACCGCAGCCGTTCGGTGATATGCCTCCTCGTCAGGTTGTGTCATCACCCTGGCACATGCGAAGAGCACGAGGAGCGCAGCACCCAGGGCAACTGTGCTCCAAACGATCGTCCTGAAGGATCCACGTCTCCCTGGCCCGTTTTCAGGTGACTGTTCCTGACTGCCCTCGCTTCTGCTCAACTGTCTACTACTCCCCACTCGCTTGCCAATGTCGTTCTGTTCGCATCTCGGTGGATATCAGAGTTCTCAGCGGATAAAAAGAAGTCCTCAGCGGATAGCAGAGCCCTCAGCGGATAGAATCGGTTGCCTCGAAGGAGGCGCCACAGATCGACACGTGATCCGTTTTCGGCGCGTTGTCGTGACGAGAAAAGCAGACGACCGCAGTAGAGGAGATGTCGAAGTCATCTTCCGGGACTGCCAAGCTCCATCCGCCACCGATTGTCGAGGGCGATCAGCACGTGAATCTGTGATCCAAACAATACCATTGCCCAGCGTCTCCTCGGCCTCGGTTCTCGATTAGGCACTGTAATCGCCAGCCTCTCCTCAGCCTCGTCTCTTGATTTCGCATTGTATAATCGGGAATCACCCTGGAGAGTTCAAGGTGTGGCGGTGGGCCTCAAGGAACTGGAGGCAAAGAAACCGAGTCTAATGGCCGGGTTGGTCTCGGGGCAAAGCGAATCGTCTCGAATCCAAATTCGATTAGGCGATTTTCATATTGACAGGGGCGAAATTGTCCGAATTCGCGACGAACATGAGGATGGTTCTCCTGTTGCTAACGCTGCCGCTGTTCGCCTGCGTCGTGTCGCGCGGGAACCGGCTTGGCGACGAACCCATTCATGATCTGGAAATCACGTTCATGGGCGATTCGATCACGACAATGGCTGATGGCTACGCAACCAGGATGTATAGAGAATTTCCGTCTGGAGTCGTTGGGATTGCAGCAAGGTCTGGAACCTCGAGTGCTTCATGGCTTCCGGGATCCGGGTTTTACGAGTTTCATCAGTTCCAGAATCGAACGCCGATGCTGGTCACCATCTTGCTCGGCACGAACGATGCTCGGGGAGCCGTTACAGCAGAAGAGTACGGCCAAAATGTAAAATTGATCGTAGAGGGCTTGCTCGCGGATGGTGTCCAGCGCGTCATTCTCATCATTCCGCCTCGTCAGTTCATTGGGGAGGTCGAGGACTCAGAGAAAGTGCACCTCCTTGCGCAATACCGCCTCCGATTGCTGGAATTGTGTCTCGCAGCGAATGAAGAGATCAAATGTGGACCTGATTTGTTCATGGAGCTGGGTGTGGACGACTTCGATCCTGAGGGTGTTCAGCGGATTCGCGTTCATCCAAACGCGAAGGGTCACGCGAGGATCGTGAGTGCGCTGAGACCCATGCTCGATATTCAGGCGTTGCGGGATGCGAGAGCAGGAGAGTGAAGAGCTGTGATCTGGCCTGAGGGTCCTGGTAGACAACGAAGCGGCGCACCTGACGGAGTGCGAGTCGTTCTGGAAAGGAATGACCGGCTCCGCTGACTCATCAGCGAGGAAAGTCATCCGGGTTGCGGCGATCGTATTCATCAGGGGTGTGTAACTGCCCCTACAACGCACGGGAAATGGGGGACAATCCGTTGGCTAGGAAGGGCGGCGTCAGTCGGACTACAGGCCTCTCGCAGGCGAACCGAAAAGACAGGTAGGAGTCTCTCGCATCCAGACCGATCGTCCATGAGAGACACAGCGCCAGGCTACACCAGGGGAAGTCATGAAGACTCGAATCGAGATCAGTTTGGAGAGCTGGCGGCCTTTCGCCGCCGTCCGGCACAGGGCGCGAATCCTGGCCGTCGGTCTGCTGCTGATGCTGCCCGGGTTTGCTCAGGCGGAAGATGAGTCGGACCCGGATCCGTTCGATCGACCTGGCTTCTATATCGGCGCCGGCGGAACCTACCAGTTCAACGCATTCAGCGGTCGGATCGAGGACGTGATCGAGGACGAGGTGGAGGATGCCGTTCCCGGCGCGACGGCTGACTTCGATCTCGATGAATCGGCGGGATTCAACGCGCTTCTCGGCTATCGAGCCTGGTCCTGGTTCGCGCTCGAGCTCCAATACGAATGGGTCGACGAGTACGACATCAATGGCTCGATCGACCTGCCGCTGGCGATTTCTGGAAAACTCTACAGCATCGAAGGGCATACACTGACCGCCAACACCAAGTGGATCATCCCCTTCTGGCGCATCCAGCCCTATCTGTTGATCGGAGGCGGCTTGGCAATATCCGATGTCAGCAAAGGCGGCCTTGCCGACGCCTTCGTGGTCTTGGGAGCCGATATCGATGATGGTACGAACTACGAGCCGGTCGGTCGCGGTGGCATTGGCGTCGACCTCTATATCACGGAGCATATCCTGATCAATGCCCAGGCTTCCGCCGTCTTGACGACGCTCGGCAGTCCCGACATCGGCGACGTCGACGACCTCAACTACATGTCCCTCGCTGCGGGTCTGCAATACCGCTTCTAGCGGGCCGGCCGAAGGCCGGAAGTGACTACGACTGGGGCATTCCATAGTCAAAAGGGGTCGGGCGCCCTTTTTCCTGGAACAAGGTTAATTCGCCCGCAGATTCTGCCGATATCTCGCTTCAGGAACTCGCAATGAGCTGGCAAGATGCCGGCAAAACACGCGACGGAACAGGGGGCGAAACCGGTGGCTGACTACGAATCGATTCGACGGCATTGGAACCGTATACAAATCGCGGATTCTCCGACGGGAGTCGACGCCGATGCCGACGCGGACACATCGACGTTGCAAGCATCGCGTTCTGATGGCGGAACCTTCATCGCGTCTGGGGCGGTCTTTGAGGGCACCCTGACGCTCAAGGGTGACTTTCGAATCGACACAGAGTTTCGGGGCGAGCTGGAAACCGATGGCACGATCACGGTTGGGCCTGAAGGAACGGTCGTCGGCAACATCCGTGCTCGCGAGGTCGTGATCCGTGGCGCGGTCGTGGGCGACGTCTTCGCGCCTCGTCAGCTGATTGTGGAGCCGACCGGGAAGCTTCATGGCGACATCGAGACTGCGTGTCTCGAAATTCAGAAGCACGCTTTCTTCAAGGGCAATACTTCGATGACTCAGCCGCAGGCGTATCGACGACTCGAGCGCTCGGAAGCGTCGGAGCAGGCAGCGACACCAGCGCCGCTCTAGGAGAGGCCCTCATCCAGGCGGCGCCGATAGACTTGCCCGGGACTGCGCAGCAGGTCGCGGAAGAAGGGCAAGGGATCCCGCATATCGAATACGGCTCTTCGGCGTACACGTCGCATTGAGCGAAGGTATGCAGCCAGGCTCAACTCGCCCTGCTGCCATCCAGTCAAGGCGGCCGCAAAGTCCCGCTTCATGCTGACCCAACGTGCATCGGGGAAGCGCACGACGGGCGTGGCCGACGATGGAAGACCCGCCAAAGAGCGATAGGCGAGATGGGTCATTTCGATGCCGGCAGCCTCGGCAACGAACATGCCCATACCTGGCCGCCCGACGTTGCATTCGATCACGAAGAGCTTTCCGGTTTCCGAGTCGCGCTTCATATTGATGGTCGCGAAGCCGCGGTGGTCGAGGCTCTCGAGCAACGCGCGTCCGGTCTCGCAGATCTCGGGGTCGTTACAGATCTCAGATAGCGTTCCGCTCCCAGTCTGCCGCGGCCACTGACGAATCTTGTGTCCGACACACTCTGCGACGATTTGCTTGTCTTCGGCAACGAACGAGTAGTAGGAGTACATGGCGTCATCGCCGCCCGCGACCCATTCTTGCAGAACGAAGCTGTCGCTCCAGTCTTGACAGCGTTCGTAGGCTTGCGTGAGCGCGGTCCGGTCGTCCACACGGAGTACTTTGACGCCCGCGAGGTCATCCCAGCGTTGACTCTTGAAGTTGGGTTTCAGAACGTAGGGGCCAGTCAAATCGTCAGCAGCGCACTGAAGATCATCGAAGTTCTCGACAACTCTCGTCCGCGGTATCTGAATGCCGTGCAATTTGGCGTGTATGGCGAATGGAGCCTTGCCGAGCGCGCGATCGATCGACGTTGCTCCTGGATTCGCAAGCTGGAACAACGACGAGAGTTCACTTCCGTGCTGCGCAACGAAAGCGACGGCTGTATCGGTCGCGGGCATCAGGACACAACGATCCTTCGTTGCGAGAGTGCGGAGACACTCGAGTAGAGACCGGTCGTTCCGCTCGACGATGGCGATCTCGGATACGCATCGCGTTCGCGTGGCAAAATGTTCTGGGTTGTTCGCGATTCCGGTGACCCGAATACCACAACGATGCAGCACTCGCGTCATCTGAAGACCCGTGATGCAATCCAGCCCGATGACGATCGCGATCGGTCTACGGTTTGGGCTCTTGGGGACGGATTCGATTATCACGCTGGCCTTTGACCCGCAGCGATTTCGGGCCAGGGACGTCGACTGGGTGCCCGGGTCTGATCCGAAAGGCGCGTCGAGACGATACCGATGTCGTCTCGCTCCGGAAGAACGTGGCGACTCAAAATTTTCGGCTTGAGGTGAATATGCCGCATTGCGAAGTTGGGTGCCAGAGACATCCTCGGAGTAGAGTCGAACAACGCATCCTTCGTCTCGGGCACTGCATCGTGGGGCCCCCTGCTATGCCGGACAGAAGAGATCGGTCGAGTTGCGCACTCGTGCGCTCTACTCCGAAATGCGCACGACGATCTTACCGAGATGATCGCCGCTGAAGAGGCGGAGGAGTCCCTCCGCACACGAGTCCAGACCTTCGAGAACATGGGCTCGATACTGGATCCGGCCACTCGCCACAGAATCTCCCACTTGCTTCAGAGCCTCGGGATAGAGGTCCCAATGATCCATGACGTTGAAGCCCGACATCGTTGCACGACGGCTCATCAGACGATCGAAATGACGCAGCCGGTAGGGCTCGACGGAGTTGTCCGTCGCCAACGAGCCACACAGGATGACGCGACCCTGGAAGGCGATGCGCCGTAGTACGGTATCGAGTAGCTCCCCACCGACGTTGTCGAAGAAGATGTTCACTCCGTTTGGACAGAGCACCTTCAGTCGGTCGGCGACGTCTTCGTTCTTGTAGTTGACGCAGGCCTCGAAACCGAGATCCTCGGTCACCCAGCGGCACTTCTCATCGCTGCCTGCGATACCGATGACCCTCGCGCCGCGTAGGCGAGCAATCTGACCGACCAGCGACCCGACACTCGAGGCGGCTGCGGAAACGACGAAGGTTTCTCCCTCGATTGGTTGGGCCGCGCGCTCGACGCCCGCGTAGGCCGTGACGGCGCTCTGACCAAAGATGGACACCGCCTGGATCGGATCGACGCCCTCGGGCATCGTGCTCCCCAGACGCGGTAGGTCAGACATGTCGGAGCCGACGATTGCGTATTCCTGCCATCCGGTCAGTGCTGTGACCAGGGCGCCTAACGGATGTTTTTCGGAGCGCGTCGCAATAACCCTTCCGATGCCGGCCGCGCGAACTGGCTCGCCGAGTTCGACCGCGGGCAGGTAGCCAGCCCCGCGCGCATCGATCCAATTCCGGATGGCCGGATCGATCGCAACATAGAGCACTTGGACGAGGGCCTGGCCATCGAGGGGAGTCGGGATCTCGCTCTCGGCTTCTTGAAAACAGTCGAGGTCCACCATGCCCCTCGGCCGTTTGACGAGAACGATCTGATGATTGATTTCCGGCTGCATAATATTGGATTTGTTTTTCAGGCATACAATTTAATTCCGGTCTTCACAGCAAAAGAAAATGTTGAATTTATTATGCTGCTTCAAGGAGTTGAAAAAGAGGAACGGGAAAGAAATGCAATTGAAC
>CBFDDD010000115.1:0-14910 GCA_965603475.1 uncultured Myxococcales bacterium
CGCCTCGGTTAGCCTGGCGGCGCTGGTGGTGAACTTCGCCGTCAGCGTCGTCGCAGTCATTTCCGTCATTGCAGCCACCTCAATCGCCCCACCCCTGTCATCCCACCTCGACCCAGCCTGGCGTCACCGACTTCAGCCCGCCACGATCCTTCGCCGAGCCGCGCCAGATGGCAGCCGCGATCCGACCCGATGAATCGAGCGTGGCCCAACCGGGCAACGTGAATTCGAGCTGCCAATAGCCCTGCTCGTGTTTGGCAGAAGAACGCCAGGCTTGCGGCGCAGCATCGCGTTTCATGCTTCCGAGACCCTCTGCACTGATCGCATGCAACGCTTCGCTGTCGGCGCGCCAGAGTACGCCGTCGACCCCCATCCCTGCCGCGCCCATCGTGACCCAGGGCGACTCCTCGTGCTGGGGTGCGAAGAGCGCGGCCGCGTCCGGGAAGAGCGCCGGATCGCTGCTCACGTCACTGACCGGCTCGGGACACGGCCAGCGCAGTCGAATCCGCCAGCTCCCAGGTGGCCTGGCCACCTCGAGTGTGAGTTCCGGTGTCATCGGCGCCTTGTCCCGACCGGCATAGGCCGCGGCGACATAACCGCCCGGCTGCATGCTCACCGGCGCCGCGAGTAGTTCGATCTTCCTCGGCTTGCCCGCCATCACACTCTCTCCTCATTCGGTCCCAACGCGCCACCCATTCCGAGCTGGAAGCTCTCGTTCCAGTCGTAGGCGATCAAGAGGTCCATGAGTTCGCTCGACTCGCCGCGCTTTCGCTTGGCGCGTTCCTCCTCGACCGTGGCCAGCGCCTCCTTGACCCGGGGCCCAAAGAGCCCCTCGAGCGTCGCGATCGGGATGCGTGGATCACCGGTTGGCTGCCCCTTCGCATCCATGGCGCTCGAACTCATGGGCGGGACATAGAAGACATTCGGCTCGAGCCCATATTCAGGATGCAGCGGCAGCGCGACCTTCCAGACATTCACGAGCTTGTGGATCGGTCCCTCTTCGTCGTCCAGGTAGCCGACGAAGCGCAGCCGGCCCGGGCATTGGCGTGCGCAGGCCGGTGCCACTCCCTCTTCGACGCGCGGCATGCAGAAGATGCACTTGTTGGCGACCTGGCGTTCAGCATCGAAGAAGACCTTCTTGTATGGACAGGCCTCGACGCAAAAGCGGTAGCCGTGACAGCGATCCTGATCGACCAGCACGATCCCGTCCTCCTCGCGCTTGTCGATCGCCGAGCGCGGACAGGCGTCGAGGCAGGCAGGATGTGTGCAGTGGTTGCAGATCCGTGGAAGGTAGAAATAGTGGTTGTCCTCGGGATAACTCCCGGCCCCACGATCTTCGTCCCAGTTCGGGCCCCATTTCGGGTCGCCCTCGGGACGGAGCCACTTGCTCCCCTGCTTGGAATTCGAGTTCACGACACCCTGCACATCGAATTTCCAGGCCCGACCGTAGTCGCCCTCGAGACTCGGCATCTCCCCGCGCTTCACAGAGCCGTCTTTATCGCGCCCGCCCGTCTCCTGCCAACGCCTTGGATAACCCTGGCCAGGCAGCGTCTCGACATTGTTCCAGTAGACGTAGTCGGCGCCCGTATCACGATTCCATAGCTTCTTGCAGGCGATCGTGCAGGTCTGGCATCCCAGGCATTTATTCAGGTCCATCACCATGGCGACCTGACGTCCATTTACGCTGCTGCTCATCTTCTCTCTCCCTGGCCTGACGATCTGCTCAGACTGAAGCTGCATCCACTGCGGGCCCGCCCGACGCCTCGACGGCGACGCGCGTGTCCTGGACGTGGGTTCCGGGTGTGAAGTGGCCGAAGAACCAGCCGATATGCCCTTCGCCGCCCGCAAAGTGCAGCGGCTTCATCAGGCCTGGAATCAGCCACTTGTAACTCTTGTGTTCTGGGAACTGATGCGGCTCCCAGGCATGGAAGTAGTAGGCCACCTTCGGCCGGACCATCGCGGAGTACTTCACGCGCATGTGGATCGATCCGTAGTCGTTGCTGATCTTCGACCACGCGCCGTCCTCGATTCCGAGCTTCCTGGCCTCGGCCGGGTTCAGGTAGACGACCGGCTCGCCCCGCTGAAGACGCAACAACATCGGCGTGTCGCGCCACACACTGTGAACACTCCAGCGCGAATGACACGAGACGAACTGGAAGGGGTGATCGCCGCCGGCCTTCGGACTGTCCTTGTGATCGGGCAGGCTCTCCCCTGCGTCGATGAACCAGGGATGATCGATGTAGCATTGCTGTCGTCCAGTCAAAGTCGGCCAACGCCAGCGATGCTCACTCATGTCGGTGAGTGAGCGCATGACACCTTCGCCCTTCCAGTCCGAGTTGAAGAGATTCTCCTGGATCCCCATCCCGCCGACATTGCGGTACTTGGCGATCCCGGTTTTCTTCAGACTCTCGACCGTCATGCCTTCGGCCGAGGGACTCTTCTCGATGATGCGCTGATTGACGCCCTCCGCGTCTTCGGGCCCATATTCTCCCTGGAAGGAAAATCGATCGGCCAGGGTTTTGAGGTTTACCGTCTCCGAGCCACAACCCGCGGTCGGCTCGAGATCGCGTTCGATGGCGATTCGTTGGATCTCTCGTGCAAGGAGCGAGTAGAGCTCCCACTCGTCTTTCGCTTGACCGACCGGCTTGACCGCTTTGTCGCAGTAGTGCAGATAAGGGACATAGGCGACGGAGTACTTGATGCCCGGCTTCTCGTAGTAGCCGGCCGCGGGCAGCAGATAGTCGGCGTGGAGCCCCGTGAAGGTGTGTTTCTGATTCACGTCGACGACTAGCTCGAGCTTCGGCCAGAGGTTGTCGAGCATGCGCTGGGGAAGATTCGAGCGGCGCAGAACATTGCTACCGCCCGACACCCAACAACGCGGCGGGGTCTTCGTCGGGTGGGTCGGCATCCAGCCCTTGGCCTCGGACTCCGCCACATAGGCAGCGAGAGGCCGTGGGTAGAGGTGATCTTCCTCTCGGGCAAGATCGTCGGCCAGGCCCTGGAATTTGTAGTTCTGACTGGCAGAGTTGGTCAGACAGGAATCCTCGCCGGTGGTCAGGTGGCGCGAGAGTTCGTGCTGGAATAGCGCATCAGACTTCTTGCCCGCGATCCGGTCGACCAGCATGCCGATCACCTTCGCGCTGCCGAAGATCTTCGCCATCCCTCGCAGCGTGCCAAGGAAGCCCTCGCCCGACTCGTTCGCCACAACGCCGAAGCCATCGAGCCCAACCCATCCGGTCGAGTGATAGCCCGCGCCCTTCTTTCCGATCGCACCCTTGAGCGAGAGACAGAGAATCTTGCTGCGATTGATGAGATCCGAATTGAGGTAGCGGTTCGAGCCCCAGCTCGACAGGACCATCGGGCGCTCGGCCGCTGCAAAACCCTCGGCAAAGCGCTCGACGACTTCGCGATCGAGCCCCGTCACCGCGGCCGTGCGCTCGAAGGTCCAGGGATCGAGGTGCTCCCGAAGCAGCGAACCTACGGGTGCGACCGCGAGCATACTGCCATCGGCGAGTTCGACTTCGAAGCGCCCCTCGATCACCGGATCGAGATCGCCGAGGAAGAGCTTCACGCGTTCGTCGTTGCCCTGGGAACCCGGCGCCGCAACGATCGCGTTCTGCTTGGCATCCCACATGTACAGCAGGTCGTCTGCGCCTCCGTCGCGCAGGTCCGACTCGCGCAGGAAGCGACCGGTATCGAGGCGCACCAGGATGGGCAGGTCCGTCTGCTCGCGCACATAGTCGAGATCGATGCGCCCGCTCTCCCAGATATGGCGTGCAGTGGCGAGACCCAGAGCCGCGTCGCTGCCGGGTTGGATCGGGAGCCAGTGGTCGGCCCGCATTGCAGTCGCGCTGTAGACCGGATCGATGACTATAAGATCCGTGCCGTTGTATTTCGCTTCGTAGAGGAAATGCGCATCCGACATCTGGGTGACCGCGGGGTTCATCATCCACACCACGAGGAAATCCGAGAGGAACCACTCATCGGAGGAGCCGCCGATGTGGGGAATACCAAGGGAGAGTGTGGCCCCGACGTTCAGGTCCCCGATCTCCGCCCAATCATCCGGCAGAGACGCACCGAGCATTCCAAAGAAGCGGTTTCGGGCCGCATTCGTCGCACCGAGGTCGAAATGGGGGCCGAGATCCTGGACGATCGACTCGCCCCCATAGCGCTGACAGATCGAGATCAGCTTCTCGGCAATCTCGCCCAGCGCCTGATCCCAGCTGATCTGCTGCCACTTTCCCTCGCCACGCTCACCGGCTCGCTTGAGCGGGACCGTCAGGCGACTGGCGCCGTACATCACCTCCGTGTAGCAAGCGCCCTTCTGACAACCCCGAGGATTGAAATCGGGCACACCGGGCTCCGAGGCTTCGTAGTTGGCCGTCTGTTCCTCGCGAACGACCACGCCGTCTTTGACGTAGAGGTTCCAGTTGCACGCGCTACGGCAGTTCAGCCAACCATGTGAACCCTTCACGACATGGTCCCAGCTCCATCGCTCGCGGTAGAGATCCTCCCAGCTCTCGAGTCCAGGTTTCGCGGTCGCCGTCGTGCCTGGCGCCACTGCGTGCGCGGGCAGACTATCGAAGTGAAGCAGCGGCAGTGCAGCCGCGGTGAGACCACTGAGATGCAGGAAGCGACGGCGATTCAGACCGGAAGTGATGTCCTCTCTGAGGTCGATCTTTGCGTCGCTCTCTACATCAACGGACAAAGCGTTCTCTTCTTCCATCTTCTCTACTCCTGCGTGAGTGCTATCCGGGTGGTGGTTCGAGCCTCAAATATCCCGCCACGCTCGTCAGGGCCTGGTCGATGAATTGTTCGTCGCTCGATGCGAAAAGCGTCTTGTCGAGGGGCTCCGTACCGAGGCGAGCCGTCAGCATGCTGCGAAGTTGTTCGAGTACGAATTCGATGGCGCAAGGGGGATCGTCATGACCGATTTCATCTTGCCGAGCGACAAGCAACGCACGCAGCCGGGTGTGCAGCTCGGCCGCCAGCTTGCGCTGTCGTTCGGCGAAACGCGCGTCGCGCGAGGCCATGTTGATTGCGGCTCGATGGATCTCGGTGTGTTCGCGGCCCTGGCCAAGCGAGAACTCGATATAGCCCGTGAGGATCTCGAGGATTAGCGCGCCATCCCATCGCTCGGCTGAGACTGCGTCCTCCATGGTGGTGCGAAAAGCGTCGCCCCAGCGCTCGTCGAGGGCGTAGAACAACGCCGCCTTGTCGCGGAAACGGCGATAGACGGTGCCCACCGAGCAGCCCGCTCGGCGCGCGATCTCGACCACCGAGGCATCCCCATATCCCTTCTCGCGAATCTCGGCCTCGGCCGCGTCAAACAACCGCTCCAGCGTCCGCTGGCTGCGTTCCTGATGGACCGGCTGGGCCCATTCGAGATCATCAACCCTGGAAGTGTGCGTTTTCATAGCAAAAAAACCGGATTAGGAATTCACATTCACAATTTTACGCAATTCGGTAGCGGACGTCAATCCCTGCGTCGCGCGGGGGCCCAGCAGTACAAGACCGCCCTGCCCGCGAGATGCTCGTTCGCGCGTCAAACCAGATAGTCGATCTCGGCGTGCGTGGATGGAGTTCGTCAGCGACCCTGGAACTCGGGTTTGCGCTTCTCCAGAAACGACTGGACACCTTCCTTGAAGTCCTTGGACCTGAAGAGCGGCAGAAGTTGGAGGTAGACGTGGTGTACGTTGGCCTCGAAGGTTTCGTCCTGCCCCATTCGCATCATCCGCTTGGTGGCCTGGACGGCGAGTGGTGCGTTGGCCGCGATCTCCGTGGCCAGCTGGCGCACGTGACTCATCAATTCCGCGGCGGGGATCACTTCGCTCACGAGATCCAGCTCCAGACATTGCTCCGGAGAGAGCGTTCGCCCAGTGAACATGATCTCGCAGGCCTTCGACCAACCGACGATTCGCGGCAAGAGCCAGGTTCCACCGCTTTCTGGAAGTACACCGCGTTTGGTGAAGGCGGCCGAGAGTTTCGATTCATCGGAGGCGATCCGGATATCGCATCCGAGTGCTAGATCCATTCCATATCCCGCGGCGCCCCCGTTGAGCGCGCAGATGGTCGGCTTGTCGAGCGCATGGAGTACGGTCGGCGGTGCATCGCGCAAGTCGAAACGGCCTACGGCGGCGCTGACGCCACCCGAAGATCCGATGCCCGATCCGGACGCCTGATCCTGTAGATCGAGCCCCGCGCAGAATCCCCGGCCGGCACCCGTCAGAACCACGACACGCACCTCGGGATCCTTGTCGGCATCCACGAGCGCCTCGGATAGCGCACCCAACATCGGACCCGAGATCGCGTTCAGCCGCTCGGGACGGTTCAGCGTGATGGTGGCGACAAAATCAGACTTCTCGACGAGCAGTTCTCCCATGACGATCTCCTTGAGTTCGAGGTGTTCTCATGGATATTCGTCGACGCCGCGGAAAACTTCAAGCGGCACACGGGTTGCGGAATTTTGAGCGCGACGGAATCGTGCACGGAAGCGTCGGCCGCATCGAAATCTGCGATGCGTCGAAACTCGAACGGGTCGCAGGTCGTCATCCCGGCTCGAACGGTCAGGGGACCTGGCCCTCCACGAAGAAAATGGGATCGTGATGTGCGATCCTGTTCTGTCTGCTCTGTGGCGCGTCGCTGTTCCCGAAAGATGGGGCGCATGACGAAACAAGGACTCCGAATGAACAGACTGTTGTGCTGGCTCTTCCTGATTGGGATCGGCCTGTTCTCTATCCAGACCGCCGATGCCAATGTCGATGACACCCTCGAGCAGATCGAAGACGCCGCCGAAGAACCGATCCGAACCGACAAGAGCTACTACACCGATCGGAAATTTCCGCCGATGCGCCTGACGGTCAAAGAGGAGATCGAGTGGGGGGAGTTCAAGGACACCGACGTCACGAATTTTCGGACCACGGCCACGGGTGAGATCCGCTTTCCGATCACCAAGAAATTTTTCGGCGCAATCTCGACGCATGCGGGTATCACGAACACCAACTTCAGTGGCGACAGCCGGTTCATTGGAAGTGGCAAGAGTTCCGGAGATCCCTGGAACGACCTCTACGAATTTTCATTACGTTTCCGCAGCCAGTATCTGATCAACGACCGCTGGGGCTTGATGATCGCGAGCTGGATGGTGTCGCGCTGGGAGGACGGGGCGAACTTCGACGACGGAGTGAAGGGCGCTGGCGCCACCGCCGTCACTTATAACTTCGGAGACAAGTTCAACATCGCCCTCGGCCTAGCGGTTTCTTCCAAAATCGTCGGCAACGGTGTGAGCGTGAACCCCTTCGGACAATTTTCCTGGAAGATCGACGAGCGGCATACCTTTTCGACCTCGGGACTGGGTCTACGACTCCGATCCAAGTGGAACAAGAGCATCACGACCCACATCTATGCCAAGTACAAGGGTCGACGCTGGCGCCTCGATGATCGCAACGATGGGCGAATCAATCGAGGATCCCTGCGCGACCGTAAAGTCCCGATCGGAGTGGGCCTGCAGTGGAAATTCCTGAAGGGCTGGCGCCTGCGTGGCGACCTCGGACTGGTGGTCTACCGCCAGCTGAAGACCACGGACGACGACGGAGATTCCTTCGACACCGTGACCAGCAATGCCCCCGGTGTCTTTGGAAGCCTGCTCCTGCAACGGCGATTCTGAGAATTTGATTTCGCGCCCGTAGCCCCGGGTAGAGGGATAGATCAGCAATGCTGAAATCTCGTCGTGGCCGACAACGGATCGCGATCCCGATCTTCATTGGCATAGCGATCACCGCATTGATGATCGTGGATGCAAGGGCACAGGTACAGGCTCCGGATTCGGGGGAAACCATCGAGGTCCTCTCCTACAACGTACATGGACTCGCTGCCATGATCGCCAAGGATGATCCGAGAGATCGCACGCCGTCGATCGGATGGCTCTCGCGGCCCTACGAAATCATCCTGTATCAGGAGGATTTCGAGTACCACCAGGAGCTGACGGAGCAGCTGGACCATCATGCCGAATTCGTCGGCAACGGCGCAGCGGTCGGAGATGCTCGTCGGGTGATCGTAAAAATCATCAGTTGGCCTTTCACGCTTTTGATTCCCAATTTCTCACCACCCTACGGTGCCGGCGTCTCCACGTTCGTTTCCGACAAGTTCATTGTCTCCGAATCGAATGCGGACCACTATCGCTATTGCCACGGATGGTTCGGGGCGAATGGTGATTGTTGGGCAGCAAAGGGCTATTTGCGGGTCAGCGTCGAAACCGATTCCGGTGCAAGAATCGATGTCTACAACACGCACCTGGAGGCGGGTCCCACCGACGAGTCGACCGAGGTCCGCGGCAAGCAGCTAGAGTCGTTGGCAAAAGCGATCAAGAAGACCTCTGGGAATCATGCTGTCATCATCGCCGGAGATTTCAATCTTGGCTACATCCGCCCTGGCGATCGCAAGGTCTTCAGGCAGTTTCGCAAAGAGCTTGGGCTGTCCGATAGCGGAGCGGGACCGGAGACTCCGTTTTGGAAAGAACGCGATTTCATCTTGTACCGAAGCGGCACCGAAACGCAGCTCGAGGTCAAGGAATCCGGCGAAGCCATCGAGTTCATCAGCGCCGGTCGAGCGTTGAGCGATCATCCAGCAATCTTCGCGCGTTTCGAAGTCCTGCGAGAGTCTCGATGAGCGCCAATCGTGCTGGCTCTTCGATGCTGCGCTGGGTTATGCAGATCGCGTTGATTCCCTTACTCCTATGCGCGTGCACGAGCGAGCACGGGCCCATCGGTTTAGAACTTCGCACGAGCGAGCGTTTCGATACCGAGTGGCGCAACTACCTGAAGCTGGCACCTCATAAGAGCGTGGCGTTTGCAGGAGATGTCGAGGGTCGCTACGTGATTGGCTACGGCTTTGAAATGGCTACTCGCGCTGAGGCAATTTCCGCGGCGATCGAAGACTGCAATCTGCGACGAGCCGACAAGAGAATCGAAGATCCCTGCCAGGTCGTGGCGGTGGACGACGAGTTGATTGGGGATTCGATTCGCGAACGATGAAATCGAGCGTCACGGCGGGTCGGAGCGCGCGCTCAAGGCCTCCCCCGAGCGCAATTTTGCAGCCGCGCGCCTTCGCGTTGCGGGATCCGGGTGCGTCCGAGCAGCATGCTCGAGGGCTTCGCGTGCTTCGGGGCCGCCGATCTGGCCGAGGGCGCGAATCGCCGCATTACTCAATCGCGGCTCCCCCCTCATCAAGGCATCCGCCAGAGGCTCGACCATCGCGACGTTTTGCGACGCCCCAAGCGCCATCGCGGCCTCCGCTGCGATCTCGGTCTTGCTATTTGGATCGACGAGCAGTTCGGCGAGAAAGGCGTTCACTTGCTCGCTCGGATGGACGCCCGCCGCTCGAATCGCGGCCGGTTGTTCCTCGGGGCTCGCATTCTGGAGAAGAGCCAACCGGTAGACCGAGCCGTCGACCAACCCACGACGTTCGAGTTCAGCGACGAGGCCGGCGCGGAATCCGATCGAAACGGACTGGTTCGCCAGGAGCTTTTCGAGCCGTGGGAGATCGGCCTTCGTGACGAGTTCCGCATCCGGTGTCAGCACGAGGCTTGCCAGCGCAGACGCACCCAACTGCGAGTCACCCGACGTCAGCAGGTCGAGCGTTGCGCCGCGAATCAGTGCAACGCGTTCGTCCACCGTTGCGGCGGATTCGGACGATGCGAACGCGCGCGTTGCCGACAACAGCACAGGTCCGTGGGGCCCATCGATCACGAACTGTTCATTGTGTTCCTGGCTGGAGAAATGAGTCGGGCCACCGGGAACGGCCAACGCGCGAAGCTCTCGGCTCTTCGCGATGGGTTCGAGGAAAAAGAGTGCCTCTTGCCCGACCTTGTAGAGCGCGACGTCGTGACCGTCCTGCGCGAATCGGACCGTCTTCGCCCCCGCCAGTCCCTTCAGCGCCTCGAGAATCTCGATCTCGACTAGGCGGCGCTTCGTCGAGCCATCCTTCGAAACGAACACGGCCTCTGGATCGATGATTCGGGCGCGCACCACGAGATCGACTTCCGCCACCCGCAGATGAAGGCTCTTGGTTCCCATGATGACGTGTGCGAAGGCGTTGGTGCTCGCGAGCAGGACGACGAGCGCCATCAGACTCACGAATCCGGTCCTACATCCAGCAGCGAGTGCAAGTACGAGCCGACACGCCAATCGCGTCGGCTCGCCTCGATCAGCGGCACGGATCACGCGAATCAGAGGCCCGGCGGATTATGATGCGGACTATGTCGCATCGGGTCGTGCAGTTCGTCGATCAGCGGCACCAGACCTCCTGAAACCGTCGGATCGACCTCAGGGCCTACGTTGTTCTGGAAGATCGTGTCGCAGTCGATATTCGGGTAGAGCGGACAGAACTGCGGCACACCGGCCAGAATATAAGGGGCACAGGCATGGCAGGAGTCATCCCATTTCTCGGCCGGAAGTTGATAGCCGATCTCGTCGTTGCCGAGCCCGATAATGAAAGAGTGCTTTGCGCCCCGCATGCCGTCGCGATAGATCTCGCCGATCTGGGGGTCGAGTTCACTCGGCACGACCGCGAAGCTCGCTTCGTTGATGCGAAACGCACCGACCTCCGTCCCGAGATCTTCACCGAGCGCTTGCGGAATGACATCGAAGGGCGGCGGATAAGGGAAGCCGACCGACTCATCGAGCACGCCATCGGTGAAGAGGCCCGAGGGAAGCACGCCGATACCGATGAAAAACCGAAAGAAGGGATTCGCGAGCGGGACGAAGATCCGCGCAGGCTCTGCAATATCGACTCGTCCTATACGCTTGCCCTGATTCGGCGGGATGGCCTCCGAAACACGATCACCCAATTGTTGGCCGTGGACCTCGGCCCAACGAAAGGTGCGTCTTACCGCTGGCAATCCCGTGTCGGGATCCTCGACGTCGAGCCGCAGCGGGCCTTGCAGGACGCCGACTGCGCCGCTCACCCAGATGGCGGTGCCGCCACCGTTGTCTTCGATCTGCTGGCGCGCGTAGTGCGGAAAGTCCGAGGTAATGAGCGTGTTGTTGCTGCCGAGCGCTTCCGGGTGGCTCGCAAAATTGACCAGTGTCGCGATCGGTTCGAAGGGATGGCCGGCTTCTGTCACCCGCATGATCGAGAGTCGCGGATCGATGATGCGACCCTGGGTGTCGGGAGCAAGCAGATCGTCGTCGACGAGAACGCGACTATCAGCGACGCCGAACCCATCGTCCTCCGGATCGATCCCGAGTGAAAGCCCGGCACCGTCCGTCGTCGCGAACTTGATTCGTGCAGGCTGGAGGGTGGCGGCGGCTTCGTTGATGCAATCCGCCACGGACTGGTTGACGAAATCGAGATAACCGAAGTCGATGCCCGAAGTCGTGGAATCGCGTCCCCAGATTCCGATCGTGTCCGGTCCTTCGTGTTGATGGGTACTCGAGACGACGACGTAGTCGACCCCGGCCGTGGGATCGACCAGCGATCGAATCGTTTCGACCTCGGCGTTGAAATATCCGATCAGATCGACGGAGACGATCGCGACTCGACCGTCCGCTCCATCGACAACGACGCCGCGCGCCCAGAGTCGATCGTTGTAGCCGGTCGCCTGGCGATCATTCCCGAAGCCCGCCATGTAGACCGGATCCGTATGATTGACGACCGCCGTGCCACCGAAGGCAGCCTCGTATTCGTCTACGAGGCTAGGGCTGATGGGGGTGATATCGACAGCACAGACACCTGCTGACATGGGTGCGATGTGGATGGGACACGGGGCGCCAATCAAGCTGACGGCACTCAGCGCAATGAAGAGTCGAAGCGCACGCCTGCGGTCCGATCGGCCGAGGAGGAAGGAAGCGATGGGGCGCATGCGGAGTCTCCTTGGGTTGATTTGGAGAGATCTGTGTGTGACGACAATGCTACGACGAGCGCTGGAGGCAAGTCAATCGAAATAATCGGGCTCCCGGGGTCGTAAGGCGCACAACAGGAGTCTCGGGGAGTATGAACAGTGTGTTGTTGGGCCCGCGGTGCGATTGAGGCCGAGGGATGTCGGGGCTGGCCCGAGACAAGCAGATCAGTGCACGCTCTCGATCGGACTGATGGACCTCGTGGGGTTGAGAGGGCGCAGCGCAGTCGCGGCCGAGCGAATTCCTTTTACACCCAGGATCGAATCGCGCGCATCATCGAGTCCTTGGCGCATTGATGCCCGCGCATCACGACTCAACCCGCGCTCGCGCCCAGCCTCGTCAGCGTAGAGTGCGCCCCCGAGTGCCGCGACTGATTCGACGAGCATCTCACAGCCCGGTCGGCCGGACAGGGACGCCAGCGTCACACGAGTCCCACCGATCGAGTGCAACCAGAGCGCCAGGCCCTGGTAGATGTCACGCGGTTCCCCTCGGCGCAAGAGACGTCGAAGCTGCCGGAAGCGGACGGGCTCCGACTTCGCTCGTCGCCGACGTCGCGCGTCCCATTCTAGGACGAGCCCCCTCACCCGCGCTCCAAGGAGCTTAGCCAGCAGGACCATCAGGCCCAGCAAAACCGACACCCCGATCACGAATCGAATCAGGCGATCTCCGAATCCGGCGGTCGGACGGGTGCTCCCAACGTCGTCCGCCCCGGCAGCAGCCGCGGGTACGGGTACCTGAAACGAGATCGCCGGCGCTTCTGTCGTTTCGATCGTCCCCGTTCGACGATTCCACCAGCGCAAGCCCAATACTGGCAATGCGTAGTCCCCGGGCTCCTCGATCACATAGGTCACGGACTCGATACGGCTTCCAGTCGTGCGCCCGGCTTCATCTCCCGGCAGATCTTCACTCAGCGGGCTCTTCGGGTAGGCATGAAGGCCCAAAAGATCCGCCCCATCCGGAAACAGGGGGGGGATGAACATCGCGGGAAGATCACGAACCCTGACGGTGATCGTGCGAGTGATCGCGTCCCCGACCTCGAGCTCGTCTACTGCCCCTTCAATTTCCTGCTCCAGCACGAGTCGAGACGTCGCCAGGAACGGGTCGAGTTCCAATGCGGGAGCAGGGATCGTCGCGGAGAAACGCAGGGGACGCAGTTTCAGTACCACCTCGACCGGTTTGCGCGTGTCCGGGTCCGCGTACACGACATTCACAACGAGGTCATCGAGCAGATAAGTCGCCGCCCGTTGTGGATAGATCTGGTATTCGCGAACGATTCCGGCATAGGCAACGCCATCGATCGTTTCCCGAACATTGTGCGAACTATCGGGTGGCCTTCGGACGATCAGCCCCGCGACTTCGAGGCTTGGATAGTCGGGCGCGCTCTTGAACCAGGTCGGGACGAGCAGTGTAATCTGCAACTGCATCGGCGACCCCACGATCGCCGAACGCGGAGTGACTTCGGCGCGCGCGATCGGGCTCACCGCCTCAGCATCGGTCGCAGTAGCCCGAGTGACCAGCCCCGCCACTATGAGCATTGCGATCGACGCGGTGCGCCACATCAAATCCATGCGTGCAGTCCACCCTCCCCTCATTGTTCGGCGCCCGTTTCACTCCGATGCTGAAGGTCGATCTCGAAACGCATGCCGAGAAAATCTCGTGTCGTCGTTTCTACCTCCCGCATCCACTGTTCAGCGGAACCGACATCCAGTTGCGTCGAGGAATCGATCAGCGCCAGTTTGCCCTCCCCCTCTTCCAGATCGAATTTCATTTCATCCGCGCCGACCTTCCCATCCGAATCAGCACCCTCCCGCAATTCGTTCAAGAGCACCAGGATATCCTTCACCACATCTCGATTCGCCCGGGCTCCTGCATGCTCTGGGTCGAGTAGCAGCGCGCTCTCATAGCTCATGAGCGCTTGTCGGTACTCACGCTGACGGACTCGAACATTGCCCAGATTGAATTCAGCGTCGGCGCTACCCACCGCGCCAAAGGCCGCAGCCGCGAGCTCGTATTGGCCCGATCGGTACAGAGCAACACCCCGCCACATGGGGTCTTCGAAGAGCGAGGCGGCAGCTTGCGGATTTTCCTGTTCCATCATCAACCGACCCTGCTGGTCCGGGGTGAGCCACAGATCGAGTAGAGCCGAATCGGCCTGCGCGGTTCGCGGCACTGCGATTCCAAGGGGCAAGATCGCAAGCAGCATCCACTGCATCGTGAAGCCGCGTCGATACCACAACAGACCGATCAGGACCGCTGGCAGAAGCAACACATGCCCTTCGTCCCGGTAGGCCACTTGTTGGTCCTCTCCCGCCCGTTCTCGATTGGAGCGAATCTGGCGCGTCAAGCGTGCGAGATCACCCGAGCCAACGCTCGCTCGAACGACGAAGACGCCCTGGGATTCGAGATTTGAGAGCGCCTCTCCATCCACGGAGGTGTCCAGCGGTCGACCATCATCGCCGAATGCAAACTGGCCATTGGAAAGCCGCACGGGGCCACCCGCGGTCGTACCGATCACCAATGCTACGACACTGGCGGTCAACGATTCTTCGTCGCGACGGAAAGCGGCCAATTCGCTCATAGCAATGCCATCTGTCACGAACACGATCGTGCCAGGCTCTGGCTCGCCAGCAAGCATGTCCCGAGCCAGCGCCAGCGCTCCGGCCGCCCTGTCTCCCGGCTCGGGCATCATCTCCGGATCGAGTCCCTCCAGGAAGATCTTCAACACGCCGGGATCATCGGTCAGCGGCATGACGCTATGCGCCGAGCCCGCATAGGCGACCAGCCCCGTGCGTGCCCCTGTTCGCAATTCGATGAGATCCAGAATCTTCTGTTTGGCTCGCTCCAGTCGCGAAGGCGCGACATCGGACGCAAGCATGCTCGAAGAGACCTCGAGGGCGATCACCACCGGTGCGGTCTCGGCGAAGAAAGGTGGGATCTCCCGGCGCCAGGCGGGCCCGGCCGCGGCGAGCGCACACAACATGGCCGTGGCGATAATCAAATCAGAGGGCCTGAATCGGCG
>CBFDDD010000116.1:0-14811 GCA_965603475.1 uncultured Myxococcales bacterium
TTCTTCAACGTACTCGGAACCTTCTGATTCAAGCTGGGCTCGAGGCCGCATGCGTGTTCGATCCGAATAGGACAACGATCGATCGCCCTACTCGGTGATCGGCTCGAGGCCCGTTTCCCCTCCGAGTCGCGGCAAGCCGTCATTCACGTCGACCCACTCGACTCGATCGTCGAAGAATATGTGGAGTTGCGGCGCGCGGTCGATCGGACCTTCCATGCTCGCGAGCGGAATATCGATATGATCAGGCGTCGCCCCGGTCACACAGAACAGCGAACTGCCACAGCGTCTGCAAAACGAGCGCGTACCGTGGCCAGAAGAGGCGAACTCCACGAGTTCGTTCTCGCCGCCGTCGATCACCAGCTGTTCCTTCGGAACGGCGAACCAGGTGACGAATCCCGCACCATGGTTCCGGCGACACATCGAGCAATGGCAGTGTCCGCAGAACGAACTCGGCAGCTTCGCGGTGAAACGCACAGCACCGCAAAGGCAGGCACCCGACTGACTGGCGATCGACATTCTGTACTCCCGGTGGGGGCAGCGCCCCAAGTGCCACCAGAAACTGGCAGCTAGAGAGTCTACTGAACTGCTCGTGGGCCGGGCGGTCGCGATCTGGTTCTTGGACCCTGCCTACAGGGTGCCGAAATCGCCGCTGGGTGATGCTAGGGTTTCGAATTCCGCAGCTCGACAAAATCAACCCCGCAAGATCGACCCCAGAAGGAGCCCCCATGAAGATCGGACTCATCCCCATCAATATTGGCGTCCCGAACATCGAAGCGATGACGGGCCTCGCCCAGCTCGCCGAGAGTGTCGGATTCGAATCCCTCTGGACCTTCGAGCATGTCATCGTCCCGATGGACTATCAGTCCAAATATCCGTACAACAAGACCGGGAAGATGGGCGCTGCTCCGGAAACGAATTTCGTCGACCCATTGATAGCTCTCGCCGCCATCGCCGCCCATACGAAGACGATCCGCCTCGGCACCGGCGTCAACATCCTCTCCCAGGCGAATCCCCTCTATGTCGCGAAGCAAAGCGCCAGCCTCGACTTCGTTTCGAACGGCCGCTTCATGTTGGGCGTTGGCATCGGCTGGCTCCAGGAAGAATTCCGCGCCGCCGGGATCCCCTTTGAACGTCGTGGCGCGCGCTTCGACGACTACATGCAGGCCATGCGCAAGGTCTGGTCGGGCGAAGTCGTCGAGCACAAGAGTGATTTCATCGACTGGACGGGTTTCAAGAGCTACCCGGTTCCCGTCCAGGACCCCTTTCCGGTCGTCATCGGCGGCACCAAGGGCAAGGTCTTCGAACGCACCGCGCGATACGGCAACGGCTGGTTCGCTCCGACTGCCGGTGTGAAGGAACTCGCGCCGAGACTCGAAGAGCTCGACAAGGCCTGCGACGCGGTCGGACGCGATCGCGCAGAGATCGAAATTTCTGCGATGTGGATGCCAAACCCGGATGACCTCGGCATCGTCGAGCAATATGCCGATCTGGGCGTCAGCCGCTTGATCGTGCCGATTCAGGGGCTCGGCAAGGGCGACCCCGTCGAGAACCTCAAGGCCTTTGGCGAGAACGTGATCTCGAAGATCGGGTGAACTCTGCCTGACGGGCAAGAATCCGTGCACCATCGGACTCATGGTTTGCAACGCGTACGTTGATGCTAACGACGTAGTGGCGTCCGCCCCATGCCGCACTTTTCCCCGCGCACCCGGCCCCAAGAGGCCAAGGTCCCCTAGCGGAGAAGACGCATTCGTGTCTTCCGAAGGTGACCATGGCTACTCGAACGTCGACCGGACTCTTGATCAGCGTCGCGCTTGTGATCGCATCACAGAGTGTTTCTGCAGCTCCGCTGATCGGTGAGTGTGATGCGCCCGCGACGCGCGTGCACACCGTCCAGGGCCGCGGTATTTCGAGCCCCCTTCTCACGCCGGAGTTCCGATCCGAGATCGGACAAGAAGACATCGTCGTCGAGGCCGTAGTCGTCGGCTTGTTCCCCGGCTTTCCCGAAGGTCTCGGTGGCTTCTTCGTACAAGAGGAGGACGATGACGTGGACGACGATCCACGTACCTCGGAAGGCCTCTTCGTCTTCGACACAGCCAACCGTTCAGAACTCAGGCTCGGCGATCGCGTGCGAGTCCGGGGGCGAGTGAGCGAATTCTTCGGCCTGACGGAGTTATCACAGATCAGCGATGTGGTCGTCTGTTCGAAGCGGGGCAAGGCGAGTTCCACTTTGATTCGACTCCCGGTCGAGGACGAAGCGCACTGGGAGCGGTGGGAGGGAATGCGCGTTTCGCTCGACCAGCCGCTCGTCGTCACGGGACATC
The DNA here is from genome assembly GCA_965603475.1 of uncultured Myxococcales bacterium. Lineage (GTDB taxonomy): Bacteria > Myxococcota_A > UBA9160 > UBA9160 > UBA4427 > UBA4427. The sequence continues at coordinate 2,322 of CBFDDD010000116.1, forward strand.
GCAACCTCGACCGATTCGGCGAGATCGAGCTCGCAGCGGACGCCCGCCTGGAACAGGCGACGCAGCGCAGAGAACCTGGAGATCCCGCGCTCGAATTCCAGGAACTCAACGCTCGACGACGCATCTTGCTCGACGACGGGAGCGATGCTTTCCGACCAGAACCAATTTCGTATCTGGATCGGAACGACGGCGGCACTCTGCGTCTGGGAGACTCCTTGGCCCGTGTCGAAGGCGTCCTCGACTTTGGCTTTGGACGCTTCCGGATTCAGCCGACCGAACCCGTCCGCATCGACATCGGGGGCACCCGACCCTCGCAACCGCCAGACGTCGGAGGGACTCTACGCTTTGTCACATGGAACGTCGAGAACCACATGAATGGCGACGGTCGCGGCGGAGGATTCCCTACGCGCGGGCCGCGCAGCGTCGCAGAGCTCGAACGCCAACGTGCGAAACTGGTAGAGACCCTGGTCCGGCTCGATCCTGATATCGTCGCGCTCGTCGAGATCGAAAACGACGGAACGGGACCAGAGAGCGCCCTCGGCCAGCTGGTCCAGGCGTTGAACGATCGCACATCGAGCGCTCCCTACGCGGCCGTCCATCCGGAAGCGCCCCGTCCTGGCCGCCACCCGATCGCGGTCGGAATCATCTACCGCAGCGACACGGTCACACCGATCGGGCCTGCCGCAATACTCGACTCTCGAGCGCACCCGGATTTCGATGAGGATCGCAACCGTCCCAGTCTGGCTCAGACCTTCCAGACCCACGCCACGGGCGAGTCCTTGACCGTCGTGGCAAACCATTTCAAATCCAAGGGCTCGAATTGCGATGCGGTTGGCGATCCGGACCGGGGCGATGGACAGGGTGAATGCAATGGGACACGGACGCGCGCTGCCGCAGCCCTTGTCGGGTGGCTGAAAGAGGACCCCACGTCGGCCGACGACGCGCCCGTACTCGTGGCTGGAGATCTGAACGCCTATCCGATGGAGGACCCGGTTCGGACCCTCGAAACTGGGGGTTACGTCGACCTGATCGCACGACTGGGCGGTCCCAATGCGCACACATTCGTCTTCGACGGGGAAGCCGGTCGCCTCGACTATGCCTTCTGGAGCGCGAACCTCCTTGCCTTTGTCAGCGGAGCCGACGTGTGGAATACCAATGCGGATGAACCCAGCGTCCTCGACTACCAATTGGATCATCCACCCGAGCGTTATCTGGCGGACCCGTTTCGCGCGTCCGACCACAACCCTGTCCTGGTCGGGCTCTTCCCCGATTCCGATACAGACGGACTGACGGACCCACGCGATCGGTGTCCGGACTCCATGCTCTCGCCGACGGTCATGCTGGGGGGCTGTGACTCTGGCGTTCCGGATCGCCTTGACGAATTCGGCTGCACCCTGACCGACGATCTACTCAGCTTTCTCGAGCCGAGCACACGGCGGGGTGAGCAGATCCGCAGGGCCAGGGACTGGCTCGAGCAACGGATCGAGGAAGGCACGCTCGATCGCCAACATAGAGGGGTGATCCTCGCCTGCCTGGCCAGGTCCGGGAGCAGACCGCTTCCCAGGTTCCACAGCGAACTTGCCCGAGCCGTGTCATCCTCTCGAAGAACGGGGAACCACAGGAGATTTCGGGATGCAGATCGATTTAGGGGGAGAGGCGAAGGGACCTCTGGCTGGCGTTCGGGTACTGGACCTATCGTCGATCGTTTCCGGTCCCATGTGCGCGCAGATCCTCGGAGACTTCGGCGCTGATGTCGTCAAGGTAGAGCCGCCCATTGGCGACACCGCGCGCTACCTCGGCAGCGAGGGACCGCCCGCGCTCTCGGGCCTGTTTGCCCAGTTCAACCGCAACAAACGCAGCATCGCCATCAACTTGAAGCAGGAGGCGGGCCGCGACGCATTCCTGAAACTCGCCGAAGACGTTGACATCGTGGTCGAGAACTACCGCGCCGGCGTGGCGGACCGACTCGGCATCGGCTTCGAAGCGGCGCGCAAGAACAATCCCGGCCTCATCTGGGTGGCCATCAGCGGCTTCGGGCCGGATGGTCCCTACAAGGACCAACCCGCCTACGACATGGTCATCCAGGGCATGTCTGGGTTCGCCAAGATGCTAGGCGACGACGAAAACCCGAAGCTCATTTCGAATCTCGTTGCGGACAAGACAAGCGGGCTGACTGCGGCCTACTCAGTGATGGCCGCTCTCTACGCGCGAGAGAAGAACGGCGGGAAGGGGCAACGGATCGATGTCCCGATGATCGATGCGTTCGCCTCTTTCGTACACGCGGATGCCTTCGCTCCTCACACCTTCGGCGAGACCACCGTCGCTCCGGGAATGGAGGTAATCTATCGCGCCTGGAAAACCGCCGACGGACACGTCAGCCTGCTCGTAATCGAGGACCATCAGTTCGAGGCGATGTGCAAGATCGTCGAGCGTGAAGATCTCATCGACGAAGAACGATTCACGGGGATCGCGAATCGCATCGGGAACTTCGTAGAGCTGCTCGCGATCCTCGCTGAGGAAGTCGTGAAGTTTTCAACCTCTACCCTGGTCGAACGCGCTCATTTTCATGGCATGCCGCTCGGCGCTGTCAACGACATGAAGGGCTTCATGCAAGACCCCCAGGTCGTGCACAACGAGACCATGTTCGAGCTGGCTGATCCCGAGGCCGGCAGCATGAAGCTATTTCGCTCTGCTCCGCGCTTCAGCGAAACCCCCACGAGCGTCCGCCGGCCGCCCCCGCGATTGGGCGCGGATACCGACACCGTCCTGGGCGAACTGGGCCTCGACGACGACCAGATCGCAAAGGCAAAGGGCGGCTGATCGCTCTATGAAGCAGCCGTGACCTGCGACCTTTCAATCACGACTCCAAAGGAAACGGTCGATCCATGACGCCATCAAATCAACCGTGCATCGAAACTCGACGGGAAGAGCATCTGCTGATTATCTCGATGCGTCGGGAAGCCAAACGCAATGCCATCAATCGAGAGATGGCGGATCAACTGGATGCGGCACTCAATCAGCTCGACGACGACAATTCGCTGTGGGTCGGCGTGCTCGAAGGATGCGATTCGATCTTCTGTGCCGGCAGCGATCTCACCTGCAATGGTGACTACGTCACCGAGCGCGGAGGCGAGTACGGCATCGTTCGTCGCGTGAGGCGCAAGCCACTCATCGCATGCGTCGAGGGTGCGGCATTGGGTGGGGGTCTCGAGATCGTACTCTCCTGCGATCTCGTCGTCGCGTCCCGCACGGCTCGCTTTGGATTGCCGGAGGTCTCGATCGGCGTCCTTCCCACCTGTGCCGCCTTGTTTCGCGCGCCCAATGCTCTGCCTCTCAACCTAGCTCGCGAGTTGATCTTGACCGGCGACCCGATCAGCGCCGAACGCGCTTTCGACGCAGGCCTCGTCAATCATCTGACAAAACCGGGTGCCGCCCTGCCCCGTGCACTGGAACTCGCCGGCCGCATAGTGCGCAACGCGCCGATCTCCGTTCAGGAATCTCTCCAGTCCGTCAACGAGTGGGCGGCGAGCGGCGATGAACTCGGTTGGCGATTGACCGGACGGGCCCTCGATGGCATCAAGGATACGGAGGACATCCGAGAAGGTGTCCGCTCGTTTCTCGAAAAGCGTCCTCCTAATTGGCAGGGGCGCTAGAGAGTCGACGAAATCCGGGCTTCAGGACTCTTCGAGCCGCTTCGCGAACTCTGCTTGCCATTCGCGCATCGGCTGAAACTCGGAATCGAATTCGACCAGCTTGCGTGTCGCTTCCAGGATTTCCTCGTCGCTCTTGTCGAGGTCGAATCCCTGAGCGAAAGGTTGAGCGACATGGAACGGTGTATCCACGAAGCATTCGACGCCGTTCCCTTCGCAATCGCTGAAGTAGAGAGACCAGGCGTTTCCATGGCAGATCGGGATGATCCCTTCGATTCCCGCACCGAGGAGATTCGCACGTAGCGCACGAAGGTCATCCAGTGTGCCGGTACGAAAAGCCAGATGGTCGACCAGAACGAAGGCCGCGTCGGGTGGGGCAACGCCGCTGACCATGGCGATCTGATGATGGGCGGTGGGATCCTGGCTTAGAAAAGCCAGCTCGGCTCCATCCTCACCAACTGGACCGCGATTGGTGATGTGAAAACCGAGGACGTCTCGATAGAACGCGGACAAGTCATCGAGATCACGAGCCGCCAGGGTCGTGTGTCCCAACGTGAGTCGCGGTTTGAATGTTTTTTCAGCCATGATTTCCTCTCAACCCTTCTCGTGGTTTTCATTTTTCGAAGACCGGCCTTCGGCGATCTGCGCGATCACCTGAGACAGGACCGATGACGGGTCAGGAGGAAGCGAGGCGGCTCGCCAGGCCACATGCTGGTCCGGACGTACGAGCAGAGCTCCTTCGAGGCCGATCCCCGAATCCTTCAGCCAACAACCCTCATCCTCGATCGAATCCCGCTCGATTGCGACGTACCTGACTGGCACCGCCGAAATATCCGCCACCGCGGTCTCCCACGCTTCATTTGGCGAAGTCGTAATGAGCGTGAATGAATCGAGTGAGAGGAGATCGAGCGTCGAGCAGCGCTTCCCGCCGTGTATTAGCCAGGCATGTGGCATTCGCGCGCCCGGGCGACCACTCTGCACAAACTCGCGAACGGGACTCGCGATCTCCGGTAGTGCTGTGCCATCAGGTACGATCGCACCAGCGTCATAGCGAAAGCCCAGCTGAAGTCCGAGCGTGTCAAAATGCTCAGCCTGGTTTGCGATGGCCGCTTCGACGCGCGCGCGACCTTCGGGATCGGCAAGCGTCGCGCGCATACGCTCACTCGTTCGTTCCTGATCGAGCCCCAATGCCTGCGCGACCTCGAACATTTTCATCGCGTTGCTGAGACTATTGTCTGCGATTTTCTGGGCAACGGGCCGACGCTCGGACTCATAGGAATCGAGCAAGGCAGGCTGCGCCCAGCCTGCCTCGACCGCCGCCATTCGCCAGACGAGCCCATGAATGTCTTGAACTCCGCCATTCAGGCCAAGCCCACCCGTAGGCGGAAATCGGTGTGCCGAGTCGCCCGCGAGAAAGACGCGCCCTCTTCGGTAGCGCTCGGCGATCTGGGCGCTCATCGACCAGGTGCTGATCGTCTCGACCTTCACGGGGTACTCATCGCTCCCGATCGCGGCCGTCACGAGCGCCTCACAACGTTCCACCGAATAATCGGCTTCGGTCTCATTCTCGGAATCGAAAGGGAACATGTAGACCCACTCGCGATCGATATCGTGCGCGACCAGGGTCGGACCCATTTCGGGGTCGGTCAGCCAATAGAGCACAGCAGGTCGATCCTTCACCAACGCGCGAAGGTTCGCCGCGAAATGAATCATCACGAAGCTCTGGAGATTCTGCGGACCGACCATCTCGATATCGATCGATTTCCGAATGCGACTCCCCGCCCCGTCGCATGCGATGAGATAGCGGCTCCGAATCTCGTAGACCTCGTCCGTCGAGAGATCGCGCACCCGGGACGTCACACCCCCATCGTCTTGCTCGGCAGATTCCCATTGCTGGCCGTACTCGACTTCAGGGGCGCCCAGTTTCGGCAATGTATCGCGCAGGACGGCCTCGAAACGATGCTGCGAGAGGTTGCGAAGCGGTGTGGGCGTGAATCGCAGGACCTCGTCGTCCTGGCGCTCGAAGGGGAGTCGGCCGACTTCTTCGCCCGCAAGGCTCGTCACCCAGATTGCGTGCCCTGCGTCTCTTGGATCGGACGCGAACTCGTTCAGGCTATCCATGTCGACGCCGACCGCCCGACAGATCTCGAAGGTACGAGAATTGACGACGTGGGCAGCCGGAGCGCGAATGGGCGTCTCGCGGCGGTCGAGAATGCGAGTCTCCAAGCCGTGGCGTGCCAGGAGCAGCGCCCCCATCAGCCCGACCGGACCAGCCCCTACGATAAGAACGGGAACTTCGATGGGAGACATCATATCCTCCTTGAGAAATCGGGCTGCGAGCGACGCGCGCGATCCATGTCACGAAGCCATCGCGCCCCGCTAGATGAGACCTTCATAGCTACCCCCATCGAGCTGGAGATTCTGGCCGGAGATGAAGCCCGCGTGCGCACTACACAGAAAAGCGCATGCTGCCCCGAACTCCTCTGGCCGGCCGAGTCGGCCTGCCGCGATCGATTTCTTCATCTCGTCGTACGCCTCATCGATGCTGATACCGCCGATCCTGGCCCGCATTTCGGCCATGAACTTCTGGCGATCCGTATCGAAGCGTTCTGGCAGCAGGTTGTTCAGCGTCACGTTGGCGACAGCCACCTGCCGAGACAGACCCTTGCTGAGAGCGGTGAGCCCGGCACGCGCACCGGTCGAGAGTCCCATCGGCGCCAACGGGGTCTTCACCATCGCCGAAGTGATGTTGACGATCCGACCGAAGCGACGATCGACCATGCCGTCGAGAACGGAGCGAATCATGAGAGCGGGCGCAATCATGTTCGAATCGAGTGCGCCTATCCAGGCATCGCGATCCCAATCCTGATAGCGGCCCGGCGGCGGTCCGCCGTTGTTATTCACGAGGATATCTGGCTCGGGACAGGCTTCGAGAAGTGCAACGCGTGTCTGCTCCAACTCGATGTCGCCGACGACGGCCCGGACCTCAACTGACGTGACGTCGCGGATCGCGTCTGCTGTCGCGGCGAGCGTCTCGGCGCTTCGCCCGTTGATCGTAACCTCCACGCCTTCGCGAGCCAGAGCCTCGGCGCAGGCCCGTCCCAATCCCCTGCTCGAAGCGCAGACGATCGCCCGTTTGCCTTCGATGCCTAGATCCATGCGTGTTCGCCCTCACCTTGCTCGAGTTGACGACCAGTCTTACATCATAAATGAGACTATTGTCAATATTGACATTAGTCTCATTTTCTGATTTCCTACGTCCATGCCGACATGCAGCGCCGATGACAGGCCCTCACGCGGACACAAGAAACGAGCGCGGACCCGCAATCAACTGATCGACGCGGGCGTGCAAGTGCTTGCCCGAAAAGGGGAATCGCTCACGATCAGCGACGTGGTCGCGGAAGCACAGGTCTCCAATGGGACCTTCTACAACTATTTCGCCGATCGCGACGAGCTGATCGATGCGTTGGCAGAGCATTCGCTCGTTTCCCTCGCCGCGCGGTCGGCGATCCAGATGACTGACAAGGATCCAACCCGGCGCTTCGCCTTCGCCACCCTGCGAGTCTTGAAGTGCGCGACCGAGGACCCGATCTGGGGGCGCGCCGTTCTCCGGCTCGCGGGCAACCGACGCTCGTTGCCTCATGAGATGCACCGCTATCTGAGAGAAGACCTCGCAACGGGCTTCGACGAGGGATGCTTCGAGGTCGGCCCCGACGAGATCACGCTCGATCTCATCACGGGCCTGATCTGGATGTCGATCCGTCGAATCGTCCGTGGAGAGGCTGGGCCGGACCACGCGGAGCGTGTGCTCACGCGCGCGCTGACGACCCTCGGAGTCTCGAAAGACGAAGCGGCGATTCTGGCGACCAATGCGGCCGCTGATTTCGAGGCGTGCGCGGAGCCACCCGAATGAGTCCCGAGTGTCGATCGCTAGGCCTACCTCACGCCACCGAATAACCACCATCGACGTTGAGGGTCTGTCCTGTGATGAAGCGGGCGCCCGAACTCGCAAGGAAGAGCGTCGCGGGTGCGATGTCCTCCGGCGTTCCCCAACGGCCCATAGGGGTGCGGCCGATCTCCGGATCTTCGAGAGCCGCGACGCCCTTCATGACGGACGTCATGTTACTGAGTACGAGTCCTGGCGCGATCGCGTTGACCCGAATCCCGTCGCCCACCCAGCTCACGGCCAGGTTCTTGGTCATCTGGACGACGCCTGCCTTGGCAGCACCGTAACCCGGCACGACCGGCACTGCGACATAGGCCGACATCGAGGCCATGTTGACGATGCTGCCCCCGCCTTCGATCACGCTGGCCGAGAGTTTCTCCTTGCAGGCCAGCGCCATCCGGAACGAACCGAAGAGGTTGATGGCAACGGATGCCTCGAAGGCATCCGGTTCCCACTCGTTGCGACCGTCCGGGAAGTTCGCGCCGGCGTTGTTGACGAGTACGTCGAGCCCCTCGAGCGCCTCCGCAACTCGCGTAATGCCATCGCTATCTCTCATCTGCAGCGTGTGATAGGTGTAGCCAGACAGGTCTGCCTCATAGTCGCTCGCGCTCTCGCGCGTGCCCGTAATCGCGACCTCCGCTCCCGCGCCGCGAAACGCCTTGGCGATTCCGGCTCCGATACCGCTCGAACCTCCGGTCACCAGCACTCGACAGCCCGAGTAGTCGTAGCCGACACATCCTCGACCTTTGCGATGCGTATTGCCCTGACCCATGGTCTTGCTCTCCCGTTTTCTCCGTGCGGCTCTCAGCTCGACTCGACCTTGACGGGAAATCGATCGAAATAGAACCGAAAACGTTCGCGCAACTCGGATCGTTCCACTCCGAAGTCGCCCTTCAAGTCGTAGACGATCCGTCCGTGCTTGCCACGTGGGTTTTCCAGCATATAGGCATCCAGATCCGTTTGCGCCTCTGCGGTCATCTCCAGATCGGCCAGCTCGTAGATGCGCCGGACCATCGCGACATCATCGTCCATGAACTCGTTGAATAAAACGTCGATACTGCGATCAGCGGGGATCCGATCCCGGTCCTTCACGCAAGCGCGCAATAGCCGTTCGATTCGGTCGATCCAATAGGCGGCGACCGCGGGTGGGTCGACTCGCGTTCGCCGAATGCGGTCGCCGTAGACGAGCATCGTGACCGTCGAGGCGATCACGGAGACTGGGTCGCGATGCGTGAGCGCCACGGTGGCATCCGGGAACGTGTCCATCAGCGGCCCGAGCTGTTCCATGTGCTGCGGCGACTTGAGGATCCAACGTTTTGGTCCGCGCATCCATTGCAGCGCTCGCAGCACGTTTTTCATGTACGCGTAGGAGGACCGCTGATCCTCTGCGAGATAGTGGTCACGCCAAAGCGGCACGGTGGCGATCCACTCGAGTTCGTAGGACGAGAAGTCGATGCACTGCAGCTCGATCTCTTCGTGGACATGCTCGGGCGCCATGTCGTGCATGTTCTTCAACAATGGCATCAGCATGTCCTGCTGCTTGTAGTTCTCACGGCAGCGCGCGAGACGCGGATCCACGCCATTCGCGTCGGACTGCTCACCTGGAATCGGGATCGGCTCGATGCTCTCCCAGTAGGGCAGCGATCTCAGCCGGCGATCCGCGGCGATCAAGTTCAACAGATGCGTCGTCCCGGATCGAGGAAGTCCCGCGATGATGATCGGTCGGTCGATCTCGACGTCGAGAATCTCTGGATGGCGCTTCAGGAGATCCTCGAAACGCAGGCGGTTGCTCGCATAGCGGGTGATGTCTCGAAAGACCCCAATGCGCCCGACTGCGCCGAGTTCCTCGTCTTCATCCACGGATTGCAGCCAGATCGCGAGTCGCCCTCGAAAATCATCAGCCCCGAAATCCGAGAGACCAGTGGCTCCGCATGCAGCGTCGAGCACCGCTTCCTCGGTGAATTCGACCGGCATTCCGCCAGCCGCCTCAACGACACTCCTCTGAACGGGAGTCAGCTCCGGTGACGCGAGGTCCGCAATGCGTATATCCGCGGGCTCTTTCATCACGCTCCTTCCCCGACACCTAACAGTTCTCGCAGATGATCGGTCTGCTTGCGCAGCCACGACGAGAGCCAGAAATTCACGCTCTCGAGGTCCAGCGCCTCGTGGGCTGCCAGACTCACCTCCAACGCCCCACGATGCAAGGGCTCTGTCGTCAACACGATCTCGGCCAGCTGAATCGCCTGCACGGCTTCACCCGCGGCGAGCTTCTGGTTCGCGCGCCCGGCAACGACATCGGGACCGCCAGCCATTTCAACGAGGTCGGCGTGTACCGCCGTGGGCGGAACCGAGTAGAGCTCAGTCGTCGAGCTGTGATGAAACCAGCCCGCGTAGGTCTCCCAGATCGCGCGCACGCTCCACGAGACTTTTCCATAGCCCTCCCCCACTTCGAGCTCCGGGGGGAGCCCGATCTCCTGCATCAGCGTATGAATGTCTTTGTGGGCATTCATCCCCTCCACAGTCTCGTCGTGGACATGGAGAACGGCGGCCCGAAGTCGTTCGAGTTCAGAACGGATCAGCGTCTTGCCCTCCACCGGGGCGTGGTGTCCGACCAGCAAGAGTTCCGGCTCGAGGGCCAGTACCCGGTCCAGTGAATCGACGAAGCGGAGCGGATCGCGATAGCGGTCGCCACGAATCGTGACCAGGTTCGGAAAATGTCCGAAGAGCGCACTGAAAAGATTGCCCGTGAAACAGATCTTGCGGTCGGGCATCCAGATCACCATCGAATCAAGGGTCTCACCACCCGGCGTGGCGATTAATTCGAGACGCTCGCCGCCAAGCTCGATCTCCAGACGGTCGTCGAAGACAATCGTCGGCTCGGGCTTCGACTGGCCAATGCTCCCCAGGGCGCCCTCCTCCCGCATGTGGCGAAGTGACTGTGCGATCACCTTCGAAAAGGCGAATGCACTGCGCGCGGCTCGGAACTGGGCGATGCGTTCGTCGTCGGCCTGATGGGCAGTGTTGCCCGCCTGCGACACGACCTCGGTCCCCTCCTCCTTGAAGTGATCCACCCCGCCGACGTGATCGACATGTCCCTGGGTAAGCAGGATGTAGCGAACAGGCCCGTCGTTCACGGCGTCGTAGTTGCGCTTGTGGATGGGCGCCTCGAAGCCCATCCCGGTGTTCACCACGATGCGCCCCTCGGAGGTATTGATCAGATAGCTATTCGACAGTCCTTCAGAGACGTAGATGCCGTCGCGGATCGCGCGCGCCGCGGACATCGACGCGGGGAGGATCTGAAAGCCACCCGGTCGGGAGCGATAGAGGGGCTCGGTCATGGCATACCTCGTTCTGGGTTGCGGTGGCATCGAATATAAGACTAGAGTATTAATTCAGTCAAGGATTGTATCGACAGATCGCGAAAAATGTCCCATATGTGAGAAAGTCGGAGCAGAAAGGGTCCTTCTCGATGCCACTGGCCAGTCATAAAGCAGACGATGCTCTTAGCTCTGTCGCCAGAATCGATGCCGTGGCGACGCGGGCGCGAATCGTCTCCGCGGCCGAGCGCCTCTTCGCAGAGCACGGGATCGACGCGACCACGCTCGCCGAGATCAATCGAGCGGCGAGCCAGCGCAATCGATCGGCGGTGCAATATCACTTCGGCAACAAGCGGGGCGTGATCCACGCCATCCTCGATAAACACACCACCGGCATCGAGCTACGCCGTCACGCGATGCTCGACGAGATCGAAACGGACGGCGACGCAAGCCTGCGCGCCCTCGCCGAGGCGCTCGTACTACCCGTCGCCGAAAAACTCGACGACCCAGACGGCGGCCGGGCATTCCTGCGACTCAATGCGCAGCTGATCGGGCATCCGAGCTTCCCCCTGCTGTCGCTTCACGCACAACGAATCAATCGCGGCGCGGATCGGCTCAATCGGCTGATCGTCGCAAACGCGCCCGACTGGCCCGAGGCATTGTGGGTGCCACGCTGGCTACTCCTGATCGGCCTGCTCTTCCACGGCATGGCGGACTACGCACGTCTCGTCGAAGCGGACGGTACATCCGGCGAGGCCCCGCCCCGCGGTCTCTTCGTGAGCAATCTGATTGACAGCGTGGTCGCCATTCTCGAGGCGCCGATCTCGGCGGCAACCGCGAGTCAGATTCCCTGAATAGGCCGGAGGAGTCCCCTCCGACCCCGATTCGAGCAAGGAGAGAAAACGATGGGCCAATCGAAAACAGATCGCTTCGGACTCGGCGGGATCGATCAAATCGGCTACGTGGTGGCCGACCTCGAGACCTCGATGCCCTACTACGAGTCGCTCTTTGGCCCCTTCCAGGTCTTTGAAGCGAATCTCGATGGCGCCCGCTTTCGAGGCGAGGAAATCGACTGCAAGCTGAAGATCGCCACGAACAACGACGGTCCCATCGAAATCGAATTGATCCAGGTACTCGCAGGCGAGACGCCCCATACCGAGCACTTGCGCGAGCACGGCGAGGGACCACAACACATCCGATTCCGCATTTCGGGTATCGATGCCAAGATCGCGGAGCTCGAAGCGGCCGGATATGAGAACATTTTCTTCAAGCGCTTCGGGCCGGACACCGCATTCAGCTACCTGGAATCGCCCGCCGAGATGGGCGGCGCACTGATCGAATTATTGGAAATGCCCTGACCCGCCACGCGGAAGGTTCGCGACTCCGCCACCGGCCGAAAATGACCGCGTGGCGTCCGAGATTCGAGGGCATTTAGACCCGCGATGAATGTGCGGTCACGGACCGGCGCCCGGATTAGCCAAAGTCGCGATCCCGCAAGGGAATATCCGCTACAGGCCGTCCGAAATTTCACCGAAAAGCAGAACAGACGCAGGTAGCCCTCCTCGCATACGCAAGGC
>CBFDDD010000117.1:0-14811 GCA_965603475.1 uncultured Myxococcales bacterium
AGCCCTTGGCAAGCACGGGTTGCAGCCTGAGTTGTTCACACGTACAATAATGTTGTTCAGATGAATAAAAGGGATATCCAGAGAACGCAATAATGCAATCCGCGGCCCGTCTGTCATGAGGCCGGGTGGCAAGTTCCGATTGTCTGGCCAGACACCTAGGAGACCGAATGAAGCTCGCAACATTCACGCATGCCGGAAAGACACGCATTGGAGTGGTCGACGCTAACGACATGGTTGATTTGTCGTCCGCGGCTCCGGATCTTCCCCGAGAAATGATCGCCTTTCTCGAGGCCGGTCCCGATGCGATGGAGGCGGCACGTGCGGCCCTCGGAGCGGGGGCACGCATCCCGATGGCGGACGTGAAGCTCGAGGCACCGATTGCGCGACCTCCGAAATTTCTGGCGGTGGGGCTCAATTACGCGGACCATGTTGCGGAGTCGGGGATGGACACACCCGAGCACCCCACGATCTTCAACAAGCAATCGACCTGCGTGACCGGGCCCACCGATCCTGTGCATGTACCCAGGGCATCCCATGTCCTCGACTACGAGGGCGAACTGGGTTTCGTCATTGGTCGGCGTGGCCGTCATGTTTCGCGCGACGATGCCGCCGACTACATCGCCGGTTACCTCGTAGTCGACGACGTGACAGTGCGGGACTGGCAGTTTCGGACGCCGACCTGGACGATGGGGAAGTCCTTTGACACGCACGGGCCGATCGGCCCCTGGATCGTCACGACGGATGAGCTTCGTGATCCCCATCAGCTCGCCTTGCGCACCTTCGTGAATGGCGAGCTACGCCAGGAGTCGAATACCAAGCAGTTGATTTTCGATTGTTTCACTCTGGTCGAGCATTTTTCGACTGCGTTCACCCTCGAACCGGGCGATATCATCGCAACGGGTACTCCGGGCGGCGTGGGCATCCTGAACAAGCCGCCTCAGCTCCTGAAGGCCGGGGATGTCGTTCGAGTCGAGATCGAAGGCATCGGCGAGATCGAGAATCCAATCATCGACGAACCCGCTGATACGACTCGATAGGCAGCCACCCGGTTCGAGAGGCCCGGCGCTTGCCTGGTCCAAGAAGAGGAATACTCGCATGATCAAAGTCCAGGACATCGCTTACGTGCGGTTTGCGGCCCCCGATCTCGATGTGATGCAGCGCTTCGCCTCCGATTTCGGGCTTGTGCTGACGAGTCGCGAGGGTGACACGCTCTATCACCGCGGGAGCGACCCGTCGCCCTATGTCCATGTGACGGAGCTGGGTGACGCTGGCTTTCGTGGAGTCGCTTTCGAGGCAGCCTCGGCTGAGGATCTCACGGCCGCATCGAAACTAGAAGGAGCTTCGCCGGTCCAAAAGATCGAGGCACCCGGCGGTGGTCAGGTGGTTCGCTTCACGGATCCGGATGGGTACCGGGTCGAAATCGTACATGGACGCGAGCTTCTCGCGGCCCTGTCGGTTCCGATTGCGAAGGGCGTCAACCGCGGCAGCGAGCGGCAGCGCGTGGGGAGTGTCCACCGGCCGCCGACGGGTCCTTCGTCGGTCAAACGGCTGGGGCACGCCGTGGTGCGGGTGGCTGACTTCAGGCGAAGCGAAGAGTGGTACAAGTCTCGCTTCGGCTTCTTGTCCTCCGATGAGGTCTATCTCGGTGAGCCCGAGAATGTTATCACGGCCTTCCTGCGCTGTGATCGGGGCGATCAGTATGCGGATCATCATACCCTGTTGTGTGTGGGAATCGGTGAACCCGGCTTCGACCATGCGGCATTCGAAGTCGAGGATGTGGATGCCGTCATGGCAGGCCATGATCATCTGACGAGCGCTGGTTACGACCACCATGCAGGGATTGGTCGCCACATTCTCGGGAGCCAGATCTTTGACTACTGGCGTGATCCGTGGGGACACGTCGTTGAGCATTTTACGGACGGCGACCTGCTGAACGCCGGCTATCAAACTGGCCACCACGACCCGGGCACGGCACTCGGAACCGCATGGGGCAGCTTCTCTGTCGACTAGGGGGAATGCGTGGGACTCTACAAGAGTGATCATCCCGACATTCCGGGAATGAAAGGTCTGCATCTTTTCCATTTCGTCATGTCGAATTGCTCACAAAGGGTACGTCTCGGGCTCGAGGAGAAAGGGCTCGATTGGACGAGCCATCACCTGAATCTTCCCGAGAATGAACATGTGAGTGCGGACTACCAACGCATCAATCCGAACGGAGTCGTGCCTACGTTGGTGCATGATGGTCAGGTCGTACTCGAGTCGAATGATATTCTGACCTACCTGGACGACCACTTTCCGGATCCCCCGCTGCGGCCCGCTGATGCCGAGGCGCGACGAGCGATGGAGAAGAGCATTGCGGCTTCGGGTGCTTTTCAATCTGTCATCAAGGTCTTGTCTCACGAGCTTCTGTTCAGGCCCTTTCGAAAGGTCGGCGACGCCGAACTTCTGCTCTTCGAGAAAGAGCACAACGATTCGACCCTCGTGGCCTGGTTGCGCGACTACGCCGAAGAGGGACCCGCATGGCAAGCGCGCGTTGCCGAAGCCAGGCAGGGCCTGAAGGAGGGGCTGGACGCGCTCGAGGGATCATTGAGTGATGCGTCGTGGCTTTCTGGGGACGGCTACGGTCTGGCGGATATTTCGTGGGTGGTGAATGCCAATCGTCTCAATCAGGCAG
Organism: uncultured Myxococcales bacterium; assembly: GCA_965603475.1. Lineage (GTDB taxonomy): Bacteria > Myxococcota_A > UBA9160 > UBA9160 > UBA4427 > UBA4427. The sequence goes on from CBFDDD010000117.1 coordinate 2,675, forward strand.
GAGTCGATCTTTCGGCGTGGCCGCGTTTCGTCGATTGGAGCAAGCGTGCAATGGCTCGGCCGGCATTCGATCGCGCGGTGACACACTACACTCTCTGATCGAGAGGGGAGGGGATGACCGAGGTGGGTCGATCACGGCGCTAGGCTAGGCAAACCGTTTCTGAGGTTCTGATTCGGGCATTCTGATGGCAGCGGTGTTCTGGAGGATTCGTGAGTACTGAGAACTATGATGTTGCGATCGTTGGGTATGGGCCGGTGGGTGCGCTCACGGCCCTCGAACTAGCCGATGCGGGGCTTCGCGTCTTGATACTCGAGCGCTCGAAGGACCCTGTCATCCTGCCCCGAGCCGTCGGTCTGGACGGTGAGTCGGTTCGAGCATTTCAACGGATCGGATTTGGTGACGAGGTTGCGGGACTCTGCCAGCCGCCGCGCGAGAAGGACGACGTCGTTTTCACCAATTCTCGTCGCGAGCCGCTCTTCGGAACGACGCTGCCGAAGATCGGAATGAACGGTTGGCGTGACGTGGCCTTCTTTGATCAGCCCGAACTCGAGGCGATGCTTCGAGAATTCGTGGCCAAGCAGGACCTGATCGAGGTTGTTCTGGGTTGCGACGTCAACGCGATCGAACAGGACGCCAATGGAGTGGCGCTACGGGGCAAGTGCGGAACGGACGGTGGCGAGACCGAATACCGAGCAGCCTTCGCGGTTGGCTGTGACGGTGCATCGAGCTTTGTACGAGAGACGCTTGGCGTCGAGTGGCAGAGTCTCGGCTACGACCAGGACTGGCTTGTCGTCGACATCGTCCAGGGGCCTGATGCGAATCTACCTCTGGTCACGATGCAGGTTTGTGACCCGGAGCGCCTGACGACCTACGTTTGCGTCAAGGATCCCAACCGTCGCTGGGAATTTCAGCTGCTTCCGGGTGAAACCCGTGAGGAGATGCTGCGCCCGGAAAGAATTCAGGAACTGCTCGGTTCTTGGACTGCACCGGAAAATTACGAAATTCGACGCGCGGCGGTCTATCAGTTTCACGCTGCGACGGCCGACCGCTGGCAGGTGGGCCGAGTCTTCCTGGCCGGCGATGCGGCGCACCAGACGCCCCCCTTTCTGGGTCAAGGCCTGAATGCTGGATTTCGCGATGCGGTCAATCTCGGTTGGAAGATCCCACTCGTGATGGCGGGTGTCTGCGATGTCCGTTTGCTCGAGAGTTATGCGGCCGAGCGTGATGCACATGCGCGGGACCTGGTCGAATGGGCCGTGGCCATCGGACAGTTGATGGAGATCCTGGCTGCACGGGAAGCAGGCCTGCCTGACCCCTACCCGGCAGACCAGAGCTCTGGCTACGGGCAGGGACGTACTGTGCCACCCCTGCGCGGTGGAGTGCTGATGCAAGAACAGTGCGGTGCTGACGAGCCCGTGGGCGGGATGCTTCGTCAGCCGACCGTACGGGAAGGGGTGGCGTCGGCGTGCCGGATCGACGAGCTTTTTGGTCCGAGTTTCGCAGTCATCGGTCGCAAAGCGAGCGATCTGGAGATGGGAGAGGACGCAAGCGCGGTAGTCGAGCGTCTTGGTGGCCGCGTGGTCAGTCTCGAAGGCTTGGAGGTTCTAGACGGCGAGATGGACAAAGTTTTCGACACTCATTCCGCCGTGGTTTTGCGTCCCGATCGCTATATCTTCGGAGTCGTCGATGAGGATTGGGATCTGGATCGCCTGCTCGGCGAACTCGGACGCAGAATCACACTCGCATGAGTGAGCCGCCCATCTGCGATTCGCGCGTCCCGTTCGAGTGGGCTTTCGTGGCGGAGAAGATATTCTTGGTTGTCCAGTCATCATGATTTGGCTGATGCGGATAAAACCCTATGTGAGCGGGTCGCCTCCGATGCGGCTCGCCCACGTGTGTAGGCGGGAGATACACTCATGACGTCTGAAACAGAGGGGAGCGATGGGGCGGCGGTTCGGTTTCCACCTCCGTTCGTGCCGTTGATTGCGCTGGTGCTGGGTGTCGTCGTGGATCTCTGGCTCTTGCCATTGTCGATACCGCTGGCGGGCGGCGTGCGGTATGGCGTCGCCGGGTTGCTACTGGGGTTGGGGGCGCTGCTGATGGCGGGTGCCTTCGGGTTGTTTCGCAAAACCGGTCAGGATCCGAAACCCTGGGAAAGCACGCCCGAAATCATCTCGACGGGAATTTATCGCTTTACTCGCAATCCGATGTACGTCTCGATGGGTTTGTTGCAGGCGGGGATCGGCGTCGCGCTCGCCAATGGATGGGTGATTCTGTTGGTTCCGGTCGTGTGGGTTGTGATCTACTTCATCGCCATTCGCCACGAGGAGGCCTATCTGGAGGGGAAGTTCGGAAATGTCTACACCGAGTACAAAGAGTCGGTTCGCCGCTGGCTCTAGCGCAGAGATTTCCCCTACCTCGGCATCGCCGACACACCCGACAAGTACGGATGCGCGAACAGCAACACGCCGTAGGCGACTGCGGCGATGAGGATCGGCTTGAGGTCAGCCGATGCGGGTATGGGTTCCGGTCGTACCCAGTCGCCATCACGGCGATTGATCGTCACCATCGCGACGAGTGCCCATACCGCCATGCCGCCGAACAGCACCAGCGAACGTGATTCACCGTTCGCGAGCAGGTGCCCGACCGACCAGACCAGCACACCGCTGAGCTGTGGGTGGCGGAGAACGCGCTTGATGTTGGTCGGAAGTCCGGATGCGACGAAAAGGACCAGGGCCGGGTAAACCAGCAGCAGCGCGGCGATGCGACCCCAGCTGGAGGCCGCGTAAACCGGAACGGGTGGCGTCGAGCGCCAGCCGAAGATGATCAGCCCGAGCGAAATCAGGATCCCCAGTGCGAACAAGCCCTGGTATTTTTGTTCGCCCAGGCGTTCGATCAGGCTCGCACGAAAAGGCCGCGCCACACTTGGCATCAGATGGACGCCACTCCAGATGATCATCCCAAGAATCAAAACGAACATATCGCCTCCTCTACCATGATGTGCTGAAGGCTAGCCCAGATGGTTCGCACTCTACGCAATCCCCGCGACGGCGGCACGACCAGCCGTGCGTCACAGCAACATCTGAGCCACAGCCCAGATCCGATCTCAGCCAAGCATGACCGCAATGCGGGGCATCGCACCCTTCCTTTGTTTGGAAGAACGCCAACAACCGACCAAATAACATGTACTTGTGCTCTCAGTGAGACTGAGGGCCACATTTGAGGAATCGAGATCGGCTCGCGCGACAAGGCTGGGGAAAAGTTCTAGACTCTTGATTCTGAGCGACGGGTGTCTCCCCAGCGACGGGGAGCTTGCGCTCGACGAGGTGATTGTGATTCGCAAGGGAGACGAAGCACCGAGATTCGAGGCGACGATCCAGGATGGAAGTCGCGTCGCGCTCGCGGATATCCTGGAGCAGGGACCTCTCGTCCTCTACTTCTACCCGAAGGATTTTACACCCGGCTGAACGCTGGAGGCGCGTGACTTTCGGGGACAGTACTCGGAGTTCACTGCGCTGGGCGCCGAGGTCGTCGGTGTCAGCAGCGATTCAGAGGGGCGCCACGCCTCCTTCGCCAATACGTTGGATCTCCCCTTTCCGCTGGTGAGCGATCCCAAGATGGAGATCGCCAAGGACTATGGCGTGACCAGGGCGAGCGGCTGGCTGCCCTCGCGCCGGGTCACGTTCGTGATCGATCAAGCGGGAATCGTGCGCCGGGTCGTCTCGGCAGAGCTCGATGTTCCTAGCCACGCGCGCGCAGCGCTGGCGGCCGTGAAGGAGCTAGCGGACAGCCAGTAACCCTCAGCAGAATCCGGACTCCAGTGTTTTCTAGGCTAGGCGACTCGCCCTGCAAAAGACTAAACCCCGAAACATCACAGACATAGGTCTGGACGTTTCGGGGTCCGTTTTTCATTGATCGCTAGATCGCTCAGTAGGCGACCTGATTCAGCGCGCCGTGCCCGAAGGGATATCCTTGAAGGGCTTGCCCTTGTCGATTCGGGGTTCGCCGGGCATTCCGAGCACTCGCTCGGAGATGATGTTGCGCAGAATTTCGTCAGTGCCGCCGGCAAGGCGGAGTCCGGGCATGGACATGTATGTATTCTGCCATGTCGGGTCACCCAGGCTGTCATCGCCGGAGAGAACCCCGGCAGCACCTTGCAGCTCCATACCGAAAGCTCCCATCTCGAGGCCCATGATCGCGGCAACCAGCTTGCCGATCGAAGCCTCGGGTCCCGGAGTCTGTCCCTGGGACAAAGCCGAGAGGCCGCGCTGACCGGTGTACTTGAGCCCGTTTCTTCGGACCGCGAAATCCGCGATCTTTCGGCGAACGCCACCATCCTCAATGGCTGGTCGGCCGTTGAGATCGATGCCCTCGGCCATGTTGATGAGATCTTTGATCCCGCCTCCACCGCCCATGCTGCCGCCGATCGACGAGCGTTCGTTCATCAACGTCGTGATGGCCACGCGCCAACCGTCTCCCACCGCCCCGAGGCGGTTGGTATCGGGCGTACGAACGTCTGAGAAGAAGACCTCGTTGAAGCCGCTCTGGCCGTTCATCTGTTTGATGGGGCGAATCTCGATGCCCGGAGCCTCCATGTCGACGATGAAGTAGGTCAGGCCTGCATGTTTAGCGGCATTCGTATCCGTCCGAGCTACGAGCATTCCCCATTTGCAGAACTGTGCACCCGTCGTCCAGATCTTCTGGCCGTTGATGACCCAGTCGTCGCCGTCCTTGACCGCACTGGTCTTGAGGCCCGCGAGATCCGACCCGGCGTCGGGCTCGGAGAAGAGCTGACACCAGACTTCGTCACCCTTCACCATGTTGGGCAGGAAGCGCTCTTTCTGGTCGTCTGTACCGTGGGCCATGATGGTCGGGCCAAGCATTCCGTGGCCGATTCCGTAGATCGACGGCGGAAGGTCATAGCGGGCTTCCTCCTGGCCGAAGATGACGGATTCCATCGTGGTGGCCTCCTGGCCGCCATATTCCTTGGGCCAGCGCAGACAGGCCCAACCTTCTTCGGTCTTCCTGGCTTGCCATGCTTTCGCCTTGCCGATCAGATCGCCCTCGGCCTCGTCGAGCATGTTGGCTTTGGACGCGTTCGGATCCTTGAGCGTCGCGTTGGCATCGAGCCAGGTGCGCACCTTGGCGCGATAGGCCGCTTCTTCCGGTGAGTCATTGAAGTCCATGCTGTTCTCCTAAGCCGCTTGTTCGATGAGTTGGGTGATGAGCTTCTCGCGCCATTCGTCGGTCGTGCCCATGGTTTGGGCCAGGACCTTGGCTCGGCGATAGAAGAGATGGCAATCGTATTCCCACGTGTATCCGACGCCACCATGCATCTGGATCATGTCGACGACCACGTTCTCGAAGGCATCCGATGCGCTGATCTTGGCGCTCGCCGCGGCGACCGCAAGTTCGTCGTCGTCGTTCTCGAGAGCCCACGCCGCCCAATAACAGTTGGAGCGTGCGAGTTCACGATCTGCATAGAGATCAGCCATCCGATGCTTCAGGGACTGGAAGGACCCGATGGGCCGTCCGAACGCGAAGCGGCTCATGACGAAATCGAACGTGATCTGGAAGGCGCGATCCGCACCTCCCAGCTGTTCGAAGGCCATCAGCACCGCGGCTCGCGTCATGACGTCCTGGGTGATCGACCAACCCGCGCCCGCGGCGCCCAGGCTCGTAGCCGGAGCGTTCTTGAACTCGAGCTTGGCATGGGGGCGAGTGGCGTCGAGCGAGTTCAGGCGAGTTCGCGTGACACCCTTTGCCTTGAGGTCGACGATGACGAGGGATAGCCCCTTGCCTTCCTTGGCCAACACGATGGCAAAGTCGGCGACATCGCCGTCCGCCACAGGCAGCTTGGTTCCGGAGAGCTTGCCGTCCTTGAAGGTCGCTTTGATGGACTTCTCAGTGAGGGTGCCCGCTTTCTCCGTCGTCGCGAGTGCTCCGATGAGATCACCGCTGGCAATTCCTGTCAGGTATTGCTTCTTCTGATCGTCGCTTCCCTCTCGCGTGATTGCTTCAGCGGCGAGATAGACCGTCGAACCGAAGGGGATCGGTGTGAGCGCCTGTCCGATCTCTCCCGCGATCATCGCGAGTTCGAGGTAGCCATAGCCCGCCCCCCCGTATTCCTCGGGGATTGCGACACCCAGCCAACCGAGTTCGGCCACGCCTTTCCATAGTTTTTCGCTGTAGCCGGCATCGGCCTCAAAGATTTCGCGAACGTGCGCCAGTGACGATTGTTCGGCGAGGTAATCCTTCGCGGTGTTCTGGAGCAGCTTTTGCTCCTCGGAGAAATCAAAGTTCATCTGAGGACCCTTTCATCTTATTGGGTTGGGGCGTAGGGTTGAATAATCGAGGTGCGTTCAGCTTCCAGTCCATTTCGGTGCACGCTTTTCCGCGAAGGAGCGGGGCCCCTCCTTGGCATCATCGGAGGCGAAGACGACTCGCACCTGTGGAAGCTGATGCTCCCAGAACTCCTCCTCGGTGCGCCCGAAGGAGTCGACGATGAGCTGCTTCGAAGCAGCCACACTCAGAGGCGCATTCTTCGCAATCCGAGTCGCCAGGGCGATGGCTTCATCGACCGCCTTTCCGGGTTCAGCGACGCGGGCGACGAGTCCGTATTCTAGAGCCTTTTCAGCCGTGATGGGGTCGCCAGTCAGTGCCATCTCCATGGCGACGCCATAGGGAACCAGTCGCGGAAGGCGCATGAGTGCGCCACCGGCCGCGAAGAGCCCGACGCCGACCTCGGGAATTCCGAGTCGGACGCCTTTGGCGGCCACGAGGAGATCGCAGGTCACTGCGATTTCGAGCCCGCCCGCAACTGCGAAGCCCTCGATCGCCGCGATCAACGGTTTCTTTGCGCCATTGCGCAAAAATTCGTCGAAGCCCTGCGGCGGGCCTTCTGTTGCGAAGGCTTTTAGATCCATGCCGGCGGAGAATCCGCCACCGGCGCCTGTGAGGACACCCGCAGTGAGGCCGTCATCGGAATCGAGTTCTTCGATCGCAGCGGTCAATGCCTGAGCGAGCGCCGTGTTGATGGCGTTTCGCGCTTCCGGGCGGTTGAGCGTGATGACCAGGACGCGGTCGCGCCGCTCAGTCAATACTTCATCAGCCATGGTTTTCTCCTCGGATCATTTCGGGGGAAGTCGCACGCCGCCGTCCGCGCGTACGGTTTCGCCATTCATGTAGTCATTGGTCAGGAGCTCCATCACCATCGACGCGAGCTCGTCCGCATAACCCAGTCGCTTCGGAAAGAGCACACTCTCGCCGAGCTTCGCCTTGAAGGCATCACTGCCTTCGCCCTGACCGTAGATGGGCGTGTCGAAGAGTCCCGGAGCGATCGTGTTCACGCGGATGCCGATTGCCGCGAGATCACGAGCGATCGGCAGTGTCATTCCGACCACGCCGCCCTTCGAAGCAGAATAGGCGCACTGGCCGATCTGGCCGTCGAACGCGGCAACCGAAGCCATGTTGACGATGGCGCCCCGCTGGCCCTGATCGTCGACCGGTTCCATCTTGGCCATCATGGCGGCTGCCAGACGCAGACAATTGAAGGTTCCGATCAGGTTGACCCGCAAGACGAATTCGAAGTTCTCGAGTTTGAAGGGATCACCCTTGCGATCGACAGTACGTCCGGCAGCGCCAATGCCCGCGCCGTTCACGAGAGCGCGGAGAGGAGCCAGCCCTACGGCGGTGTCGACCGCGACCTGGACCTGTTCCGGATTGGATACGTCGGCCTTGACGAATTCTCCACCGAGTTCGCTGGCGACCTTCTTGCCGGTTTCCTCGTTCATGTCGAGGATGACACATTGGGCACCGGCTGCTGCCAGCCGCCGGGCGCATGCCTCGCCAAGGCCGGAGCCGCCACCCGTGATGATGGCCGAGCCATTCGAAACATCCATATTAGTTCTCCTCGTTGTTCATTCTTCTTCGCTTTCATCAGCGCACGCTTTGCGCACATTCTCTCGAAGTCGATTGAGTAGTTGGTTGAGTTCGCCTCGTTCTTTGCGCGAGATGCCCTCACGCAACTCGCTGCGTAGCGTTTCGTCGATCTTGGCGATCTGTCGTGCCGCCTGTTCGCCGGAAGGTGTAATGGCAATCAGCCACACGCGGCGATCGCCCGGCTTCGGGCGCCGCTCGACCCATCCGCGATTTTCGAGTGCATCGATGAGCGAACCCATTGCAGCCCGTCCGACGCCCACGTGCCTGGCTAGCTCCGCCTGCATGAGCGGCCCGGATTCTTCTGTATAAGCCAGCAGGATCGCTTCGGAGAGGTTCAATCCAAGCTCTTCGAGCCGCAGATCATACGCTCGTCGAATGCCCCGTGCTGCCGACATCAAGGTCGATTCGACCCGCAGCCAGGGCGGTGAATCGAGTTCGTGCTCGGAGGATTCCGTCATTGGGGGAGGACGTCTCTCGCTGATCGACGGTTGCGGATCGATTGGGACTGCCGGGCCGAACGACAGTGCCGTCTGGAATATTGTTTGATGCCATACTATCTGGGGTCATACGGAATGTCGAGCGAGAGAAGATCTGTCTTGCTGAGATTGCGGGGAAGGGACACTCTAGATTTGTGAATATTGGCCTCAGCTGAGGCGATTTGGCGGTTGCACTCCAACAGGCATCAAGCCCCGGCCGGGTTCGTCGCGACTTCCGGGTCGTCGGGCATGTCGCGACTGCCCGCGATCGGTCGACGAGCGCGAACTCAGCGGCAAGTGTCGGCCACGACGGCGTTTCCGACGACGCTCGAGCCTCGATGCGCGGAATCGGCCGTGCAGGCAGGGCAGGATCGAATCGGTACGCCCGGCGGCACAGAATTTGCTCCTGCAAGTGCTCGCAACGCCCGGTGAACGACCGTGATCCAGGTGAGGTCGGACGCTGGATGTCAGCGCTCCGGTTATTGATGGTTCCGTCACATGTGGTGGCGGTCAGCCTTGGATCGCTCGGTTTCATGCGTGGAGGGATCCTCCTATCTGCGCATGGAGCTGGTTGAGGAGTCGACTCGAGAGATGGCCAGAGAGAAGAAGAAAAAGAAGAGCGGAAAGAAGAGCAAGCAGGCTCGCGTAGGGAAGAATCGCAGTGGCAAGAAGCGCGATCTAGCTCTTTCCCAAGCACCGGGTACGTCGCAATCAGCGCTTCGGTCGATCGAAGCGCCAGCGCCCGATTTCGACAATGGTGCATATCCCTACGAAAAAAAAATGAAGTTGTCGGAATACGAAACCGTCAAACATCTGCTCCAAATCGAGCTGCTCAAGATGCAGAACTGGGTCAAATCGACCGGGCAGCGGGTCGTCGTGCTCTTTGAAGGCCGTGATGCGGCCGGAAAGGGGGGCGCCATCAAACGTTTTACAGAGCACCTCAACCCTCGTGGCGCCCATGTGTATGCGCTCGAGAAGCCGACCGAGCGAGAACGGGGGCAGTGGTTCTTTCAACGTTATATCGACTGTCTCCCCACTGCGGGTGAAATCGCACTCTTCGATCGCTCCTGGTACAACCGCGCGGGCGTCGATCGTGTCATGGGATTCTGTAATTCCGCTCAGTATCTCGAGTTCATGCGCCAGGCGCCCCAACTGGAACGCATGCTCGTCAATGATGGAATCTGTTTCTTCAAATACTGGTTCTCGGTGAGCCGAGAGGAGCAATTGAAACGCTTTCGTTCAAGAGAACGAGATCTCTTGAAGCAGTGGAAGCTCTCGGCCATCGACCTCGAATCCCTCGACAAGTGGGACGAGTACACCGAAGCGAAAGAGGCGATGTTCTTTTATACGGACACGGCCGATGCGGCCTGGACCGTCATCAAGTCAGACGACAAGAAACGCGCACGCATCAACTGTATGCGGCACCTGCTCTGGCATCTCGATTATCCGGACAAAGACGAGGAGCTCGTCTGCGCCCCCGATCCCCTGATCGTGGGATCGGCCGGCAATATCTACGAACGAGACGAGCATCCGCTGAGTACGGCCATCTGATCAATCTGCGGTGGGGAGAACACCTGTGCGAATAACAGGGTTCGAAACATCACACAAACGAGACACATAAAGAGAGAGAGCAATAAATGGCAAAGTCGAAGAAAACGAAGAAGTCCAAAAAGGCAGATGTGAAGAAGAAGACCGCGAAACGCGCCAAGGCCAGTGGCGGAGTGAGTTCGAAGCGACTCTCCGATTTTGCGGCGGAGGGTGAGGAAATCATCGATTCGATGACCCACACGGTCGAAGAGATCATCGAACATGGTGCTCGGCAGGCCCGAAAGATGATTCGCGCAGCCGAAAAAGTCATGAAGCGGGCCGAGAAGACCGCCGAACGAGTCGTCGAGGATGCGGCGGACCGAGCGAGTCGCGCAGCCAACAAGGCCGTCAACGCGAAGCTCGAGGCCGAAAAGGCCGCGCAGAAGGCAAAGAAGCGAGCGACGAAGCTGTACGCCGAGAAGGCGGCCAAGAAGGCGGAGAAGAAGGCCGAGCGAAAACGCAAGGTCAAGAAGAGTGTTCAGGCGAGCAAGGGCAAGAAGACGACCAAGGGCAAGAATGCGAACAAGAGCGTCAAGGGCAGCAAGACCACCAGGACATCCAAGGGCGGGAAAAAAGCTGCTTAGCACTTTGGCGGGACAAGCGAATTGAAGCTCTACCTCGTGCGCCACGCCGACGCGAGAAAGCGTGCCGGCTGGCCTGGACCCGATTCGCTACGTCCACTCAGCGCTCGGGGCGAAAGGCAAGCGCACGGTCTCGTCGAGGGGATGGACGGCGCGTCACTCGTGCAGATCTTCACGAGTACACCCCTTCGCTGTCGTGAGACCGTGGCCGGTTTGGGTGCAACCCGTGGGATCAGCGTGGAGCTGGAACCGCGCGTTCACGAGAAGGCCAGCGCTCAGGAGGTACTGAGCCTTCTCGGCGAAGGCCCCGAACTGCCGACTCTCGTCTGCGCCGGTCGGCGACTGATATTGGATCTACTCTCTGCTCTTCGCGTTCAGACCGGTCAGGATTCTCCGCCGCGCTGTCAGAAAGGCTCGATCTGGGTTCTGCAGGGGCGGGGGTTCCAGGTGGACACCGCCGAGTACATTTCGCCGATCGAAGTCGCGCCGGCGGTCAGGGCCGCTCGGCGGCTAGCGGTACTGGATCTAGGGAGTACGTCATTCAGCCTGGCCGTCGTCGACGTGACTGCGGACGGTGAATTCGAGTCGGTTCTACGCCAACGATTGACGCTTCAACTTGGCGCTCATTCCCATGCGGGCGGGCCGATTCCAGAGGAAGACTGCGAACGCGCAGTAGAGGCGGTCGGTCGCCTGAGAGCGGAGGCGGAGAGCGTGGCGGCCGAGGTTTTGTGTCCGGTGGGAACCGCGATTCTTCGCGATGCCAGCAATGCTTCGGAACTCATCGCCAGGATGCGCGATGTATTGGGTCAGCCCATCCGGCTGCTTTCAGGTGAGGAGGAGGCCCGCCTCGCCTATCAGGCAATTCATCGTCGACTGGCGGTTGGGGAAGAGTGCCTATTGGCAGCCGACCTCGGTGGCGGCAGTCTCGAGTTGGCGACCGGCGTCGGCTCGACTTGCAACTGGACCGAGAGCCTTCCCATCGGGGTCACGCGGCTGCGTGCAGAGCTGGTGCGTTCGAGCCGACTCTCCAAGGCAGAGAAGAGAGCCGTCCGAGACCGTGTGCGCGAGCTGGTGAAGCCGTGCATGGAGTCGTTGGCGCCGCTTGGATCGATGCGGTTGATCGTGGCGGGTGGCACGGTTCGGGCTTTGGCCCGGTTGGCGCTGGCATGGCGTAAAAAAGTCGATCGATCTGATTTGAAAGCAATGATTCTCGAACGGACCGAACTCGAGGAGATATTCAGACGACTGGAGCGCGCATCCGACGAGTCGAGACTGTCGATGCCTACGGTACAGCCACGGCGTGCAGATCTCCTGCCTGTGGGTGCGTTGATCCTGTCCACGCTGCTCGATACCTTGAATCGAGAGGAACTGATCGTCAGCGATTGGGGGCTGCGGGAAGGTGTGATTCTGGAGGCAATGGAGGGCACGGAGCAATCGAAGGCCCGTTGGGAATCGAGCTCGCTCCGACCTGGCGAATGAGTGAGAGTCCTATCCGCCCGCTCCGACCTGGCGAATGAGTGAGAGTCCTATCCGCCCGCTCCGACCTGGCGAA
>CBFDDD010000118.1:0-14796 GCA_965603475.1 uncultured Myxococcales bacterium
CGAGAGCAACTGGCCATCGCCTGCATGGATGCCGAGACATCGCCCGAAATTTCAGCCGATGTCGTCGGTGGCGGAGGCGGAGGCGGAGGCGGAGGCGGTGAACCCGAGTCGATCGTCAGCGCACTACAATTGCTGGCAAGCGATGATCCAGCTTGTTTCGACGAACGGATGCGAGAGCTCGCCTATCTAGCCAACGTGCTGCTGGCCGGAGCCCGCATCGACGGTCATCGATTGCGACCCGCCGAAGCCACGGATGCGTCGGTACAGACGGTTGCGTTGGGAGCAGCACTGATTGTCTTCGAGCAGAATCCGGGCCTGGCTCCTGAAGCGACCAGTGCAGAAGATTTGCGAACGGTGTTGCGCAAGCACAGTGCCGACTGGCTATTTCGCAAAGCCAGCGGCTTCCTGGCCAGTCGAGAGCTGGCGCCCGAAAGCGAATCCTTCGTCCGCTCCAAACGACAGCTCGAAGAGTTGCTCATGATGAAATGACGAGAGGCGGGACTCCGGAATGGTGTCGGAGGCGCCTAGGCGGAATCCGGCGGCGCGATGCGCAATACGAGTAGTGTGCCCGCGGTGACGAGTGCCGGCATGATCAACAGATTCAGGCCGGGGACCAGGCAAGCGACGAACGCAACGCCTCCAAATCCGGTCATCGTTGGCAGGTTGGCCCACAGCCAGCGACGCCTCGAGCGAAACGAAATCTGCCTGCGATCCAAAGCAAAGCCCGCATAGTCGAGCGGAAGCAAGAGTACTGTCGTGGCGATGAGCAGCGGCCCCGTCACCAGATGCGCGCCGGGCACAACGAAACCGACCCCACTGAGCCCGACCCAGATGATGCCAAGAAAAGCGATCCGTTGGAGTTCGGCTGCAAAGCTCCGCAGTGTTTCCGTGACGACTCCGGAAAATCCCGTCGTGCTAGAAAGACTCTCACCTTGCTCGATCGATTCCACACGCTGCGACAATTGGTCGAGAAAGGGAGCGCTGAGAAGATTCGCCAATAGCAAGGCGACGATCAGGGAGAATGCGAAGGCAACGACGACGCCCAACCAGCCGACGAACCAGAGCAGCAATTTCCCGGGTCCCACCCAGATCCACGCCCACCAGGTCGTCGCTTCGAAAATGGGCAGCACCGAAATCCAGGCTTCGTGAATCAGTTCGAGACGAACCCAGAAGAGTGAGACGGCCATACCAACCAGGATCGTGGAGAAGAGCACCGGGACCGTCGCCAGCGGCCAGAGTCGTCGCTCGTTGCGGAGAAAGCGGCCACCCTCGACCAGGAGAAGCAATCCTTCGCGAAAACGCGAGACCGAACCTCGATCGGAATGCGTCTGATCCATCTCACCCGCATGCATGATCCTGCTCCTCACACGGTCAGGGCTTCGAGTTCGCCCCTACTTCGCCGCGCGCCGTCCAGTACTGAGCGATTCGATCCGCCCAAGCATCTGATCGCGGAGACGCTCCATCTCCTCCGCCGTGTCGGCTTCGAGATTGAGTCGAAGAACCGGTTCGGTATTCGAAGGGCGTAGATTGAACCACCAGCTGGGGTAACGCACGAGCAGGCCATCGAGGCGCGACACTTCGGGCGCCGACGCATGTTCGCTTGCGACTTCCTCGAGCACGAAGTCGACGTCCGCTACACGGCTATTGATTTCACCGCTGGCCGCATAACATCTTAGCGGCTCGATCAAGTCAGCCAGCGGCCGCCCTTCGGTGGCGAGCACATCGAGGAGTGCAATCAGCGCAGCGGTCCCATCGTCTGCGACCAGGTTCTCAGAGAACCGAAAATAGAGATGACCCGAGAGCTCGCCAGCAAAGATCGCACCCTCCTCTCGCATCTGCGCCTTCACGAACGAGTGACCGACCCGACACATTCTTGCGACACCGCCGCAGCGTTCGATCTCCTCGGCCACGACACGACTCGAGCGAAGGTCGTAGAGAACCAGGCCCCCCGGCGATCGCGCCAGCATGTGCCGCGCGATCAACGCCGTCGCCAGATCCGCCGAGATGGGCTCACCGGAGCCATCGACGAACACCGCGCGGTCGCCATCCCCATCGAAGGCCACGCCGAAATCTGCGCCTTCGCGGCGAACTGCCTCACAGAGGTCTGCCAGGTTCTCGAGCTTCAGCGGGTCCGCCTCGTGATTCGGGAAGCTGCCGTCCGGCTCGAAATACAGTCTTACGACCTCGATCGGAAGTTTTTCGAGGATCGGCTCGAGTCCGACCGACGCCATGCCATTTCCGCAGTCGATCACGACCTTGAGCGAGGGACAACCCCGACCGACGGCGAGCGCATGTTCCGTATAGCCAGGCCCGAGGTCACGCGTCGTCACCGTCCCGCGCGAGTTCGCCTTCGGCGCATCCGATCGTGCCTCGACAAACGCCTCGATCTCACGCAGTCCGCTGGCTTCACCGACCGGAACTGCGTCTTTCAGACAGATCTTGAATCCGTTGTACTCGCCCGGGTTGTGTGATGCCGTGACCATGATGCCCGCAGCCGCGCTAAGGGATGCTACTCCGAAGTAGAGCATCGGCGTCGCAACGAGCCCCACGTCGATCACGGAAATGCCCTCATCGCAGATTCCGTCGATCAGCGCAGCCGTGAGCGACGGCGAATGAACCCGCGCATCGCGACCCACCGCGATCGGTCCATCCCCAACGAAATGTGCCGTGGCCCGGCCGATCGCGTACGCCTTTGCAGCGTCCAGCTCGTCCGGCACGATGCCTCGAATGTCGTATGCCTTGAAAAGTGCCATGGCGGTGGATCTTAGCCTCTCATTGCCCAGCCAGGGGCGTTGAAGAACCCTGTAGTCACATCGAATCACCGAGCTTGACCCGACAACGTCCTGACGGCACCATCCGCCTCGACCGCGCCATTCCGGCGCGCGCGGAGGCTCCGATGTTCGGAATGGGACCGATGGAACTCGGAATCATCCTGGTGATTGTGGTCGTGCTCTTTGGAGCGCGTCGATTGCCCGAGATCGGTGCCGGGTTTGGAAAAGCGATCAAGAATTTCAAGGCTGGCATCTCGGGCGATGACGAAATCGACGTGACGCCGGAAAAGGAAAAGGTCGATCAGGGCGACAAATCGGATTCTTCCTCGACCTGAGCGGCGGGCCAGGCCGGCTCTACCACAATCGCGGAATCCCCAATCTCGAGCAGGACACGACGGGCTCCTTCCGGCAAGAGATCCCCGAGCGAGATCGCCTCGAAGGCGCGGATTTCGCCTGGTGCGAGGGGTCGGTCACGCAAGTTCAACGCTGCGGCCGTAGCACTCGCAATGAGTTGGTCGGGGGAAGCCTCCCGGAGAATGGATTCGGTAATTCGCTCACCCGCCTGAATGGGCGGCGCGGTCAAGCGACCCCCTTCGGCATCCAATAACGCGAGCTGCACAGTACCGGGCCAGAGCGGAACGTTCCCGGTGTTCCGAAGTTCGCCGGCTACGATCAATATGGATCCCGATCGACTCGTCTCGACCCAGCTCGCCTGCGTGGTTTCCGCAGTCATGGCACCCACTGATACCGTCTGCGGTGATTGGCCCGAGCGGGTCCACTCGGCACGCAACCCGAGGCCGAGCACGACGACGACAGATGCGATCGTGATGACCCAGCCGATGCCGTTCCCAACCTGGGCAAGCCCCCGCCAGAGCCGCGATTCCGACCCCGACTCGTCTTCGTAGGGTGATTCCCCTGATTCGTCCTCAAACGCAAACCCGGACCCAAACTCATCGTCCTGAAATGGATTGCCCAGCCGGCCGGACGCCGGTTTCGAGGCCGCAAAGTCATGACTGCCCACGAGATCCCAGCTCTCCGGATCGCCCAGGTCATCCGTCTTGCCACTTTCCGAATCGCTGACGCCGGTCAGCGAAGCTGATTCGGCCGTCTCCAGCTCCGCTTCGATCTCGGCGGCCAGATCCACCGGCACGACATCATCGTCCTCCATCAACGAGGAAAAATCGTCGACGGATCCAAAATCCGATTCGTCTCGTACGGGTTCCTCCGGCTCAGGACTCGATTCAAGCTCCAATCCCGACCCACTGCTGGACTCGAGATCGACAGAGTCGATCTCTGCACCCGAATCTGCCGGGTCGAACTGATCGAGCGCGTCCTCCGTGCCCTCGCCGCCGTCGGCCAATAACTCGTCTGCGTCTAAACCGCTTCCAAAATCCTGGCTGACACCGAAGTCGCTTTCCGGCTCGAGATCTTCATCCCCTTCGCTCCGAATTTCCTCAGAAAATTGCCAATCTTCTTCGTCCGGATCGAGGTCGGGCGCCGCCGCCCCGGCAGTCGAAGCAATATCTGATGCATCCGAGGCAACCGGCGGTACATTCGACATCGGATCGTGAGCCGCTTCTTCCGCGATCGAATGAGTCGCCTGTGACTGACTCGCAGACGGGCTCGGGAGAAAAAAGGCATGCTTGCAGCGCGAACATCGGACCTGCGCGCCCGACTCGGGAATACGCGTCTCGTCGAGCTGAAAGCTGGTCGAACATTCCTCGCAGGTAACGATCAAGCCAAGAACCCCCTGCGGCGCATGAACGACCTCCGAACGGGCGTCCCGTCCGAGTGCAGCTGCGACGCTAAAAACACTTCTCCAATCGGCTTCTTCGGAATGATCCGCACAGGGCTTGAGTGTCCTAAAAGTCTTTGCCTATTCATGCTCGCAACGCCGCGAAGCGCTCGGGAGAGCTAGACTCCAATCGCCATGATGCAGGGATTTGCCCACAAAAAATGCTTGATGCTCATCCGAGTTCCTTCATGACCGCGGACCTGCGAAGCCTGCTCGACTACCGGCTCGTTGTGGTGACGGGAAAGGGGGGAACGGGCAAGACGGTCGTCTCGTGCGAGCTGGCGGAAGCGGCCAGACTTGCTGGCAAGCGCGTCCTACTGATCGAGACCGCCGCCACAGAATCGATCGCGCCGCTTTTCGAAACGGCGCCAGAACCGCTGGGCTACACCGGCCGAGAATTACGACCCGGTCTACATGCTCTGCATATCGATCCACACGAAGCATTGGCCGACTATGCGCGAATTCAGATCCATTTCGGCGCGGTCACGGATCGCGTACTCAAGGCCGAGACCTTTCAACAGCTCTTGGAGGCCGCGCCCGGCTGGCGAGAGCTCATCATTCTCGGAAAAATATGGCATCTGGAACAGAAGACCGAAGCGTCCGGTCGCCCTCTCTACGATCTGCTGATCGTAGACGCACCGGCCACCGGACATGGCCTGACCTTTCTAGACGTGCCGCGAGTCGTCCAGCATGCCGTGCGAGCAGGACCACTCGCACGCCATGCAAGCTGGGTCGAAGCGCTCGTGCATGACCGGCAACGCACGTTGATGCTGCCCGTCACTCTACCCGAAGATCTGCCGGTCCTCGAAACGAAGGAACTCATCGATCGCGCTCGCAGCGACATCGACATCGCGGTCGACCGCATCGTCGTCAACCGGATGCCAACTCGACTCGCAAGTGATGCCGCTCGCGACCTGACCGGCCTCCCTTCCGATCTGGAATTGGAGTGTCTGCCTTCGGTTCCGAAGATGCGTGCAATGCTCGAACACAGCGCGCGGCGTGACGAACTCGCGTTCATGCAGCGGCAGCGGGTTTCGAACCTGTGTTCGCTGCCGGTTCTCGATTTGCCTGTTCAGACCCGGGGGTTCACTGCAGGCAGTGGTTGGACCGAACACACCGAGGCGATCGTAGGTCCAGCAGTCTGGCCCGATCCTGCGACAGCGCAAGCTGCTGGAGCAGGCATCGAATGAGACCGACCACGCTCGAAGCAGGATTGCGCGAGGCACGCGTGCTCGTCTGTGCCGGAACCGGGGGCGTCGGCAAGACGACCATCGCAGCGGCCCTCGCAATCCAGGCGGCACTACTCGGGCGACGCACTCTCGTGTTGACGATCGATCCGGCACGACGTCTAGCAGATGCTCTCGGGCTCGAAGGACTCGGCTCGAGTCCGTCCCCGGTCGACCTGACCGACCTCGAAGGAGAGCACACCGCCTCACTCGACGCGATGATGCTCGACGCAAAGCCGACCTTCGATCGGCTGATCCACCGCCTAACGCCCGACGATTCGGAACGACAACGCATTCTCGACAACCGAATCTACCAACATCTCTCCTCGGCACTCGCGGGTAGCGCAGAATACGCGGCCATGGAGCAGGTGCACGAACTCGTGCATTCCAAAGAATATGATCTGATCGTCGTCGACACGCCTCCCGCCGATCACGCACTGGACTTCCTTCGCGCACCACGGAGGCTGCGTGAATTCCTAGAAAGTCGCTTCGTCGCCACGCTCGTTCGGCCCGCAATGTCGGCCAGCCGTATTGGCCTGCGTCTATTTGCCCGGCCCCTTCACCTCATGCTCAGTCTCCTCGAGCGTATCGCCGGCGTCGGTTTTCTCGATGATCTCTCCGAATTTCTGAGCGCCATCGACGGACTCTCCCAGGGCTTCCGCGATCGCGCGACCCGAGTCGAAGGGGTCCTTCTCGGCAAAGATACGGGATTCGTCCTCATCTCTGCAGGAAGCGAAGGATCGAGCAAGAGCACGCTCGAGTTCATGGCCGAGCTCGACCAGTTTCGAGTCCCCTTGATCGCGGTGATCGCGAATCGGATGCGGCCCTGGCCACTCGAGATCAGTCCCGCCGAGCTGCTCCGCAGCTGCACAGACGACGCACTCAAACGCGACGAAGAACGTCTATCGGCCGCATTCTTTGATCAGTCCGGGGCAGAACGAACCGACCGGGATGGCGCGCCGCGCGACTTCCACCGAGTGACCAGCGCCATTCTCGAATATGCGCGGGTCTGTGCCGTGGAGCAGCAGACCCTCGACTCTCTCACGGCGAATCTGGCGCGAACCCGCCTCCGATGCCTCAGCGTCCCAGAACTTTCCGGAGACATCGATCGAATCGACGGACTTCTCGAGATCGGATCGATCCTTCGTGCAGGTTCGGGTCGACCGGCAAGCTCAGGCTCGCCTTGAGCAACGGCGCCGAGGAAGCGCTTCAGAGGGCGCGGGCTCATCTCCAGCAAGCCACGCTCGAAGGGCTCGAGGCCGCGCGCGCACTCGTACAGGCGGCGATGCATACGAGCGGCCTGGCAGGCGCATCCGCTGATTCTTTGGTGGGCAACTTACAGCGCAGCCTGGAGGAGCTCATCGCAGCACTCCGGGAAAACGGGACTTTTATCCTCCCCGCCGTACTCGCGGAGCCATTGGCAGCGGCGCTCGAAACCGAGATCAAGCGTTGGGAGCAGCGCTCACAAACCGACCCGGACGCTCGCCCCGTTCTGCGCGCTTTTCTCGGGTTACGGGAGCTGCTCTGGGAACTCGGACTGCGTCGAGAACCTCCATCGCGAGAACCTCCATCGGAAGCCGAGCGATCCCCGTCGAGTTCCGAAACCCGCGATCCCGCACGGCCGAAGCGTGACCGCGTCCAGCGCTTCAACGTAGAGGATTGATCGTCTGCCACATCGCCTCGGATGCGACGCGGGCCTTTCAACGGGCTGCTAGACTCCGCAAATGGCAATACTCATCAAGCGCTATGCCAATCGCAAGCTCTACAACACAGACACGAGCCGCTACATCACTCTCAAGGGAGTCGCAAAGCTACTCGACGAAGGCGAGGAAGTTCGCGTCGTCGACAACGAGACGGGCGAGGACATTACACAGGTCGCATTGTCCCAGATTCTCGTAGACAACAAACGCGCCAGGGAAGATCCGTCCGACACGCTCTTGTCGCAAATCCTCTCGCGCGGCGGCGACGCGCTCTATGGCGCAATTCGCAAGAGCGTCGACGATGCGACGGACGGTCTCGGCGATTTTCAGGATCGATTTCGCGAGCTCGTTGGACAGGGTGGAAGCCGAGGTCCTCAGTCGACGCACCACCGCGACTCCGATGAAGATGAAGATGAACTCACACCCAGGATGGTCGAAGAAATCGTGCGTGATTCGGTCGAGCAAGTCATCGAATCGCTCGATCTCCCACGACGCCGAGACCTCGAAACGCTGAACCGCAATTTCGAACGAGTCGCAAAGGCCGTCGAGCGCCTCGAACGTGCGTATTTGCCGCCGCAGCAGGGTTCCACGCATATCGGTACTACTCCCAAGGTGCCCACCACACCCACCAACGCGCCCAACGCGCCCAACGCACCCAAGTCACCAGAGAGCTCGAAACGCCCAGCAGGGCCGTTCACTCCAGAGCGGTCCTCTTCGGAATGAGGCCGGGGGTCGTGGAGGTCTCGTCAGATGCGAGCGTCCGTGATCTCACGACCAGACGAAGCCTGCCCCGATAGGTCACCGCATGTCCGAAGCGATCATTCAAGTCATTACGGATGCGCGTTTTCAGAGCCATCGCGGCCCGGAGGGGCATCCCGAGAGGCCCGAAAGGCTGATCGCGATTGGCGAGGCCATCGACGATTTCCGTGATCGGATCGAACTCTCGCCACCACGTTCTGCACAGCCCGACGAAATCCTGCGCGTACACGATGCTCGCCTACTCAGCGTGCTCGAATCGACCCGAGGCCAGCCGCTCGCCCAACTCGACGCCGATACCTACGTTGCGCCGTTGAGTTACGACGTCGCATGCCTCGCCGCCGGGAGTTGTGTTGACCTCACTCGACGCGTCATGCGCGGCGAGGTCGCGCGCGGACTCGCCGCGGTTCGCCCGCCAGGACATCACGCCGAATCCGATCGCTCGATGGGGTTCTGCCTATTCAACAACGTGGCGATCGCAGTGCGTGCCCTTCAGGCAGAAGAAGCCGCGTCGCGCATCCTCGTCTTCGATTGGGATGTCCATCATGGAAACGGAACGCAGCACAGCTTCGAGTCCGACCGCGACGTGCTCTACATCTCGACGCACCAGTTCCCCTTCTACCCGGGAACCGGCGACTTTGGTGAGGCGGGCTCGGACGAAGGGGTCGGTTCGACGATCAACATCCCCATGCCGGCGGGTTGTGGAGATCCGGAATATATCGGCGTGCTCCAACGAATCGTCGTCCCGGCCGCGATCGCGTTCGAGCCCGACGTGATTCTCGTTTCATGCGGATTCGACGCGCACCACGACGATCCGCTCGCATCGATGGAAATCAGTCAGGACGGCTACCGCGCCATGTCGACGATCATGCGTTGGCTCGCGGACACCCTCTGTGGTGGACGAATCGCCTTCGTCCTGGAAGGCGGCTACTCGCTCGTCGGTGTCCGCGAAGGCACCGAGGCCGTTCTCGAAAGCCTGACGATTCCCTCGCCCTCCCCGCTGCCACCCCCGACCGAACTCACGCCCGGTTCGGTGCTCCGCGGACTCGTCGACCGGGTCGCCCTGGTCCATGGCCGCCACATCCCAGATCTCGGTAGCGCCTGAGTAGCCGATTCGATTCGGCACCACCCCCTGAAGTGACTTTCACACAGCTCTGAGCAGCGGATCTCTCCACGCTCGCCCCACTTTCGCCTTTTTGCAGCATTTGGGGGTTAGCTATGTGATTTCCGTACATAGAGCTGAAAAAAAAATGCGGACAGTCGCAAATACTGCTTGCGGTGGTGGGATGAAGTGGGATATTCAACCAACGGAGTGGGGAATAGTGGGGCAGCAGACTTAAAAGCTTCTACATCGTGTCCGTTTTCGAGTGGCACACAGATTCATGAGTCTCTCTCCAATACTCCTGGCCAGTTCGTGGCCGTCATGATAGCCGGTTGAAACAGCGAGGCATTAATCAAACGATGTTTCGCGGCAGGCATGATCACACGATTGACGCCAAAGGGCGACTCAGCATTCCGCGGGTCTTCCGAGGCGAGTTGGTAGCAGGGGAGGAGGGTCCACCGATGCTGGTCAATAAAAAAGATCATCTCGCTCTCTACCCCGCCGATGTCTGGGCCGCGGAGGAATTGCAGCTACTCAACAAGTCGCGTTTCGACCCAGACGCCCAGGATCTCCGCCTTTTCTATGCATCCGGGTCCGTACAGTGTCCCGTCGATTCTCAGGGTCGCGTTCTCGTTCCAGGTTTTCTACGCGAACACGCGAGCCTGGACAGCAAGGTCATTGTCGCCGGCGTCTACGAACATATCGAGATCTGGAACCCATCTCGATTCACAGAGAAACAGGCGAAGACGATTCACGGGTTCGACAGCATTCAGCGATCGGTGGATCAAGCCAGCGGATCGTAAAGTTTTTTGGGGGGACTGGAGAGCGCGAGCTCTCCAGGAGAGAGGTTGGGGTGTTCCCGGGGCACAATGGGTCTCCGGCGCGGTTACTGGGGGGTACGTGCCGAAGACGTGCCCCGGGTCGCCCCAACATCTTCTCCAAACCCCGTTAGGCAAATCAAGCGAGGTCCACTCCAGGGAGACCTAGTGGTCTGACAGTCGGGAGGCACCCCCAGTGGTGACCACGACCTACCACGAACCCGTCCTCCTCGCCGAAACTCTCGGACAGCTCAATCTCGAACCAGGCGCCCTCATCGTGGACGGAACGCTTGGAGGCGGTGGCCATGCCGCCGCAATCCTCGAACAAACCGCACCGGACGGCCGTCTGATCGGTCTGGACCTCGATGCCGACGCCATCCGCGAAGCCGGTACGAGACTCGAGCCGTTCGGCGAACGCGTTCAGCTCATTCAAGCCTCCTTTCGGCGCCTCGACGATATCGCCGACGAATTGGGTCCCGTCGCGATCGACGGCATCGTGCTCGATCTCGGCGTCTCCTCCCATCAGCTCGATCGGCCGGAGCGCGGTTTTCGATTCAATGTCGGGAGCGAGAGCCCCCTCGACATGCGAATGGACGGAGGCGGTGCTCTCGACACTGCCGCCACGCTGCTCGCAAATTTGTCTGTCGAAGACCTGGAGAGGGTTTTCTCGCAATATGGTCAGCTTCCCGGTTCTCGGCGCCTCGCGCGAGCGATCGTGGCGCAACGCGACACCGCTCCCCTCGAAACGGCCGAGGATCTCATCGATCTGATCAGCGGTCTGGGCATAGGACGCGGCCGAAAACACAATCCCGCGACGCTCGTGTTCCAGGCGCTGCGAATCGCAGTCAACGATGAGCTCGGCGCACTCGAAGATGGGCTCCGAGCTGCGATTCGGGTACTCAGGCCCGGTGGGCGCCTCGCCGTCATCGCCTATCACAGTCTCGAAGACCGCCTCGTCAAACATACCTTTCGGGCCGAGGCCCGGGGCTGCACGTGTCCACCGGAGTGGCCCGCCTGCCAATGTGGGAAGCGACCGACGTTCGAAGTCCTCACCCGTCGCCCGATCGTTCCTGGCGACGACGAGATTCGACGAAACCCACGCGCGCGGTCGGCCCGACTTCGTGCGGGAATGCGCCTGGAGGCGGCATGAGCGCTTCGACATGGATCGCCCGGGCGAAGGATCGAATCGATCTGCGCCAACCGTCGGAAGCCTCTTCTCGAGCCGAGTGGATTGGAATCGATTTTTCGGGTGAGAACGGCTCACATCGCACACGCAAACTTCTTCCGCTCCTGGTCCTCGCATTGATCGCAGCCCTCGGTATTTCCGCTTTGCGAATCGATTTGATCCGTACTCGTTATGCGATGGCCTCCGCCCTCGCGGAAGAACAAGCATTGATTGCAGAACAGCGCAGACTGATCGTGCGCAGACGCCAGTTACGAGATCCCGTCGAACTCGCGGTTCAAGCACGCGCACGCGGATTCCAGCCAGCCACACAGATTCTCTCGCTGCCCGACCCGATCATCGCTGGGTCCATGGCGATCAAAGCCGTCCCGAATCTTCCCTCCGTTGCCGCCGGTCCGGCGGCAAACGAGATGAGGGACGATTGGCAATGAGATCTCAGGCCCTCGACAAGGTGTCCCAGCGCATCGTCTGGGTTCGGATGGGAGGAATCGCGATCGTCCTCTTGCTCGCTGGCCGAGCAGCCCATCTCACCGTCGCACATACTCGTGCGCGCAATCTTTATGACATACAGATTCAGACCGACCAGAACCTCTCGGCGGCTCGTGGCACGATCTTCGATCGCGATGGCCGCGAGCTTGCGATCACGACGGAGGCCGCCTCGATCTACGCGCTACCTCGACTCATCGAAGATCGCGGGGCGACGGCGACGGCATTGTCGAAGGCGCTCGGCGTAGACAAGAAACACATTTCCGAACGGCTGGCCGCCCATGACCGGTTTACCTACGTTGCACGCTGGGTCGAACCCGAACAAGCCGAGCGGGTGCGCGCCCTGGAAATTTCGGGCGTCGGCATCGATCGGGAACCCCGTCGTTCATATCCAGCCGGCAAGCTCGCCGCACCGCTGATCGGCTTTGCCAACATCGACGGACAGGGCGTTCGTGCGATCGAGCAGATAGAGAACGACTGGCTAACGGGTCAGCCGCGGGAAGTTCGCGTAGAGCGCGACGCACGGGGCCGCGCCCTCGCCCTCCAATCGACCGATCCACGCGATGCCCAGGGCGGCGACATCGCACTCACGCTCGACGCCGCCATGCAAGGTGCCGCCGAAGCCGCCCTGTGGGAGGCCGTCGAAAAACACGAAGCGCTCGGAGGCCTCGTCCTTACGCTCGATCCAAAGAACGGAGACATCCTCTCCCTGGCCGAAGCACCCGGCTTCGACCCCAATCGCTTCCGGGAACTCGACTACAAAGAGACACGAGCGCGATCCTTCACCGACGTCGTCGAAGCAGGATCAACGATGAAGGCTTTTCTAGTCGCGTCCGCACTCGATTCCGGAAAGATCAATGCCGAGCAGGAGTTCGATACGGGCGAGGGCTCGATGTACGTGCGCGGGAAGACGATCCGCGACCATGAGCCCTACGGCGTACTCCGACCGGCGGGAATCCTGCGCGTTTCGAGCAATGTCGGCGCCGTACAGATCGCGCAGCTCATGGGTCGAGAGGCGCAATACGAGGGTCTACTCCGCTTCGGTTTCGGAGCCAGCACACGCTCGAGCTATCCGATGGAATCGGCCGGACTGCTTCGGGACTGGTCGAACTGGCAGCCCGTCGATCAGGCCACCGTTGCGTTCGGCCAGGGTGTCTCTGTCACGGCCATTCAATTGGCATCCGCGCTCGCTGCCCTGGCAAACGATGGCGAGCGGATGCAGCCTCGCATGGTGCTCGCCAGACGACAGACTGGTGAAGCCTGGCAGACGACAGCGACGCATTCACAAGGAAAGGCTGTCTCTCGAGGCAGCGCGCGACGAACCCTCGACATGATGCGAAGTGTCGTCAGCCCTGAAGGCACCGGACGCCTCGCCGCACTCGAGGGCGTTGCAGTCGCCGGCAAGACCGGGACCGCACAGAAGCTGGATCTCGAGCTCGGACGCTACTCGCAAAGCCGCTACATCGCCTGGTTCATGGGCGTCGTTCCTGCCGACGACCCCGAACTGGTCATCGTCGTGGCGATCGACGAGCCTCAAGGTTATCCGCATAGCGGCGGCTACGTCGCTGCGCCGGTCTTCGCTCGCGTAGCCGCTGCTCAGCTTGCTCGACGCGGAATCGTGACGCAGCCCGCACCGATGGCCAAGCCGAAGCCCGAACCCCAGCCGACCCTGCTCGTCAAAAAGATCGAGCAACGCCCCACTCCCTCTCGACGCCCCGAGCGTGAGATCGAAAGCAAGCCTGTTCCGCACGATGAGCCGCCTCTGGCGGCTGTCGCGGCCCCCCCGCCCCGTGCCGCCGTCGCTCTGGCGGCGGCGGGACCTCCTCCATCATTCATTGAAGACCCAACGTTCGTACCCGATTTCTCTGGCCAGACGATGGCGCGCGCACGGTACGTCGCCGCGAGCGAATCGCTCAAGATCACCACCCAGGGAGCCATCGAGGGCCGAGTGGTGTCCCAGATGCCAGTCCCCGGCACGGTGCTCGTGGGCAACGATCGAACAGTCCGCCTGCGATTTTCGTCCCGGCGGGAGGAGGGATGATGCGACTTTCTTCGCTGCTCAGCGCACTCCCTGAAGCGCTGTCCGCAGTCGAATGGCGACGCCAGAATGCCAGTCACGATCCCACGATTCGAGGCCTTCGATACGACTCCCGAAAGGTTTCTCCTGGCGATCTCTTTGTGGCACTACGAGGCGCGAACTCAGACGGACATGACTATCTAGAGCGCGCAACGGCACTTGGCGCAGCCGCATTGCTCGTCGAGGAGATGCCCGATGCGGAACGACGACTCGACTTGCCGATCGTTCGTGTTCCCGACAGCCGCCGCGCACTCGCGCCCATTGCAGCGCGTTTCTTTGGCAACCCGGCAAGCGAACTCTCGCTGATCGGCGTGACTGGAACGAATGGCAAAACGAGCACGACCTATCTCGTCGAGTCGGTCCTGGCCCAGGCCGGCTGGCGAACCGGACTCATCGGCACGGTCGAAATTCGTTATGCCGGCGAACGTGAGGTCGCGGTCAATACGACACCCGAAAGCCTCGATCTTCAGCGCACGCTACGCGCGATGTGCACTGCACAGGTCGACGCAGCCCTCATGGAAGTGTCTTCACATGGACTGGAGCTGGGACGAGTCGGCGGCTGCGCCTTTCGCGTCGCCGCCTTCACAAATCTCTCCCAGGACCATCTCGATTTCCACGGCAGCATGGATTCGTACCTGGCATCGAAGGCGCTCCTCTTTCGCGATCACCTTGCCCCGGGTGCGATCGCGGTCGTCAATGTCGACGACCCGGCCTCCGAAAAGATCATCGGCATCGCACGGGATGCCGGCGCTGATATTCTTCGAGTCGGCCGTGGACGCGACGCTCAGGCCGATCTCCGCTTGAATAGCAGCGAGATCCAGCTCGACGGAACCCGCGCCGAACTCGAAGACGCGACCGGCCCCTTCGAGGACGAGCTGCCGC
>CBFDDD010000119.1:0-14340 GCA_965603475.1 uncultured Myxococcales bacterium
TTACTCGGGTAGTCCGGCGCGCAATTGATCAGACCGGAAGACGCGGCCAGCGCACAGCGCTCGCCCACGACCAACTGGACCGTCCCGCCGATTGCATCGTCACGCAACGTCGGATTGTCCATGATGAGCCCGGGCTCTTTGACGCCCGGCGCATGGCCATATTCCGTGTTCTCCAGATAACCCTGGGGACAAGATTCGAGCCAGGTCTGGATCGAGTAGGCATTCAAGAAATCCGACATTTTTCATTCCTCCGATGGGGATCGTTTCAGATAGGGAATTCACGCTCCGGGGGACCGCATCTCGCAGCCGCCGAAGAACCTGATCCAGGAAATCTGCAAACGGCATACCAAAGCTGACGTTGGTCTCAGTTTCTAGATAACCCATCAGAAGGGGGACCTGCGGGACAATTTGCCCGCGGAATGCGCCCCATTGTGACACCCTGTCCCATTGTTCCATTGCCCATCGGAACCAGTTCGGACCGCGCCTCGGTCGTCCTGGGAGCTCTCAGCGGATCCTCAGCCGACGACAGCGACCAGCAGCGCGATCGTCTCGTCGTCGACCCCGGCCTCTGCCAGAACCTCCGCAGTATGGGCCGCGAGTGCGGGTGCGGGGTTCGAGCCGGTCATCTTATGGCCCGACATCTGAAGGGGCGGCGCCACGGTCTTGAAGGTCCCGTGCTCGGGATGCTCGACGGTCGCGAAGCTGCCGTACTGCTCCGCATTCTCATCCACGATCGCTTCAGCGAGCGTCCGAACGGGAGCCCAGATGATCCGCTCAGCGTTCATGGGCTCGATCCACTCCTCGAGTGGCTTCGATGCAAAGACCTCGTCCAGAATGCCGACCAGCTCACGCGAACTGCGAAAGCGCTCTCTGGCGCTCACGAATCGCGAGTCCTCTGCCAACTCGGGTCGACCGAGCGCGCGAGCAAGCACGGGCCAATAGCGATCGGAATCGATCATCACGAGGAAGAGCCAGCGATCGTCCTGGCATCGATAGTGATTCCAGAGCGGATTTCGCGGCGCGCGCCGATCGTGGCGCGGCGGGGTTTCACCCGTCACGAGTGCGAGCGCCGTGTCGTTGCCATTGATGTAGTACCCGATCTGCTGGAGCGTGACGTCGACGATCTGACCCTCTCCGCCCGAGTCCCTTGTTCGCAGTGCAGCAAGCAGGCCTACTACGAGTGACATCGCAGCTGAATGATCCCCCATGCCGGGTCGCATCCAGCCCGGTGGCGAGTCGAGATCATGCAGATGATCCATCAAACCCGAGAGTGCCCAGAAGGCCGAGTAGTCGAATGCGGGATCGTTCGCTCGATCTCCGTCCGGCCCATAGCCCGAGAGACGTCCGACGATGAGGTCGGGGCGATCCGCTCTCAACGCTTCGGGGTCGAGTCCATATTTGTCCAGACGAGCGGGCAAGACGTTCGTGATCACGATGTCTGCCGTCGAGATGACTTTTCTCAATGCCTCTTGCGCCTGGGGCAATGCCAGGTCGAGGCCCAACGATCGCTTGCCCCGATTGTCCATCTGAAAAGGCGGGCCGGCGGTAAAATCGTTGTCGAAACCGGCCAGTCGGGGAGTCGCGTGGCGATAGATCTCGCCCCAGGGCACTTCGACCTTGATGACTTCGGCGCCTAGATCCGCCAAGAGCGCCCCGGCCGCCGGAACGGCTACGAAGCTTGCAATCTCAACGACTTTGATTCCAGCAAGCGGTGCACTCACGATCGACAATCCTCCCCGTTCGGGTTCGACGATCCACAAGGGTACATCGGTCAGGCCCGGCCGCATTCTCGTTCTGGGCAAGAACCATGCGCCCTCGTTATGATGGTTCGATTCCACAAGAAGACCCCGTTCAAGGAATACGCCGTGGCTCTCGACTCTCGCATCGTCCCGCCGGCATGGTGTACCGCGCTGATCTCCATGTTCTTCGTGTGCCTCGTGGCTACGGATGCGCTCGGCGCGGCGGATGCGGCGGGTGCAGAGCGCGTAGGGAAAGATTCGGTCGAGACTCCCTCGACCAAGCCGAACGAAGACTGGCCGATGCATGGCCGTACCGCCTACGAAGATCGTTTCAGCCCGCTTTCCGAGATCGACCGGAATTCCGTTTCGCGTCTTGGACTCGCCTGGTCCTATGCAACCGGCTCGAACCGGGGCCTCGAAGCGACACCACTCGTCATCGACGGTGTGCTCTACGCAACGGCTTCCTGGAGCATCGTTTTCGCACTCGATGCGAAGACGGGTCGCGAACTCTGGCGCCACGATCCGAAGGTCCCGGGCTGGAAGGCGAGACATGCATGTTGTGGTGTCGTCAACCGCGGCGTGGCCCATTCGAATGGACGCATCTACTCGGGCACGATCGACGGTCGATTGATCGCGCTCGATGCCCAAACCGGCCGTCTCGTCTGGTCGGTACAAACCGCAGACCCCGGCCAGCCGTACACGATCACCGGCGCGCCCCGTATCGTGAAGAATCTGGTCGTGATCGGGAACGGCGGCGCCGATCTGGGCGTACGCGGCTATGTCAGCGCCTACGAAGTCGACACTGGAAAGCTCGCATGGCGCTTCTACACGGTGCCCGCCAGCAAAGACGGTCCCCATGAACATTCGGAACTGATTGCTGCCGCGAAAACCTGGTCCAGGGATTCGATGTGGGAATCCGGGCTGGGTGGCACGGCCTGGGACTCGATGGCCTTCGATCCCGAGCTCGATCTTCTCTATGTCGGAACGGGAAATTCGAGCGTCTACGACCGTGAAAAGCGCAGCCCCGGTGGTGGCGACAATCTCTACCTCGCCTCGATTCTCGCCCTGCGCCCCGATACAGGCGAATTGGTCTGGCACTACCAGACGACGCCCGGCGAGCATTGGGACTACACCGCGACACAGCACATGATTCTCACCGATCTCGATTGGAAGGGAACCCGCCGCAAGGTCCTCCTGCAGGCGCCCAAGAACGGCTTCTTCTATGTGCTCGACCGATCAACCGGGGAACTACTCGGGGCGAAGAAATTCGTCCACGCGAGTTGGGCATCGCACGTCGATCTCGATTCCGGGCGCCCCGTCGAACGCGAAGAAGCCTCCTGGTCGAAGAAGGATGCGTTCGTCTCGCCTGCACCAACGGGAGGACATAACTGGCATCCCATGAGTTTCCATCCGGGTACGGGTCTCGTCTATATCCCGGCGGTCGAATCCGCGTATTCGTATATGGCGAACACGTCGTTTCGATTTCGGCCAGGCCTCTGGAATACGGGCGAAGACTTCACTCGTCTGCACGAGAGCATCGAGAACTACAGCGAGGCCCGATATCTGCCTTGCGGCCTGACGCGGCTCGTTGCCTGGGACCCCGTCCGCGAGGAGAAGGCTTGGGAGGTGCTT
Source organism: uncultured Myxococcales bacterium (assembly GCA_965603475.1). Lineage (GTDB taxonomy): Bacteria > Myxococcota_A > UBA9160 > UBA9160 > UBA4427 > UBA4427. Next base: position 3,372 of record CBFDDD010000119.1, read on the forward strand.
CACGAATCCGGTGTGCCCGGCGGAACGCTCGCCACGGCAGGCGATCTCGTCTTCCAAGGCATTGGGCAGGGTCGCTTTGCCGCCTTCGACGCCGCCACCGGCAATCGTCTCTGGTCCAGCGAGGTCGGGATCGACATCATGGCCGCACCGGTGGCCTACCGAGTCGACGGCGAACAATACATTGCCGTTCTCGCCGGAGTCGGCGGCAGTCACGGAAATCATCAATCCGAGTTCGCACACGACAACGCCGGCCGTGTCTTGAGTTACAAGCTCGACGGGAAGGCACCCATGCCCCCTGTGGCGCTCCGGCCCAAACGGAAGGTTTCTCGCCCAAAGCTCGATGTGCCGCCCGAATTGATCGATCGAGGTCGCCGGGTCTACGCGGACACCTGTTTTACCTGTCACGGTCTGGGACTACAGGCAAGCGGTGTCTATCCCGACCTGCGAACCGCCTCGAGACAGACACATGAACAATGGGACGCCATCGTCCGGGGAGGAATTCTCACGCACAAGGGAATGCCAAGTTTCGCCGACGCCGTTAGTTTAGAGGATGCGAAAGCAATCCAGGCCTACGTACTCGATCGAGCCTGGCATGAACCCGGATTTCTCGAGAAGGCATTGGGGATACTCGTCGACAACGTGTGCATCCCGGTCTCATGGATCACGGATTAAAATCCTTCCCTGCCCACCCGGGGAACTCTGCCTGATCGCGAAGCACTCAGCGATCGCCTTCCTTGAAACCTCGAGGATCAGCAGCTCGATAGCGCGGATCCGACGGCTCGCGAAGTGATGCCAATAACGCTTCGAGACCATTCGCCTTGATCTCATAGAGCGTCGCGAGGAGCTCCCCGAGTCGGCCGCGCGGATAACCTTGATTTCGGAACCAGACGACGTACGGCTCCGGCAAATCGATCAAACGCGTCCCGGCATAGCGTCCAAAGGGCATGCGCATTTGCGCAATCTCAACCAGCATCTGGGAATCCGGGCGTTCGGTGGCTGACGTGTCTGCATCCTTCATCCGGCGGCTGACCGAACCAACACCGTGACCAACACAAACGTCGCGATCGATCCAAAAGCCACGACGGGAAAATATCGCCAGCTGTGCCTTTCCGACGGGTCATGTTGGTCGAGTTGTGATTCGCCGATGCGATCGAATAGCATCAAGAGGCACCATGTTGCCGGCAGACTGACCGCCCACCCGCTATCGAAAAATACCACCCCAGCAACGAGTACGACAAGGACTGCGTGTCGCAGAATCGGCTGTGACGCAAAGGGTAGAAGCACCGTCTCCGGTCTTCGAAAGGTCTCGGCAAGAGCCAGCTTCAATATCCACGCACAAAGCAGAGCCGCGATCAGCCCGAGTCCCCATGAATTCCGTTCGTCGAATATGTCCATCCGCTCGCGACGCAGCCACTCGCAGGCCCAGATCGTTCCCGCTGCCAGCCAGACACTCAGCACGCGCGCGTACTCGCTGCCCCGCGAGAGAGCATCGTTATTCCAGTCGAAGTGTCCTTCCGCGCGACGCCGCGGGAGGTGTCGACCGCTCGGAAAAAGCCTCGGTACGGCGTTCAGATATTCTGGAAATTCATCGGGGAAGAGAGTGAGAAGTCGCGCCTCTTCGCGTGCGATGGTTTCTCGATAGGAAAACCACCAGACCGGCAAGAAAGCGAGCGCAACCCACCAGCGACCGATCACGCAACAGAGCCCGAGATCGATCAGGAAATTGGCGAGATAGAAGGGATTGCGTGTCCAACGATAGGGACCGGCGGTCGTCAGCCGACGATTCTGTTGGAGACAACCCTTGGACCAGAAATGCAAGCCGGACCCGGCGAGCAAGAGCAACCCGCCGACCATCGCAGCGGGGTAGCCAACGGTCGCGACAGCACAGCCCAATACAGCCAGATACTTGCGAAGGCTGCGCCGTCGAATCCTCATCCTCTTGGCGAAGGGATGATCGAAGACCTCGATCGCGACGTCGCTAGAGCGTCGCGATCAAGGGTGCGATCAACAGGCTGACGACGCTCATGACCTTGATCAGGATGGCCACGCCGGGACCCGATGTGTCCTTGAAGGGATCACCGACAGTATCGCCGACAACCGCTGCCTTGTGTGCCTCGGACCCCTTCGGATGGCCTTCGAGACCGCCCGCTTCGATGTACTTCTTGGCGTTGTCCCACGCACCGCCGGCATTGGCCATGAAGAGCGAAAGCGACGCACCGACGGCGGTCGCACCCGCCAGCATGCCCGCGAGCGATGCCGGGCCGAGCAGGAATCCGACTCCCACCGGCGCGAGAATCGCCACGCTACCCGGAAGAACCATCTGGCTCAGAGCGGCCTTCGTCGCGATATCGACGATCGCCGTGCCGTCCGGCTCCGCATTGCCTTCACGAAGACCCGGGATGTCGTTGAACTGTCGGATGATCTCGTCGATGATCGCCTGCGCCGCCCGTCCCACGGCGGTCATCGTGGACGCGCCCACGGCGTAGGGCAGACACGCTCCGATCAGCAGACCGATCAGGATGGGCGCCTCGTCGAGTTTGAGGACTAGCGCCTCGAGACCCGACTCGACGCGCACGTGATTCACCTCGAGGATGAACGCAGAAAAGAGCGACAATACAGTCAGCGTCGCTGATCCAATCGCGAATCCCTTGCCGATCGCCGCAGTGGTGTTTCCGACCGAGTCGAGTTCATCCGTGATCGCGCGAACTTCCGGGCCAAGCCCACTCATCTCGCTGATCCCGCCCGCGTTGTCGGAGATCGGACCGTATGCGTCGACGGTCATTACGATGGCCGTACCGGCGAGCATGCCGACAGCGCCCATTGCGATTCCGTAGAGGCCCATGCCTTCGGGCATCACCGCATTGGCGATAAACCCGACGCAAGCCACGATCAAGAGCGAAACGACCGTGCTTTCCATGCCTACCGCGAGTCCCGAGATTATGCCGGTCCCGGCGCCGGTCTTCGACGCATCCGCGACGCGCTCGATCGGGCCCCAGGCGGTGTAGTACTCCGTAATGAGACCGATCAATCCGCCCCCGATCGCGCCCGCTGCGAGCGCGTAGGTCACGGATTGAATCACACCGAGCATCGGCATCAGGATAAAGGCCACGATACAGATGATGATCGAAGGCACGATCAGTGCCGCGCGGAGCACCATCGCCGGTGAGTTCTCACGCAGGGTTCGGGCGATAAAGATACAGACGATCGAGACGGCGAGTCCCACGCCTGCCAGGAAGAGCGGCAGGGTCACCGCCAGGAAGCGCGCTTCTTCAGCGGAGCCGATATTGGTAAAGAGCGACATGACATATTCGGATCTCACGGTGAGTGCGATCGCCATGGCTGCGACGATGGCGGCCACCAGCGACTCGTAGATGTCCGCGCCCATTCCGGCCACGTCGCCCACGTTGTCGCCCACGTTGTCAGCGATGCCACCGGGGTTGCGCGGATCGTCCTCGGGAATGCCCTCGATGACCTTGCCGGCGATGTCGGACCCGACGTCTGCCGCCTTTGTGTAGATGCCACCGCCGATTCGAGAGAAAAGCGCGATCGAAGACGCACCGACCGCGAAGCTGTGAAGCACGGTCGCGAGATGTGCATCCGCTGCGTAGACGTAATAGAGCCCGCCGAGCCCGAGAAGCGCAGTCGCGGCGACGAAGAGACCCATGACGGCGCCTCCGTCGAGCGCGGTCAGCAGGGCCTTCGGCTTCGAGCCTTCACGCGCGGCCTGCGTCGTCCGAACGTTGGCGAAGGTCGCGGCCTTCATACCCACGAAGCCGGAAAAGAGCGACAGGAAGGCGCCCAGCAGGAAACAGGACCCTGCGAGCAATCCCGTTCCTTCAGACTGAAATGCGAAGAAGAGGAGTGCGAAGACCGCGATCGCATAGACCGCGAGCACTTTGTACTCGCGCATCAGGAAGGTCATGGAACCTTCGCGGATGTAGCGCGCGATCAGGTTCATCGTGTCCGTGCCCTCGGGCAGGGACTTGACCCGGAAATAGAAGAACATGGCAACGGCCAGGCCGACTACGCTCGCGCCGAGTGCAACCAGAGTGAGTTGTCCGATCAATTCGTTCATCGTCGATTCCATCCTGTTCGATTCGAAGCAGTTGCGGGCTACGAAGGCCCTTCGCGTGCTGGCCGGAGCGCATTGGCCAAGAACTCATGGCCATCCGGGCAGATCCGCGATGCTCATCACTGGGGTCAAATACCGCCAGACCACTCTCTACTCGCGCTGACGGAGGTCCATGTCGGTTCCGAGTAGCGCAAAAGACGAGCGATCTCGGGCAGGTGAGTAGCGACTCCCGCGGGCTGCGGCAACCAGATTGGCCTGTTTTCGGGACGTTGCGATCGTCTTGCGCCTACTTCAGAGCGCTTCATGCGTTCCGGGACCCCGACGGCAGCCCCCCACACAGTCGGCCCTAGCGCGTCAGGGCCAGCAGAACGCCTGCTGCGACGGCCGAGCCGAGCACGCCCGCCACATTCGGCCCCATCGCGTGCATGAGCAGGAAATTCTGCGGGTTGTTCTCGAGACCTACCTTGTTGACGACTCGCGCCGCCATGGGCACCGCGCTCACTCCGGCCGCACCGATCAAGGGGTTGATCGGATCACGACTCATCAGGTTCATCAACTTCGCGAGCAGAACCCCCGAGGCCGTCCCGATCGCGAAGGCAATCAGCCCCAGAAAGAGGATACCCAGAGTCTCAGCGCTCAAGAACTTGTCCGCCGCGAGCTTGCTACCCACCGCCAGCCCGAGCAGGATCGTCACGATGTTGATGAGTTCGTTCTGTGCAGCGCTCGCCAGACGATCGACGACACCACACTCCTTCAGCAAATTGCCGAACATCAACGCACCGACGAGCGGGGTCGCGTCCGGGACCAGTACGATGCAGGCCATCAGGACCAGGAGCGGGAAGATGATCCTTTCGATCTTCTTGACCGGGCGAAGCTGCACCATCTTGATCTGTCGCTCGGACTCGGTCGTGAGCAGTCTCATGATCGGAGGCTGAATGATCGGCACGAGCGCCATGTACGAATAGGCAGCGATCGCGATTGCGCCGAGGAGATCGGGCGCAAGTTTGCCCGCGAGGAAGATGGCCGTGGGCCCGTCAGCGCCCCCGATGATGCCGATCGCCGCCGCGTCGCCGAGGTCGAAGTCGATGAAATCGAATTGTTCGCTGAGTGCGAGCGCCCCGATCAGGGTCGTGAAAATTCCGAACTGAGCGGCCGCGCCGAGCAACGCAGTCTTCGGATGAGCCAGGAGAGGTCCGAAATCGGTCATCGCACCGACGCCCAGAAAGATCAGCAGCGGAAAGAGACCGTTGCTGATTCCGGCGTTGTAGATGATCCCCAGGAACCCATCGGGTCCCGCGATGTCGGCGATGGGAATATTGGCGAGCAGGCCCCCAAATCCGATCGGAATCAACAACAGCGGCTCGAAGCCACGCTTGATTCCGAGATAGAGAAGAATCATGCAGATCGGCATCATCGCGGCCTGGCCGGCTGTGAAGTTTGCGATACCGGTCGATTGCCAGAGTTCGAGCGCGACGTTCAAGGCGCGATCTCCACGAGTGGATCACCCGTATTGACCTTCTGGTCTCCCGCAACGAGAATGGCACTCACGACGCCCGCGCAGGGCGCCTTGATTTCGATCTCCATCTTGAGTGCCTCGAGAACCATGAGCACATCGCCATCAGCGACTCGGTCGCCTTCCTGACTCACGATTCGAAGGACCAACCCTGCGAGCTCGGCGCATACGATTTCGCCCTGGCCAGTCCCGGAGGACACCGCTGCGGTACTCGAACTCGTGCCTTCGCTGATCGAGTAGGCGTAGGCCCTGCCGTTGACCTTGGCCTGCCCACCCTCGAAGGCCACTTCGTAGCTTCGATCGTTGATCTCGACGGTATAGGCGTTGGATCCGCCATCGGATGCCTTCGCCCCCGTCGCCGCTGCGTCGACCTTGCGAACGCCATCCGGGCGTTCGCCTTCGAGAAATGCGATGCCTTTCTCTTTCAGCGCCGACGCGATGAAGATCGTCTCGTCGGTAATTTCGAGGTTTCGCTCCGCGAGAAGCGCTTTCGCAGGAGCAATGCCCTTGTTCGGGTCCTCGTCGTTCATTTCGCGTGGATTGCGTGTCGTCGGCTCCAACTCCAGCTGCTCGCTCGCAAGCCGCACGATCTCGGAGTCCGGTTCGACGGGCGTCTTCCCGAAATAGCCGAGAACCATCTTCCCGTAGCCATCCGCAATGCGTTTCCACGGGCCGAGCATGACATTGTTGTAGGCCTGCTGAAAATAGAACTGACTGACCGGTGTCACCGAAGTTCCGAAGCCGCCCTTCTTCACGACATCACTCATCGCCAGAATGACGGCCGGGAACTGATCGAGCGTTCCGGCGTCGCGCATCATCTGCGTATTCGCCGTCAATGCACCGCCTGGCATCGGCGAATAGGGGATCATCGGCTCGACGGCGGTCGCTTCGGGCGGCACGAAATAGTCCTTCATGCATTCCTTGAAGACCGACTCCGCCTCGACGACTTTGTCGACGTCGATTCCCAGGTCGTACTCCGTGCCGCGCAACGCGTGCCACATCACGATGAAGTCGGGCTGACTGGTTCCGCCGGATACGGGAGCCATCGCCAGGTCGATCCCATCGACGCCCGCATCGAGTGCGGCGATATACGCACTGACGCTCACGCCCGCGGTCTCGTGAGTGTGTAATCGGATGTGCACATCGTTTCCGAGTCGCTTTCGAGCGAGCTTGATCGTGTCGTAGACCTTGGAGGGGACGGCCGTCCCAGAGGCGTCCTTGAAACAGATCGAGTCGCAGGGCACACCATCATCGAGAATGCCCTCGAGCACGCTCATGTAGAACTCGGGTGTATGCGCGCCCTCGCAGCCCGGGGGCAGCTCCATCAAGGTGATGGTGACTTCGTGTTTCAAACCGGCTTCTGCAATACAGCGCCCGGAATAGGAGAGATTGCGAACATCGTTCAACGCATCGAAGTTGCGAATCGTCGTCATGCCATGCTTCTTGAAGAGCTAGGCATGCAGATCGATGATGTCGGAACTCTGGGAATCGAGGCCCACGACGTTCACGCCACGTGCCAGGGTCTGGAGATTGGCGTTCGGCCCAGCGGTCGCGCGAAACGCGTCCATCATGTCGAAAGCATCTTCCTGACAATAGAGATAGAGCGATTGATAACGCGCCCCACCCCCCGCTTCGAAATGTGTGAAGCCCGCTTCGACCGAAGCCTCGACCGCGGGAAGGAAATCCGCCGTCTTGACGCGTGCACCGTAAACGGACTGGAAGCCGTCCCGAAAGGACGTATTCATGACTGAAATGAGCTTTTTCGGCATTCTAGACTCTCTGCCCTCGTCGATAGGCCTCGGCGATTGCCAGCGCGAGGGCAACCTCTCCATCATTTCCTGACTGAACCGCCGCGGACGCCCCCACAGCCTCTTCGGGGAAACTGTCGGCGAATCTTTCGAAGAAGACGGCCGAACCCCTCATCATTCCGACGAGGAGGGTCAAGAACGCAAAGACCGTGAACATGCCAACGGCCATCAGCCGCAAGCCTTCCTGCATCATGATCATGCGATTGCTCCCAGTTCTACTTTCGGTCCAGATCGGGTTCGAGTCGGACCAAATTCAGTGCCAAGCAGCCCGCTGATCGCTGCGTCGCGTTCAAGTGTTCCGAGGCGGTCTTATACCATACGGAATCTTCGAGGGAATCGGGGGCGTCGAACTCAATCTATCAAAATTTCAATCGCATTGAATTTCATCCCTCCCCGGTCGAATCTTCGGTCTCTTTTGGCGCATTGCGTCAAAAATGCTGAAGCTGCGACCTATCCTGTGGAAGCTGGAGCGACGAGGGGCAAAATGACGCTTTCGAGGCAACAATCGATCCCCAGAGCCAATTCTCGCTAGAATCGAGGCGGATCAATCGCCGCCCGATCGCACTGGAGACAACAGCGTGCCCTCCCCCTCTTCGCCCTCCCCCCTTCCGACCGGAATTCAACTCATGGCGCTGGACCCGCGCTTTCGTGAGGACCCCTACCCCATCCTTGCAGAGCTGCGCGAACGAGAGCCGATTCATCACGACACAGAGCTCCGGCGGTTCATCTTTACCCGGCACGACGATGTCGAAGCCATTCTTCGAAATCCCGACTACTGGAGCGATCCCCGCAAGGGGGTCGAAGGCGGGTTCGCGAAGATGTTTCTTGGACAAGGCGACGAGGAGCCGTCCATGCTGCTGATGGACGATCCGGGCCACCGACGTCTGCGAAACCTCGTTCACCATCCCTTCACGCCCCGCAAGGTCGAGCGCTGGCGAGGCCGCGCTCGAGAGGTCGCGGATCGCGTCATCGGCCAGCTCGATGATGGCGAGTTCAACCTCGTCGAGAGCGTCGCCAACCCGATCCCCACGGTCGTCATCGCGGAGCTGCTCGGAGTCGACCCAGAGAACCATGCCCAATTCAAGAGCTGGTCCGATGCCTCGATCAAGGTGGCCTTCGGTCCGAACAACGATCCGGCCGATATCGCAGCAGCCGAACATGCCCATGAGGAACTCACCCGGTTCTTCCGGAATGAAATAGAGCGACGCCGCAGCACACCGGGCGATAACCTGATGAGTTCGATGCTCAACGCCGAGGAATCCGGTGATCGACTGACCGAGGACGAAATCGTTTCGCAATGCACGCTCTTGTTGCTTGCTGGCAACCTCACGACGACCGATCTGATCGGCAACGCCGTGATGGCGCTGCTGAAGAATCCGGACGAGCTCGAAAAGCTTCGTACCCGACCAGATCTGATGAAGAACACCGTCGAGGAAGTCCTCCGCTACGACACGCCCGTCACGAATTCTGGCCGCATCGCCCACAAGGACATCGAGATCGATGGTGTCATGATCGGCCAGGGTGAATCGCTCTCCGTGTCGCTCGCGGCGGCAAACCGCGATCCAGCGATCTACCCGGAACCGGACCGCTTCGACATCGAGCGCAAGGACACCCATCACCAGGCCTTCGGCGGAGGGCAGCATTTCTGCCTGGGCGCCCATCTCGCGCGGCTCGAGGCGGCAGAGACCCTCTCGGCTCTGATGGATCGCTTTTCTCGACTCTCACTCGGCGAAGGTGGCCACCGCTACGCCTCCAATCCCAGCTTTCGCGGATTCGACGAGTTCTGGGTTCGAGGCGAGCGATAACAGTTTGCTCTACTATGACCGCACCCAGTCAGGCGAGCCCGTGTCGTCATTTCATCTTCAATCTCGCACTGCGATCCGCATCAACCGGAGTTAAACCGTTGTCCGACAAGCCCCTGCCTATTACATCCCTGTTGAATATCCCCGAATCCGGAGACCCCTTTCTCGAAGGACTCAAATGCAAGAGCTGCGGCGCCATCTCCCTCAAGTCTCGAATGGCCTGTGGGAAATGCGGCGGCCGCGACACCTTCGAGGCCTTTCGTCTTTCGAACAAGGGAACGCTTCATTCATTCTCGATCATCTACCGCGCTTTCCCGGGCATCGAAGTCCCCTTCGTGTCTGCGATTGCCGACCTCGACGGCGGCGGAACGATCAAGACGAACCTGATCGGCATCGATCCGGATCCCGAGAAGATCAATCTCGGCATGGACGTCGACGTCGTCTACGAGACCGCCTCGCGCAAGGATGCCGAGGGCAACGAGTATCTCGCCTACTTTCTCAAGCCCGCAGCATAGACTCACGCACGCAGCATAGACCTGCGCGCCTCTCGCTTTCACAAAAACGAAATGCGGTCGCTCCGCGACCGGAACCAGGAGTAACAACATGGGTAGTGAAGACGTCTACATCGCCGGAGTCGACATGATCAAGTTCGGCAGATTCCCCGACCGCTCGGTTGCCTCGCTCGGCGCCGAGTCTGCATTGCTCGCGCTCGACGACGCCGGAATCACGATCAACGATGTTCAGGCACTGTACAGCGGCAACCTGATGATGGCGTCGGCCATGGTCGGGCAGCAGATCCAGAAAGAAATCGGTCAGACGGGGATTCCCGTCGTCAACTGCGCGAATGCCTGCGCAACCGGCGCCACGGCGCTCCGAGAAGGCTGGACTGCAATCAGGGCCGGACTCTACGACACGGTCCTTGCCGTCGGCGTCGAGAAAATGGCGGGGGCCGGCATGCTCGGCGGTGGCGGAGCCAGTAAAGGCATTTCGCCCGAAGGACTGCTGGGCTCGGGCTCGATGCCTTGCGTCTTCGCGGAAGCCGGCATGGCGCACTCCAAGGAATACGGCACGACCTTCGAGCAGTTCGCCCAGATCTCGGTCAAGAACCACCACCACTCGACCATGAATCCCAAGGCGCGCTACCAGATCGAAACACCGCTCGAGGAAGTGATGAACGCGGAGATGATCTCCTACCCGAACACGAAGCTGATGTGCTCGGCCAACGTCGACGGCTCTGCAGCGGCCGTTCTCATGTCGGAGAAGAAGGTGAAGGAGCTCGGCCTGCTCAGCCAAGCCGTCAAGATTCGTGCGTCGGTCCTCACAACGGATCCCTGGACGGATCGCGACGAAGTCATGCCCGACGTCAGCACGTGCACTCGCAACGCGGCGGCACAGGCATACGAGATGGCGGGTGTCGGTGCCAACGACCTGGACCTCGTCGAGTTGCATGATTGCTTTGCCACCGCAGAGGTTCTCCACTACGAGAACCTCGGTCTCTGCGCCGACGGAGAAGCGGGCAAGTTGATCGACGAGAAGGCGACCTGGCTCGGCGGCCGGATCCCGGTGAATCTCTCGGGCGGCCTGCTCTCGAAGGGACATCCGATCGGCGCTACCGGCATTGCAAACGTCTACGAGGTCGCCACGCATCTTCGGGGCGGTGCCGGAAAGCGTCAGGCTGAGGGTGCACGGATCGGCCTGGCCCACGTCATCGGTCTCGGCACCTGCTGCGGCATCCACATCCTCGAAGGTCCGAGCAACTAACGAAGGCCCGAGC
>CBFDDD010000120.1:0-14224 GCA_965603475.1 uncultured Myxococcales bacterium
AGCGTCGGTTTGCTCTATGCATCGGGACTCCTTGCGGTCGGGCATCTCATCCTCAATGGCCTGGTGATAGGATGTGCCTTCGGGTTCATCGGTCCCGCCCGCCAGGCGATCGTCGTCGACCTCGTCCCGCGGCCCCTGCTTGGTAACGCGATGGCGCTCACGACAGTCGCGAACACGATGTCTCGAGTGTTGGGCCCCCTGCTTGCGGCGATCTTTCTCGCTTTCGAGAGTGCGGGGCCGGCGGCTGCCTACTGGGCCATGAGTCTGCTCTATCTGCTTTCCGCGGGGCTGCTCCTGTTGTTGCCGCGTTCGGTCGTGCGGGACAACGTCGGTGACACCCACGTCATCGAGGATATATCGGCGGGGTTGCGGTACACGTGGAATCACGTCCGGCTGCGTCATCTTCTGATCTTTTTCGTCACTGTCATGCTCATTGGATTTCCGCACGTCACGCTGATACCCGGGCTGCTCGAAAACCAGCTCGGCCGATCAGCGGAAGAGCTCACGAGATTCGCGCTCTGTTCGGCGATTGGTGCGCTCATAGCGAGCCTGACGGTTGCACGGTATGCAGATTCATCGCATGCAACCCGGATCTATAGCTGGCTGGCAATTGCGTTCGGTGTGAGCTTGGTCCTGCTCGCGAGCATGCCCGGGTTCGGCTCTGCCGTCGCCTGTATGCTTCTGGTTGGCGCTTCGAGCGGGGGCTTCCATGCGTTGAACGGCGCTGTGATCGCACGCGAAACCGATCCAGTCTATATGGGACGAGTGATGTCATTGAGCATGCTTTCGTTTGCGGGATTCAGCATGACCGCGTTGCCGCTCGGAATTCTTGCGGACCACTTCGGAGAGCGGACGGTGCTGTTCGGAATGGGCTCCGGCGTATTCGCCTTGTCGATCTTCATGGCGGCCGTCCTGGCGCGTGACGCATCGATTCGACCAGTGAATTGAGCGGGGCCGTCCAGATGCCGTCCGAAGAGACCAAGACGTCCGAACCCTGGCTGGTGGATTTGCTCGCTGCCTACGCCCCGGAAATTCGGGAGAGGAGCCTGATCCTTCATTCCGAGTTGGACTCGCGATTCCAGATGAGGCGCGATCCGCTACTCGAGACGGCGCTCGAACGGCTCTTCCGATTCGTGTTTTCGACGCTGCCCAATGACTGCGAAATCTATCTGGCTTCTTCGCCAACGATCGCGCCGGTCGCTGCACTCGATTCGGGCACGCTCACTCTGCGTTGGCAGGTGGCCGGTGATGCGCGTCCGTCGCCAGGAGGAGGGGTCATCGCGATCCGGCCGATCGTCGGGGGGGCTGCGTTCCATGCGCGTTCGCGTGCAGCTCGAGAACTCGCGCAGTCATTCTCCGATGCCGGCTGGACCTTCGACCTCGAGGCGACGAACGGGGATCGGGAATTGTGGCTTCGAACGAGCACAGGCTGACTCGGCAAATTGCCTCTCAGCTGCTCCCGTTGAAGGCGGGTGCAGAAAATGGCCCTTGGCTGTACCCAGATCCGTTCAATCGGCGTATCAATCCCCGAGCGCAGGGCATCCATTCGGATTCGCGATGGAGCGATCACGAGAGATTGCCAGGACAAGGACTTGATCCATGACTTCCCCGACCTCTCCGAGCGATGAGCCCAAGGAGTCTGCGAGCGGGCCGGGTCGTCCAATACCGTACGGCAAGCTCGTGTTGGGGATCGGTGTGCTTGCGGCGTTTCTCTATCTCGGTCGTAGTGCGGGCGGAAATATTCCGGCTTTTGCCGACTGGGTCGAAGGGCTCGGTGCGCTGGGACCGATCGTTTTCATTCTCGGATACGCCATTGCGGTCGTTGCCTTCATTCCGGGCTCGCTCATGACGCTCGCAGCAGGTGCGATTTTTGGCCTGGCGGAAGGGACTTTCTACGTCCTCGTTGCTGCCACCGTGGGTGCGACCCTCGCGTTTCTGATTGCCCGACACGGCGCGCGTGCGGCGATCGAGCGGCGCATCCAGGGCGACGAAAGGTTTGCCGCGATCGATCGAGCGATCGGCGCCGAGGGATTGAAGATCGTATTCCTGCTTCGACTCTCCCCGGTCTTTCCATTCAACCTGCTGAATTATGCCCTCGGCCTGACCCGGGTTCGCCTGGTCGACTATTTCGTGGCCTCGATCGGCATGCTGCCGGGGTCGCTGCTCTACGTATACACGGGCAAGGTCGCCGGAGACGTGGCCGCCATTGCGAGCGGCCAGGCGGGCGAAAAGGGGGCGGGCGATTGGCTCGTACTCGTGCTCGGGCTCGTCGCCACGGCGATCGTGACGGTGATCGTCACCCGCATCGCGCGTCGTGCGCTTGCCACCGCGACTGCGACCGCCGATACCGCAGCTATTTGAATTCGACATCGCTCGACCAATCAATCGGCCGAGCCTGAGATTCGTGAATTGAGGAGAACTCGAGATGACCAGCGCGATCAAGATCGAACCGACTGACGAGTGGAACGAACGACTCGTGCAGAACGTTCATCCGCCAAACTGGCAGAATCCGACGCCCGAAGGTCGCTACAACCTGGTCGTGGTGGGCGCCGGTACGGGAGGGCTGATCACGGCTTTGATCGCTTCGAGTCTGGGCGCACGCGTCGCATTGATCGAGCGGCATCTGATGGGTGGTGATTGTCTCAACGTTGGATGTGTCCCCTCGAAGGCCGTGATTCGCGGGGCACAGCTCGTACACGACGCGCGAGAGGCGGCACGTTATGGCATGCCGGTCTCCGCTGAGGACCTTGGCGACTTCGGCGAGGTCATGCGTCGCATGCGGGAAATTCGCGCACGAATCAGCGACGAAGATTCGGCCGAGCGCTACTCGACGGAGTTCGGAGTGGATATCTACCTGGGCGACGCTCGCTTCGTCGGCGAGGGGAAGATCGAAGTCGCGGGGCAGACACTCGACTACAAGAAGGCGATCATCGCAACCGGCGCCCGCGCGATTGCACCTCCAATCGAGGGCCTTCACGACGCAGGCTATCTCGACAATGAGACGGTCTTCAGTCTTACGGAACGCCCTAAACGCCTCGCGGTCATCGGTGCTGGTCCGATTGGCTGCGAACTCGCGCAGGCTTTTCGTCGTCTCGGTTCTGAAGTCCACATCCTCGAACGCATGGACCAGATTCTCACCCGGGAGGATCCCGATGCGGCGAAGATCGTCCAGGACGCCATGGCTCGTGAGGGCGTCGAGATGGTCTTCCAGTGCAATCTCGACCGGGTCGAGCGTCGGGGCGACGAGCGGGTGATCCAGCTGACTTGTCCCGAGAAGGGAACTCGCGAGCTCGTCGTCGACGAGATCCTGGTCGGGGCAGGCCGGGCACCGAACGTCGAGGGCCTCGGACTCGAGAGCGTGGGTGTCGAATTCGATGTGAGGACGGGCGTCAAGGTCGATGATTCGCTGCGCACCTCGAATCCAAGGATTTTTGCGGTGGGTGATGTCTGTATGACCTGGAAGTTCACTCATGCGGCGGATGCCGCCGCCAAGATCGTGGTCCAGAACGCGCTCTTCGCGGTCGGCCCCCTTGGTCGCGGGAAGCTCTCGAATCTGAAGATGCCGTGGTGCACCTACACCAAGCCAGAGATCGCCCACGTCGGGCATTACGTGCGAGACGCCGCCGAGGCGGGAATCGCGATCGACACCTATCAGGTCTCGATCGCCGAAGCGAATCGCGCGGTCACCGACGGACAGGAGGAAGGTCTCGTCAAGGTGCATGTCAAGAAGGGAACCGACGAGATCGTCGGCGCGACGATCGTTTCCGCTCATGCAGGCGACCTGATTACCCAGTTCACGATGGCAATCCAGCACAAGATTGGACTTGGGGCCTTTACGAATATCATCTACCCCTATCCGACTCAGGGCGAGGCGATCAAACGCGCGGCGGGAGCCTATACACGGACTCGGCTCACCCCTACGGTGAAACGGCTCCTCGAACGCTGGTTCTCCTGGAGGCGGTAGCAAACCGCACACATCCGGCATTGACTGATGTGCCAGGGGAGCGCGAGCGATCAGCGAGTGCGAGTACGGGCGGGAAAGCCTGCCGCTCGCCGGTCGTCTTCGGCGGTCGTTCCCGCATGATGCATCGAGACGTGTGGCTACCGCCTGCGTCTCCAGGCGAGCGGCAGGCTTTCCCGCCCGGGCCACTCGACCGCTTTCGCTTTGGGATTTACACGGTCTGCTTCTTTTTGCATGGCGTACGCCAGGCAAAAAAGAAGCAGACCGTGCAAATACTCTGGCAAATGCGCCCAAGCCACCTGGCACATCAGTCAATGCCGGATGTGTGCGGTTTGCGCGAGGCCTGAGTTCTGGGATCATGGGGCAAGCTTTGACGGAATCCATCCGCGAGGAGCATTGCTTGCGCCAAAGAACCCGAACGCGGGTAGCCCTCCTGCATTCGACGGCGATGATTTCGTTGTTCCTGATGAGTTGCGGCGGAGACGATCGGACGATCGAATCGACTGTGCGATATGAGCCTCCCATGGAACATCGCATCGTCGTCGAGACGGTCGTCGATCTGCCCTTCGATGAAGCGTGGGACAATTTGATTCGGCGTCTATCGGAAAGTTCGTTCCGAGTCTCGACCCTCGAGAAGGCCTCGCGATTCGTCGCTGTCGAGCTCCTTCGATCGAGTGACCTCGCGGCGACCGCGAATCGACCCGCGCGCTATGTCGATTGCGGGCGGACCGTGCGGTCTTTCTCTGATGGCGAGGACACTGAGCGCTTCGACTATGCGGTTGCGAAGTCGAGTCACCACCGTGAAGCAACCTCCGTCGAGGGTGGTTATCGAGTGAGCGACGTCGATCGACGAGTCGAACTCGAAGCACGCTCGACGCTCTACCTGCAGCCGGAAGGGGGGCGCCGAACGCGTATCACGCTGAAGGCGACCTATCAGCTGAAGATTCAGATTGCGGGAAGCGCGCAGATCATTTCCAGCGACTCCGGCGAGGCCGCTGGACCGACTGAATCATTCGGTCCGCGCGTGGAATCGATTCGATTTACGACGTTTCAGCCCGGTCAGGATCAACGCCGTGGCGGGCTCACCTGTCGCGCGACCGGCGAACTGGAACACGCGTTGATTGCGCTCTCGAATCCCGCTGCGGCCATCTGACGCGGCCATCCGACGTCGAGCCTTCAAATGGGCGCTTCGAAAGCGTCATCGGCTGGCGGTTCAGTGCAGGTCGTTCAGCGACCAGTCGTAGCCGAAATAGCGGATCGAAGCGCTCTCCCCCTCGGCGCGAATCCAGACTGCGTCGTCGGGCTCGAGGTAGGGTGCAATGACGACGAGGACGCCCCCTCGCGACTCGAAGTCCTCCTCGAACCAGTCGAAGATCCTGGAAAGTCGCACGACTCGATTCTGTCGATCGATCGCGATGCCCTTTTCGGGACTCGCGAGCCAGCGTTGCATCGCGGACGAGAGGTCGACATCGAGGCTTGTGGCGCGAAAGGGCGTGCGCGCGAGCGGGGGACACGAGATCGATGCGCAGACGATTGCGCCGTGAATCCGTGGCTCGCCCATCTTGCGTAGGATTTCGTGTTCGATCGCCCCGAGCGAGATCGATCGGCCCTCGATCGTCGCGACTTCGAGATCCCAGACTGGCGAGAAGAACGATCCGATCTGCTTGATCCCGTCGATCGGGTAATGATCGTTGATCAAGTCGATTGCCAGAATGTTGTAGGCGTTGATCCAGAAGGCAAGCTTCTCGTCTCGGCTGAACTGGCTGGGTTTTGCGGCATGGACCTGGCGTACGAGGCGTTTCCATTCCTGTGATTCTTTGAGCGATCGGTAGTCGACGCGTGTCCCGACGACTTCGGAAACCGCGCGGGTGTGGTTCTCGAGGAGTCGGGCATAGAGATCGAGGTCGATTGCAGCGTCGCTGGCCGCAGCGGGAAGCGCGAAGTGGAGGAGGGCTGAAATCGGGACGAGCCAATGGCGCAGCCGACGACAAGCGGGATGACGAAGGGTCATGATTCGAGACCTCCTGACTGTGCTCGCAGGCAAATCGATGCGAAGCAGGCCCACCCATTCTACGTTCGAGATGCGATCTGGTTTCATGGCCGCTCGATTTTGTGGGAGTCCGCGGTGGCGGCGGGTAGGACGCCCGATATCCTCCCGCCCGCAAAAGGTAACGATGAAGAGGAGAGGACTGTGGTAGAGAGAGAAGCTGGGATTCGTGGGTTTGGGTGGGTCATGGTCGTCGGTCTCGCCCTCTGGGTCGGATGTTCGGACGAACCGGCACCGCCTACTGCGAATTCCGGTCGGTCGACGGCGAACGAGAGCGGCGTGACGGTGCCATCGCCCAATGAATCGCCCGCCGCCTCACCTCAGGTACCGGAGGCGCTGTCAGCCGAGGAGATGATCGAGGCCGGGCGCTCTGTCTACAATGCGAACTGCATTGCCTGCCACAGCCTGGATCCGACAAAGGATGGCGCACTCGGTCCGGCGGTTGCGGGTGCTTCGCTTGGCTTGCTCGAGGCGCGCGTCATCCGCGCTGAATATCCCGAAGCCTACGAGCCCAAGCGCGCCACCCGAGTGATGGTCGCACTCCCGCATCTCGAAACGAGACTGCCCGAGCTAGCTGCGTACCTGGAATCCCTCGACTAACGCCTCCGAATTCGCCTCGAGCCCGCTTTAAGTTGCCTCGAACGCCTCAGCTATTCAAGAACGCGCCTACGAGATAGAGCACCAGCCAAAGCGCCAATCCGCCGTGGATCGTGCCCGACACGGTTGTCAGCGGCTTCTGGCTTGCTGCACCGGGACCGATCAGACCGTTGATCTCGACGGCTACGATCAGTCCGCCTGCCACGAGCCAGTAGAGCATGTCGTTGGTGCCCGACAGGAATCCAGGCAGGTTGGCGGCCGAGATCATGAAGAAGAGCATTGGAATCGAGAAGAGGGTGTTCGTCCGTGAGGCCATTCCGGCTTTGCCGCCTCGGGCTGCCGCCTCGGGAATGGGTTCACCGCCGCCCGCGACCTGCTCGGCGTTCTTGATCACGACCTGCTGGGCCGGCCAGATCACGAACCAGACATTGGCCCACATCAGCGTACCCATCAGTCCGCCGGTCAGAATCTTCGTCATGTATCCGTCCGTGAGCGGGATGCCGAGATGCATGCGGTAGAACACGATGCACCAGCCCGTCAGGAAGGTGAACATGGCGCCCCATCGGAACCACCACAACGCGTTCGGGACCAGGCCTCGGGTCATGGCGCCTTTGGCGCCGCCGCCAAGCTCGCTTCCGAAAAAGGGCGTCTGGATGAAGTTGAAGTAATAGAGAACCCCGATCCAGGTGACCCCGGAAAGAACGTGGAACCAGCGCAGCAGTACTTCTATGCCGTTGCCGCTCGTGATCAGATCCATGAATGTTTTCCTTTGCTCGAGGCCGGGAGGCCTACCGGATTGGTTCGCGCCTCATTCTATCCCCCCGCCGCACGGAATCTAGGGGTATTCGCGAATCACGTGGCGAAATACCTCAAATGATTCAGGTATAATGTAGTGGTAAAAAGGACCCGCGAATGGGCGGTCCCACTCATTTGCAGCGGATTCCGCACATTCAACGGGCAGATCGTGGCGATCGCCTATTCTCCCGCGCTCGTCGGGCCAGTGCGCGTCGGCATAGCGGAACGGCGGCGGCCATTGGCTTGCCGCGGAGGTCAGGGTGAAGAAGCGACGCCAGATTCTCGTGACCAGTGGCTTGCCCTACGTGAATGCGGGCATCCATCTCGGTCATCTCGTCGAGTATCTACAAACCGACTACTGGGTGCGCTTCCAGAAGCTCCGTGGTCATGATTGTCGCTACTTCTGCGGCGATGACACCCACGGCACTGCGACCATGCTTCGCGCGCAGCAGGAAGGTCGCGAGCCCGAAGCCCTTCTCGACGAGATGCAGGCCGCCCACGTCGCCGATTTCGAAGCGTTCGGGATCGAGCAGGATCATTTCGGCAGTACGCATACAGCCGCAAACAAAGCCGTCGTGGACGAGATTTGGGCGGCGCTGCGAGCGAATGGCTGCATCGAAGAGCGCGATGTGACGCAGCTCTTCGATCCCGAGGCCGGCATATTCCTCGCCGATCGCTTCGTTGTCGGAGGGTGTCCACGATGTAAGGCGGATGGCCAATACGGAGACAACTGCGAGGTCTGTGGCGCGACCTATGAACCCAGCGAACTGATCGGTCCGCGGAGTTCGATCACGGGCGCTGTGCCGGAAGAACGCACCCATCCGCATCTCTTCGTGAAACTCGAACCCTTTCACGCCTTTCTCGAAGAATGGACGCAAGCAGAAGGGCGCATTCCGCACGAGACCGCGAACTGGCTTCGAGGAGGCTTTCTGAAGGAGCCGCTTCGAGATTGGGACGTCTCGCGGCCCGCGCCCTATTTTGGATTCGAGATCCCGGACTCGCCGGGGAACTATTTCTATTGCTGGTTGGACGCACCGATCGGCTACATCGGCAGCACGAAGGAATGGTGCGACGCCCGTGGTGAGGACCTCGATCACTGGTGGCGGAATCCCGATTGCGAGATCCATCACTTCATCGGCAAGGACATCGCTTATTTCCACACGCTCTTCTGGCCAGTGATGCTGAAGACCGGCGGATTCCAACTTCCGACGAAGGTCCACGTTCACGGATTTCTCACGGTGAACGGCGAGAAGATGAGCAAACGAAAGGGCACGTTCATCCTTGCGCGGACCTACCTAGACCATCTCTCGCCTGAATTCCTTCGCTACTACTATGCGAGCAAACTGTCGTCGCGTGTGGACGACATCGATCTCAACTTCGACGAATTCATCCAGAAGGTGAACTCGGATCTCGTTGGGAAGGTGGTGAATCTCGCCAGTCGGACGGCACGCTTCGTCAAGGGCCGCGAGCTGCCGGAAATCTATCCGGCCGAACGCGACGAGGGGCTCTTCGCGGCCGGCGTCGCCGCCGGAGTCGAAATCGAGGAAGCCTACGAAGACCGGGATACGAGTCGCGCGATGCGCACGATCATGGCCTTGGCCGATCGTGCCAACGAATTTGTCGAGTCTCGCGCGCCCTGGAAGCTCAAGAAGGATCCCGAAAAGGAGCAGGAGCTTCTCGAAGTCTGTGCGATCGCGCTCAATCTCTTCCGTCAGATCAGCGTCTACCTCGCCCCGGTCCTGCCGCGCTTTGCCGATGAATCTGCTCGGCTTGTTTCGATCGACGAGCCCACGCGCTGGCAGGATGCGGCAACGCCCGTCGTCGGCAACCGCGTCGTGAAGTTCGAGCATCTCATGGAACGGGTCGACCCCGAGAAAGTCACAGCGATGACCGAGCAAAGCCGAGCAGCAGAAGCATCGACCAGCGAAGCGACGGCGGAGGATGCCGCGACGAGCGAGGCCCTCGCAGGCGAGCCGCTCGAAGCCGAGTGCACGATCGACGATTTTTCCAAGATCGACCTTCGTGTTGCCGAGATCATTTCAGCCAAAGCCGTTCCCAAGGCCAACAAGCTCCTCGAACTCGAACTCTCCCTGGGCGGAAGTGAACGTCGCACAGTCTTCGCCGGCATCAAGAAGGCATACGATCCGGAAACGCTGGTCGGAAGGCTCACTGTCATGGTCGCGAATCTCGCCCCTCGCCAGATGAAATTCGGCTTGAGCGAAGGCATGGTCCTGGCAGCGGGCCCGGGAGGCGAAGAACTCTTCATCCTCTCCCCCGACTCCGGAGCGACACCGGGCCAGCGCATCCGCTGAAAAGCCCTGCTGCGAGCGCCGCTAGCACTGAATCTCCGCGGCCTTCTCCCTTCGGCCTGCTCGACGTACGGGTGTACGTCTGCGCGGGCCTGCGGTCCGAGGGCGACGGATCTTCAGCACTTTCGACGCTCTCGCGACGGGCTTCACGCAACATTCCGCCTAGCGCCAACCCGTTCTTTGCTTGTACGGAAACGGAAGAGGGCGGTGGGGTGCGGTTTTCGTGAAATAAAGCGCAGGCCCACAGTCGATCTGTCCAGAATGCCGGACGACAGCCAAACTACCGGGGTATCCCACCTCGTCGCACTCTGCCGGCCGAGCCATTCACGAAAGCCGTGCCCTACCGCCCTCGCATTCGCTGCACATCAAACCAACATCGAATTGGCGCTAGCGCCTCAACCCCAGGTTCAAGAGCCGCTGGATCAGATCCTGGTAGGACATTCCGGCTTTTTCTGCGGCGGACGCGAGCTCTTCGTAGTTGGCGAGTTCGGGGTTTGGGTTGGCCTCGAGAAAATAGAGTTTTCCGTCCTCCGAGAGCCGGTAGTCGATGCGGGCGTAGCCCTCGAGAGAAAGCATTCGATAGATGCGTTTGCTGGCTCGTTCGAGGGTCGCTTCGACGCCATCCGGGAGCTTGCGAGCATCCGAGATGCGTACACCGTGTTTCTTCTGGTAGTGGATATTGTGCTTCAGGCTCTCGGTTGCAATCAGGTCTTCGCCGGGCTCGAGTTCGTCGACGATGAGTTCTCGAGGCGGTAGGGCGATGAGCCGGTCGTTTCCGAGGACGGCTACGTAGATTTCGCGCCCCGGAATGAATTCCTCGACGATGGCATCGGTTCCGACACGCTCGTGCATGAATTGGACGCGAGTTTTGAGCGCGTCATCGTCACGGACGATCGAGGCCTTCGAGATGCCCATCGAAGATTCTTCGACGAGTGATTTGACGATCAGTGGGAAACCGATTCGCTTCGGCCTGCGTACGCGACGCCCCGTCCGCGCAACGAAGAAGTGCGGCACCGTGATGCGGTGGTACATCGCGACCTTCTTCGACAGGGCCTTGTCCCGCGCCAGGACCAGACCGCGAGGATTGTTGCCGGTATAGGGAACGCGAAGGAGTTCGAGATAGGCGACGACGTGTTGATCGTAGATGGCCTCGCCCTGGAACTCGTCGAGCAAGTTGAAGACGATATCGGGTTTCCACTCTTCGATGGCGCGACGAATCGGCGTGACGGCGTCACGGACGCCGAGCGGCTTCGCTTCATGCCCGAGGTCGGCGAGAGCGCCGAGGATGTCGCTTTCGGTCTTGATCCGATGGAACTCACTCTCGCTCAGCGATTTCACGTTATCGGGCGGGACGAAATCCTCGTGCATCAAGACGAGCACTCGGAGTTTCTTCCGTCGCGTGATTTTCTTGCGGGTGGTTGTCATAGCGGGTGCCAATCTCTTCCCCGATACGCAAATTCTGCGCTGCGTGCGGCGAGCAGGATCGCCAGGTCGATCACGAGTTGGTTCTTCCGCCCGGTCGCCCGGAGCTTGAGTTCCCTCGCCCGCGCGATCATTTCGCCCAGGACGGTGTCGAGGGCGAGCTCGTGCTTTCCCGTAGAGCCTGCGACCCGCCTGCGGATTTCCGTTCGATGGCTACGAAGAAACGCGGCGGCGGATTGGGCTCGGGTCGAGCCGTTCTCGGCGGGCGTGAAGAAGCGCAAGAGATCCTCGTCGTAGGCGCGGGATGCAAAGATCTGGTATCGAGCACGTTTGGCGCCGTAATGCTCGCCGAGAGTCGTCTTGATGCGATGGACCGGGTCCGGACGAGCGCGGCTTCGGACGGGTGGCGCTTCGCCCGCGAGCTCAGTCATCAACTGATCGACGTAGCGAAGCTTTCGCAATGCCTGCCAACCTTTGTATTTTCGTTTCCAGAGAGAGCCCGGAGTCAACCAGACGGCGAAGGTCTCGGCAAAGTCTTCGTCTGGATGGCTCTGTGCGTACCAGTAGGGAAGATGGACTACGTAGCGCCGGCTGCCGGGATTCGGCCGGTAGTAGTCAGGGTAGGGTTCGGTCGAGGATCCGAAAATCGCACGCCACTTCTTGCGCCGATGCAGGCGGAACGCGTTTTGAACGGCATGGCCGGCTTCGTGTCGAAGCAATCGGATGCATTCTGAATGGGTTCCGCCCTCGACCTCGAGAATCTGGGATCTTTCGAGCCGCTTCAAGCGGGGATGGGCGAGATAGAAAGGAATCGCGATTCCCGGAATGCCATCGGGAGAAAACCACTCTTCAGAGAGCCAGCAATGTGGTCGGACGCGCAGATTTCGCGCCTCGAGCTCGAGATACAAGCGCTCGATCGGATCCTCGAGCCACGTTCCCTCTAGCTCGATCCCGAGATCGCAGAGGCGCCACTCGAGGAGTTCTTGGGTCGAACATTTCTCCCAGGGATGAGTGCGTGCCATGGATCGGATTCTATCCCACGCGGGAATCCTGCAAGCCGAAAATTCGACCCTCGACCGGCACGGGGACGATGTAACCTAGGGGTCCATCGCGTAGGGCCATCGCGTCGCTTCGGACGGACGGCCGATGATCGCGAAGGATGTAGCGCGAAGAAGCCGATAGGAGCGAATTGTGCTGACCAAGATGGATGACTATCCGATCCACCAGACCACGGAACCCATTGCCATCGTCGGAACGACGGATCGGCACGCCTACGACCGATACTGGTTCAACGGCTACCAGGACGACGGCGAGATGTATTTTGCGATCGGTGCCGCCGTTTATCCGAATCTAGGCATCCTCGACTGCGGATTCAGCATCGTGATCGACGGCCAGCAGCATGCCTTCCACGCTTCGCGTCGGGCGCCCGAGGAACGAAGCGAGATCGAGGTCGGTCCCTTCGAAATCGAGATCATCGAGCCGATGAAGAGTCTACGCGTCACGCTCGACGACAACGAGACGGGAATTTCGGCCGAACTACTCTGGATTCCACGGACCGCGAGCTTCGCCGAGGAACACCAGCGCACCCACCGCAGCCCCTATGGCTCGCGGTCGCATATGGAGGCGACGCGCTTCAATCAGTTCGGCCGCTGGCAGGGCGAGATTCGCTATCCGGGTGGTTCGATCACGCTCGACCCCGCGCGTGTCTACGGCACAAAAGATCGCTCCTGGGGGATCCGACCCGTCGGAGATCCCGCCCCACCGGGCGCACCGCCAATGCAGGGCCCCCAGATTTCGTTTCTGTGGGCGCCGCTGCATTGGAAGGACCGCTGCACTCATGCGGGCAGTTTCGAAAACGAGCACGGCGTGACGTGGCATTGGGACGGAATGATCATGCCGACCTACGACGATCCGGAGGATCTGCCCGGCGTCGAAGATCCCGACATGCAACCGCTTGCCGGCATCGAATTCGAGCTCGACATTGCTCCCGGCTCGCGACGTGCCGAGCGCGCCACGGTTGCATTGCTCGATCTCGAAGGCGGCCGAACCGATATCGAACTCGAACCGCTGCTCGTTTTCCGTATGAAGGGCATCGGGTATACCCATCCCGAATGGGGCCACGGCCGATGGAAGGGTGAGCTGGCGATCGGCGGTGAGTCGTGGAAAATCGATGACGTCGACGATCTGGAGCTATCGAACCAGCATATCCAGCAGGTCGTTCGGGCACGATCTGGTGACGAAGAGGGGATCGGGGTTCTCGAGCAGATCCATCTCGGGCCGAACAAGCGTTATGGCTTCAAGGATTTCATCGGTCCGGCGACTTGAGCGAAACCATTCCTCGA
Source organism: uncultured Myxococcales bacterium (assembly GCA_965603475.1). GTDB lineage: Bacteria > Myxococcota_A > UBA9160 > UBA9160 > UBA4427 > UBA4427. The sequence goes on from CBFDDD010000120.1 coordinate 13,474, forward strand.
GGAGCGCGCGGTCATGGCTGAGATTTCGATCTCGCGGAAGCACGGGCTGAACGAAAGTGATGTTCGTGTTCGAATCGAAGGGTTGGCGGACAAGGTCAGTGATCGGCTGGGAGGAACCTGGAGCTGGCAGGGCGATCAGGCCGTGTGCGAAGCACACGGGGCCCGTGCGCAGGTCGGCTACGACGCGCACTCGATTTCACTGGAAGTTTCACTGCCGCGAATGATGAGGCCGTTCAGTCGGAAGCTCGAAGCGAAGATCATCGAGTATTTGGATCGCTATTTTGGAGCGGCTCCGTGCTGAGATGGGGTTGTGCAACGTCCGTACGGGGATTAGGGTCCGAATGTACTGCGATCTTCATCCGCGCTACCCCGGTTGATGCGATGACAGCATAGACCGGGCTGATCCAGAGGGGCCGCGGCCGGACCATGGACCGAGCAGAGATTCGCCGTCTCGTGGAGTCGGTGCCGCACTGGCATCATACGTTTCATTTTCCCGGCGGAGTCTCGACGGACGGAGGGTACGATCCGCGTGGACTGCTGGAACAGATCGAGCTTCCCGATCTCACTGGCCTGCGAGTTCTGGACGTCGGAACACGCGACGGTTTTTTCGCATTCGCGTGCGAGCGCGCCGGAGCCAGGGAGGTCGTCGCCCTCGACCACGTGGACCCTGACGTCACGGGATTCGACGTGGCTAGACGCATACTCGGGTCCAAGGTGGAGTACGCGCGGGAAAACATCTATCAAATCTCCC
>CBFDDD010000121.1:0-14152 GCA_965603475.1 uncultured Myxococcales bacterium
CATAGCAAGTCGTATTCGAGCTCGACGACTCGGCGCCCGCTCGCTGCCAACACGATCGAGTTCGAGGCCCCTTCCATATACGCCTGTGCCTGTCGGGCGAGCCCGAGTCCCCACCACAGCGTTCGCGCAACAGTCCACCACTGGAAGGCGTCATCGCGCCATTCGCCACCGGCCTTCTCGTACGCCGAACGCAGCTCTTCGAGTGAGCCAAAGCCTCCGACCGCGAGATCGTCCGCGCCGAACCGCCAGGTGCGAAGACAGAGCCATGCGAGATCTTCCATCGGGTCGCCAAGATGCGCGAGCTCCCAATCGAGGACCGCGGAGATCCCCCGATCGGATGCGAGGAAGTTGCCGAGTCGGAAATCACCGTGAATGACGGTCGGTTTCGATGTGCCGGCCAGTTTGTGTCGACGAAGCCAGCGCACGCCGAGACGAAAGGTCGGATGAGGTGTCGACAGCGACTCGAGTAGTTGCTCCATCTCGTTCGCGTATCGGTCAGAGTTCGAGAGGTCGTGCAGATCTTGGAAATCCTGGATCGGAATCCGATGGATCATGGCAAGCGCTGTGCCGCAATCCGACGTGAGTCGCGATCCCAGTCCCGATTGGGCCTCGACCAGACGCAGTATCTTGCGCGGAATCGATTCACCCTCGACGTACTCCGAAATAATCGTGCCCGTTTTAGTGTCATCCGCGAGGATATGCGGCATCACGACGCCGGCTTTCTCCGCGGCGCGGAGGAGACGAGCTTCCTTTTCGATATCGGCTCCGTCGAGGACAAATCCTGCGATCTGCGCAACGGCCTTGGTGATCTGTTCGTTTCGAATGACATCGAGAAAGAGCGTCCTGCGATTTGCACCGACCGAGGCGACCCCCGTCACGCGAACCTCTGGATTTCCCGGAAGCATGGTTGCCAGGCCAGCCGTCAGTGCCGCGGCGTCCTCGGCGCTCACGAGGCGTAGCCGGGGCGATCGATTGCGAGTCGTCTTTCGACATCCGCCAGAATGACTTTGCGAACACGCGCATCGAAGTCTGCTTCTTTGCCTGGCTCGGACGAGTCGTCTTCGCAGAGCGTGCGATCGAGATCCGCTATGAGCTCGGGAAGGGTCGCATCACGGTCGAGTAGTTCTGCCAGTGCCTGGCGCGATAGCTCGGCAGCGGGGGGGCCGGCAGACACTTCGCGTTCGAGGATGAGGCATAGATTGGCGACGACGCGCACCGCATGTCGAGTTCCACCCGACGTCGTGGGCAGGACTTCTTCGGTCAGTGTCGACGCCATTGCTTTCAAGAGTGTTGCCGCATCCGGTCGATCGAGCATCGATTTTCCCCGCCTCTTGTTTCCGCTTCTGCTACTTCCAGCCCCTGATCGTAATTGAAGCCCATTCGTCTGCCTCGTCGCAAGAGTGACAAGCGTGGCCAGGGTCGCAAGCTTCGTCAAACCTGCATTTCAATCGCTTTGTTCGGCGATTGCTCCGCGAACGGCCAGATAGAGCAGGGCGATCGACGCCGCGCAGGCCATCAGTCCCCAGGTGAACTCCGAAAAAAGGAGCCAACCAACACCGGCAATGGCGGCATAGATGCCCAGGGTGCCGGCGGCCACGTCGAGCCATGGTCGCAACCCGAGCGGTTGATGTGGAAGTCCGGCGTCAATCGCAACACGCGCCCAGGCTCCGGCCGGTCGAACGCGTTCGTAGAATCCGCGCAGAACAGTCGGGTCTTCTGGTGGCGTCAGGAAAGTCACGAGGAACGCGATCGGCAGGGAAAACGCGACGACGATCAAGAGTGAGAATGGAAAGGTCACATCGGTGAAAAGACTGACGAGGTTCGCTCCGACGAGGGACGCCGTCATCACAGCGATCTCGCTCCACGCGTTGATCCGCCACCAGAGCCAGCGGAGAAGTCCGATGAGTCCAATGCCTGCGCCGATCGTTGCGAGCAACTTCCAGGCTCCTGCCACCGAATCCATCCCGAGGGTCGCTGCCGTGCCGATCCCAGCCAGGAGAATGATGCTTCCGCGGGCGACCCAGATGAGTTTTCGCTCGGAGGCTTCTGTATCGATGAAGCGTGAGTAGACGTCGTGGGTCAGATACGAGGCACCCCAGTTGAGTTGCGTATCGATCGTCGACATGAAGGCGGCGAACATCGCGGCGAGGAGTAGTCCGCGGACGCCGTTCGGTAGGACATCGAGCATGACCATCACGTACCCGGCCTCGGCGTCGGCGAGATCGGGATATCGCACGAGTGCGACGAGTCCGACGAGGATCCATGGCCATGGGCGCAGTGCGAAATGGGCAATCGCGTACCACAGCGATGCGAGGCGGGCGTCGCGCTCGCTACGCGTCGCGAGGATGCGTTGCGCGGTATAGCCGTTGCCTTCGGTGTTCCCGCTCGACCAGCTCTTGACGCCGACGTAGGCGATGAACGCCCAGAAAGCTTCGCCATCCGCCAGGGAGGGGACGAGAGCAAGAACATTATTGCCATTGGCAAGGTGGTGGCCTTCGCCAAGTCGATCCACAAGGGCGGCGAGTCCCCCCATGTCGCCGACGGCAAGAACGGCCAGCAGGACTGAGCCGACCAGGGCGAGTCCGAACTGCAAGAAGTCCGTGAGGACGACGCCTAGCAGTCCGGCAAGGAGTGTGTAGCCGACGGTCAGGATAAAGAGACCGGCGAGGACCAGTCCGCTGGCATTGTCGTCGAGGCCGAGCGCCAGCGACAGCACCTTGACCATCGCCAGGTTGACCCAACCGATCACGATCGCATTGCGAACTACGCCGAAATAGAGCGCGCGAAAAATTCGTAGCGCTGCGGCAGGCTTGCCGCCGTAGCGAAGTTCGGTGATCTCGTTGTCAGTGAGGACTCGGCTGCGTCGCCAGAGGTGGCTGACGATGAATGTTCCGAGGATCACAGGCAGGACGTCGGCCCACCAGAACCAGTTGCCCGCGATTCCGTCCGTCGCGACCAGTCCGGCGATGGCGAGGGGAGTATCGGCAGCAAAAGTAGTCGCGACGATCGAAGTGCCGGCCAGCCACCAGGGGAGCGTTCGGCCAGCGACGAAGAAGGCATCCGTGTTCTTGGATGCGCTACGCGCGTGCCACGCACCCCAGCCAAAGGCCACGCCGAGGTACGCGACGATGATGCCGATATCGAGAATCGTCAGCGGCGCCTCCCTCGCGATGAATCAGACAATGCTCAGGCGCGTTGCCCGATGCCGTACCCGTCTTGATTCGGCACTATTGTAGTACCGCGAATGTAGTACCGCGAAGATCGATCACCGTCGAGGAATCAAGATGTCTGCCTATCTGATCGTCAACTACAATGTCGAGAACCCGGAGATCTACGCTGAGTACTCTGCCGCAGCGGGGCCAGTAATGAAGATCGGCGATGCCTGTACGCTCATCGCGTTCGATCCCGCGAGCGTCCGGCTCGAGGGCGAATCCGCCGGTCACCAGACGATCGTCCTGCAATTCGAGTCCAAGGAGGAGGCGAAGGCGCTTTATGAATCAGGGGAGTATCAGGCGTTGATTCCGAAACGGCACTCGGCGACTTCGAACCACTTCGCGATCCTGGTGAACGGTCTGCCGGGCTGACGTCGGGCCCGCCTAATCGTTCTCCGCCCATTCGTCGAGTCGCTCCATCGTGTCGGCGTACTCGACCCCGAGTTCTTCCATGACGGTGCGTACGGATTTCGTGTGGTTCATCGATCCGACGATCTGACCCACGAAATAGTTGCTGAGCTGGGCGGCCCCGGCCGATTTGTGGGCTGTTCGTGAGATCCGCATCTGGGCTTCGCGCACGAGTCGCGGCTGGAGCGGCATGGGGAGTGGATCCGGATTCGAGGCATCCTCCCAGGCGTCGGTCCAGGCGCTTCTCAGCTGGCGTGCCGGTTTGCCCGTGAGCGATCGACTCCGAATCGTGTCGCTCGAGGAGGCCTTCAGGAATTTCTCCTTGACGACGGGATGCGTCTCGGCTTCTTCCGTCGTGAGCCATAGCGAACCAATCCAGACGCCCTGGGCCCCGAGTGCGAGTGCCGCCGTGATCTGACGACCGCTGCCGATGCCGCCGGCCGCGAGGACCGGTATGTCACCGACCGCGTCGACGACTTCAGGGACCAGCACCATGGTCGAGACCTGCCCTGTATGTCCGCCCGCCTCGTAGCCCTGGGCGACGACGATGTCGACGCCTGCTTCGACATGACGCCGAGCGTGCTCGACGGTACCGGCGAGGGCGGCAACCTTGACGCCCTTTTCTCGACTCATGTCGATCATCCACTCGGGCGGTGGGCCGAGCGCGCTCGCGACCAGGCTGATGTTATGCTGGAAGATGATTTCGATGATGTCTTTCTGTTTCTCGTAGCCCACCGTAAACTCGTTGCGCAACTCAGCGTCGGCTGGAAGCGGCGGGACGGAATGCTGTTCGAGTAATTCGTCCAGAAATTGCCGATGGCTATCGGGGATCTTGGCATCGAGATCCTCGCCGGTCAGCCCGCCCTTCTTGTCACTGCCAACGAAACGAGTTGGCAGCAAGAGGTCGACGCCATAGGGTTTGTCCCCAATTTCCTTTTCGATCCATTCGAGTTCCGCGCGGAGCCCCTTGGCCGAATGCGCAGCCACGCCGAAGACGCCCATCCCGCCGGCCTTCGATACGGCGGCGGCGACGTCACGGCAATGTGTAAAGGCAAAGATCGGGAATTCGAGTCCCATGTCTCGCGCAAGCTTCGTGTTCATCTATTTGGCCCTCGGCTTTCGATTTTGTATCGACATCGACTATGCCATAATCACTCGACCCACGCAGGAGGAGTGCGGAATGAGCTTTTCATCAGATGTCTTGTCGATCGAACGCAAAGGAGCGATCGGTACGCTCTGGCTTGATCGGCCAGAAAAACGAAACGCGATGAACCCGCCGATGTGGACCGGTTTCCCGGAGGCGATCGCGGAACTCACCGCAGACGGCGAGATCCGAGCCATCGTCCTGGCGGGTAAGGGCAAGAGCTTCTGTGTCGGGCTCGACCTGACGGCGTTGCAGAGCGGTGGAGCCGTCAAGACCTCGCTCTCGGGTGCCGAGGCGAACCTCAAACAACTCGAGGTGACGCGTGGATTTCAGCGTTCGATCACAGCGATCGCCGAGGCGCCCGTTCCCGTGATTTGCGCGATCCATGGTCATTGCCTTGGGGGCGGTGTCGACATCGCGACGGCTTGTGACATTCGGTTGGCGTCGAAGGATGCGACTTTCTCGATTCGTGAGACCAAGATCGGAATCGTGGCGGATGTCGGTACGCTCCAACGGCTACCGAAGATCATTACTGCGGGTCACGTTGCCGAGCTGGCGTACACCGGAAAGGACATCGACGCGGCGCGTGCCGAGAAGATTGGCCTGGTTAATGACGTCCACGACAATTTCGACGCGACCTACGAGGCCGCGTTCACGATGGCGATGGAGATCGCCGCGAATGCACCGTTGGCGGTACGTGGTACGAAATTCGTTCTGAGCCAGAGCGAAGATCTCACAACTGAACAGAGTCTTCTCCTCAATGGGATCTGGACGATGATTACGACGCTCAATTCGAACGACCTGAAGGAAGCGATGGGCGCCTTCATGGATAAGCGGGCGCCGAATTTCAAGGGAAACTAGCGCCGAGCGGATTGAGTCCGACTAGCCCGAGTTGGATGCCATGCCTAGGCGCAGAATTTCAACCGGCTGGAGGTCTATCCGATGAGTGAACCCGTCGTTCTCTACGAAGAGCGAGGCAGTGTGGCGATCGTCACGCTCAACCGGCCCGACAAAATGAATACGCTGACCGAGGGCGTCGTGCAGGGCGTCGCAGACGCGATCGATCGAGCGACTGCGTCCCGCGCCGTCCGTTCGATCGTCCTCCGCGGTGCCGGACGGGCGTTGACGGGGGGATACGATCTGAACCCGAGCGATGGATCGGAGATCGAAAAGGGTTGGGGGAGCCCCTTCGATGCGCCGGGGCCGAAGCCGCGCGAGGGCGCCTGGGATCCAGTGCGCGATCTCCAGTTCATGGGAAACAACGTCAAGCGGTTCATGAAGATCTGGGAATGTCCGAAGCCCGTACTCGGACAGATCCACGGCTGGGCGATCGGTGGGGCGACGGATCTGATCCTTTGCTGTGACCTCCTCTATATGGCTGAAGATGCCTATATCGGTTATGCGCCGTCGCGCATTTTCGGGACCCCGACGACGATGATGTGGGTGTATCGCCTGGGACTCGAGCACGCGAAGCAATTTCTTCTCAGTGGTGACGCGATCGATGCGAAGACGGCACATCGAATCGGATTGGTCTCGCAGGTTTGTCCCGCGGATGAGATCGAAGAACGAATCGAAGCCCACGCGCGACGGCTGGAGAACATTCCCGCCAATCAACTTGCGCTCAACAAACTCCTGATCAATCAGACCTTCGAAAACATGGGGCTACGGACGACGCAGTTGCTCGGAACACTCTTCGATGGTGTGACTCGGCACACCGAAGAGGCCTATCAATGGGTCGAAAGTTTCTCGGAGAAGGGATTCCGAGAAGTGATCTCCGAGCGCGACGGGCCCTTCGGTGACTACGGGGAGCGGGAGAAGAGCAAGCGGAAGCCGCCGAATCGCGATTGATAGGCGAGGATCGTTGTAGCCCAGATGAGGGAGTTCGTTCGGCTAGATGATCTCGTTCGATCTCAGCTCGTCGATTTCCACGTCCCCCACGCCGAACTGTCGCAATATCTCTTCGGAATGTTCGCCCGCTTCGGGCGACGGTCGTCGGATCTCTCCGGGAACACCCTCGAGGGTCGTTGCGTTTCGCACGACTTCAATCTCGCCCACGACTGGATGCGTGACGGGCGTTGCGACGTGAAGATGTCGTACCTGGGGATCGGCAAAGGTCTGGGCGATATCGTTGACCGGTCCTGAGGGTACGCCCGCTTCATTCAAGATCTCGACCCATTCCTGAGTGGTCCGCGCCCGGAGTGCATCGGTGATCTCGCGGTTGAGCGCTTCCCGATTCCGGGTTCGATCTTCCGGCCCCGCGAAGCGCGTGTCTTGCGGGAGATCGGCTCGCCCGATCACTTCGCAGAACGTTCTCCAGATCCGGCCCCAGGGCGCGGCGATATTCATGTGGCCATCCCGGGTCTCGTACAAACCCATGGGTCCGAGCGTCGGGTGGTGATTTCCGGCTTGAGGCGGCGTCTCCCGTGCGACGGTCCAGCGCGCAGCTTGGAAGTCGAGCATGCCGATCATCGATTCGAGCAGCGAGGTATGGACATATCGTCCTCGCCCGGTTCTTTCTCGTTCGTGGAGAGCGACGAGGATACCGACAGCGAGTTGCAGGCCTGCTGTCACGTCGGAGATCGCGACGCCAGCCCGCACGGGACCCTGGCCCGGTAGCCCCGTGACACTCATCATGCCTCCGAGGCCCTGGGCGATCTGGTCTACGCCGCCACGTTCCGCGTAGGGACCGTCTTGACCGAAGCCGGAGATCGAAGCCATGATGATCCGAGGATTGATCGCCGAGACAGTTTGCCAGTCGAAGCCGAGGCGAAATTTGACGGGCGGCCGCATGTTCTCGACGAGTACATCCGCTTGCCCGATGAATCGATGGAGTAGCGCTCGACCCTCTTCTCGTTTCAGATCGAGTGAAAGACTTCGCTTGTTGCGGTGCAGGTTCAGATAGTCGGGGGTGTGATGGCCCGCGCCGGTCGTTGCAATATGCCGAGGTTCGATCCGAATCACGTCGGCGCCCCAGTCCGCGAGCTGGCGCACGGCGGTCGGACCCGCCCGCGCGATCGTCAGGTCGAGGACGACGAGATCGGCCAGCGGCATCGGATCGGCGGGATCCATTCTGATTGCCTCCCAGTAAAGTGGGGTCGACTAAACGGCGTGTACCGGTCTGGATGTAAGCCTATCAGTATTCAATACAGGCGGGTATCGTATGACGCGGCGATCGTTTTCTGCGAGCGCCCGGATCGCGGAGTGTTTAATGGTCTATCGATTTGCTGCGATGCTTGCCTTGCCCTTTTTCCTTGCCTGTGGCCCGACATGGATGTTTCCAGGCGGTTCATTGGACGGAAGTTCAGCCACACCGCCAGAGGACTGGGCGTGGACCGATGGAGTCTCCACGATTCAGCTCGAAACTCGACCGGAGGATCCCTACTCGGTCAATATCTGGGCAGTCGGAATCGATCAGAAACTCTATGTACACGCGGGCGCGAATCGTTCGACCTGGATCGAGAACATGGAAGCCGATTCGTCCGTACGCGTTCTGATCAATGAAGAACTCTATGAAATGGAGGCCTTCCGGGTCGAGGACCAGGTCGAGTTCGATGAATTTGCAATCTCCTACGAGGAAAAATATGGCTCGCGTCCTCGAAACGAGAATGTCGGAGATGTCTATTTGTTCTATCTGAAGGCACGATGACCCGCAGGCACAACAACCTGCCGGCGCAATGACGCCAATCCCTTTCGTGGCAAATACTCGATACTCGCGGAGAGCCGAACCATGAAGATTGGACTGTGCTTCCCCTACACACAGGAAGATCTCACGCGCGAGGTCATGCTCGATTGGTTTCGACGTGTCGACGAAGGACCGTTCTCGACGCTCTCGTGCGGTGAGCGATTGGTTGGACCGAGCGTTGACATGATGGCGCTACTGCCGGCGGCTGCCGCTGTGACCGAGCGCGTTCGGATCGTTCCCTCGCTCTATGTGTTGCCGATGCATTCGGCAATCAAGGTCGCGAAGCACGCCGCGACGCTCGACCTGATCTCGGGCGGGCGCACGACGATCACCGTTGGCGTCGGTGGACGCGTGCACGACTACATGTGTATGGAAAAGGAGCCCGTCCGTCGTCAAACACGCATGGCAGAACAGGTTGCGCAGATTCGCAGGATCTGGGCAGGTGAGATTCCCTTTGAAGGGGCCGAGCCTGTAGGACCGCAGCTCGTTCAGCCAGGAGGCCCTCCGATCCTCGCTGGGGTGATGGGCCCCAAGGCGATCGAGCGCGCGGCGCATTGGGCCGATGGTGTGTATTCCTGGTCGGGGAACGGAGTCGAGAAGGAGATGGAAGAGCAGCAGGCGCGGGTCATGGCCGCCTGGCAGGAGGCCGGTCGAGAAGAGCCGCCCGAGCGAGTTGCCGGTTTCTGGTACTCGCTCGCTCCGAATGCGGACGAGAAACTCAAGACCTACGTCTACAAGTACATCAAGGTCATGGGCGAAGCGCCGGCGCGCGCGATGGCAAAAGGGGTCGACCGCTCATCGCCGGATGCGGTGCGCGCTTCGCTCGATGCATACGAGAAACTCGGAGTCGAAGAATGCTGGCTGAGTTCCGCCACCGCCGAAACCGCCGAAATCGACGGCCTCCTCGAAGTCATCGAAAAGCGCGGCTAGCCCCAGGTCGTGATTCGCTTGAACGGAAGAGTCCGGTGCGGTGCGGTTTTCGCGAAGTGAGCGCGAGCGATGAGCGAGTGCGAACTAGCAGGCCCTAATCCGATCCCTCCCAAAGATCGAACGCATGCCGAACACGCGATGTGTCCCAACGGATCGCACTCTGCGGGCCGAGCCATTCGCGAAAACCGCGCCGTGCCGGACTCGTTTCTTCAGCACATTCCGCCTATGACCGATTGGGGTCAGCTGCCCTTATGTGGGTTGATCAGGAATTTTTCGCCGGTGGCTTGTTTTCCGTAGGCAGCCATTGTTTTGAGGTCCAATGTTTCGGCCAGTGAGATCTCTGCGGTGTAGTGGCTTGCGAAGGTCGTCTTGATTTCGGAGGCGACGCGTGCTCGGAGTCGCGCCGCGCCTTCGTGGCCGATCTTCTGCAGGAAGGGCGGTAGCAGCCAGCCGCCGATTCCCCAGGCCATTCCGAAATCGCCGTTCAACTGTGTGGCTGAGCGGTCGAGTCGGCCGTAGATATACAGCTGCTTGTGGGTCGTTGAGCCATAGCGACTGTATTCACTGGCAGTCCGATTGAGCGCGGCTTCCATGCACGACAGGATCTGGCCACCGAGTGTTCCGCCGCCCGTCGCGTCGAAAGCGAGGGTGGCACCGGTCTCCTCGAGCGCGTCGGTCAGTTGGGCTTTGAAATCCGGTGCGCTCGAATTGCAGACGATCTTGGCACCGATCGAACGCAGAATTTCTTCTTGTTCCTCGCGTCGGACGATATTCACGAGTGGGATGCCATCGGCGAGGCAGATCTTGTTCAGCATTTGACCGAGGTTCGACGCGGCCGCGGTATGGACGAGGGCCGTGTGTCCCTCGAGTTTCATGGTTTCGACCATGCCGAGTGCCGTCAGTGGGTTCACGAAGCACGAAGCGCCCTCCGCCGGAGTCGTACCGTCCGGTAGAAGGAGGCCCATTGCGGCCGGCACGACACGGTATTGCGAATACATCGCTCCGCCAATGGCAGCCACGGTCTTCCCAATCAACGCTTGTGCCGCATCAGAGGAGCCGGCATCGACAACGATCCCCGCGCCTTCATTGCCGACTGGCATCGGTTGATCGAGCCGAGCGGTGACCGACTTTATCAGCCCGGCCGGGACGGGGGCTGTCACGATGGGGCGGTCTGCGCTTCCGCCACTGGTCGCTGCCTGCATGTCCGCGGGGCCAAAAAGGAGTCCGAGATCCGACGGATTGATCGGGGCTGCCTCGATACGAATCACGATATCGTCGGGGCCGGGCGAAGGCGTCTCGACCGTGGCGAGCGAGATCTCGAGTTGCCCGGCCTTCGTGACCGTACTCTGGAGTTGAAGACCTTCTCGATGCTCTGATTGCGTCATTGGATTTCCTCGGTGTGGGGATTCTGGGGACGGGGCACGGGAGCCAGACACTATCACTGAAATGTGGATGGGGGACCGATTTCCAGTGCCGTGGCCTATCTTCGTTCCGGCGGGTACGAATCAGGCCGTCGGTCCATCGAATCCGCTCGAGCGAGAGCCCACCACGAGGATGCCGCCTTGAATCAGCGCCCCCTGCAAGCTTCATTGGTCCTTCTGCTTGTTTTTCTGTTCGCCGCGATTCTCGGCTGCTCCGATTCAGCGAACGAGGCTTCGGATGAGGACATCGAGCCAAGCGACCTGATGCGAAGGTTCTCCGCGACCGACGTCTTCGAAATCGGCGAGGAGACGATCACGCGTCGGCCGCCAGCGAATCCGGATCGGAATGTCTACTTCGGTGATCTGCACGTTCACACGACCTATTCGTTCGATGCATTTGCCTTCGGAACCGTCGCGACGCCGAGCGACGCCTATCGATACGCGCGGGGAGAGAAGATCAAACATCCCGCTGGCTTTGATATGCAGCTTCGCGAGCCCCTTGATTTTTATGCTGTGACCGATCATGCAATGTTTCTCGGGGTGGCGCGGACGGCCGCCGATACCTCGAGCGAAATTTCGAAGTTGGATTTTCTGGAGGTCCTTCACGATCTGAATGCACCGGACAACATGGGCCAAACCAGCCTTCTTCGGCGCATCAGGGCTTTCGGAAGTGTGCTGCCGAATCTCATCGTGGCCATAGACGACGGCGTTCTCGATCGGGAGGCGGTACTCGCGATCACGCGCTCCGCGTGGCAGGACACCATCGATGCGGCGGAGCAATGGAACGAGCCGGGTCGGTTCACGACCTTCTCTGCCTATGAATACACGTCCTCGTCGGACGACCGCGGCAATCTGCATCGCAATGTGATCTTCCGGGATTCGAACGAATTGCCCGCTGTCCCCTTCTCGCGTTTTCATTCCCAGAATCCCGAGGGTCTCTGGGACTGGATGGACGCGTTGCGGGCGAAGGGAATCGAGAGTCTGGCGATTCCGCATAACTCGAACGGATCGAACGGACAGATGTTCAAGTTGACCGACTGGGCAGGTGATCCGATGGACGATGCGTACGCTGAACGTCGACTGCGCAATGAACCACTCGTCGAGATTACGCAGATCAAGGGGACGTCGGAGACCCATCCTTCGTTGTCCACGACCGACGAATGGGCGGACTTCGAGATCACGCCCTATCGCGTGGCAACGCTCCTTCCGAGTGAACCCGCCGGGAGTTATGTTCGCGATGCATTGAAGCGGGGTTTGCTGCTAGAGAGTGGCGGCACGCTCAACCCCTACAAATTTGGATTCGTCGGTGCGAGCGATACCCATACGGGTGCGACCTCGGACGATGAGGCCAACTTCCACTCGAAGCTCGGCATATTGGACAGTACCTCCGCGCTCCGAAGCTCGACGCCGATGTCATTCATCCAATCGACGGTCCTGCGGTGGGGAGCGCCCGATTTGATCGCGGAGGTCGACGGCGAGATCTATCTCAATGCTGCAACACCGACCTATGGTGCATCCGGTCTAACGGGAGTGTGGGCGGAGGAGAATACGCGTGCGGCGCTCTACGACGCCTTTCGACGCAAGGAGACCTTTGCTACTTCGGGCCCGCGGATCCAGATTCGTTTCTTTGCCGGCCTCGATTTCGAAGACGGCCTACTGGAATCCGGGGATCTGGTCGCGAGTGCCTATGCGGCGGGCGTCTCGATGGGCAGTGAGCTCGAGGTAGCTGACGGCGGGTCGCCGGAGTTCCTGGTGCTGGCGGTGCGGGATCCCCTGAGCGCACCCCTCCAGCGTCTCCAGATCATCAAGGGATGGGAGGCGAATGGAGAGACGTTCGAGGCCGTTTACGATATCGCGTGCTCGGATGGGCTCGCCGTCGATCCGGCGACTCAGCGCTGTCCGGACAACGGGGCGCGAGTCGATCTCGCGGATTGTTCGATCACTCGAGACACCGGCGATGGCGAGATGCGGGCGCTCTGGTCGGATCCAGACTTCGACCCGGATCAGCGTGCCTTCTACTACGTGCGGGTTCTCGAGAATCCGACATGCCGCTGGTCGACCTGGGATGCGCTTCGCGAGGGCGTCGAGCCTCGGACCGATCTGCACAAGACCCTGCAGGAAAGGGCGTGGTCTTCGCCGATCGGGATCGTGCCGACGAGCTGAGCGATCCTGCGACAGAAAGTGCTAACAAGAAGACATGTCCCTACTTCCGCCCGACGACGATCTCGACCTCATTCATACCCGGCAATACGAAGCGCGTGTCTACCAGGTCTCCGACAAGGAGCTGCTCGTCCGGGGTGCCGTCTCCGATATGAAGCCGCCCGGCCTCTACGTCGTCGGCGACCCGGAACCGATGGAGATCCATCAGATGCAGCTCGAGCTGCGCGTGGCGATTCCGAAGCTGGAAATTACCTCTGCACGCGTCGTCTTCGAAACCCATCCAAACTCGAAATGCCCGCTCATTGCAAACGACTACGAGAAGCTGGTCGGGCTATCGATCGTGCGCGGTTTCACTCACAAGATTCGAGCCCTGTTCGGCGGTCCGAATGGGTGCACGCATACGAACGCGTTGCTGCAGGCGATGGCCCCTGCGGTCGTTCAGTCGATGTGGTCGGTTTCCGTCCGAAACGGTCGCCGAGGAGAAGCTTCGGGCGCGGGGTCCAGTCAGGAGGAACGTGAACGACGCATCGCGGGCACGCTGAATACCTGTCATATCTGGGCAGAGGACGGGGAACATGTTGCTGCGGTGCGCCGGGGCGATCGCACGAACTATCCACCGATTCCCGTTCGAGAGCGACTGCGTGCGCTCGGTCGCGACGAAAGCGATTGGGACTAGCAGTCGAACTAACGTCGTCGCGTCGAGGCTGGTGCAGGCGACGCCGGGACCGGTTCTTTCGTCACAACCGGAGCCTCCGAAATAACTTGCGGCGTACGTTTCTCCATTCGAGCGAGCAGACCCTCGATGTAGTGAGGAGGTACGAAGAGAACGACGCTATCCCGACGGCCCCATAGCTTGACATTGAAGCCGGATGCTCGCTTCGACAGCAGGTAGTTGCGGGAGAGTCTGACGGTCACGTACTCGTGAACGTTGCAGAGCGATTTATCCGTCGTGCCGCAGTCCTCGATTTCCCGTTTGACCTTTGTGAGTGGGAAGGCTCTTCCGCTGGCGAATGAGACGCGGTCGAGAAACGAAAAATCCTCGAACTCGGCGCGAATGGCGAGCTCGATCTCGGCGCCGATTCGCTTTCCGCGTGTGCGTGCGGTGGCGCGAAGCCTTGCTTGATGCTCACCGGTGTCGGGGATCGTCGGCGTTTCGAGAACCTTGGTTCCGGCGTGGAAATTTTCGGTGAGTTCG
>CBFDDD010000122.1:0-14132 GCA_965603475.1 uncultured Myxococcales bacterium
CTCCCGGGCCTAGGTTGCGGTTCGCAGACGCCATACCCCTATGATGCTTATTCCCTCCGTCGCCTGCTCGGCCTCGAGGACGCGCCGAGCGACATTCAGGACACGGAGAACCTGGACGTAGCGCTGGAGGACGCCTGGCTCGAGATCGCACGCAACGGGTCCGTACCCGCGCAGAACGGCGCCGCTCAGATCGATTGGGGAGCGCGCTTCACGGCCCTGCGCTGCGGCTCGTGTGCTCGAACCCGGCTTGAAGTCGCATTTCGCGCTGTGGCAAACTCCGGGCTCTCATGCCCGAAACAACACCTCCCCGCTGCCCGATCTGTGATGACACCAACCCGCGTGAGCGTTATCAGATCAGTCGATTCCAGATCCTCGAGTGTCCGGGCTGTAGTCAGATCTATCTATACCCGCTGCCCAGTCCCGAAGAGATCCATGAGATGTTCGCTCAGCTCTACACGACGGGCGAAGGCTCCGTGCCGGAGCTGAAGAGCTACTACGGCTTCTGCTACGAGGACGTTCCCAGCAATCCCCTGGTCCAGCTCTACGAATCGTGGCTCGCGGAGATCGAAAAGCATCGCGAGCCGGGCACGATCCTCGACGTGGGGTGCGGTACCGGCCTCTTCCTCTCCGCCGCTCGCCGGCGCGGCTGGGAGCCCTTCGGGATCGACGACAGCGAGGAGGCGACGAGCTACGCGCGAGAGCAATTCGGCCTGGATCCGTGGGTGGGAGACTTTGCCGACTTTTCGTCGGAAGGCCGACGCTTCGACGTTATCACGGGCTGGGACATCATCGAGCACGCGCGCCAGCCCGTGAAACTCCTCAAGGTAATGCGACGCTCACTCGCACCGGACGGACTCATCGCTCTCTCTACTCCCAACCAGAAGAGCATCCTCGACGTCCTTGCAGGCAGCTTCTATCACCTCACGGCCGGGCGTTTCACGGCTCCGCTCGAGAAGTTCTACATCGAGCAACACTTTCTCTACTTTACACCCCATACCCTCGTTCAGGCGCTTGGGCGCGCGGACCTCGAGGTCGTCGAGCTGAAGAAGGAAGTCACGGACCTGCGCCGCCTCACCCTCTCTCCCTTCATGCGCGTGGTACTCGAATGCCTCTTCCTGGCAGCGCGGGGCCTGGGGCTCGAGAACCGCATCTTCACGATCGCAACGGCCACGGACGGCTCCCGGCCGGTGTCCTGAACCGAGGCTGGAGCGTGCTCGCCCAACGCGCCGCCTCGACGCGCAGGCGTACATCATTCTCCCCAAGCTCTCCCTTCGAACAGTCGTCGCTATATGGCTTGTCGGATTCGTCCCTACGAAGACGAGCCCGCTCTCGTCCCGGGCTTCGGGGCGTCCTACGTGTACTTGGGGTCTGAAAGCTGATAAGCTGAACCGACGGTCGAACCGCCGGCATCGTATGCCCGCTCGGTCTCCGATCGCACGCAAATGGGGTTCCGTCGCACATTGTCCGATTTCGCCGCCTCGAAAAAGCGCGCCCTCGTGATCCTTCCCACCTACAACGAGGCGGAGAACATTCGGCCGCTCGCCGGAGCGATCCTGGAGACGCACACGGCGCTCGAAATCCTGGTCGTCGACGACAACAGTCCCGATGGCACGGGCGACATCGTCGCAGAGGCGAAGGTCTCCCAGCCTCGGCTGCATCTGCTGCGCCGTGCAGGCAAGCAAGGCCTGGGCACCGCGTATCTGGCCGGCTTCCGCTACGGACTCGAACACGACTTCGACTACGTCTTCACGATGGATGGGGATCGCAGCCACAACCCCAAGTACCTTCCCGTGATGCTCGAGCAGCTCGAGCATCACGACATGGTGATCGGATCGCGCTACGTGCCGGGCGGCGGAATCGAGAATTGGCCGATCCATCGGCGCATCCTCTCCGCCTTTGCGAACTCCTACGCGAGGTTCCTGCTTCGCATCACGGTGCGCGACTGCACGTCGGGCTATCGAGGCTATCGCCGTGAGGTGCTCGAGACCGTCGATCCCTTTGGCGTGCGCTCGTCGGGTTATTCCTTCCTCTACGAAATGGTCTGGCGGGTGGCCACGTCGGGCTTCACGATCGGCGAGGTTCCGATCGTCTTCGAGCAGCGGATCGCGGGAGACTCGAAGATCGATTCTTCCGAGATCTACTTCGCCGCGTGGCGGGTCCTGATGACCGCGCTGCGTCCTCCGAAGCTTCCGGCGCGCGGGCTCCACCTGCCAGCATCCACCCTGAGCGCGGCTCCGGTGATGGCGAGCGATCCGCGAGGGACCGAGTGACGAGCCGGTGTACGGCCTGAGCCCGACTCGGCCCCCTGCAATCCGGCCTGCTAGTCGTTAATGGTGCCATCAAGGTTGCAAGTCGACGATCGTCCGCCGCAGTGAGGCTTTGCGGGCATGTCGAGCGCAGGCGGTCGCTGGTCGCGGACCTTGGCATCGGCTACCTCACGGTTCGCATCGGGGTCTGGCCTAGTGGAGAAGATGAAGCATGCAGGATCCCACCAGGCACTCGAAGGCACGCCCGGCCCGATTGGTGGGAAAACTGCCATGGCTGCTACCGGTCATCGTGGGAATCCTTGCCTTCTTCGCGATCTTCCGGAGCTTCGATCTCCTCCTTCCCACGAACATCGCCTGGCTGGATGAGGGTGATCCGCAAACCTACTACCTCGGCTGGGCCTTCTTTCGCAGCGCTGCCTGGAGCCTGCCGCCCGGCGCGAGCCCGAGCTACGGACTCGAGCTCGCATCGTCGATTTATCACACGGATTCGATTCCCCTGCTCGCCTTCGTCTTCAAGGCGTTCCGAGATCTGCTGCCGCAGCCCTTCCAATACTTCGGCTGGCTGCTGCTACTCAATCTGGTGCTGCAGAGCGTCTTCGCCTGGCGGATCGTCGGGCGAGTCCGAGAGCAGACCGCGTTCAGGCTCGCGGGAACTATCCTGCTCGTGGCCGCGCCCATCCTGCACTGGCGACTGCTCGACCACTTCGCCCTCACCAGCCACTGGCTGATCCTCGCTGCGCTGGATCTTTCGCTGCGTCAAAACGATCACCCAAAGGGCCGGTGGTGGATTCTCCTCGTGGCGCTCTCCATCGGGATCAACGCGTACCTGCTCGCGATGGTGCTCGCGCTCTGGCTGGCTGATCTCCTCGCTCGAGGCATGGAAGCAGGGCGATCGTCGTCTCATCTGCTGCGTGAGGCCTTCGCGCTTCTAGTGCTTCTTCCGATGGGCCTGTGGGCTTATGGCTTCTTCGAGCTGCGCGCGGGCTTCTCGAGTGGCGGCTACGGCATCTACCGCATGAACGTACTCTCGCTATTCGATTCGGATGGTCTCACGCGCTTTTTGCCGGATATTCCCGGCGGGCCATGGGACTACGAGGGCTTCAACTACCTCGGCTTCGGCAGCCTCTTCCTGCTCGCGGCCTCGTGCGCCCTTCTCCTCTACCGCAGAGAAGGAATCCTCACGCAGATCCGATCCACGCTGGTACCCCGCTTCTACCCCCTCCTCGGTCTTTGCGTCGCGTTGACGCTCTTCGCGATCTCGAATCAAGTGGGGATCGGCGCATGGACCATCGAAGTTCCCCTGCCGGATCCAATCCTCGACATGGCCAACCTGCTCAGGGCTTCGGGGCGGCTCTTCTGGCCGGTCTTCTATCTGATCACCTTCGCGCTCCTCGCGCTCGTCTCGCTGCTCGTGCCCCTGCGTACTGCAACGGCAATCGTGATCGTCGCAGCGGCGCTCCAGGTGACCGACCTCTACCCGATGTGGAGCGCCGCCGCCGCGCGATCGCAGCGCCACGCTACCGCTTCGCGGTGGCAGACCGGCTTGGAGTCCAGCTTCTGGCAGACCGCGGCAGAGTGCTACGACAAGCTCAGGTTGCATCCGACCTCGAACATGGCCCTGGGCTACGAGGTCGTCGCCTCGCTGGCAGCGAACCACGGGAAGGCCACCGATGCCGTCTATCTCGCTCGCGTGGATCTCGGGGCCCTACTGCGATTGAACGATCGCGTGGGAAGGCAGATCGCTGAGGGGAGGCTCGACGAGGACACGCTCTATTTCGTGTCTGACGGCTCGGCGATCGCGGCCCTCCTTGCGGATTCGGATGGCAGCGACCAGGTCGCACGGGTCGACGGCTACAACGTTCTGCTGCCGAAGTGGCGCTCCTGCTTTGGAGACGAGCTTCTCCACCATGCGCTGGATCTGAGCGCCATCATCGATCGCCCCGGTCGACTCTCGATCGCCCCTCTCGAGACTCAATCCACCGTTCGCTTCCACTTGATGGAAGGATGGTATGGGGTGGAGCGCACTCATGTCTGGAGCGCGTCGCAGATCGCGCGCCTGGCCGTCGTCCCGGATCGGCCCATCCGGGATGGGGAGACCCTTCTGCTCGGACTGCGAGGGTTCCTCACGCAAGAACAGCCATCCGTGCAGATCACCGTTCGCGTTGGGGCAGCGCCTCCCCTCGACGTAACGGTCGATGGTTGGGACGAGGCGGTCTACATCCCCCTCTCGGACAGCAGCGCGCAGTCGGCGAGCGGGCACGACCAGCTCCTGATCGTGGAAATCCAGAACGAATCGTTGCGTTCACCGCTGGAGGTCGGCGCGGGGCGCGATCCGCGTTCTCTCGGGGTGGGATTGACGGGAGTGCAGCTGCTGCGAGATTGAGCGACGCGCCCGCGCGGCCGCTGAAAAAACGGGCTGAGGGCGGGGCGAAGCGGGAAGACCCGAGACGGGACTGATATGCCTCAGAGGATGCGGTCGTTTCCAGCGTTGTGGGTCAAGGTCGACCGGTGGACCCGATTGCTCAAGGAGGGCGGCTCTCGACCTAGCAGGAAACGCGTTAGGCGTGTCCGGTAGCCCTCTCGGGTGTTCGCATGCGAAGCACTCGCGTTCCCGTCGCTTGGCGCATCAGGGTGTCGCACCAGGTCTCGTCGTCGAGGACATAGACGATCTGTAGCGCGCGGATTTCTCCGGCCACGTATCGATTTGCTGCCGATTCGAGGTCTGGCCCCAGCATTTCTGCGTGGCCGCGCGGCGCTCCCTTCTCCTGGATCTCGATGACTCGCGTCAGGGTCGCGAGATCGCGGAACAGGTCCGCAACGGTCTCGTCGTCAACGACTTCGTCCTGGAGCTCGGGCAGTTCGATGGGCTCGTCGATCGGATCTGCGACCGCTTCATGAGTGTGCGAAATGGCTTCACGCTCTGATGCGGCACGTGCTTCGACTTCGACGCGCGTCGGTCGCTCGGGATTCGGGTGGATTGCGATGGCATTGATCGGCGCAGGGCAGGCGTAATGACATTGGCCGCATCCGGTACAGAGCGCCGGGTTCACGTCGGGTACTCCGTTCGCCCAGAACAGCGCGCCGGGAACCGGACAGCGCTCGAAGCAGACGCTGCACGTCGTGCCGAGGCGATTCAGGCAGTCGAGTGGCTGGACATGAGCGGTGCCGAGCGAGGAGGGCGCTTCGATGCGCAGCGCGCCGGTCTCGCAGGCCGTGATGCACGGGAAATCCTCACAGAGCAGACATGGGGAGATCGCCGGGTCGATGATCGGAGTCTCCGCCGCTGCGCGCATTCGCTCGGAGGCCTTCGTGATGGCTCCAGGCTCGCACGCCTCTATGCAGTCTCCGCATCGAGTGCACGCCTCGAGAAACTCCGACTCGGCGAGCGCGCCCGGCGGTCTCAGCAGTGGAAATGCAAGGTCGGAGTTCGGGCGGGCGCGGGAACGCGACGAAGAAGACGACGTGTCGAGGGTGTCGTCGAGCCACGAAATGACCGAAGGAAGCGGGCTATGGGGCGTGTCGGGATCTTCGTCTCTGGCTTGGGCGGCGCGGCCACGCCACGCCTCCTCCGCTTTCGCCCGATCGTCCGGACGGAGTCGACCGAGGAGGAAGCTTCGGCGCGTGACGTCTTTGGGATCGACGGTCATGGAGTCAGCCGGCCGAACCGGCCAGCACCGGAGCCTGATCGAGGCCGGCCGACGGCGCGTGACATTGGGTACAGCTCTGACGTTCCGGATGGCTCGTTCTCAACCCGGGCGCACCAGCGGGGCCATGACAAGCCATACATTCTTCGCGCATCCAGGTGGAATGAGGAAGGGTGGGCGGCGCGCCTTCATAGGCTCGCGTTCCGTAGGCGGGGGGCGACGCGGAAACGAAGTCGGTTGGGGCCTTCGCCGCGTCTGATGCTGGGGTCTGGGTAAACGCGGCTCGTGTCGTGACGTGGCATTGCGTGCAGCTCGCCAGGGCAGCATGAGGCACCGGCCGCGCACTCCGGGTGCCGAGCTGGAACCCGCCTTCGTGACTGGCAAGGCATTCGGCTGCACCGCCCTGAGTAATGGGATGGGGGATCGCCGGGGGCGCGCCTTCGAAGGCGCGCCTCTCCAGTCGGCCCTTCAGCGCACCCGGTGTTTCGGGTCCTTGTGAACGCGTTCGGCGTGTCTCTTCCGCGCTCGCCGACGGAGCAACGATGGAACTCGACTTTGCGAAAGCCCAGCCGGAGCGATCTTCGTCCGCTCCCCAGGGCCGATCGACGAGTTCGCGATTCGTGCGAGCATCGTTGACGACGCCTTCGACACGCGGGCCATTCTCCGGCATTGGCGGTAGGACGGGATTGTATCTGCTCGGTTGAGTCCCCGTGATGAATCCGATCAAGGCGGCTGCGCCGAGAACGGCCGCGAAGATCGTCAGCAATCGTGTCCGACCCTGGAGCGGAAGGTCAGGCATCTGTCGCGCCTCCTCCGAGCTTGATGACACGCACGGCGCATTTCTTGTAGTCCGGTTGCTTCGAGAACTGATCGTGCGCCTCGAGCGTTAGGTCGTTGATCAGGCGTTTCTCGTCGAAGAAGGGGACGAAGACGCTGCCGCGCTCCGTCGCCGCCCGTCCATCGATCCAGACGGGCAAGTCGATCTGACCTCGTCGTGTTTCGAGCCGGACGATCTCGCCATTCTGGACGGCGAGCGCCTCGGCGTCGGATCGGTGGATCTCGACATAGGCGTTCGGCATCGCGCGTCGCAGGGGCGCGACGCGCATCGTCATGCTGCCGGTATGCCAGTGTTCGAGGACGCGCCCTGTGCAGAGCCAGAGCGGGTACTGATCGTCCGGGACCTCCGGCGGAGCCACGTAGGGACGGAACCAGATCGCGGCACGCCCGTCCTTGGTGGGCGAATGGTAGAAGTCGATCTCGGATCCCTTCTTGACGTAGGGGTCATCGAATTCCGAGAAGCGGAACCGCGTTTCTCGCCAGCTCCCGTTCTCCTGTTGCACGACGGGCCAGCGAAGGCCGCGCGTCTTCACGTATTCCTCGTAGGGCGCGAGATCCTTGTGCTTGAGTCGGCTGAACTGCCGGTACTCTTCGAAGAGCTGTCGATCGACGTTGATAGTGTAGTACTGGGACCAATCCCAGACCGCGTGCTCTTTTCCGGCTTCGTCCTTCATGGCGAAGAGGAACTTCCCGTCGCGATCCTTCATGCCTTCATGGCCGAGTTCGAAGAGACGATGGGCCACCGCGATCGTCTGCCAGGTATCGTCCCGGGCCTGGCCGGGAGGTTCGACCATCTTGAACCACTGATGCGTGCGTCGTTCTGAGTTACCGAACATCCCGTTCTTCTCGACCCACATCGACGAGGGAAGGATCAGGTCCGCGCCTTCGGTCGAGGGCGTTGGGTAGACATCGGACACGATGAGGAATTTGTCGGGATCTGCGACCGCGGGATCGAAGAGCTTGTGGAGATTCGGGAGTGTCTGGCCGGGATTCGTCACCTGGACCCAGAGCGTGCTGATATCACCGCCCTCGGATGCGGGCTTGCTGAACTGCTCCCACATCTTCACCGTGTGGTAGCCCTTCTTCGGGTTGATGCGTCCCTCCGGCAGATTCCAGTAGGTCTCGGATTGCTGGCGATGTTCGTCGTTCGCGACGAGTCGACCGCCCGGAAGCAGATGGGAGAGCGTGCCGACCTCGCGGGCCGTTCCGCAGGCCGAGGGCTGTCCGGTGAGGCTCGTCGGTGCGTTGCCGGGCGTTCCGAAATGACCGGATAGGAGATGTACGCCATGCACGAGGGTGTTGATCGCGGTGCCCTGGGTGTGCTGGTTCATCCCCATGCACCACAGGCTGGTGATCTTGAGATCCCGCTTCCCGAAGAGATCGGCCAGCATTCGGATCTTGTCCGCCGGGACGCCCGAGAGTTCTTCGACCTTCGCCGGCGTATAGGGCAACAGCATCGTCTTGTACTGCTCGAAATCGATCGGCCGACCATGGAGGGTCGGCGGTTCGCTATCGGCTTTGAACGCACAGTGCTTGTCGACAAAATCCTGGTCGTAGGTCCCGTTGCGGATCAGCAGGTGCATGATGCCCAGGGCAATGGCCAGATCGCCCTGGGGCTGGAACTGCAGATAGTGCTGCGCGTGGGCACTCGACCGTGTGCGCCGCGTTCCCATGTCGATGATCAGGACTTCCTCGCCGCGAGAGCGCCGGTCGATCACGCGTGAGAAGAGCACAGGATGCATCTCGGCCGGGTTGTTTCCCCAGTTGATCAGAACGTCACAGGCATCGAGGTCGTCATAGCAGCCAGCCGGCTCATCGACGCCGTAGGTCGCAAGAAAGCCGGTTACGGCGGATGCCATGCAGAGACGCGCATTCGGATCGATGTGGTTGTTGGCGAGTCCGCCCTTCATGAATTTCTGTGCGGCATAGCCCTCCGGAATTGTCCACTGACCGCTTCCGTAGAAAGCGAAGCCCTTGGAATCCTTCTGGATCCGCCTGGCAATGATGTCGATCGCCTTGTCCCAGGAAATCGGGACATGCTTACCGTTCTGTTTGAGCAGGGGTTGGGTCAGTCGATCCTTGCCGTAGAGTGCGAGGCCGACGTGGTAGCCCTTTACGCATAACAGGCCCTTGTTGACATCGGCGTCCTTGTCGCCAGCGACCGCGACGACGCGCCCGCCCTGGGTTCCGACCTGGAGCTGGCAGCCCGTTCCGCAGAATCGGCAGGGCGCTTTGTCCCAGGACACGTCGGACTTCGCTGCGGCGGCCGTATCCGTGAGCGCGCCGCCCGCTGCGGTGGTCGCAGCCGCCATTGCGGCCAGCTTGACGAAACTCCGTCGTTTCAGCTCCATGACTCTGGCTCCATCTCAATTCGGGGTTCACCCGGCCGCGACGTTCTCTCGTCGGTCGGGTTCGGGAATGCGGCATCTTCATCGGGCAGCAGATCTGCGAACTCCGCGAAGACGACGTCGACATGCAGGACGCCCTCGATCTCTCGGAGCTTCTCGATCTCGGCCTCGACCCGGTCGTTCGATTGGCCGGCATCCATTTCGACCGTGTCGTTCTTGCATTCGAGGACTGCAGGCTGTTTCGCGCCTTGACGAGCGCCGAGTTCGAGATGGGGGATCGTCTCCAGGCGTTCGAGGACGGCTCGGCCTTCGTCGGGCAATCCGGACTTCAGCGTCAAGACGATTCCCAGGATCGGCATCAGTCGCGCTCCTGTCTCGAGGGTCCGTCGAGGGTCGATCCGCCCGTCAGCATCTGGGCCGTGATCTTCACGGCAACGGTGAAAATCCCGATCCCGACTGCCCAGATCCCGACGGTCAGCTTCCATTCAGTGAGGCTCGGAACGTATTCGACAATCTCGTGCATCGTGCTCGGCACGAAAGCGGGAATGATCATCCCCATACCTTTTTCGATCCAGACGCCAGTGAAGGTCAGGATGCAGGCGAAGATCACGATGCCCGGTCGTCGTTGTGAGAGCGGGCTCAGCAGGAGCAGGGCCGCGGTCGTGTTGAGCGCGATCGCGCTCCAGATCCAGGGGACCAACGCATCGCTGTGACCGATTCCGAAGTAGAGATAATGCGCCGACGCGGCATGCACGCCGCCCGTGTAGAACTGGGTGAAGGCCTCCGACCCCAGCAAGAAGAGGTTCACTACGACGGTGACGCGCATGATGGAAGTCAGCGTGCGAACGGGACTGTCGGGAATTGGGAGCGCCGTGAGGCGCTTGATGAGCGCGAGTGCGACGATCAGGAACGCCGGGCCGGTGACGAAAGCGGAAGCGATGAAGCGGGGCGCAATGATTGCATCGTTCCAGAAGGGCCGACTTCCGAGTCCGTTGTAGAGAAATGCGGTCACGGTGTGGATCGAGATCGCCCAACCCACCGAGATCAACACGAAGGGGATATACCAGCGTGGATTCAGCGCCTTTCCGATGAACCGCGAATAGACCATGTAGCCACTGACGTGGAGGTTGAGAAGCAGATAGCCGCTCAGCACGACCACGTCCCAGGTGAGCATCGAGATCGGCCAATGGAATCGCCCGATGAACGGGATCAGATGCCAGAACCGTTCAGGTCGGCCCATGTCGACCATCACGAAGGTGAGAGAGACGATGATGGCCGAGATTGCCAGCAGCTCGCCGATGATCACGACGTCGTGCATGTCGTGGTCGTCGTAGAGGTAGGCGGGGATCACCATCATGACAGCGCCGGCTGCGAGGCCCACGCCGAACGTGAAGTTCGCGATGTAGAGCCCCCATGAAACGTGATCCGTCATGGCGGTCAGGATCATCCCCTGACCCATCTGCTGCGCCCATGCGTTCGCCCCGACGAGTGCGAGTGCCGTCAGAAGCGTCATCCAGGCGTAGAAGAGGGGACCTCCGTCGAAGGAGATCTTCACACACTCCAGCAGGAAGCGTGGGTAGCTGATCAAATGCGAAGTCGTGGTCGCTTCAGGCGATGTGTTGGTTGCAGCAGCCATGAATCAGATCACCCATCGAAGAAATAGAAGAAGCGCGGGTGTGTGCCGAGCTCTTCTTTCAGGACGAAGACGCGTTTGTTCTCCAAGACCCATCGGATCGGGGACTCGGGGTCGAGCAGGTTGCCGAAGACGCGGGCTCCGGTAGGACATGCCTCGGCGCAGGCCGGCTGTTTTCCCTTGCGGGTTCGATGTAGACAGAAGGTGCATTTCTCGGCCACGCCCTGGGGCCGAATGCGATTCGAGAGGTAGCCCTGATCCGGGTTGACCTCTTCGGCGGGGATCTCGGGTTTCTTCCAGTTGAATCGCCGCGCGTGGTACGGACAGGCCGCTTCGCAATAGCGACAGCCGATACACCAGTTGTAGTCGACGACCACGATCCCGTCGGGTTCCTTCCATGTGGCTTCGACCGGGCAGACATCGACACAGGGCGCGTTGTCGCATTGATGGCATTGGACGGGCATGTAGTACTTGTCCTCGGCCGGGACCATATGGTCGTAGTTCACGTTTCCGCTTTCGAAGTCGATGCTCCCCTTGGCGAGTTCGAAGATCCGGATATAAGACTGGTTCGTGTCGCGATCGTGGTTGTTCTCGACGTGGCAGGCCTCAGCGCATTTGCGACAACCGTTACAGACGCTGAGGTTCAGCGCATATCCGAACTGCACACCGGGCAGGGCAGCGTCATCCGAGATCTGGACATCGGCCCCGTATTCGTCCTTTGTCTCGCGCTCGAGTCGCGCGATGACGTCGCGCATCTCCTCGGGGCCGAGTTCCTGGTAGTGGTTCTGGAGATACTCGTCGAGGGAAAGATTCGAGGTGAAGTTCCGGAGCGGTTCCATCGCCTTTGCGAAGGCCGCTGCGCCGAGCGTCGCTCCGATCGTCGCAATTGCTGTGCGTCGTGTGATTTCAGTCATGATTCGAGTTTGCCTCGGCGGTCGCCTGCTTCGACGTATCCGCTGGGGATCCATGCGGAGGCGTGAGGAAGCGATCGTTGGGTGGCGGTGCTGGATTGACGAGCGGATAAGCGGGCGCGTGAGCAGCATGGCAGGTCACGCAGCTGTTCCGGATCGTCGGACCCTTCGTACGGTCCCAATATCCGCGCGCGCCGCCGTGCGCCATGTGCTGGAAACTTCGCAATTGGCTGCTGTGGCATTGGCCACACAATCGGATCACCTCACCCATCTCGAGCGTTTCGCCACTCGCGAGGCGTAAGCGGGTTCGATCATTCGGGGAATGGCATGCGTTGCAGGGGAGCTTCCCATGGGCCATTTGGATTCCGGCGTGGAAATCCTTCGGCGCTTCAGCCAGGGCCGCGAGCGCGGGGCCATCGCCGGCCGCGTGGCAGGTGGCGCACTCGATTCCGATCGCGCGTCCCGCGGCGTCCCGCAGCCCGGTTGTGATCTTGCCGAGCGTCGTGGGATGTTCGATCACGATGGGGTGTAGCCGTGTCGGGCCCGGCTCCGAGGCGCCGCCGTTGTCGAACTCGATGGAATCCTCTTTCGCCGACGCGGGGTTTGCGAACGAGAGGGCGAGAATCGGGATGCAGCATAGGACCGCTCGCAATCGACAGATGCGCCCCGATTTCATGCGCTCTCCTGGTCCGCTGCTCGAGTCCCGTTCATCGACTGGACATCGAGCAAGTCAAGCTGAGTCCGATCGAACCAGCGAGTTCCTCTACGATAGCGACGATTGATGCCGATCGCGCCGGTATTGGGCAGATCGAGCTCGGGGTCTGGAAGCTTGCGATCGTCGTTGGGCTCATTCGGCTCGCGAGCCCGTGCAGGAAAGCATGGCGCCCCGAGCGCACGCGGCGAGAAATATCTTGACAGCAGCGTCGGATCGCTCGCACTCGATCTGGCTCGCCCGAAATGTGGCCCCCTGTTCGAAGAGGCGCATCTGTTCTTCCTCCGCTGGCCGGCGGTCTCCTTTAAACGAGATCCTCCAGCGAGCGCGCAAAAGAGTGGATAGCGTCCAACGTGGATTGATAGATCTCGGGCGTCATGTCGGGAAACGCAAGGTCTCCGCCGTGTGGAGTGCCCGCGACCGTTCGTCCGACCACCGGGATGCCCGCGCTGATCAGCTTTCGGTAGTAGGCGAGTCCTTCATCCCGCAGAGGATCGAGTTCGTTCGCGGAGATCACGTGCGGGGGTAGACCCTCGAGATCCGAGGACTCCGCGTTATACGGCCAAGCGAGCGCGTTGCTCGCGTGCTCGCCTTTCGGATCGTAGACTCGGACGAGTGCGGACATCTGGGGTGTAGGAGGTTTAAGCTGCGTTTTCAGTACCGCCGGTAAGTCCTGATATGTCAATCAAGCCTCGGCCGAGGCATAGTCGCCCCGCTCCGGGACGAGAGCGATTGAGTAACACTCAATCAAGACCTTGAGTTTGGCAGACAGGAACCCGTCCAAACCCGCTCTCGAACGCCCTGTGGCAATCGGAGGACGCACTGGGCGCGCTCGAGAAGATCCTCGCGGTCAGAGAGAACGGTCAGGTCCGGTTCCAGGCTGATCGTTCGACGATGCGGGTTCTTTGTGGCACCGATACCGGTACCTTGTCGGAAACCGAGCCTAAACGTCTCACTCTCCATCAGCCGCAGACTCCCGATGTTTCTTTAAGCGGAATCCGACGTTCGACTTTGGCCTCCATGCCCGAGCGAATAGCTGATGAATCGATGAACTAACCCCGGGAAACAACATGCAGGTAAAAGTCAGGTTTCTGGACAACCTTAGGCTGGAGGCCAGTTTTGATGATTTCACGGTCATCAGCGATCAACCCATTCGATATAAGGGGGATGGAACGGCTCCAGGTCCCTTTGACTACTTTTTGGCCTCGTCAGCACTCTGCGCTGCCTATTTTGCCAAGGCTTACTGCAACGCCAGAGACATTCCCACAGAAGACATGAGCATCGTTCAGGACAACATCGTTGACCCTGAAAACAGGTATCAACAAACGTTCAAAATTCGTGCTGAGCTTCCTGAAGGGATATCCGAGAAGGATCGGGATGGAATCATCAGTGCGATGGACCGCTGCACTGTAAAACGAGTGATTCAAAACGATCTGGGTTTCAAAGTCGATTCCATCAGTGTTTTGGGAAAAGACTCTGGCCTTCTTTATGAGAGTGACTCTAAAGACGGTGCCAAAACCATGATTCCCGGAAAAGATTGCTCGCTCGAAGAGACGATCACCAACATGAGCGGCCTCATCGAGTCGCTTGGGATCAAGATTGAAATCGCGGCATGGAGAAACATCGTTCCCCACGTGTGGTCCGTCCATATCCGCGATGCCGAGTCGCCCATGTGTTACACGAACGGAAAAGGCGCGACCAAAGACGCAGCCCTGTGCTCGGCGCTCGGGGAGTACCTCGAGCGAATGAGCAATAACTACTTTTACAACGACTACTACCT
>CBFDDD010000123.1:0-13729 GCA_965603475.1 uncultured Myxococcales bacterium
TTACCGCGGCTGCTGGCACGGAGTTAGCCGGTGCTTCCTTTGGAGGTACCGTCAAACTTACGGATTATTTACCCGCAAGCATTCTTCCCTCTCGACAGAAGTTTACGACCCTAGGGCCTTCATCCTTCACGCGGCGTTGCTGGGTCAGGCTTTCGCCCATTGCCCAATATTCCCGACTGCTGCCTCCCGTAGGAGTCTGGACCGTGTCTCAGTTCCAGTGTGGCTGATCGTCCTCTCAGACCAGCTATTGATCGTAGCCTTGGTGAGCTTTTACCTCACCAACAAGCTAATCAAACGCGGACTCATCCATCGGTGATAGCTTTCAAGAAGAGGCCATCTTTTCCCACATCGACCGAAGTCATCGTGGTCTTATTCGGTATTAGCTCCGGTTTCCCGGGGTTATCCCAAACCAAAGGGCAGATTATCCACGCGTTACTCACCCGTGCGCCACTTTACTAACCTCCGAAGAGGCTTTCTCGTACGACTTGCATGTCTTAAGCACGCCGCCAGCGTTCGTCCTGAGCCAGAATCAAACTCTCCAGTTTAAAATTGGCTGACAAGACAAGTAGATGACTGATTAATCAATCATCCCCTGACTCATCATGTTCTTTGATGCAGATCTCGTTTCCAAGACCTACAAAGGGACATGGTTTTGTTGTCTCGATCCGCGTTGTCGAGTATCCCCGACTCAACGGACCACACGCTATTCAGTTTTCAAAGAGCGACCGAGGTCCAAGGAGCTTGTTGAGAACTCCCCCAGACGATCTATCTAAACGTACCCATACCACCGTTTGTTTTGATCCAACTCGAAAGTTGGTCGAACAGGGTCAGGAATCCTACCGCGAGTGGTCCCCGCGGCGGGCGCCGGAACTTACGCGAGTCCGGCTTGCCGGTCAAGGGACTTTCTAACGCCCCTAGAAGGTTTTTCAGGAAACCCGGGGGAATTCGGATTCGATCCCCGAATCAGCGCTGAATCTGGATGCGAGCAAAACGTCGTTTGCCGACCTGAATCAACATTTCTCGGGGTTCGAGCACAAAAGTCGGGTCCGATAGACGCTCGCCATCTACTGAAACCGCCCCCTGTTGCACTAGACGACGAGCCTCGCTCTTGCTGGGCGCGAGACCGGCTTCGACCAGCACTTCAAAGAGCTTGATCGAGGCGCGATCGCCCAGTGCGAGCTCGACGCCGGGAATATCGCTTGGCATCTCTTTGCGCTGCACCACTCGCCGAAAATGTGCTCGAGCCGATTCGGCCGCTTCTTGGCCGTGAATCCGCGACACAATCCGCTGCGACAGGTCGTGTTTCAGGGCCATTGGATCGCCGTCGCCGTCGGCGAGCTTCCCCAGCTCGCCCGCCAAATCCGTCCAATCGCCGGCAGAGAGCAGCCGACACCATTCCGCCATGGCCGAATCGGGGATGCTCATGACCTTGCCGTACATTTCGCTGGCCTCGTCCGTGATTCCAACGCTGTTACCCAGGCTCTTGCTCATCTTCTCCCGCCCATCGAGGCCGACGAGGAGCGGATGTGTGATCACAGCCTGGGGCTCGTGTCCGTAGCTACGTTGGATTTCGCGCCCCATCAACAGATTGAACGTCTGATCCGTCCCCCCCAACTCGACATCCGCATCCAACGCCACCGAGTCGTAGCCCTGAACAAAGGGATAGAGCAGTTCGTGAATGAAGATCGGGATCTCCGCCTTGTAGCGCTTCGCGAAGTCGTCTCGCTCGAGCATCCGTGCGACGGTCGTCTGTGCGCACAGGTGCACGAAATCGCTCGGCCCCATCGAATCCATCCATTCCCCGTTGAATCGCACTTCGACCGTGCTGACGTCGAGGATCTTGGCCACCTGGGAAACGTAGGTCTTGGCGTTCTGTTTGACTTGATCTGCATCGAGTGCGGGCCGCGTCTTGTTTCGGCCCGAGGGATCCCCGATTCGAGCGGTGAAGTCGCCGACCAGAAAGATCGGCGTATGCCCGAGCTCCTGAAACCGTCTGAGCTTCATGAGAACGACGCTATGGCCGAGGTGGAGATCCGCAGACGACGGATCCATCCCGAGCTTGACCCGCAGTGGACGTCCTTCCTTCAGCCGCAATGCCAGGCGCTGTGCGAGTTCCTCCTCGCCGTAGAAATCGACCGACCCCTCCCGCATGATCGCGAGCTGGCGTTCGACCTCCTTGTTCAGCTGCGCATCCGTCATCGTTGCCCGATCTCCTCCGCCCATTCCTTGGCCAGCACTTGCACCAGGCGCCTGGACCGCTTCCACCGCACCGTCGCGGCCGCACTGGCTCGCGTCGGTTTTCTAGCTCTTCTTCTAGTTCCCGGAAAGGAGGGAAGGAACCAGAACCCCAGAGCGCTTTGACCAAGCGATCCACCACGCCGCGTTGCCACCACGGACCTTCTCTAAACCGACAGTGCCTACGCCGCCACCGTCACCACACTCCGCGCTTCAAGCCACCTCGAATAGCCCCGTCTCTGTCACGATGCCGTCCATTCGCATATCGAGTGAATTCATCGGGACAGCCTCGATGACCTGGTTGTCGAATCCGACACCGATGAATCGCGGGCGTCCCGAACTTTTTTCGCACCCCGCGATCACCCGATCATAGTAGCCTGCCCCCCGACCGAGGCGTCCGCCGTCACGATCGAATGCAACTCCCGGAACGAGAACGATCGTATGAGCATCCAGCTGCCGCGCCGGACATCGCAGGTCGGGCTCGAGTACGCCGAAGGGTCCCGGCTGCAACGATCCGGTTTCTTCGACGACTGCGAATTCGATCCTCCGGCGCGCATGGATTCGCGGAAAGAGAATTTGCTTGCCATCTCGCCGTGCCAGTTCGACCAGCGGTTGCGTATCGACTTCGCCTGGGAGCGTCGCGAAGAGCGCGACGACCAACGATGAACGCCAGTTCGACCAGCCCGCCAATCGATTCGAAATCGCTTCGCCGGCCGCAAGCGCCTCTTTTGTGGAGATCGACTGGAGCGTCGTCTTCATGCTGAGACGCAGGCGTTTCTTCTCGGCGTCCAGCGAAGAAATCGGCACCTGCTCGGTTCGCGCTAGGAAGCGCGCTCGCGCCCACCAGCGGCAAAGCGTGCTTCAGGCAACGACTCTTCGGTCGAGTTTGCTTCGCTCGCTGCCGTCGAAGGAGTAGAGGGGGTCGCCCGGTCCCGAAGTGTCTCGACGCTCGGCAGATCGAGGGTGCGCGTAGACTCTTCGTCTTCCGAACCCTTAGTGGAATCATCGACTTCAGATTTATCATCTTGGTCGTCTTGATCATCTTGATTGAGGACGGAACCGTGCTGGGATGCGTCGACGTCAGTCGCGCCGGATGCGACCTGGCTGCCGAGGATCGTTTCAACCCGCTCGATCAAAGAACGCATTCGATCGTCTTCGACCGAATCGTTTTGCTGGTCGCGAAGCGCAAGAACCTCCCGTGCCAGATTCAGACAAGTCAGCACGGCAACATCGAGCGTGTCGACCGTTCCCGTTCGCTTCCGAACCTGGTTCATCGCCTGGTCGACGTAGCTCGCGATTTTCCGGAGTAGATCCGCGTCGCCATCGCTCAGAATCTTGTAGTTATGTCCAGCGATTCGAACGGCGACGGCTTCTTTACTCATGAAGCACCCTTCGCCGCAGCCGACACGCTTGTCTGCAGCTGTTCCATGCGAGCGAGAATCTTGTCCACGCTTTCGACGGCAACCGCGCGCTTGCTCTGCTCCAGATCGAGTCGACCCTCGAGCGTAGAGATCCGATGTTCACGATCCACCAACTCTGCGAGCAATTCTTCACGCTCACCGGACAGACGTTCGTGTTCTTTGATGAGAAACTCGACCGATTGTTCGAGTCGATCAAAGTCATATTGATCGACCCCCAACATTTCTTCTTCGTTGCGACGTCCGGCGCTCATGCAATTAGACTACACGATCGCGGAAGGAAGGGCGCAAGGATTTCTGCCCGATGTGTCCAGTTGAACAGCACTTTGGAGCCGACATCCAATTTTCGGGACCGCTCGAATCGGGCGAGAAAAATTTCGTCAGCCAGCACTCGACGGCGTGCGCATCGGACTCGAAACGGACTAGATGGGGAAGTTTCCCGAGGTGCCTCTGGACTGGAGTCGCGAATCACCGGCCAGGTAGCGGTCGACGGCACGCGCCGCTTCACGCCCCTCCCACTGGGCCCAGACAACAAGGCTTTGACCGCGTCGACAGTCTCCTGCCGCAAACACACCAGGCTCGGACGTGCGGAAATCGTTGAGATCCGTCGCGACATTGCCACGGGGATCGAGCTTCAGCCCGAGATCTCCGAGCAAACCTGTCTGCACCGGTCCCAGGAAGCCCAGAGCAAGCAGGACCAGGTCCGCCTGAATCTCGAATTCGGAGCCTGCGACTTCTTCGATCACCGGTCGGCCGGACGCATCTGGATCCCCAAATCGAATCTCGACGCCGTGAAGCTGTTCGACGCGGCCATTCACCCCCGAAAACTTCTTCGTCATCATCGCAAACTTGCGAACGCCCCCTTCGTCATGGGAACTCGAACTGCGTGCGATGACCGGCCACGTCGGCCACGGCGTGCCTGGATTGCTGCCCGTCGGAGGCTCCTCGAGAAGCTCGATCGACGTCACGGAGAGCGCGCCCTGGCGATGGCTCGTCCCCACACAATCCGAACCCGTATCGCCGCCGCCCAACACGACGACATGCTTCCCGCTCGCGAGAATGTCCTGTTCTGGTGGCAGTGAATCGCCGTGAGCACGCTTCGTCGCCTGCGGAAGGAAATCCATGGCGAAATGCACGCCGTTCAGGTCTCGGCCTTCGACCGGCAGATCTCGCGCCATCTCGGAGCCCATGCAAAGCAACACGGCATCGAAATTCTTCCGCAGATCCGCAGCCGTCAGATCCTCGCCGACATGTACACCGGTCTGAAAGGAAACGCCCTCTTCCTTCATCTGTTCGAGACGTCGATCGATGATCCGTTTCTCCATCTTGAACTCGGGAATTCCGTACCGAAGCAATCCACCGATTCGATCGCTCTTCTCGAACACGGTCACAGTATGGCCAGCCCGACAGAGTTGCTGTGCCGCAGACAGACCCGCCGGACCAGACCCGACAACAGCAACCGATCGCCCCGAACGCTTCTCCGGAACGACGGATTTGATGAATCCATTCTCCCAGGCATGGGTCACGATCTTGAATTCGATGTTCTTGATCGTGACGGGGTCGTCGTTGATCCCGAGAACACAGCCGGACTCGCACGGAGCCGGACAGACCGAACCCGTAAACTCTGGAAAGTTGTTGGTCGAATGCAGACGCGAAATCGCATCTTCCCATTTGCCTCGATAGACGAGGTCATTCCAATCCGGAATGATATTGCCGAGCGGACAGCCCCCGCGTCCGTTGTTCGGATTGCTGCAAAAGGGCACTCCACAGTCCATACAACGAGCAGCCTGGGCCTGAAGAGTCTCGTCGGGGATCTCGAGCATGACCTGCTTGAAATCCTTCGTGCGCTCGTTCGCCGGGCGATAGCTCGCACCCTGTCTCTTGGTTTCGAGGAATCCTGTCGGCTTCGCCATGAAATCGGTACCTCAGCGCTGGGTTCATCTTGCGATCACGGCGGTTCGCGTAGAACCCGCCGGGGGATTGAATCGGGGCTATGCCTGGCCGCCGGTCTGTCCGGATGTCTCAGAATCAGGTGTCTCGGCCAGCGCCTCCAGGGCTGCGCGGTATTCCTGTGGATACACCTTTACGAATTTCGGGGCGAAGGTCTCCCACTTTCGGAGGATGTCGTCCGCCCTGCCGCTGCGAGTGGTTTCGAAATGCTTTCTGAGCATCTTCTGTAGATACGCCACATCGGCATCATCGAGTGGTTCGAGGTCGACCGCGGCCAACGGATTCAATTTATCCGCAAACCCGCCGTCCTCGTCGAGCACGTACGCAATCCCTCCGCTCATGCCCGCAGCGAAATTGATTCCGGTCGGCCCGAGAATGATCGCGCGGCCTCCAGTCATGTATTCGCAACCGTGGTCCCCGACACCCTCGACAACGGCTTCGGCGCCGGAATTCCGAACGCAAAATCGCTCCCCAACGGGTCCGTGAAAGAATGCCTCACCACCCGTCGCGCCATAGAGCAGAACATTGCCCGCGATGATGTTTTCCATTGGCTCGAAGGTCGCCGCGGACGGTACGCGCACGATGACGCGTCCCCCCGACAACCCCTTGCCAACGTAGTCGTTCGCATCGCCTTCTACGCGAATCTGGATTCCCTTGGGCAGCCATGCCGCCAGGCTCTGGCCTGCGGAGCCCTTCAACTCGATCGAGATCGTGCCATCCGGCAGTCCTGCGAGTCCGTATTTTCGCGAGACCTCGGATCCGAGAATCGTGCCCACCGCCCGGTTGATGTTCTTCACTGGCAGTTCGATCTCGACCTTTTCACCCCTGGCAAGCGCGGGCTCCGCCAGCTCGAGAAGCGTCATGTCGAGGGCGTTCTCGAGTCCATGGTCCTGTCTGCCCGTGTGATGCCGGTCGTGTGGGAGATCGGATTTATAGAGGAGGTCCGAGAGATCGAGTCCAGACGCCTTCCAATGATTGATCGACTTGCGCGTTTCGAGACGATCGACCTCCCCGATCATCTCGTCCATCGTGCGATAACCCAGCTTCGCCATCAGCTCGCGCACCTGCTCCGCGACGAAGAAGAAGAAGCGAGTGACGTGCTCCGGTTGACCGGCGAATTTCTCACGCAGCTCCGGACGCTGGGTCGCGATGCCGACGGGACAGGTATTCAAATGGCAAACACGCATCAGTACGCAGCCCAGGGCTACGAGTGGCGCCGTCGCAAAACCAAACTCGTCCGCACCCATCAGCGCGCCGATCACGACGTCTCGTCCCGTTTTGAAGCCGCCGTCGACCTGGAGTCGGATTCGACCACGCAGATCGTTCTCGACGAGAGTCTGCTGGGTCTCGGACAGGCCGATCTCCCATGGACAGCCGGCATTCTTGATCGAGGTCAATGCCGAAGCACCCGTACCGCCGTCGTGGCCGGCGATCAACACGCCGTCGGCCTTGCCCTTCGATACGCCCGAGGCGATCGTGCCAACGCCCGTCTCGGAGACGAGCTTGACGCTCACGTTCGCATAGCGATTGGCATTCTTCAGATCGTGGATCAGCTGGGAAAGATCCTCGATCGAATAGATATCGTGATGTGGCGGCGGCGATGTCAGTCCAACACCCGGCGTCGAATAGCGTGTATCCGCAATGGTCTGGCTGACCTTGTGTCCGGGAAGCTCACCTCCCTCGCCCGGCTTGGCGCCCTGGGCGATCTTGATCTGCATCTCGTCGGAGTTCACGAGATACGCACTCGTTACACCAAATCGCCCCGACGCCACCTGCTTGATCGCGCTGCGCCGGGAATCGCCATTGTCATCCGGTGTCCAACGCTTGGGGTCTTCGCCACCCTCGCCCGTATTGCTCTTTCCGCCGATGCGGTTCATCGCAATCGCGAGCGTCTCGTGGGCCTCCGCGGAAATCGAGCCGTAGGACATCGCGCCCGTGCAGAAGCGCGTCACGATCGCAGCAACCTCCTCCACCTCTTCGAGGGGAACCGGCTCGCGGTCGAACTTGAACTCGAGCAATCCCCGAAGCGTGCGCATCCGAACCGAATCATCGTTGGCAGCGGCCGCATACTCCTCGAAACTCTTGAAACTTTCATCTCGCACGGCGCGCTGGAGCTTCGCAACCGATTCCGGATTGAAAGTGTGCTGCTCGCCTCGAAGCCGCCACTGATAGAGACCACCGGCATCGAGTTCGGGATACTGGAAAGCGCCGTCCGGAAAGCCTCGGCTGTGACGCATCTCGGCTTCGCGTGCGAGCACGTCGAGCCCGACGCCCGAAACCCGGGAATGCGTTCCCAAGAACGCGAGATCGACGACCTCGTCGTGCAATCCGATCGCCTCGAAAATCTGGGCGCCTCGATAGCTCTGCAGGGTCGAGATGCCCATCTTGGCGAAGATCTTGAGTAGACCCAGATCGATCGCCTTCAGATAGTTTTCCTCGGCGGTCGCCTGGTCGAGATCCGCCGGGACATAGCTCCCGTCTTCGACGAGGTCACGCACGGTCTCGAACGCGAGGTAGGGGTTGATCCCGCCCGCGCCATATCCAACGAGCAGAGCGAAATGGGCGACTTCACGCGCTTCGCCTGTCTCCACGACCAGACCACAGCGAGTCCGCGAGCTCTCACGAATCAAGTGATGGTGGACTGCCCCCGTTGCGAGCAGCGCGGGAATTGGCGCCAACTCGGGATTGACCCCGCGATCCGAAAGAATCAAGATGTTGGCGCCCGCCGCGATCGCTTGACTGGCCTCACGGCAGAGTTGTCCGATCGCGGCGCGCAGACCGTTACCGCCCTCGGTCACCTTGTAGAGGGTACTCAGGGTCTGGGCCTTGAAGCCCGGCTTGTCTATCTCGCGAATCGCCTTGAGTTCCGCATTGCGAAGCACCGGTCGATGCAAGCGGAGCAACTCGGCATGTTTCGGGGTCTCGTCGAGCAGGTTCTTTTCGGCACCCAGCGTCGAGTCGAGCGTCATGACCGGTCGCTCTCGAATCGAGTCGATCGCGGGATTCGTGACCTGCGCAAAATTCTGTTTGAAATAGTGGAATAGCAGTCGAGACCGGTCGGAGAGACAGGCCAGGGCTGAATCCTCACCCATCGAACCGAGCGGCTCCTTGCCATTGGCGGCCATCGGGGAGAGCAGGAACCGCATGTCTTCGAGCGAGTATCCGAAGGTCTGCTGCAGCGCGAACCGGGCTTCCTGGCTGCCATTGTCCGTCGCAGCGTTCGTCGACTCGTTCACATCGAGATCCGCAAGCTCGAGCTGGTGGGTCTCGACCCAGGTCTTGTACGGATGGAGCGAAATGTATCGATCCTTGAGTTCGGCATCAGCGATGATGCGGCCCTCTTCCAGATCGGCGTAGAAGATCCGGCCAGGCTCGAGTCGTCCCTTGGTCGCGATATCCGCAGGATCGATTTCGAGTGTACCGACCTCGGAACCCATCACGAGCAACCCGTCGTGTGTCAGCACGTAACGTGAAGGTCGCAATCCATTTCGGTCGAGAACGGCACCTACTCCGTCACCATTCGAGAAGCACATCGACGCTGGACCATCCCACGGCTCCATCATGCACGAGTGATACTCGTAGAAGGCACGTCGATCTTCATGCATCTCGGGCCGATTCTCCCAGGCTTCAGGGATCATCATCAGCATAGACTGCGGCAAGTCGCGACCCGCGAGGTGCAGAAACTCGAGAGCGTTGTCGAAACGCGCTGAATCGCTGGTTCCAACGCGCATCACGGGGAAGAGCTTTTGCAGGTCATCGCCAAAGAGGTCCGACTTCAGCGTCCCCTCACGTGCGTTCATCCAATTCTGATTGCCGCGGATCGTGTTGATCTCGCCGTTATGCGCCAGGTAGCGGAAGGGTTGAGCGAGATCCCAGGTCGGAAACGTATTCGTGCTGTAGCGCTGATGGACGAGGGCGACGCGGGACTCCATGTCGGAATCCTGGAGATCGGGAAAGAAGGCCGGAGTCTGATGCGCAAGGAACATGCCCTTGTAGAGGAATGTCTTCGACGAGAGGCTCGGAATGTGGAAAGCCGTATCGAGCTCGTCTATCCGATTCTCGATCAAGCGGCGAATCACATAAAGCTTGCGCTCGAAGGCGGGTTGGTCGAGACCCTCGGCGGCACCGATGAAAACCTGCTCGATTGCGGGCATTCCGGCGCGCGCGATCGGACCGATCGTGTCGGGATCCGTTGGAACTTCACGCCAGCCAAGTAGATTCTGACCTTCCGCCGCAACGACGTCCTCGAGAACCTTGATCTGAGCTTTGCGCTCGGCCGCATCGGTCGACAGAAAGACGAGCGCTGAGGCGTAGGTGCCCTGTTCGGGAAGACCAAAGCCGCTTGCATCGGCGACCTTGCGCATAAACTTGTCCGGCGTCTGGATCAGCATGCCGGCGCCATCGCCGGTCTCTTCGTCTGCACCCGCGGCACCACGATGGGTCAGATGACACAGGACTTCCGTGGCCTTTTCGAGAATACCGTGACTCGCCGGTTTCTTGAGATCGGCAACGAAGCCGATGCCACATGCGTCGTGTTCGAGGGAGGGATCGTAGAGGCCCCGCTTCGGCGGCATTGCGGTTCGAATCATGAGCGCGTCCGGCTTTCTTTCTTTCTAGTTTGCTTCCAAGCGACGTTCGTTCGTGAACCCCAGCTGCCCCCTCGCCGCTCGCATCCACCGATTCACCGGCGTCTCCCTTGAACGGGGCTCGATGTTCGAAGACTCTCACGCGCTTGCGCGCTTCGAGCCATCCGGGAGTCACGTCCGAGTTACACTCGGTCGAATCGATGCGTTTGAGTCGACCCACGGGGTGCTAAGTCACTGTGGGTCCAACGTTTTTCGAACTTGCGACCCTAAGCCAATGGTCCCTGGAAGTCAACCTGACGAAGCGGCACAAATGGAGGCAAGTCTGCACTACACCACCACTTTCGGATCTGCCCACAGGTCTATCCAGCCATGCGCTCTTCCAGAAGGGCATGCAGACGCGCCGGGTGATTCGTGATGATTCCGTCGACGCCGCAGTCGAGCAGGCGCGCCATCTCCGCGGATTCGTTCGCGGTATAGGGATAGACGCGGAGCCCCGCTGCATGCGCTTCCTCGACGAGCTTTTGCGTCACGAGGCGCACGTCGGGGTTGATTGCCTCCGCGAAGACACCCGCGGCACGCTCGAAAATCGCAATTGGAGCCCGCGGGGAAACGAGTAGCGCAATCCGCGCGGCAGCACTTCGCGCGCGCAGCCGCCTCAGAACCGCATCGTAGAAACTCGAAAAGAGCATCCTGGGCATCAGCCCACGCGCCTCGACGGCCGACACGACGAGATCCTCGAGCCCCTCGTAGGCAACGTCGTTCAGGCCGACTTTCAGCTCGAGGTTGAACTGCATTCGCTCGCCGAACACGTCGAGAAGCTCCAGCAGGGTCGGCATCTTCTCCGCAAGCGAAACGCCCGGCGCTGCGTTCATCACAGCGAGTTCGGATGCCGTGCGATCCCGAATCTCCCCCTGCTCGCCGAGACGTTCGAGTTCCGCATCATGATGAATCATCACGATCCCGTCGCGACTCAAATGCAGGTCTGTCTCGATCATATCCGCCGACTGCTCGATGGCGCGCTCGAAAGCCGGAAACGTGTTTTCGGGTCGTTCACCGGATGAACCGCGATGTGCGATCACGAGTGGACGAGTCATTGCGGAGCGTCCGCCCAACCGCGCGACCGTTCGACGGCGCGAAGCCATGTGTGATAGCGCACCTCACGCTCGTCCTCGGACATCGTCGGTTCGAATAGCGTCGCCGGCCCCACCCTCGTGTCGAGCTCCGAGCGATCACTCCAGAATCCCACGCCAATGCCGGCCAACGCCGCTGCACCCATCGCCGTCACTTCGAGTACCGCTGGGCGCTCGACCGCAATTCCGAGAATGTCGGCCTGGAACTGCATCAAGAAATCATTTTCGCACGCGCCGCCATCTACGTGAAGTACGCCGGGGGCGATCCCGGAGTCTTGCTCCATCGCATTCATGACATCTCGCGTCTGATAGGCGATCGACTCGAGAGTCGCGCGCGTGATATGCGCGCGCGTCGTACCACGCGTAATCCCAACGATCGTGCCGCGCGCCGATTCATCCCAATAGGGTGCGCCGAGCCCAACGAAGGCCGGAACGACGTAGACGCCGTCCGTATCGGAAACGCTCCTGGCGAGGGCGTCCGTCTCTCTCGCTTCCGTTACGAATCCGAGTCCGTCCCTCAGCCATTGCACTGCAGAACCGGCAACAAAGATCGAACCTTCGAGGGCGTACTCGAGCTGGCCTTCGAGACCCCAGGCGACAGTCGTAATCAGCCCCGCCTCAGATCGTGGCGCCTCGCGGCCGGTATTCATCAGCAAGAAGCATCCTGTCCCATAGGTGTTCTTCGCGAGCCCCTCAGACACACAGCCTTGCCCGAAGAGTGCAGATTGTTGGTCGCCCGCGACGCCCGCGATCGGAATCGCTGCTCCGAACCACTCTGGATCCGTCTCCCCGAAGACCCCGCTCGAATCCCTGACCTCCGGAAGCATTGCTCTCGGAATACCGAGCGCACCGAGCAGCGTTTCGTCCCAAGCGCCGTCGTGGATGTTGTAGAGAAGCGTCCGCGACGCATTGGAGGGCTCCGTAGCGAAAACGCGCCCCTTCGTGAGCTTGTGGATGAGCCAGGTATCGATCGTTCCAAAGCAGAGTTCGCCCGCTACTGCGCGCGCCTGAGCGCCCGGAACGGCGTCGAGGATGAAACGAATCTTCGTGCCAGAAAAATACGAATCGATCAGCAGCCCGGTCCGCGATCGCACTTCCTCTTCGAGTCCCTCTGCCCGAAGTGTGTCGCAGACGCCACTCGACTGACGCGACTGCCAGACGATGGCGGGATGAATCGGCTCGCCCGTCCGACGGTCCCAGACGACGGTCGTCTCTCGTTGATTCGTAATCCCGATCGCCGCGATCTCGCCAGCCTCGACCTTCGCCCCGGCCAGCGCGCCTCGAGCAGCCTGGAGCTGGCTCTCCCAGATCTCGTTGGGATCGTGTTCCACCCAGCCGGGTTTTGGAAAATACTGAGGGAACTCGACCTGATCAGCCTTCACGATCGCACCACTCACATCGAAGAGCAGCGCGCGGGAGGACGTCGTTCCCTGGTCCAACGCGAGTACGAATCCAGCCATTCAGAGATCCTCTTGTTTCGCTCAGTTCGTGTACATCAGCCCATGTCGCTCAATCGGCTCCATTCCCGAACAATGCATCGACGAACTCGGTCGAATCAAACTCGCGCAGATCGTCGATCCCTTCACCGACACCGACGAAGTGCACGGGAATCCGAAAGTCGTGCGCAAGCCCAACGATGACTCCGCCCTTCGCGGTTCCGTCCATCTTCGTTAGAACGAGCCCAGTCACGTTGGCGACCTCGGCAAAGAGCGTTGCCTGCGAGATTGCGTTCTGCCCCGTATTCGCGTCGAGTACGAGCAGAATCTCGTGAGGCGCTTCCGAAATGTCACGGCCGATCACGCGAACGATCTTCCCGAGCTCCTCCATCAGCGGTTTCTTGGTCTGAAGCCGACCCGCGGTGTCGATGATCGCGACGTCGACGCCACGCGCCACCGCCGCCTTCACTGTATCGAAGGCCACCGAGGCGGGGTCGCCTCCCGCTTCCCCCGCGATCACGTCACAGCCGACGCGCTCGCCCCAGGCCTGGAGCTGCTCGATCGCGGCCGCACGAAACGTATCGCCCGCGCCCAGCAGGACACTTCGTCCGAGCGCCTGATGCTTCGCCGCAAGCTTGCCGATCGTCGTCGTCTTCCCGGCCCCGTTCACCCCCAACACGAGAATGACATGCGGCTTGCCCTTCAACGAAAAGGCTTCATCGCTCCGTTCGGCCGCGGCGAGCATCTCGCTCATCGACCGCTTCAGGAGATCGCGAACCGCATCGCCATCCGCACCCTGGCCCTCCGATCGAACACCCTCGAGTAGGGATTCCGCCGTCGAGACACCCAGGTCCGCGGTAAAGAGAATTTCCTCGAGTTCTTCGAGCAGCGCCTCGTCGACCCGACGGCCACCCAGGACTCCGGTCAACCGACCCACGAGCGCTTCACTGGTCCGCAGCAGGCGGTCCCGAAGC
>CBFDDD010000124.1:0-13573 GCA_965603475.1 uncultured Myxococcales bacterium
AACCTGATGGGTGATCCGCTTATTTCGGCGATGATCAGGTCGGCGTATTGTTCGGGATCGACGAGCTCACCCAACGTTCGAACGGTGAACTCCCGGTCGGCTCCCTCGATTCGACCGGAGGGCAAGTCCACGTTTTCGCGCTCGAGGGCTGCTACGACGTCGGAGACTGTGAGTGAGTGGGCGGTCAGACGACGGTTATCGATCCATACGCGGATCGAAAGGCGCCGCTCGCCGCCCAGAATGACCTTCGCCACGCCGGGTAGCTTGCCGAGTCGGTCGCGCACATCGCGTTCGGCGATCGTCGAAATCTCGATCTGACTCCGATTCGCGCTCGACAGCGCGACCCACATGATCGGACTGGCGTCGGCGTCGCTTCGGGACACGATCGGACTGTCGGCTTCTTCGGGCAAATCGCGCTGCGCGCGGGCGGCTCGGTCTCGCACGTCATTGGCCGCCTCGTTCACGTCGCGCGAGAGTTCGAATTCGATCGAGATCCGCGCGCTTTGCTCACGACTCACGGAAGTCATGTGGCGAATTCCCTCGATCCCGATCAACTCGTCCTCGAGTACCTGGGTCACGGAGGTCTCGACGACTTCGGGCGCAGCCCCGGGCAGCACCGTAACGACGGACACGACCGGGGGGTCGATATCAGGAAGCTCCCGGTTGGGGAGTCGCAGCACTGAAATTGCGCCCATCAGCGTGATGATCAACGACAAGACGATCGCCAGTACGGGTCGCTCGATCGCGATCTCTGAGAGCCTCACGAACCGTTCGTCTCCGAGTCCGCCTCACCCGCGGTCGTGATATCGCTAATCAGACTGCCTGGACGAAGCTTGTGCGTTCCGGCCGAAACGACGCGATCACCCGCATGGACGCCCTCGAGTAGTTCCACCCGTCCGGGCTGGCGGATACCCAATTCAACGGGCGCGCGAACTGCCTCGCCTTCGACGATGCGCCATACAAAGGTGCCGTCGCGGTCGTATACGATGGCGTCCTCGGGAACCATCAGGGCATCCTTGCGGCTGGATATTTCCAAGATGATCTTGGCGAAGAGTCCCGGGCGCAACTTGTGCTCGGGATTCGGGATGCGCGCCTTCACGAGCACACGTCGACTCGTCGCGTCCACTCGCGGATCCACGAAGTAGATGACGCCGCCGAAACTCTCGCCAGGAAAGGGTGCGACCCGGACCGCGACGCGCACGCCGACGCGCGCGATTGCCATCACTGTCTCCGGCAGAGTGAAGAGCAGCTCCATTTCGTCGAGCGAGTCGATCCGGACGAGTCCCGAAGCTTCGCCACCGCCGCTACGGCCACCACTACGACCACCACCGGATCCACGATCGAAGCCGGGATTGACGCGCTCGCCAGGGGAAACCAGGCGTGCGCCGACTACGCCGTCAAAGGGAGCGCGAACGATGGTCCGGTCGAGCTGTATTTTGGCCAGGTCGGAACGAGCGACCGCAATCTCATACTCGGCCTTGGCTCCTTCGAGTCCCGCCTCCGACTCGGCGTTTTGCTCGGCCAATCTACGCGCCCGCTGATAGCGGCTGCGTGTCAGACTCACGGTGGCCTCGGCCTGGCGCAAGAGTGCACGCTGTTCACGGTTTCTCAGTTGAAAGAGCGGAGCGCCCTTCTCGACCGACTTCCCTTCCTCGAATGAAATGGAGTCGACGACACCCGAAATCTCAGGCTTCAGTATGACCGAATTGGCGGAATCGAGCTGGCCGACGAATTCTAGGAGATCCTGCACATCCTCGGATTCGATCAAGACAGTCTCGACGAATACGGTCCGCGGCCCCGACGAATCGTCGACCGCAACTGCGGAATCCCGGCAGCCACTGGCAAGCGCGAGAAGCCCGCACAG
This sequence comes from uncultured Myxococcales bacterium, assembly GCA_965603475.1. GTDB lineage: Bacteria > Myxococcota_A > UBA9160 > UBA9160 > UBA4427 > UBA4427. The sequence continues at coordinate 1,865 of CBFDDD010000124.1, forward strand.
CGCAATCGTGGCAGCGTGTGTTCCCATGGGTTCGCGATGAATACTAGCACGACCCACTCGGCGGCAATCCGCGGTTCACGAATCGCTCGGGGAAGATCGCAAGAAGCGACAGAGCGGCGCAACGGGCATTCCGGCTGGTTAAGGCGGTGACGATCGTCCAGCGACGAATCATCAGAGCCCGCAGCTGACGAGCTATCGGTGTTTGCGGGGCTTGTTCTTCGCGGGACCGGGATGCGATTTCTTCCTGGCGTCGACGACGGAGACGGGAATCTCGGAGGCAACCGAGACACGCCAGCCACCGTCTCCACTCAAACTGATCTCCCAGCGCCCGTCGTGCTTGCGATAGTAGTGTCCGTCTTGAAAGAGAACGTCAGGCAGCCCGACTGCCACATGGATCCCGCGTTCGCTGTCGTAGACGACTTCGATGCCTGCCTTTTTTGGGGTGGGCTCGGGAGTCTTCTGCTTCGCGCGATAGCCATGGGCGGGCGCGTGGGCCGGTGGCTTCGCAGCTGCTAGCGGAGGCAGAACCAGTGCGGTCCCCAACAGAAGGCAGAGAAGAATCTGGGCTCTCATTTCGAGTTCCTCCAGAGAAGGGGAAAAGGTTGGAGTCCAATATATCGACCGATCGGAGTGAGGCCTTAGTCCACGTCGCTCGGTTAGCCGGCTCGTCAATGCGCAAGAAGTGATCTGGACCACATCGATGCCGCGAATCCAGACCGATGCTCTAGATCTGCACATTGACACGACGGCGAGTCAGTGCCGCCGTCGCAATCGCGCAGGGCCCGTCTCGCCTGAGCCTGCCCACCGGGGGCGACACCTTCGTCGCCGTGGTGGCACTCATACATATCGATCATTCCGCTCGGAGCCCAAAACCATGCTGAATCACACGTTGATCATCCGCCTCCTCGCCCATCCACCCGAAGGTCGGCCATTGCGCCATGCGGGCTCATCACTCCCGTTCCTCATGGGGTCGCTCCTCGCGATGATGGCGATCGCCTGCAGTGACGGCGGAGGGGGCGGCGGGACTGCACCCGTATCGTTCGGCATCTCCGACGCACCCATCGAGGGACTCGAATCCGTCGTGATCACGATCGATCGGATCACGCTGAATCGACCTGGACACGACGATGTCATCATCGATCGTTTCACGAACGAAGAGTTGGACATCTACGATGAGGACACCATCACGGTCGACCTCCTGGACTATCGCGGCGAGGACAACCTGTTGATCGTCGGTCCGGTTGAACTGGACGTCGATGACTTCCAGAACCTTCGCCTCGAGATCATCGATGAAGATATTGAGCTGACCTATGTCGAAGAATTCGGCGGCGCGATCCGACCGCTCAAGGTCCCGAGCGGCGAGCTGAAGCTGGGCCGCTTTGAAGTCGAAGATAGCGGTGAGCAGACCTTCATCATGGAGTTCGGCCTGCGAAAGGCGATGACCTACAACCCGGGCCCCGACCGCTACATCCTGAAACCCCGTGGTGTGCGCGTGATCGAGGTCGCCCGCGGCACGTCCATCGAAGGCATTGTCGATGCGGATCTTTTCAATGGCGCCCCGCCCTGTGACGGGAAAACAGACCCACTCGACGGCAATGTCATGTATCTGTATCAGGGCACCGGCCTCGACCCGGCGGATTTCGCCGATGACTTCAACCCTGAACTCGACCCCGCCGCAGCAGCGGCATCCTATCTCGAGCCCTTCGCCACCGAGACCGTGGCGATCGATGGCAGCTACCTCTTCTCTTATCTCCCGGCCGGAAACTACACCCTCGCGTTCTCGTGTGATGCGATCGACGATGATCCTGATTTCGACGACGACATCATCATTCCGTCACCCGAAGGCGAACTCGTCGAGGTCGTCATGAGCCCCGGTGAAAGATGGGCATGCGATTTCGCGATCGGCGAGGACGGATGCGATCTGCTCCTACCCGAGACCGAACCTGAGCCCTTGCCTCTGCCCTGAGAGCCGTAGCTCAGCGCGGCCGCTAACATAAGCCCGTGCACAAGCTGTCCTTCGCTCTCGGCCTGTTCGGCATCGGCCTGCTATTCATCGTCCTCGCCTGGCTGACTGGCGGTTCGGATGCTGCCGACTCGGACACGACGTCCACGGCGGCCGAAGTGACGGCTGGGGTGCTCGCCATCGCCGTGACCGTGGTTGCGATCGTGCTCGAGCTCGCGGCCAACCGATACACGCATCGCATCACGCAGCTATTCGTTCGCGAGCCCGTCAACGCTGCAACGCTTGGTTTCTTCGTCGTCACGACGATGGCATGCCTGTGGGTGAGCACGACGCCGACGGCCTCACCGGGCACCGGTGCCTGGATTGCCATGGTCATGGCGACGATCAGTCTGGCATCACTGCTTCCCTACTTCGCCTTCTTGTTTCGCTTTCTGGGACCGACCAACACGATCGAGCGAATCCGCAGTGAGGCCAGCGATTCCATCCGCAGTTCGAAGGGCGACATCTCCGCACGAGCCTCGGTCGTGCGCACGATTCGCGATCTCGAAGACATCGCGCGACGCGCACAGATCCAGCGGGATCGCAGTATTGCGATGGCGGTCGTCGACGCCCTGAGTGAACTGCTCGAAGAGTATCTGCCGCTGCGCAGCAAACTCCCGGACGCTTGGTTCGAGATCAGTGGCAGCCTCTCCCGTGACCCGGATTTCGTAGCGCTCGCACCCTCATCGTTAGTGGAAATCCAAAGCAACGGAACTTGGCTCGAGACGAAGATACTCCGCACACATCTCACTTTGTTCGAGGACGCACTCGGCACAAACCGGGATCTTGCGAACCTGATCGCGCTCAACACCCGCATACTCGGCGAGAAGCATCTCAAGGGCGAAGCCGATGCCTCCTTGCTTCACCTTGCCATTCGCTTCTTCAACACCTATCTACGCTTTTCCATGCGCGCGGTCGACCTTCGAAGCGCCTATTACGCACAGCATCAGTATCGGATGCTTGCAGAATCCGCGCTGAGCGCTGACAACAATGAAGCGGCGATCGAAATCGCCAAAGCGCTACTCGAGTACAGCTTGTTCGCTTTCGAGATCGAAGAACCGTTTTTGTTGCAGGTAGGCGCCTACGAAATTGGTGAACTCGTTGCTCACGCGGCGGAGACAGCATCGCCTGCACTCGATGATCTCCTGGACGTCTTCTTGCATTTCGACCGCGAGTCGATGTCACTCGAGAGCGCGCAAGAAGAAACACTGAGCGCGGTTCGCCGCGAGCAAGTCTCCCTAGCGGCCTACTTCATACACAAAGGTGACGAGGCTCGCGCTCGCAAAATCCACGCGGATATGGCAGGCGAAAATCCTGAGCGGCTGGCAGAGGTTCGCCGCAACATCGAAGCCGCAACCGACGAGCAGTACCAGGAATTCAGCGACCGCGGCGTCAATTTCGCGTGGGTCGCACCCGAACGTCGTGCGCAACTCGATCGCTTCTTCGGCTGGTTCGAGAAAATGGACTAGCAAGCAGATCGCTCATCAAACGGTCAGCTGTGCAATTCCCTTGAGATGCAGCCCGTAGAGCGGCTCCGACAGGAAGGTGCGCAGAGACTCCACCGAATTATCCGGGAAGCGTGCCTTCGCCCGGTCGAGAAGCGCACGCCCTTGCTCCCTTCTACCGGCCAGTCCACATGCCGCTGCCGCCAGGTAGCTGAAGCCATATTCGTCCTTCAACTCCAGTGCCGCCAGGGAGTATTCGATGGCTTCGTCGTAGCGACCGATCTGAAAGAAGGCCTGCCCCAGGTGGCCGCGTCGAAAATGCATCTGGGGATCGTTCGGCGAGAGCAGGATTGATCTCTCCAACAGCGGAATCGCGTCTTCGGGTCGTCCGTTCAAGGAGTTCGTGAATCCGAGGCCGTGATAGCAGCCCGCCATGCTCGCGTTCAGCTCTAGACCTCGCTCGAAAGCCTTCTGCGATCGCTCGTACTGTCGCGCAAAGGCCGTGATCCAGCCGAGAGCGTGCTGGGCCTCGGCGTCGCTCGGCGACAACTGTACACCCCGCTCCGCACTGGCAAGGCCCTGCTGCAAGGCAGCAACAACGTCATCGGTCAATTCGAAGGTAATCGCAAGAACAAGGGCGAGCGCGTCGTTGGCGTGAGGCATTCCCCATCGCGGCGCCAGTTCCATCGCGCGCCGCAGCCATTTTCGCGCCTCGAGATGATCGGCCGCGTGCTTGCCGCCGATGAAGCATGTTCCTCTGTGAAGACATTCCCACGCGTCGAAATCCCGCTCGGGCTGAGCCATCACGCGCTTGCGCTCCGCTCCAGTCAGCGTGGGGACGAGGACTCCACTGATCGAGTCAGTCAGCTCGTCCTGCAATGCAAAGAGATCATCCATGTCGCGGTCGTATTTCTGCGCCCAGATATGATGGCCGGTGGCGCCTTCGATCAGCTGTACATTGATGCGCACCTGCTTTCCGGCCCGTCGCACGCTGCCCTCGACCACATAACGCGCACCGAGCTCTTGGCTGACCTTCGTAATATTGATGGGGCTGCCCTTATACGAAAAGGCGGAGTTTCGCGCGATCACGGTGAACCAGCTCGAAGCTGAAAGGGCGGTGGTGAGGTCTTCGACAAGCCCGTCCGCAAGGAACTCCTGGTCGGGATCACTGCTCATGTTGTCGAAAGGCAGGATCACGATGGCGGGCCGACCGAAGGAACTCTCGAGGGGGCTTTCGGGTGTCAGAACTGTGGGCGCCCGTCTCTCCAGCTCGACGCCGTGGACGCCGACGGGCCGCGCGAAGTTCTTCACTGCGTATTCGCCGAGAAAGCGTGTGGACAGCTCCGCGCGGGAGGCAAGATGAATTTGCGCCGCACTGCTGACGCAGATCGAGCCGGGGTCGCCGACCGTCATCACACGAGCTGCCAGGTTCACCACGTCGCCGTAGAGACAGCGATCTTCGTCCTCGAGGATGTCGCCCACGTGAATGCCGATACGCAGCACGAGAGCATGATCGTCGCCCGTCTGCGCTTCCCGCAGCCGGCGTGTGGCGACCATGGCGAAGAGTGTCGCGTTGACGACACTCGCGAACTCGGCCATGAAGTTATCACCGACAGCGTCGACGATTCGACCGTCATGCTCGGCGGCCAGTGATCGCGCTGTCTCACGCAATGCGCGTATTCTTTCGAGGGTGCCCCGTTCATCGCGCGTCGTGTGTTTCGTGTAGTCGACGACGTCCGCACAGAGAATGGCCGCGAGGCGTCGTCGGGGGGTCGAATGACTCACCGTTCCCGAGGCTCCTCAGGGTCGCGATGGCGAATCAGACGCCGGAGTTTTCGCCGCCATACGAAATCGGACGCCGAGCGGCGCAAGAACGACATGTCCTCGGCTGGATCGGGTCCAATTGCGGTCAACGCGTCTTGTGCCACCAAGATATCGTGAATATTCTGAATTCTGTCAGCATCACCTGGATTCTCGTCGACGATGAGAGCTGGCAGAACCGCAAGCGTTGCGACAATCCCTTCCAGAAGGTCCACCTGCTCTCCGAGGGTGTATGGAAAGAGACCGCCCATCGCTTGGGCCGTCACGTGGCCGCTTTCGTTTGTCCAGAAGGTGTCCCACGTCGATTCCAGGTAGTGGGGCTGGATTTCGACCTGATTCTCCTCGCATCTGATCCTGAGGTAATCCCACGCAAACGGGTGAATCTCGAGGGGGAACCCTGCGACCCAATCCCAGTAGGTCTCCTTCGGTCCCGGCCAGATGGTCATCTCATCCCCAATCAGGGGCATCCGAATGCGGATCCAGCCGAACTCCTGAAAACCGGGGGGACTCACTTTTCCGCTCGCGATGGGCAGAGGGTGCTCTCGGTCTCAGCGGGAGTCATGTGGGGCCTGCTGGACATTCACGTTCCCCTTCGGAGAAGCATGAGTCGAAGAGAGAATGTCGAATTCTCAGCTTCCATGGTAGGCCTTTCGGCGCGAGTAGGCTCGACGAGCCGAACTCGATTCGAGGATTTGGGCCCCCCTCGAATAGGGGGCGCCCGTGACCACCGCCGGGTGGTGGCACGGGAGTACGAACAACTCACGAAACCAGTACCAGAGAAAATGGTTCACACCACGCGCGGAACGTGACGTTTGGAATTCCGCCGCCAGCCCGACTAGTCACCCTGCAGCAACGCACCGTGGGCGGCCATCCATTCGCCCATTGCCTTCTGCGCCGCGGGGTCCAGGTCATCGCGCAGCCGCGCAATCCGGTCGCCCTCGAACGTCGCGGTTTCAACGCCCGAAATGACCAGATCCGGGGCGCCCGCCTTCTTGTAGGTCACCGACCACTCCATTCGGAGGGTATCCCCGTCGACGCTTGGGGGGTTGAAGTCGGGCGTACGACTATCCATGTTGCGATCGAATCCATCGACGCCGCCTTTCAGTTTCGCGAGAACCGCGTCGCGCCCTTGCGCGTCCTCCGGATCTCCCTCGTAAACGGCATCTTCGGTAAAATAGGGCTCGATGCGAGACCAGTCGTCGTCCTCGAAACTCACTTCGAAAGCGTCGGCGTAGGCCTGATAACGATCCAGAATGCTCATTCGGCTCTCCTTTATTCACGCCCCCGCAGATGAAGATAGCGTCAGGCTCCTAGCCAGCCATCGACAGCATCAGCCCTTCCGGCGGCAGGCCCAGAAGAACGCGACCCGCATCGTCGAGATGCTGCGGGGCCACAGTGACGTGCTGTCGAATCACCCGGACGTCGCGGGCGTATCGTTCGAGCGGAGAGTCGAGGCGGTTCGCTGTGGTTCCCGCCGCTTCGGCAACCCAATCGACGGCGTCGGCACTGGCTCGCGCCGCGTCGGAGCAGGCGATCTGGAGGAGCGCGCGCTCACGGTCCGTCGGTCTGCGTCCCTCGAGCGCACCGTCCCAGAGTTCACCGACGGCTTCGAGCACGAACGCGCGCGCACCGCGCAAGCGAGCCTCGGCGCTCGAGACGGCGTATTGGGCGTGAGGGCGTTCGCGCAGCTTCGTCGCGGAGAAGCGCGGTACCTTGCCCGTCGCGAGTTTCACAAATTCGTCGATTGCCGCGCGCGCGATTCCGAACCCGACGCCCACTTTGTTGTAGGCGAGCCGCGATCCGACCGGGATATGGGCAAGCGGACTATCGAGACTCGGGGCGACCTGCGCACCAAACGACACGAGCCGCTCTTCCGGCACCAGCACATCGCGGACCTGCACGTCATGCGAGCCCGAGCCCCGCAGCCCGGCGACATTCCAAGTGTCCTGTATCTCGATCTCGTCACGAGGAATCAGCGCGAATTGGGGCAAACGACCAGCGATCGGTGCGCCGTTCTCGTGAATGAACAACAGCCCAGCGAACCAGTGACAATTGTGGCATCCGCTCACGAACTGCCAATCGCCACTCACCCGATAGCCACCCTCCACTGCCTCAGCGCGTCCGAAAGCCGCCGTCGAACTGCTGAGGATCGCGAGCGGGTCGGCGAAGAGTTCGCTGCCCAGAGGGAAGCCCAGCGACAGCAGACCGAAGGATTCGATGCCGATCATCAAGTTCCAGCCCGCCGCGGCATCCGCGTACGAAATGGCTTCGATGACCTTGATCTGTGTCGCAGGCGAAGCCTCCGCGCCCTGATAGCTGCGAGGTGCGGACACTCTGTACAACCCCGCTGTCGCAAGCGCTTCCGCCACCCTGGCCGGAAGCCGTCGTTCCCGATCGGCTTCGTCTGACGCCGCGCGCACCAGCGGTTGCAGTGCGATCGCGCGGGCAATCGGGTCGACCTCGGTCGCGAAGGATTGGGTCAAGCTGGCTCCTCATTCTCGGCATTGGGGTCGCCGGTGCCGAAGGTCCAGACGTTGCCTTCTGGATCGATGCAGGTGCCGAAGTCGAGTTGGGCGTGATCGATCGCGCCATTCTCGCAAGGCACCACCCTATGTCGCTCGAAGCCAAATGCCTCGCACTGCCAGTCGATGGCTGCTGCAGCGTCCGCATAACGCAGACTCGGGACGATATTGGCCTTCGAATCCATGGAAATAGACATCGATTCGGTTCTCCTGCTTGTTCTTGGATATAGGGCAGTACCATACGACTGTCGACGTTTCAGTTGGGACATGGGGAAATTTCGCCGATGTATTCGAGCCTGAGTGGAGCGAGGGTGCGAGTCGTGATCGCATGCCTCAGCAACGTGATCGTGCTACTGGGCTGCCAGGACTCGGAGCCGCTGCTCGTCGTCGGCCCGGGCAACGTGGCAACCTGGACCGCCTACGGCGGAACACCGGGCGGAACGCACTACTCCACGGCCACGCAGATCACGCCGGGCAATGTGCAGTCCCTCGAGTTGGCCTGGGAACATCGCTCTGGCGACATCCGGCAGCCACGGGAGGCGAGCGAAGGACAGCTACCGATCACAGCCAATGGTTTCCAGGCAACACCGATCGTCATCGACGACACGCTCTACTACTGCTCGTCGTTCAACCAGGTCTTCGCGCTCGATGCCGAGACCGGTATGGAGAAATGGCGATTCGACCCGAAGGTCGACAAGGAGGCGCACGTTCTTCCGAACTGCAGGGGAGTCAGCAGCTGGCGGTCGGGCAAGTCGGGGACGTGCGAACAGCGCATCTTCGTCGGCACTCTCGATGCGCGACTGATCGCCCTGGACGCCGAGACGGGTCAACCTTGCAGCGATTTCGGCGAGCAAGGTGAGGTCGACGTCACCCATCGCATCTCGAAACACCTTCCCGTCGAGTACAGCATCACATCACCGCCAGCGCTCCTGAAAGACATCGTGATCACCGGCTCTCTCGTGCTCGACAACATGCGCACCGACGCCCCGAGCGGAATCGTTCGCGCCTACGACGTGCGGTCCGGCGAATTGCGCTGGGCGTGGAACCCGATTCCGCCCGGCACGAGGCCGTTGAACGAAGATGGTACGTACCGCAGCGGCACCACCAACGTCTGGTCGATCATCGCGGTCGACGAGGAACGCAACCTCGTATTCGTACCCACGGGCAACACCAGCCCCGACTACTTCGGCGGCGACCGTGACGGACTCGACCACTACTCCAGCTCGGTGGTCGCCCTCGACGGCGACACAGGCGAAGTCGTCTGGCACTACCAGATGGTCCACCACGACCTGTGGGACTACGACACGCCCGCTCAGCCGACCCTGATGGACCTCCGCCTCGACGGCGAGACGATTCCGGTCGTCGTTCAGGTCACGAAAATGGGCATGACCTTCGTACTCCACCGGGAGACAGGCAAGCCGGTCTTCCCGGTGGAGGAACGTCCCGTCCCACAGCAACCGGTGCCAGGCGAGACTCTTTCTCCAACGCAGCCCTTCCCTTCACACATCCCGAATCTACTTCCGCCCCTCACAGCGGACGATGCCTGGGGCTTCACATTCTGGGACAGGGGAGCCTGCCGCGATCGCATGAATGAGCTGCGCAACGACGGCATCTACACGCCGCCGTCTCTCGGTGGCTCTCTTCTCTACCCGAGCAATGGTGGAGGAAACAACTGGGGGTCACCCGCCATCCATCTGGGCGAACAGATCATGCTGGTCGTCACCTGGCGAATCGCCGCCACCTCCAAACTCATCCCTCGGGCTGAATGCGGCGACTCGACGCAACCCCAGATCGGTACACCCTATTGTGTCGAAGCCGGGATCGTATCCTCGCCCCTCGGCGTACCCTGCACCGCGCCTCCCTGGGGCACCCTCGACGCCATCGACCTCGCCGCAGGCAAGATTCTCTGGAGCGTCCCGCTCGGAACGAGTCGTAACATCGCGCCTTTCCCGTTCTGGTGGATCCAGGGTACACCGGGAGTCGGGGGCCCCATCGTCACGTCGACTGGTCTCGTGTTCATTGGCGCTTCTCTCGACCATTACCTGAGAGCACACGACCTCGCCACCGGCGAAGTGTTGTGGAAGACGGATCTACCCACCTCCGCAAATTCAGTTCCCATGACATTCCAGGTACGTCCTGGTGGTCGACAGTATGTGGTCATCGCAGCCGGCGGGCACTGGGGCGCGCCGAATCCACCCGGGGACCATTTGATGGCGTTCGCGTTGCCCGAATGACGGATGTAACGTCCAACAGGATGATATGAGGGAGCCGACCCATTTACAGGGGCGGCACTTCACTAGACCGGAGGACTCCCATGACACCCGATGATCCGTACGGCGATGTAAACCGACGCAAGTTCATGCAGTACCTGGCCATGCTGGGCGTCGGCGGGCGGGCACTCTTGCAGTCCGGCGATGCACGCGCCGCGGCCTACGCAGCCAAGGGGGCGGCGGGCAACAAAACGGAATGGCCGAAGATGAGTTATCGCAAGCTCGGGCGCACGGGTTGGAATGCCAGCCGGCTCGTCATGGGCTGCGGTGCAACCCTGATGTTTCGGCAGAAGGATGCTTTGCTGAATGCGGCCTACGACGCGGGCATCAATGTATTCGATGTCGGCTACCGAGGGTATTACCGAAATGCAGAAGAGCATCTCGCGCCCTTCCTGAAAAAGGTTCGTGACAACGTCTTCCTGATCTCGAAGGCGCCCGCTGATCTGGAACTGGAACCGAATCAGATCGTCACGACCACGCAGGCAAAGCAAGCGGCCGAGTCGTGGGGTCAGCGGATGGACGCGAGCCTCAAAGAACTTCGCGTCGATCACATCGACGCCTACTATCTGATGGCCTCCTACAACCCCTCTCTCATCGAAAGTGACGAGGTCTACCGCGTCTTTCAGAATGCAAAAGAGGCGGGCAAGGTTTCCCACCTCGGACTCAGCACCCATCGAAATGCCGAGAAGGTACTCCTCGCCGCCGCCGAAACGGGTCGCTACGACCTGGCCATGATCGCGATCACTCCGGCCGGTTGGTACGACTGGGAGAATAAAGGAGTCCTCGAGGGAACGAAGCCGATGGTCGAGATTCAGCCCATTCTCGACAAGGTACGCGAGTCGGGCATGGGGCTCGTCGGCATGAAAGCGGCGCGATATCTCGCAGGGCTTCCCTTCGTCGGTTGGTTCGACAAACCCGATGCCTTCGAGAACTACTACGGCGAAGAACTGCGCGCGGCGCCGCTGTCGACTTTCCAGCGTAGCTACGCCTTCGTTCTGGCTCACGGACTCGACGTGGTGAATGCAGACATGTCGACCTTCGCACATCTCGAGGAGAATGTCGCTGCGACAGTCAGCTCACCGACCTATTTCGCCGCTGGCTAACAGAGGTTGTCGACGATGTTGAGTCCGTATCGGGTTCTGGACCTCTCCGACGAGCGGGGCATCGTCTGCGGCTTCATGTTTGGCGAACTCGGCGCCGATGTCATCTGCGTCGAGCCACCCGGTGGCTCGACGGCACGGCGACGCGGGCCCTTTGCCGAAGAGGCCAAAGAGACCGGAATGGCCGAGGAGATCTCCGACGCGGAGCGGTCGCTCTTCTGGTGGGCCTATGCACGAAACAAACGCAGCATTGTTCTCGACTCCGAGTCATCGAATGATCGAGAGATACTGACCCGCCTGGTTGCGAGCGCCGATGTCTTCATCGAGTCACACGTTCCCGGCGAGATGGCTCGCATGGGTCTCGGGTACGATGCGCTCGCCGCGATCAATCCGGCACTCGTATACGTTTCGATTTCAGCTTTCGGCCAGACAGGACCCAAAGCAGGCTGGGCGGCAACCGACCTCACGGTGTTGGCCGCGGGTGGGCCGCTCTGGCTCTACGGCGATGAGGATCGCGCACCGGTTCGCATCTCGGTTGCCCAGGCGTTC
>CBFDDD010000125.1:0-13412 GCA_965603475.1 uncultured Myxococcales bacterium
AAATCGCCGAGCGCTCTGATATCGCCTACGGGACGCTCTTCCAGCATTTCCCTTCGAAACTGGATCTACTACGAGAAGTTTCCGGGCGTGCGCTGGGCCGTCTGTTCGAGAATGTCGAAGAAGTCGGCAAGCGGCCGGGATCGTTCGCCGAGCGGTTGGTCATGCTCTTCGATACGACCGCCGAGAACGCCGAATCGATGGGCCCGCAGACTCGCGAACTGATCAGTGCGATGCTGGCGCTCTCGATTCCTGAAACGGCCGACGCGGACGATCGAAGGATCAGGCTCTCTTTTCGGAAATTTCTGGACGACGGGTTGGCGGCTTCTGAAATTCGCGAGGATGAAGAGATCGACACGCTCGTCGAGGTCATGGTCGGGAGCTGGTACGCGCTGTTTCTCAGCTGGGTGCGAATCGACGGCTATCCACTTCGCAAACGGGCAGCGGCCGTGTCCGGCTTTCTGGCGAGGACGCTTTCCGCATGACAAGGGATCTCGCGATCTCTAGGGGGTCGCACCGGAAGCGACGGGGCAATCGTAGATCGCGAAGCGCTGCACTCCATCGGCGGTCACGGGTCCTTCGGCAACGACCGTGTTCCCACCTAGCTCCGGCGCGTCGTTTCGCGCCAGCGTTGCGAGTTCCTCTGCAATCTTCTTTTCGCTCCGTGCGAAGAAGCCCACCCGCACCTTCGTACGGGCCTTGGTCGTCCCCACCTGGGTACATCCCTCGAGCGCGTCGCTCGCGGTGACGCGAACGCCGTCCGCATCGGGTGTCAGCGCGACCCAGGTGCAGCCGGACAAGGCCGTTGTGAAAATGATGAGGCTTGTTGCGACGATGAGCGAGCGAATCACTGGAGCCCTCCTACAAGGTGAAACCATTGTAGGTGAGCTTGCGTCCTCGGTGCGAGGGCAACTCCCAGGATCCATGGATTAATGGATCCTGGGGAGTGGCTCTCCGCTGAGATCAGGGTTTGCGATCAGGAAAGGCTGTCATTCCGTCGTACCCGCGTCGCCGCGAATGCGATGCCGATACCGAAGACGAGTGCCGCGGAGGGCTCGGGGACCGGGACCGAGCCGCCGGGCTCAAAGGAGCCGACGTTGGTCTGGAACTTGGCGCCAAAGTAGAGGAGATCGGCAGTGAGGTTGTCGGTGTCGACGCCGAAGACGCCGGTGAGCTTGAGCTGGAAGACATCAGATTCCCCCGCGTGCAGCCCTTCAGCAACCGCGCCGCCGCTGCAACCGTCCCCGTAAACGCAGACGTCGATGCCCTTGAAGTCACCCGGATAGGTCTGATTTGGTCCGTTGCCGTCGGATACGCCGTCGAACGTGGTGCCCGCCCCGCCCGAGTCAAAGGCCGCGACCGCGTCTGGCGAGACGCCGAAGCCCAAGCTGAGGATATCCGCATTCGTAAGGCTAGAGCTGAGGACCGTCGTGTTGGCGATCGAAACCTGCATCACAATCTCGGTGGTGCTGAACGACACGATTTCGAAATTTCCCGTTGCACTCAGGTCCTCAGAGCCGACCACGTTCGCGACGTTCCACTCGATGTCGAATGAGTCACCGACATCCCCGCCTGTGACCGTTACACCGAGCAGCGAACTTTCGGGGTTGCCGCCGAGTACGCCCGTGTCGTACATCGTGAATGCGTTGGCACTCGTCGCTAGAAGTAGGAGGAAGACGCTCAAGAGCGTCGCGGCGAAAACTGGAGTCGTAGGTCTGATCTGCATGATTCTCTCTCACGGCCATAGGTTCACGCGAATCCCTCAATTCACGATTTGATCATCTCATACTATGGAGTGGTGGTAAAGCCCTATATGGTGACAAAAATCACGAATTTTCAGATTGTAGACCCCGCGGGATATCGATTGGAAACAAGCTGGCGTGAAACGTCAGATTCGTTCCACAGCAGCATCCGGTCAGGGTAGAAGTGGATTCTCTGGGCAGACAAGCGACCCCCAATTGTATGGGCGATCCAAGGGAGTAGTCGGCTTTAGACAGGACTGATCTCGATTCTGTGTGCCGCGTTGCCAGCGAGCCTCCTTTATTGGCGTTCTCGTCGGCTCGACCGCCGCCGGCTCTACCCCTCGGATTTTCCTGTATCACCGGCAACAGCGCTCCTGATCAGCATGGGCCGATCGGTCCTCGCGAGCTGCCGCCGCTAGTCGACGGTGTGCGGGCCGAACTAGGGGGAAACTCCAGGTCGGTTCGGCCCTAGGAGGCGCTCGACGCAGACGCCTCTGGCTCGATCGATTTGTGCGGCTCGGCCGCCTTCTCGAGTTCTTCGAGCCCTTCCGCGAAGAGATCCTTGAATTTCCAGACGTCGGGCACCAATTCGCGGCAGGCGATCACCCCAAAATCGAGCCGGTCCCGATAACTGATGACCGTGATGTTGAGCCCCTGGCCCTCTGCCACGGCCGAGACCGGATAGTAGGTTTCCATCTCGGCGCCCCCGCAGTAGAGCGACTCCCGAGGGCCCGGGACATTCGAGATGATCACATTGAAGGGCGGGTTCATGCGGTCCAGGATCTTTGTCCGTGCCGCGATGCGCGCAGCCTGGGCGAGCAGGAGCGGTGTCGCGACTTCCGTCCAATCCGTGAGCAGGGTCGCCGGCATGGCTTGCTGCATGCGTTTGGATTCGGTCATGGCTCGATGAATGCGATTGATTCGCAGAATCGGGTCGGCCTCGTCCGTCGCCAGCTCGCCGAGGATGCTCGTCACCCGGTTTGCATACTCGTTCTTCTCCGACTCACTTCGGACCGAGACCGGGACCATCGCGATCAGCGGATCCTCCGGCAGCTCGCCGCGTTCCAGCAGATAATTTCGCAGCGCGGCGCCGGAGACCGCCATCACAGCGTCATTGAGGGTCACGCCTAGCGTTCGTTTCACAGCCTTGAAACGTGGCAATGACATGCTGAAGAATGAAAAACGTCGATGCGCCGTGATCGAGCGATTGAACGGCGTGCGGGGCGCAGGGGCCTGGGGGATGCGATCGGCATCCACCTCGGGGCCTCGCGAACGCAGCCAACCCCCAGCCAGGGGAAGCTTGTCGATTCCGAGTGTACGGGCCGCTGCGCCCAGGGCTTCGTTGCTCTCCCAGAGCGTGCGCGCGGTTCGATAGGTCGTCCGGGCGAGTCGGCCCGGTTGGGAAACCAGCCCCATCACACCGCGGGCGACCATCTCGCCCGTGCCGGGAATCGTGTCAGGCCGCCAATTCTCGTCCGGTAGCGGCACGACATCACCATTCGGATCCTGATCGAGTATCACCTGCGTCATCTGGGCGCCCGAGACGCCATCGATCGTGCAGTGGTGGATCTTCGTGTAGAGACCGACCCGCCCGTTGGCCAGGCCCTCGATGACATAGACCTCCCACAACGGCTTCGAGCGGTCCAGGGGTCGGGCATGGATACGCGATACGAGTTCGGAGATCTGGTGTTCGTCCCCAGGCGGAGGGACGGCGATGTGTCGAAAGTGGAAGTCGAGGTCGAAGTCCGGATCCTCGATCCAGAACGGGCGATCGAGATCGAACGGGACCTCGACGAGCCGGCGCCGATAGGGCCCGAGCAGATGGAGCCGGTCTTCGATCCGGTTGCGCAAGGCTTCCTTGAAGCTGCGATCGCCGAGCCCGGAAGTATCGAAGAAGCTGAGCGAACCGACGTGGCCGAGCTGTCCGCCGGCCTCCATGACGAGAAAACTGTTATCGAGACCGGAGAGTTGCTGCACGGACGTCTCCTTTGCGGAGGTTGGGGGTGTGCCGATCGTCCATGATGGCACGCTGGGCTGCTTCGGACCAGAATTTCATAGTCGACTGTCTGCGAAACTCGAAGCGGAGGGGAGCCACTATCTGGGGCACAATTGTCTGAGGCGCAGTAGGACAGCTGAAGGGTGGGGAGGCGAGATGCATTGGATTCGAGGTCTGGCTACGGGGCTCGGTGGACTTCTACTCGTCCTGATCGGATTGGCCGCGCTCGGCCTCGGGCTGCGCTGGCTTCAAGTGCAGTTGTTCTACCAACCGCTCGGTGGAGAACGCGCTGAAGAGAAGCAGATCTATATCGATGGAATCGAGCTCGTCGATCCCGCGCGGGCACCGAATTTTGTGGTCGTCTTGTTCGACGATCTCGGCTGGGGGGATCTTTCCAGCTACGGGAATCAGCTCATCCGCACGCCACGTATCGACGCGGCGGCCGCGGAAGGTCTGCGGATGACAGACTTCTACTCGGCTTCTCCTGTTTGTACCCCCTCTCGCGCGGCGCTGTTGACGGGTCGCTATCCCGTACGGTCACATACGCACAACCATGTCTTCTTCGCTGAGGCGTCACCGATTGCGACCGTGCGCAAGATGCTTGGTCAAGGGAACGAGCTTCCGCGGGATGAAATCCTGTTGCCCGAGGCTCTGGGGGCTGCGGGTTATGCCACTGGTATGATCGGGAAGTGGCATCTCGGCGGAATTCCCGGCCACCTGCCCAATGATTTCGGTTTCGAGAGCTACTACGGAGTGCTCACGAGCAACGACATGCAGCCACTGCATGTCTACCGAAACAGGGAGATTGAACTGCGGGACGAGACACCGCGCATGATATTCGGCGCCTTTCGCGACGAGGACAGCAATGTCGAGATGAGCGGCGTCGACCAGCACGGTCTCACCCGTCGCTATACGCAGGAGGCGATTCGCTTCGTCGAAGAAAACCGGAACCGCCCGTTCTTTCTCTATTTCGCCCACACATTCCCACACGTACCGCACTTTGCGGATCCCGAGCACGAGGGCGAATCGCCGGGCGGAGTCTACGGCGATGTCGTCGAGGATCTGGATCGCAGTACAGGTGCGCTGCTCGACGCCATCGATCGCCTCGGTCTCGAGAGAGATACGCTTGTGTTGATTACCAGTGATAACGGTGCCGACTACAACGGCAGCCCGGGATTCCTTCGCGGACGAAAAGGGGAGGTCTACGAGGGCGGGCAGAAAGTTCCGATGATCGCGCACTGGCCGGGACGCGTGATGCGCGGGCGAGTGAGCGATTCAATGGCGATGAATATCGATTTGTTTCCGACGCTGCTTTCCCTGGCGGGGGTGCCGCTGCCGCAAGACCGGGTCATCGACGGGAGGGACTTGAGCAGCCTGCTCACGGCGGAGCGGGAGCAGGCGAGTCCCCATGATCTGCTCTTCTATTTTCCAGTGATGAGAGGCGATTCGCCCGCAGGCGTGCGTAGCGCACGATTCAAGTATCTGGCCTCGACGGGCGACACGGGGCGGGACAAGGCGATTCTGACGGACGTGAATCGCGATCAAGAAGGCCACAATCTGATTCGCCGATTCCCAGAGGAGGGCAATCGGTTGGCCAAAGCGGTCGCGTCCTTTGGCGTCGAGCTGGCCGAGAATCCCCGCGGCTGGCGCTGACCTCATTGCCCGGAACTCTCTCCGGGTGATTCAGTCAGCGATTGCATCATCTGTCGGTTCTGTCGGCGTAGCGGCTCTCGAGCTCTGGTCGCGCACCGCGTCGAGGACATGGCTTTCGTTCTCGCCTCCGAAGCCCAGCTCGGATGTGTGATCGAATTGTGCAAGGGTGAGGTCGCCCAGGACGGATGCGACGCCGAGATCGTGTGACAAGGTCACGCCATAGCGAGTGTCCTTGCGCCGCAGGTCTGTCGTGAACGCAAGGTTCTCCGCGTGTGATTCGGCGGACATGATGAGGGCCTGGCGTCCCACGTGAAACGACCCGGCCGCTCCTCTGGCCAGGGATTCAGCGACCTGACCGAGATGAAGGCCTGCACGCTTCGCGGTTTCCATTGCCTCCGCCGTTGCGGCAATTTCGACGGCGCCCAGAAGATTGACGATCAGCTTGTAGGCTGTGCCCGCGCCCACCGATCCGAATCGAATGATCTCGCTCGCCATCGGTGCCAGATACGGATCCGCATGCACCACATCTTCTTCACTCCCGCCCATCAGCAAAGTCAGCCCACCCCGGGCCGCGGCGTCGGGTAGACCGGTCACTGGACAATCGAGGTACCTGAGGCCCTGTTGGGCTGCCCGATCGGAGAGTTCCATGACATAGGCATGTGACAATGTGGAGCACTCGATCACGAATGCCCCGGGCTCCATCTGGTCGAGCATGCCCGCCTCGCCCAACCAGATTTCACGACTGGCGTCGTCGTCGGTGACCATGGAAATGGCGGCTTGGACTCCGCGGGCAGCGGCTCGGGGTGTAGGAGCGAGAATTGCTCCCGTCTCGATCAGGGGTTCGGCTTTTTCGGCTGAGCGATTCCAGACGCAGAGCGCGTGGCCTGCACGCAAAAGGGATTCGGCCATTCCCGCGCCCATGAGTCCCAAACCGCAGAAAGCGACCTTATGCATCAGAACAACCTCGACGTTGGAAATCCATTTCCCAGAAGGGCGGCTGGCTCATTGTGCAGGTGCAGGTCCAGGAGCGAACAAGGCAAAGAGGAAAACTGCTGACGACAGCGCGCAACACCATAATAGGCCGGCTTCGTACGATCCGAGATAGATCTTGGAGGCTGCGAGGAACGCGGGTCCGACGGCGCTCGCGGCAACCATCGAACTCATTTGCATGCTCGTGATCGAGCCGAGATGAGTGCGGCCAAAGAAATTGGGCATCGCGACGTTGAGAAGCGTGGCGAAGAGGCCCCCCGCGCCACCCCAGCCGACGATCAGCATCATCAGAAAGGGCCATTCGCCAAGTCGTCCTGCGCCGACATACGCGATGGTCTGCAGAGCAATCGAGGCGAGTACAAGGGCGCGTACTGGAACCCGGTCGGACGCCCATCCCGAAAGCATGCCCGTGGTCGTACTGACGATCGCAATCGGAATAAAGAGCTTGACCGCCTCACGCCCACCGATTCCGGTTTCGATACCGAGGTCGACGATGTGGAAGGTCACACCGGTAAATACCATCGCCTGAAGCGAGAGCGTCAAGGTGACGTACCAGAACCGAGCAGTTCGCAGCGCCTCTTCTCGCGTAAAGCTCATCTCGACGACGGCGTCGAGTTTCTTCGCCGACTCGATGGGTCCCTCGTCGGGTACGTCGCCGTCCATGTGCAAGCCGCACTCTTCTGGATTCTCACGAAAGAATACGAGAATGACGAGACTCATTCCGAGGCCGACCAATCCGGCAAGCATCAACCATGCCCCTCGCCAGCCACCGATGTCGATGAGTGTCTGCAGGAGCAAGGGTGCGATCGCGAAGCCACCGGAAACGAAGAGGCCCGAAATCCCCGACGCCAATCCACGTCGCTTCTCGAACCACTTGGCCATCATCGTGCGTGAGGCCATGGTGAGCATTCCCTGGCCACTGAAGCGCAGCATCATGAAACCCAGCGCGAGAATTACTGCGGCCGTCGCGGCGATGCTTTCGAGCCCGAGCACCGCGGTCAGCCCCTTCGAAATCAGTTCGAGCTGAGTCAGAACGCAGAGCGTGGCGGCGACGGCAAGGCAGGCGACGATTCCCGTTGCACGTGCTCCGTGTCGATCGAGATAGATCCCGCCCCGAGGCAAGAGAATGCTGCTGGCAAGCGTGCCGAGGAGGTAGGTATTCGCGAGCTCGAGCCTGGTGAGTCCAGTGACCCGAATGAGATGATCCGTGAAAACGCTCACGCCCATCGTCTGGCCGGGAATACTCATCACGATTCCGAGCGTGGCAACCGCGACGATGATCCAACCGTAGAATATTGGGAGCTTTGCTGGGGTGAACGGGAAGTCGGGTGCGAGGGGGGGCATTGAAAGCCGAAGGCTCAAGTGGTGCGGAGAAGCAATGTCGCAAAGAGGTCGTCGGGATCCGTCCACGACTTTTCGAGGGACCATCCGGCCTCGGCGGCCTCTGCGCCGAAACCATCGACGGTGAACTTGTGGGAGTGCTCGGTGCAGATGCTTTCGCTGGGTTCGAAATGAAAGGTCCGTCCATCGATATTGACGATCTGGTCGATATCACTCACGAGATGCATTTCGATACGCGACGCATCTTCGTCGAAGCGTGCACGATGTGAGAAGCGACCGGGATCGAAATTGGATGAGAGCTCGCGGTTGATTCTGTGCAGGAGATTGCGGTTGAAAGCCGCAGTCACACCTTCGGCGTCGTCATATGCGTTCTCGAGTTGGTCGATATCCTTGACCAGATCGACTCCGATCAGCAGCTGCCCGCCGCGCGTGCCACATAGGTCCACCATTCGGCGCAGCAAAGTCAGTCGGCTGGCCCGGTCGAAGTTTCCGATCGTCGAACCCGGGAAGAAAATCAGCCGTTTGTGCTCGTCCATGCCGTGTTCGGGAAGCTCGATCTCGACGTTGAAATCCGCGCAGACCGGCCATACCGGTAGCTCTGGAAACTCGCTTGCGATTCGCTCGGCCGCTTCGCTGAGATGGTCGCGCGAGATATCAACGGGCACATAGCCAGCGGGATCCGCCAGAGCGTGAAGCAATCCGTGTGTCTTCGTGCTGCTGCCGCTTCCGAGTTCAATCACCAGGACCTGCGCTCCGACGGCATCCGAGATTTCGGACGCCCGCTGGCTGAGTATTCCAATCTCGGTTCGCGTCGGGTAGTACTCTTCGAGTTCGCAGATGCGATCGAAGAGTCGGGACCCCTCAGCATCATAGAAGTATTTGCAGGGCAGCGTTTTTGGTTTCGATCGAAGTCCTGCGATGACCTCCGACAACAGATCGTCGGGCTCGGGATGAAGGTCGTGCAGTGGCATGGCTCGAGCGGTGGCGGACTGTCGATTCAATTGAACTCCTTGGCAAGGCGAATTCCGCTGAACTGCCAGCGGTCGGGTGCGTAGAAGAAATTTCGGTAGCTGGATCGGAGGTGGGATTGTGAACTCGCGCAGGAGCCCCCACGAAGAACGAACTGGTCACACATGAATTTCCCATTGTACTCGCCGAGTGTGCCTGTGTCTGCTCGGTAGCCGGGGTAGGCAGAATAGCTACTGCACGTCCATTCCCAGAGGTCGCCAAAGAGCTGTTGCGGCCCGGCTTGTTTGCTGTCACCGGCCTTCGCAGGATGCAGTCGAGCAGAATCGACGAAATTGCCTTCGACGGGTCGCGATCCGCATGCCACCTCCCATTCGGCTTCAGTGGGGAGGCGAGCGCCGGCCCAGCGAGCAAAGGCGTCCGCCTCGATATAGCTCAAATGGGAAACGGGCTCGGCATCGCAGAGTTTGCGCTCGCCGGCCAGCGTGAATTCTGAATATCCGTTGGGATCCCCAAGCCAATAGAGCGGCCGTTTCCATCCTTCGCGCTGAATCGTCGCCCAACCTACGTCGAGCCACAGCTCCGGCCTGCGGTAGCCACCGTCGGCGATGAATTCACGATATTCTCCGTTGCTGATCAGGCGATCGGCGATCAGACAAGGTTCGACGAAGACGCGATGGGTCGGTCGCTCATTGTCGTAGAAAAAGCCATCACCCTCGTAGCCGATTGTGTGGACACCTTCCGACACATGAACCCAACCGAGATCGTCGGCTGATCCAGAGGAGATGGACAGCGAGGGGCGATAGGCGGGGAGCAATGCATTCTGGGCGAAGAGATGCTTGATGTCCGTGAGAATCAGCTCTTGATGTTGCTGCTCATGCTGTAGTCCGATCTCGATGACACGTTGGATTTCGTGGACATCGTCGATCGCGTCCGCGCCTCCGACCAGTATGTCCATATGCTCGTCCACGTGGGCCCGGTAGGCGAGAATTTCCTTCAGCGTGGGTCGGGTGAGAACGCCCCGTTCCGACCTCGTATGTCGCTCGCCTACGCCGTTGTAGTACGAGTTGAAGAGAAATCCGAATCCCGAGTGGAAGGGCGTGTAGCCCGAGGTGTGCTCTTTCAAGACGAAGTTCTCGAAGAACCATGTGGTATGCGCAAGGTGCCATTTGGTCGGACTGGTGTCGGGCATTGATTGCGCGACACAGTCCTCGGGATCGAGGCTGGCGCAGAGACTTTCGGTGTAATTGCGGATGCTTCGGAAGCGGGTCGCGAGCGTACTCGGTTCCAGCCGTCGGTCAGACACGCTCGCACGGACCGGAGCGATGGCCGTTTCGGGGTTTGGGGACACAATCTGGGGGTTCGCCACGCTTTCTCCTCGGTCAAGTCTAGACGACCGAATTCAATTTGGCAGCTGCGCGGACAAGTCGCGTGCGACTTCGGCAACGGGGTGGTGGTTCAGGTCTACGCGTCGATTGGCTTCGCGCATCGTCGAATCGTCGATGTTTTCGATGAGCGGCGACAGCGCCGCGACGAGATCCGCCAGCAATAGTGCCTCGGTCACGTCGTGGGTGACCAATACGATCGTGAGTCCGAGCTGGTCCCGCATGGAGCCCAGCTCTTGCTGCAGGCCGTCTCGCGTCACGGGATCTACGGCGCCGATCGGTTCGTCCATGAGCAGCACTCTTGCTTCGGCGGCGAGCGCACGCGCCACACCGACACGTTGTTGTTGCCCACCGGAGAGTTCGGCTGGACGCCGTTCGCGATAGGCGCTCGCCGGCAAGCCAACCCGCGTGAGGAGCTCGTCGACGCGTTCGCGAGTTCGGCTCTCGGGCCAGCCGAGCAATCGCGGGATGGCGGCAACATTGTCGGCCACGGTTCAATGGGGAAAGAGGCCGATGTCCTGGAAGAAGTAACCAATGCTGCGACGCAAGGTGACCGGATCGGCGTCTGCGGTGTTCTGGCCGTCAACGTGGATCTCGCCTGCGCTGGGCTCGACGAGCCGGTTGATCATCTTGAGTGTCGTCGTTTTGCCACAGCCGGACGCGCCAAGTAGAACGACTGTTTCGCGGGGCGCAACATCGAGGGACAGGCAATCTACAGCCGGAACGCCAGTTTGGTAGGTCTTTGAGACCTCGCGTAGAGAGATCACGGATCGACGGTCGCCCTTCCCGATAGGCAGTGCGTCATTCCACGAGGAGAGGCTTCTTCACCGTCGTGCGCCTACGTCGCGTTTCGGCTTTCCGGCTGTCCCGCTCCGAGTTGGGTGATGAGTAGCGCGCAGCCGGTCATCGCCAGGCCCTTCAAGAAGAACGACAATTGGATAGCGCGCATTTGCGCGTCGTCGGCGAAAATCATCTCGTATCCATGGACGGTGAAGGTGACGGGAAGGAGAAAGAGCACGATCAGCCATCCGCCAGTTCGGGCCGAGCGATTGAAGAGAATCATCGTCGCACCGATCAACTCGACGATGCCCGAGATCAAGACCCAGAAGATTCGAAAGGGAATGGCTTCGTGCATCAGCGATGTGTAGCCCTCGATGTCGGTGAAATGGGTCACGCCAGATAGGAAGAAAATCAGCGTAAAGAGAATGCGACCTGTCAGGCTGATGGCGTGATGGCGGGGTAGGCGAGATTCGTCGAGCATATGAGTTCCTCGGCTGGGCAGGACGATCAAAGACGGTCATGATAGCCGAGCTGCGCGCCTCGAATGCTCAGCGGCGGAAGCTTTTCTGGTATCGACGATAGTGGCTGAGCACCTTCGTGACATAGGCTTCTGTCTCGGGGTAGGGCGGTATACCCCCGTGCCGCTTGACCGCTTCGGGTCCCGCATTATAGGCTGCGAGGGCGAGATCGAGTTGCTCGAAACGGTCGAGGAGTGACCGCAGGTAGCGAACACCGCCACGGATATTCTCGCTCGGTGCAAAGGGCCGTCGAACACCCATCGCGCGCGCGGTAGACGGCATGAGTTGCATGAGCCCTTGGGCGCCGACGTGTGAGACGGCTCGTGGCTCGAAGTTCGACTCTGCCGCGACGACCGCCTTGACGAGAGCTGGGTCGACATCGAAAGAATCTGCGGTGTTCCGTATCAGATGATCGTAATGCGCAGAACCCTTGTTGGCCTGCCTGGCGACAGGCTCGAGTCGCGTGCTAAGAGCATTGGTGGAGAGGGCTTCGAAGCGTTCCCGATAGTCGGCAATGCGTCGAATTGGCATTCTGCGGCGGCCTGCCGATGACTCGACCGCGGCGAGAATGCGCTTGGCGTCGTCCTGACGACCCAATCGTTCATACACCGAAGCGAGTCGGATGAGATTGCCGAAACTGACGTCGACTCGAACATCGCGTGATCTGAAAGAATGCGAGGAGTCGAGAGCCGACAGCAGAAGGATTTCGGCGGTCTGGAACTCCCGCCCGAGCAGAGCCTCTCGTCCGAGACGCGTTTGTGACGACCAGTTCTCTGTGGGTTGGCTAGGAGCCGAAGCGACCGCTGATGTCGGCTGGACCTCTTGGCTCTCGTACGGTGCAATTGATGTGCAGCCGGCGAGCATCGCGGCTAGCAGAAGATAGCCAGCGACCATCAATGTCCTGCACGGCTGCGATTGAGAAATGGAGCGAACGATGAGGTGGTCAGGCACCTCAGGGCATGGAGGCATTCAGTGGATCCCGCAAAGACTCGAGTGTGGTGTGTTGTTGCGATCCTACCACAATGTGTGACCTGACCGGATTGGAAATCGTGGCGGAATTTTTCCAGATGGTCGACATTCTCGGCGCCGCGACAGGTTTGCTCGCTCATACTCGATCGAAGTCGGCGGAGTGAAGATGAATCTCGGAGACTATCTCACACGCATCGACTACCAGGGTCCAGTCACACCCGATCTCGACTGTCTCAATGCGATTCATCAGCAGCATCTGCTGAATATTCCGTACGAGAATGTCGATGTGCAGCTTCGGCGTCCGTTGGATCTGGATCTCGAGCGGATTTTCGAGAAGATTGTTCATCGACGCCGTGGCGGTTGGTGTTACGAGATGAACGGATTGTTCGAATGGGCGCTCTGTCAGATCGGCTTCGATGTCGTGCGATTGACCGGTGGCGTAGCGCGAAGGGAGAAAGGTGATGAGGTGCTCGGCAATCATCTGGTTCTCAATGTCAATCTCGACGAACCCTACATCGCCGATGTTGGCCTAGGCAATGGTCTGATCGAAGCGATTCCACTGCGCGCCGATCGCTTCAGACAGGGGCACCGAGAGTTTCGACTGGAGCTTGTCGACGATGAGATCTGGCGGTTTCACAATTTTCCCGGTGCCATTCCGCTCGACTTCGACTTCATTTTTGCGCCAGCCGACGAAGGGTTGCTCGCGAGGACCTGTGATTCGCTGCAGTCCGACTCTGACTCGATGTTCCGCCAGAATCTCATTTGTCAGCGTCTACGCCGAGATGGCGTTCACCTGCTGCTCGGCCGAGTGCTGATCTTCTTCAGCGAGTCCGGTCAGACTAAGACGATCTTGAATTCAGCGCAGGAGCTCAGTGATTCGCTGTTGAATGTATTTGGTTTGAGTGACGCCGAGACGCGGGAACTGTGGCCGGACGTCGTCGCTCGGCACGAAGTGCTATTTGGAGAATCTGTGCCGTACCCACTCTCCTCGATCCACGACTGATTCTCGTCGTCTGCACGGGCTCTCGATGAAGGTGCGGTTGATTGAGCTTGGTCGTGGTTAGTTGCGACTAAA
>CBFDDD010000126.1:0-13323 GCA_965603475.1 uncultured Myxococcales bacterium
CACTGCGGCCTGATCTCTACAGCACGCGTGAACATCTTCCTTGCGGCCACAGGCCGACCCGTCGCCTTGTAGAGCCGTCCCAGGAAGAGGTAGGGCTTCTCCCGATCCTTCGCCAGCTTGACGCCCATACGACAATGTTCGAGGGCCTCAGCGAGCATGACCTCGTTGTCTGGATGGCAGAGATAGAGACACCAGCCGTAGTGGGAGCGGTACTCACCCTCACTTGGAAAATTCTCCATGGCACGACCGAAGCACAGAAGCGCCCCCTCGTAATCGCGCTTCGCGACCAGTTTCTCGCCACTCTGGTACTCCGTCTCTGCCTGGAGCGCGCGGCGCCCTTCATTTTCGACCGCGGCAACTTTCCGTCCCCGAGAGAGTTCTTCCGCGTAGCTCTTCCGATCCGCCGACGTCCCGATCGCAGAATGCGCTTGCGCGATCCGATCGAAGACCTGGGTAGCCAGTTGTCGGACGGAGCTGCTTGCACCGTGAAAGCGGTCGGGGTGTGCTCGTTTGGCAAGAGCCGCGTAGGCTACACGAATCTCATCGTCATCAGCCGTCGAGGAAACACCCAACACGCCGTAGTGATCCTTGTTCTGCATGGCATTCGCGAGTTCAGCGAGTTCGACGCGCAGCTCTTTGTCGCCCTTCGAGTCAGACGAAGTTCGCTCGGTCCCGACACTGCACGCGACGTCCTCGAGCAGCAATTCTGCGGTCGGGTTCTCTCCCGTGCACGATTCGACGCCTAGCAACTCAATCGAAATCAACCCGAAAACGATACGCCTGATCGACTCGGGAGCTTCGAGAAGTGCACCGAGAGACATCGATCCGTCGAGACCCCGCAACCAGTTCGCCTCCTCCTCTGCGAGTTCAACCAGGGCGATCTGTTCCTGTTGATCCTCGAGTGGTACGAGAAACGCGTCCTGATACACGGCAAAATAGCGGTCGATCTGCTTGAGTGGATAGTGCCGGCGTATCCCTTCGACGATCAGCTTCGTCGGATGTCCCTCGATCCCAAAACTCGATCCACGCTGGACATGAGCACCCGAGCGAAACTTGAATCGCCCAGTCCGCCAGGAAAAGATCTCGAAGAATTTCTCATGCGCATGTGCTTTGAGCGCTTCCACGACCGCATCCTCGGCGAGGACATCCATTGCCACGAGAATCTCTCCCTGGAGTCCCTCGCCCGACTTCATACGCTTGATCGATTCGTCGAGTTGGCTCTTCGTACAGCGACCGTTCTTTACGAGGTAGCTACCGAGGCACTCGGAGACGAGATTTGACTTCACCGAAACCGGCCAGCCACCCCGCATCTCGATCGCTTTCTTTTTTCGACCGTGATCGAGCAGCAAGACTCCATCGAGCGCGTCGCGTTGAAGTCCGCGCAGTAGCTCAGGGATCGAAATTTCGTTGAGACTGCCCTCGCTCAGCTGCCGTCGGGCCGGGGCGGGCTTCTCTTCAGGAGATCCGATTTGTTCCGTCACTCGTGCAACCAGCCGATCGGCTTCGACCGGCGCCGATTCGATACCGAACGCGCCGAGCGTCTTTGCTCGCTCCGCGATTTCGTCAGTCACATTGCCCTCGCAGAGGAGCAACACCGGAAGCGTCTTGGACTCCGGTCGCATACGCATCTCGGCCAGTATTTCGAAGCCATCCTGGCGCGGAAGGTTGACATCGAGAGCAACGAGACTCGGATTCTGACGACTCAGAATTTCGAGGGCACCCCGGCCGTCGTGCGCACAGAGGACCTCATATCCTTCTGCTGTGAGGGCTTCGGCATAGATGCGTCCCAGCTCACGATTCTTCTGGACACAGAGCAGCGTTGCAGACATCGAGGGGTCTCCTAGCACTCTCGTATCGGCTTCCACCGAAATAGAATGAGGCCTGGAGGCTCAAAGAAGAGTGATTCGCCCCGCGAAAGCGGGGCTCGATTCACAGGAGTGAGCTGGAACACACGAGACCGTCGCCGAGTTCCGAACGCTCACGGTGATACTGCCTCACCACTGCGCGCGACCTGCCTACTCGTCGCCGCCGCCGCCGAGCAATCGACCGAGAGCCCTACCCACATCGACCGCAAGCGTGTCGAGACGGGTCCCCTGAAAGACCAGCTTCGGCAGTGCGGCGAGCGTTTCACTCGTCATCTCGATTTTCGGTTCGGTCAGAGTGTTGGTCACATGAGCAAGGGGTATCCGGATCGGCTCTCGATCTGGCTGCCTCGCGCTATCCTTCGCGTCGCTCCCGGCAAGCACCGAGACCAGGTCCTCCTTGAGAAGAACCTCGCCGGTCATGTCGATCGTCAGGTCCCGAAGACGGATCGGGCCAGAGAGCTCGACCTCATACCCCTCGTAGGCAAGACGAAGCAACTTCGCATTGACGTTCCCCTGACCGATCTCGAAATCCCCCTCGATGATCTCGAAATCTTCCGTGAAGTAGTCGTCGACCGAACGCCCGCCGCGAAACGGTTGAGTCAAACGAGCAGCTCCACCAAGCAGGGGAACCTGGTCTAGGACCGTTCGAAGGATCGACACGCCTCGCAGTCGACCGCCTTTTTCCTTCCCAATCGAGAACTCGAGATCGCCTTCGAGGGAAGAATAGAAGGCGGCTTCGCTCGATGCGAAGCCCTTGACGTCCCCAGCGAACTTCAGATTTCCAAAGACCGTATCTCGCGTCGTGGTCAGGTTGGAGAGCAGATCGTTCACCTCGGCAGCACCAATCGATTTCACGTCGAGCTCAAAACGCGCCTCATTCAATGGATCATGGACATTCCCGTTGATTCCAACCGTCATCCCGCCCATCAGCACTCGCAATCCCTTCGTTCGAATGCGAGTTCCATCGCCAACGATCGCGCCTTCAATCCGCAGTTGCCCCGCGTTGGGTACGCTGAGCACGACTTTCTCGAAGGCAATGCGACCCGCGAATCGACTCGGCGAATCACCGCCCCACCTTGCGCTAATTCTGTCGAACCCAACGATACCGTCGAGCTGATAGGCTTCGAGCGCTGGCAGCAGATCGGACCAACCCTTGAGATCGAAGCTCGAAGTCGTCAGGGACACGGACGTGGAATCGCCAATCGCACCCTGAAGAAGAATTTCGTTGATGTCGCGAAGCTTGATTCGACTCTCGAAGACGACCTCACCCGATTCTTCGGTCACAAATTTCGTCGTCATCTCCGCGCGCATTCCCGCTGGTTTCTTGAACTGGTCCTGATACTCGAGCCTGGCTGCGGTGAGATCGAGAGCGATCTGACCACGCGGCCGGTCCGACAGCGGGTGTTTGATCTCGAAGCTTGCGTGGAAGGGACCCTCAACGAGGTAGTCCGGCACGCGTAGAAGTCCCGATTCCAATGCGACATCGAGACTGATGAATTCGGGCGATGCAGCCTCTCCGACGACGCGCGCTTGACCGGATGCGAGACCGGACAACTCCATTTTGGGGTCCGGCAGCAAGGGTTGCATGATCGCGAGGTCAAGGGACGCCATTTGCGCACGAACGTCGAGCACCCCGTCCCGTGTCGAGGTTCCCTCGACGTCGAGCCGTCCGCCATTCGAGAATTCGATCCCCGCCTCGAGTCGGATCGGACCTTCACCTTCGAGAGCCACACTTCCGGTGATCTCAGCCTGGCCACCGGTCTCGAGATCGAGGGCCGCAGAAAATGCGGCAGGATCGCCGAGCGTCTGACTCGCACGGAGTGTCAATCCGCCGGCCAGATCGATTCCAGGACCCTGCACGATCAACTGGTCGATGCGAAGATCCAGATCGATTTCGGATGGCGCCGATGTTTCACCCTTCACCGCGACATGACCGGACATCATGCCGGAAACATCGGTGTCCGGGCTATTCGAGACGTAGGGCTCGAATTCGGCGATCCAGAAGTTCTCGACCTCGAGGTCGAGATCGTAGAGGCCTGCCAGGCTCACCGTTCCGGCCGTCTGGATTCGCCCGACTTCGTTCGCACCCGAATGGACGTTTGCAGCAAGCTCGATCGCAAGGAGCCCACCAGCCACTCCCCCCTCTTCCGCGAAAGCCTCGAATTCGAGGTCTTCGAGTCGCCACTCGAGGGGTCGTGAAAGTGTTCGATCACGAATGATGATCCGACTATCCGAAATCTCGATTCGGCTTAGGGCGAACTCGAAGTCTTCCGACTCCTGTGCATCATCGACGCTCGCTCGGTCATCCAAACTCGTCGGGTCTGAGTCCTCGTCCTTCTCCGCGATCGGCAGCAGGAATCCCTCGGCAGTTCGGGTGACGACGAGTTCGACGCCATGCAGAACCAGCGAATCCACCTGGACACGTCCCGAAAAAATCGGAAGGAGTGCCAGACGCAGATCCACCGACTCAGCCGTCAAGCTCGCATCTCCTGGGTGCCGGGTCGCAGCGGTGATGACGGGTTTGCTGATCGTCAAGCGCAGCGGCAATAGCCGGGCGTCGAGACTCTGCCACTCGACAGGGGTCCCAAGCGCCTCCGCAGCGCTCGCGTGAAGCGTCATCCGAAATTCATCGCTGTTGATGAGCCGCGGTAGCGCCACGGCGAGGATGCCGACCAGCAGTAGCGCGACCGCGATGAGTCCCGCGATGAGCTTCAAAGCGATTCTCGGCATGGCCCCCTCAGCGACGGATGCGTTCGGCAAGAGATTTGCGAACTGGACCGGGCTCCGCTTTTCCCTGGCTCGCCTTCATGACCTGTCCCATCAGAAAATTGAGCGGCTTGTCGTCACCGTCTCGAACCTGTTGGACGACGTCCGGATGGGCCGCGATCACCTCTTCGACCAGGCTGTCGATCGCCCCAGCATCCGAAACGGCCTCGAGGCCTCGCTCGATCATGAGCGTCTCGGGATCGCCGCCCGTGGAAACCAGGTCGGGAAAGAGCTGCGACGCGTTTCTCGCCGTCAGCCTACCTTCTTCGACCAGCGCAATGAGTGAACCCACGATGGTCGGCGTAATCGCAACGCCCGAAAGCTCGACCTCTCGTTCCTTCAATTCGCGCAGCAGGTCTCGAGTGATCCAGTTCGCAGCCGCCTTGGGGGAGCCACACACCCTCGCGGTCTCCTCGAAGAAATCGGCGAGGCCCCGGCTCGCTGTCAGAACGCCCGCGTCGTAGGCTGATAGCGCGAATTCGGATTCGAAGCGCGCTCGTTTCTCTTCGGGCAGCTCTGGCATGTCCGCCCGTACGGATTCGATACGCTCCGGATCGATCCTCAATGGGATCAGATCGGGATCGGGGAAATAACGATAGTCGTCCGAATTCTCCTTGATTCGCTGAACACTGGTTCGGCGCCGCACCGGGTCGAACCCCATCGTCGCTTGAACGACTTCGCCACCGTCGTCGATCAATTCGGCCTGCCGTAACGCCTCGGCTTCGATCGCGCCCTCGACATTCGCAAAGGAGTTCAAATTCTTGACTTCAGTTCGCGTGCCCAGATCTTTCGAGCCGTGTAACCGAATCGAAACGTTCGCGTCACAACGAAACTGGCCCTTCTCCATGTCAGCGTCCGAAACACCGATGTACCGGAGAATCGACCGCAACGCGCGGAGATAGGCGGTCGCTTCCTGGGCCGTCCGCAAATCAGGCTCCGACACGATCTCGAGAAGAGGAACGCCCGCTCGATTCAGATCGATGTACGAGTCGTCACTGCCGGCGATCGCAACGCCGTGGATCGATTTGCCCGCGTCCTCTTCGAGGTGTGCACGCGTAATTCCGATGCGTCGCGTCTCACCCTTCTGATTTCCCTGATCGCTCGTCTCGATATCGAGCCAACCATCGGAAACAATCGGTTCTTCGAATTGCGAAATCTGATAGCCCTTGGGCAAATCGGGGTAGAAGTAGTTCTTGCGTGCAAAGACCGAATACGGATTCACCGTGGCATGAATGGCGAGTCCCAGGCGAATCGCCAACTCGACGACCCGTTCGTTCAATACGGGCAACACACCGGGCAATGCCAGATCGATCGCATGCACCGAATGATTCGGAGCCGCGCCATAGGTTACGGGCGCAGGACTGAAGAGTTTCGATCGCGTCTTGAGATGCGTATGCACCTCGAGGCCGATCACCATCTCGTATCGGTCCGTCCAACCCGCCATCAGTTCGGCTCCGGTCTCTGAAGATGGTGTTCCGTTCGCCGTTCGAAGGCGTCTCCGATGCGGAGAATCGTCGCTTCATCGAGCGGTTTCCCCAGGAGCTGGAGCCCGACTGGCATTCCGTCGCAGAGACCGCAGGGCATCGAAAGACCCGGTAGGCCAGCAAGATTGGCCGACACTGTGTAGACGTCTGATAGATACATCGAAAGCGGATCGTCACTCTTGGCACCCAGCCGGAAGGCTGTTTCCGGTGTCGTCGGAGTCAAGATCGCGTCGCAGGTCTCGAAGGCTTCTTCGAAGTCCCGTCGAATCAGTGTTCGAACCCGCTGTGCCTTTACATAATAGGCGTCGTAGTAACCCGCCGAGAGGACGTAGGTCCCTAACAGGACGCGCCTCTTGACCTCGGTGCTGAATCCCTCGGAGCGCGAACGCTCGTAGAGGTCCGCCAGATCCACCGGTCGATCCGCTCGCCGGCCGTACCGGACACCGTCGAACCGAGCGAGATTGCTCGAGGCTTCGGCGGTCGCAATCACATAGTAGGTTGCGATCGTATAGGACGTATGGGGGAGCGAGATCTCCTTGAACCGAACTCCCGCGTCTTCGAGAACCACGATGGCCTCCTTCACCCGGGCGAGGACCCCGGGCTCGACGCCCTCCTCGACGAAATACTCCCGCGGCAGACCGACTACGAGTCCGGCCACGTCGCCGTCCAATTGGTCACGCAGCGTCGACATCACATCGGGAATCGAAGTCGAATCTCGCGCATCGTGTCCCGCAATCGCTTCGAGCCCGATGGCACAGTCCGAAACGCTCCGACCAAATGGACCGATCTGATCGAGGGATGAGGCATAGGCCACGAGGCCCCAACGCGAGACACGTCCATAGGTCGGCTTGAGACCGGCGATTCCGCAGAAACTCGCGGGCTGCCGGATCGAGCCCCCGGTATCGCTTCCAAAGGCCAGCGGAACCAGGCCCGCCGCCACGGACGCCGCGCTCCCCCCAGAACTCCCGCCGCAGGCTCGACTCTCGTCCCACGGATTGTGGCTCGGACCGTAGATCGAATTCTCGGTCGAAGAGCCCATCGCGAACTCATCCATGTTCGTGCGACCCAGGATGACTGCACCTCCGGCGCGCAGCCGCTCTGTCACCGCAGAATCGTAGGGCGAAACGAAATTCTCGAGGATTCGCGAAGCGCAGGTCGCGGGTTCTCCGGCCTGGACGATATTGTCCTTGAGGAGGACAGGAAGGCCGTCGATCGCCGACAAGGGCTTTCCCTCGGCAATCCTCTTCCCCGCGGCTTCGGCCTCAGCGAGTGCTGAATCATCACGTCGGGAAACGACCGCGCCTAGACTCGCGCGAGCCGAGATCCGGTCGAGACTCGCCTGAATCAGTTCCGGAGCGCTGACATCCCCGCGATCCAGGCCCTCTCGCTGATCCGAGAGGTTGCCCGCAAGAAGCGAATCGGCCTTTCCCATTGGATCAGCTCTCCTCCTCGAGCACTTTCGGAACGAGGAAAGCGGTGCCCTCGTGTTCGGGCGCGTTCGCGACGGCGAGTTCGGGGTCGAGCGGTGCGACCGGCCGGTCCGGTCGGAGCGGCGTCGCCAGCTCGAAGCCATGAGCCATCGGCGCCACACCCTCCGTGTCGAGTTGCTCGAGGGTCGCCACATACTCGAGCATCTGCTCCAGATCGCGGGTCATCGACACGATCTCGCCCTCTGAGAGCGCTAGACGCGCCAGAGCAGCTACGCGAGCTAGATCGGCAGGTTCGACGTGAGACATCCGGGCGACCTTAGCACGACCGGCAACACCGGCAGGACGTTGCGCCCTCTCCACGTGAGGGGTAGCGTGCCCGCGCCATATGACTGAACTCTCTGAACTTTTCGCCGATGTCGCAACCGATATCCAACAAGCCATCCGTGACCTCGGGTGGCATAAACCGACGCCCGTCCAGTCCGCCGCAATCCCGAAAATGCGAGCCGGAGGCGACCTGATCGTTCAGGCGCAGACCGGTAGCGGAAAGACCGGTGCCTTCGGAATCCCGCTGGTCGAGGCGGTCGACACGACGGTCGCCAAGACCCAGGCAATCGTGTTGCTGCCGACGCGAGAACTCGCCAATCAGGTCGCCAAAGAACTCGACCTGCTCGGTCAGTATCGGGGCGTCAACACGTTGGCCATCTACGGCGGAGTCGCCTACGGCCCGCAACTCGAAGGCCTCGAGAAGGGCGCACATATCGTAGTCGGCACGCCAGGTCGGATCCTGGACCATCTCAAGAACGGCCGAATGGATCTCAGCGAGACGAAGGTCTTCGTGCTCGACGAAGCGGACGAGATGCTCTCCCTCGGTTTCTGGCCGGACATGAAGGAAATCGCGAGCTTCCTGCCTCGCAAACGTCAATCCCATCTCTTCTCCGCGACGATGCCCGAACGGGTCCGCTCGCTGTCCCGATTCTTCTTGAAAGATCCCGAGGACGTCGAGATCGAAGGAGACCAGGGCGCACCACAACAGATCCAGCATTACTTCTACATGTGTGCAGCCTCGGAAAAGGAAGCCGTCCTGAGCCGTATCCTCGAATACGAGGATCCCGACAGCGCGATCATTTTTTGTAATACCAAAGCGGACGTCCGCTTCATCACGGCCTATCTGTCCAAGCGTGATTTCAATATCGATCAGATCTCCGGCGATCTCGCACAGTCCGCACGGGAGAAGGCAATCGCCAAGATCAAGGCCGGAAAGCTACGCTTCCTCGTTGCCACGGACGTCGCCGCGCGTGGCATCGACATCAGCGACCTCGCCTACGTCATCAATTACACCACTTCCGATTCGCCGGAGGTCTACGTACATCGCACCGGCCGGACCGGTCGTGCAGGGAAGTCTGGCATCGCCGTCTCCCTCGTTTCGGGTCTCGACATCGGCAACTTCAAACACATGCAGATCGTGAACGGCATCAAGATCAGCGAAAAGAAGCCGCCGACCGAACGCGATCTCGCGCGTCGCGCCAAGAAGCGCGAACAGGGGAACGCTGAGGATCGGATGAACGCGCTCAAACAAAGAGCGCGTGAGGACCTCGAAGCCCTGTCGTCGGAAGACGCCAGCGCCCAGATCGCCGACCTCCTGCCCCTGGTGAAAACGCTTTCTGCCGACGATGACGGACTTCGCGAGCTCGCGAGCATCTGTGCCGCGTACTCGCTCGGACGACCTGCACCGCAGGTCGCGGCGACCGAGAAAGACAGCCCGCCCGATTCGCCGAGCGAGGACAGCGACGAAACCGGCGATGTCGCAGACGAGTCACGTGCAGACGAGACGCCCTCCGAAGCTCGAAGTCGGAGACGACGGGGTGGACGCGGTAACGATGGTGGTGCTCGTTCCGACGGCGATGGCAAGCGTGACTCGAATCGTGGCCCCCGCCGACGCGGACGTGGCGGCAGCAGCCCTCGCCGCTCCTGATCTCCGGCGGTTCTAAGCGCCCTCAGTCCTCCAGCCCGATCTCGATCGCAGCCCCGGCCGCATCGAGCTGAAGACGACGCGTCTTCGGATCGAGCCAGACACGGTCCGAAGGTCCCTCCGGTCCCGCGTCGACATCCTCCACGGATTCCGGCAATTCGCCTCCTTCGAGATAGAGTTCGCCCTCTCCCGATTGCACTCGTCTCTGTCGGCCGCTCGCAACGACGGTCGCAACCGCACCGCAAGCGTCGGCCAACACGAAGGACTGCTCACCCTCGACGGGACGTTTGCGACACCAATCGAGCGCCCCCGGTACATCCTCGAATCTCTGAAGACATTCTTGCACGAGCAGCATTGAGGGAGGCCAACCGTCGTATCCCGGCGCGCCCCATAGCAATGGTCCCGCCACGACCGCCAAACCACCCTCGTTGACACCGGCAACCGCACTGACGAGCCACGGCAGTCCAACCTCGATAGACCGAAAGCCAACCTCAGGCCGACTCTCACGAATGATCCAGCCCGTCTCGCCGTCGCCGGCCCGCGGCAAGCTGCGCTCGAGCAACGCGCGCTTTCCCTCGCCGTTGCCACCCACCGTCCGCGCACGTAGCGAAGCGCGGCGCGCGAGGAGTCCTCCTTCTGCACCGCCCGCGCGTACTCGAAGATGCAGTTCGAGCACCGAATCAATCGGAACACCTGCCGCGTAGGCCAGACCATCGAGGCGCTCTGCTTGATGCGAAAAATGGCGAAGAAATTCGCGCCCTGCGCCCTTGCTGCGAAGGTGCCCGTCGGTGAGTGCTTTCAGTGTCGGAACTCGTGACCGCCGGAGCGGCAACCCTGCACGGGCGAGCTCTGCCCGAATCAAGGTTCGTTCGGCGGCGCCCTGTGCGATTCCCATGTCTCGCGGATGTCCCGCGCATTCGATCGTCGTCCACATATTCGGCAATCCTCAGGGTGCGTCATGTCTCGCGAAGTGTCGTGGTTCGTCGAGCGTTGGGATCTTTCGAGCATCGCGACCCGTCAGCGTCGCAACCCATCAGAAGGGGTCGGGTTCAGCGAATCGGATCGCGATGGATCTGGAGCACTTCGTTCAGCGAGCCCATTCGATAACCCTCGAGATCGAGTGTTACATACCCAAATCCGAGCGGTTTGATCGCACGAACGATGCGGTCGGCCATCTCTTTCTCGAGCGCGCGTGGCAATTCGGCGGGATCGATCTCGACACGTGCTAGTTCGCCATGATGTCGCAATCGGACCTGTTTGAATCCCAACGCGCGTAGCAGCTCTTCACCTTTTTCCACCTGACGAAGGCGTTCGATCGTCACTTCAGTGCCGTATGGCAATCGCGAGGACAGGCACGCCGAAGCAGGTATATCCGCCGTGGGTAGTCCCGCCGCACGTGAAAGATCACGTATCTCCTGCTTCGACAATCCGACGTCCTGTAGAGGTGCCATGACGCTGTGTTCATCGGCGGCCCGTTGACCCGGGCGAAAATCAGAACTGTCGTCGGTATTCACGCCATAGGAGACCCGGTCGAAGCCGAGTTCGGAACCCAGGCGGTCCATCGTTTCGAAGAGTTCAGTCTTGCAGTGGTAGCAGCGGTCCGAAGCATTGGCACGATAGGCACTGCGTTCCATCTCGTGGGTGTCGACGAATTGATGGGGCAGACCGAACTGCTCGACGATCTGCGAAGCCATTTCACGGTGGCTGTCCGGATAGGAGGGCGACACCGCCGTCACCAACAGACAATCGTCTCCCAACGCGCGATATGTGGCCCAGCCGAGATAGCTCGAATCGACACCACCCGAGAACGCGACCATCACACGGCCGGCCTGTGCGATCCCCGAGAGCAGGGCCTCTTCCTTGGCGAGTAGTGCCCGAGCCAGCCTGGCGGACTCTGGCGGCGGGCTCTCGGTCGACGAACGATCGTGTTGGGGGAGATTGGTCACGCGGCGAGGTTACGGACGGGTACAAACCGGGTCAAGCGCCAATGAGAAGGCGAGAAGGCGATGCGAGGCGTATCATTCCGGATAGTCGAACTCCGGGCGCAGAAGCGGTGCCCCAGGGACAATTCCGGCAGGAAATCGGGATGAGTTCGACCAGGATCCGGGGGGAATATGGAAAAATTGCGAATCGGATTGCTGTTTGGTGGGCGATCGGTCGAGCACGATGTTTCTGTCATCTCGGCCAGGTCGATCCTAGGGGCATTGGACCAATCACGGTACGAGGTTTCTCTTCTCGCGGTCGACCCGCAAGGCCATTGGCATCTCGCAAGCGCCGACACCGCTCTCTCGGCAGCGCAAGAGGAGGGCTGCGTGTTCCTCCCGGCAACTCCCGGGTCGACGTCGCTGGTCGCTGAGGGTGGAAAATCGAACTCTGCCCTGGACGAAAGCGACGACGCCGCAGAGATCGACGTCATCTTTCCAATCATTCACGGTCGGGGTGGTGAGGACGGCGCACTCCAGGGTCTGCTCGAACTCGCCGAGGTGCCCTATGTCGGATCGGGCGTTCTCAGCTCGGCAATACAGATGGACAAGGACATCGCCAAGCGTCTGCTTTCTGCGGCCGGCCTGCCCGTCACGCCCTGGATCGCCTTCAGTGGGTCTGAACTCGATCGAATCGGACTACCCGCTGCAGCGGAGCGGGCCGAAGCCGAAATCGGCTTCCCGGTCTTCGTGAAACCCGCGAATTCGGGTTCCTCCGTCGGCATCGCCCGTGCCACGTCGATTCCGGAACTCGTGTCGGCACTCGCCGATGCGCGACGTTACGACCGCAAGGTGATCGTCGAAGCCTCGATCGACGCGCGGGAGATCGAGGTCGCCGTGCTCGGAAACGACGAACCGGAAGCATCGATACCAGGCGAAATTCGGGCCGCCAAGGCATTCTACGACTATGACGCCAAGTATCTCGACGAGGCAACGGAGCTGATCATCCCAGCACAGATCGATGCCGGTCAGACCGAGGCGATCCGGTCAACGGCCATACTGGCCTACCAGACACTCGAAGCCGAGGGCATGGCGCGAGTCGACTTCCTGGTCGATCGAGAGACCGGTCAATTCTACGTCAACGAACTGAACAGTCTGCCGGGCTTCACCAGTGGCTCCATGTATCCGAAGCTCTGGGAAGCCTCCGGCATATCGTATCCATCGCTCCTGGACCGCTTGATCGAACTTGCCCTCGAGCGTCACGCCCGTCGCGCGAAGCTCGAGACCCATCCACCCCCGCCAATCTAGATGGATGGAAAGAGACCCTTGGTGACCCCTGGGGATCGTCGCCCAACCTCAACACCTCATCCCCCTCCTCCCGCCTTCGCAACCCGAGACGCGAACTCCCGGCCGTTGCGGCGTTTTCGTTCGTCACGTCGGGCTGGCCTCGGGCTACTCACTCATGACGCGCCGAGACAGCATTGCGGATTTTCGCCCGCTTCCAATCTGTCGTGTTGATCGATGTGCCCTGGACTCTATCTTTCGCCGCCTTTCTTTGGCCGCCTTTCTCCAGTTTCGTCCCTCCCCGAAAGCCCTCGATGATTCGAATTCCCGCCACGCTGAACTCGCACCCGTCGCCCATCGATCGACTCTCTCGGTTCGGGCGACACGTGTTCTCCGTGCTCCCCCTTGCGCTCATGATGGCCCTGCCAATCGGCTGTTCGCGCAACGTCGATGCGAGACTCACGACTGCTTACGAACTCCAGGAATCCGGTCATCTCGAGCAGTCGATCGGCATTCTGCGCCAGGTCCTCGCTGACGACGCCAACAATCCCGAAGCAAACTTTCTAGTTGGCATTGCGCTCGTTCAGACAGGCAGGCTCAGGA
>CBFDDD010000127.1:0-13023 GCA_965603475.1 uncultured Myxococcales bacterium
AAAGAAGGCAGCTTGATCCTCCTGTCTGCCGCGCGTCCACGACGAGCAGCGTGTCTCGATCCCCCGTTCCGATTCTTGGATTCTGTGATTGCTTGGGAAGCCTCCCTATTCGAGTCAGCGGGGAACTGGTTTCCAACTGCTCTGATTTGTAGAGAAACGCTCGCGATATATGGCTCTGCGAGGCCCGAATCTAGAGGAATTCCCTGTAATTTCCCTGCATAACAGGGATCTGCCCCCAGAGACGAGTTCGCCCCCAACTCCCCCCACCGCCATTGAGTCTGCTGAGGCAGAGACTCCTCCCATGCATCCCGAAGTCGTCCGAGAAATTGCCGCGATTCCGCGGGGTTTTAGCGTTGGAGCCTTTTGATTCCGAACCGGAGACGGCGGGTTTGGGGCTCGATGGGCCACGCGGCGCGAGTTTATCTCTGATGGCTGATTGGGCGGTTCGGAATGGGAAGCGAGCTGAAGCGAAAGCCCAGCTGCGATGCCCGAATTCTCGCCGGACCCGCGCGCTTTGGTCCGCCCAATCTCACGACGTTAGGCCCAAGCGTGGGATCTCGCCTGATATTTTCTAGCCACCTTTCTTAGCGACCATCGACAGAGAGGGTCTTGTGACGAGCGGTGTCGAGTCGCGATTAGCTTCCGGGCGGAATTGGAAGGCAACGAGCGGGCAGAACTGATACTTGAAAACGCGCGCCGGGGCCCTCAGGGGCAGGTCGTATTGCCGTTGCAGAGATTCGTGCCGAGCTCTTCGGCCGTCGCAAGTCCGACCGCGATCGTTCCCAGGCTGTTGCCGTCGATCAGGTTCCCCGCGTAGCCCAGCTGTGCGTTGCTGGTCAGCGAGATCCCGAAGCTGGTGTTGGCCTCCACGACTGTGTCTCGAACCAGCGCGTCGCCCTCGAAGAAGAAACCGTTGCCGCTGTTCTTGCGGATTTGGCTGGAATCGACGCTGATGCTGCCGTCGGCCCCCCTTGCGAGGATCGCCGTGGACCCGTTTCGGGCGATCAGGGAGTCGCTCACGACGAGCGTGAGCCGGTCGTTCCCGACGTTGTTCTGGATGCCGCCCGCACGGTTCTCCACGATCGCGACCCGATCCACCGAGAGACTGATGTCGTTCCCGACGAGCGAAATCGCGCGACTGCCCACGCCGCGCACAGCCCCGTCGTGGATCCGGACCGTCGTCTCCTGGCGGATGAGGATCCCCAAACCCGACCCGGAGCCCGACGAGCAGTTCCCGCCGGTCGGGAAGCAGGTGACCGGGCCGAGGATCGTGAATCCGTTCAGATCGAGATCGACGCTGCCGGCCGTCTCCTCGATGAAGATCCCGGACGTGTTCACGTCGCCGAGCACCAGGTTACTGGTGAGCCGGTAGCTCCCCGATTCATCGATCGTGACCGGGAAGCCGGCCGTGTCCGTCCCCGTGATACCTCCCACGAGGGCGGCCGCCTGGTTGATCTCGATCACGCCGTCCACTGCGGAGCCGACGGCCGGAAACAGCACGCACAGCAACAAGAGAAAGGCCGAGTGGAATCTCATCGTCATCGCCTCCTGAATCGCCATCTATCTTCTTCCGATCGCACCACACGGTCAAGCCCCCGAAGCGGCGAATTCTTCCCTGCGGGGCCTAGTTGTCCGAAACGTAGGTATCGGCGGTGCCGAAAACGCAGTTTGAACTACCTATCCGCCGCGATGCCCAGCCAGGGTTTCCCGCGTTTCCCTGTTCACCGAATCGAATTGCCTGTTCGGGTTCGGGCTGTCTGTTCTCTCTATTCGTCCGGACTGGAATGGTCTTGGTTTGACGGCCGATGGGTCTGTCTGTTCTCATCATTCGTCGGACGGTCGAGATCTGACTGCGACGCTAAGAAGGGCGGCTTGTCTATTCTCTTTATTCATCCGTCGGAGCCAAACTCGACTCGCCGCGGTGAGGATCGAACGAATCAGGCCGCATCCTGCCACTCGTAGCAATGATAGAGTCCGCCGACTCGAGGCGATCCAACGACTTGAGCTTCAGGCGTTGGTCGACGCTCGGTGGGTCGGCCATTCGGCGAATCTTGTAGCTTGGTGTGGACGCGGTCTGCGTTGTAGTAGTCGACGTATTCTCGGAGAAGATGTTGAAGGTGTTTCTCGTTCAGGACGATCACGTGATCGAGTAATTCTCTTCGAGCACTCCCGACCCATCGCTCGGCAATTCCATTTTGCCACGGACTCCGAAATGCCGTCCTTCGAGGTGCAATTCCAATGTTCTCGATCGTTTCGGTGACTCGTTCTGAGAAGATAGAATCGTTGTCGTAGATGAGGAACTGTGGAGAGGTGTCATTGGGGAACGCTTCGCGGAGATGCTGGACTACCCAGGACGATGTCGGGTGCTCGGTCACCCCGAAATGAATGATCTCTCGACGAGCGTGGCCGATCACGAACCACGCGTACAAGAGTCGGAACCGAGCGGTCGGGACAACTAAGAAGTCCATCGCGGTGATACCGTGTTTGTGGTTTCGAAGAAACGTCTTCCACCGCTGGCGCTGATGATGGTCAGGATCGCGCTTCGGGAGATATCGAGAGACCGTCGAGAGGCCGACCGAGATTCCAAGCTTCGCGAGTTCAGCCCGGACCTTTCGGGCACGCCAGCCGTTCTCGTTCGCGAATCGACGAATCAGGGCCTGCACCTCAGCCGGAGATGTCGCTGCAGGTGAGGATCGTCGCGATCGGGGTACGTGACGCGACCGCGTCGCGATCGAGAGAGTAATCTCGTGGTCGTCCGCCTTCGGCGACGTATCGAGCGTTCCCGGTTGTCATTTGGTCTAGAATCGCGCCGGCCGGTGACATTGCCTCGACTCCAGATGCTTTCGGTTGGCTACGAGCCTTCGCTCGTGACGATGCGATAGGCCTCGTCGATCTCGGCTTGATTCGTCGTCGTGACGTCAAGGTCTTTGATCAGCCCATCCTGGACTGCATAGATCCATCCGTGAACCGACAGCCCTTGCTTTCGTTCCCATGCCTCCTGCACGACCGTTGTATGACACACGTTGCGCACCTGCTCGACAACATTGAGTTCGCAGAGCCGGTCGGAGCGGCCGCTCTCATTTGTGATTTTGGATAGGAGCGCATCGTGCTTTTGCCTTGTGTCGCGGATGTGTCTCAGCCAATTGTCGATCAGTCCGAGGTGGTGGTTCTCCCCGGCTGCCTTGACCCCACCGCAGCCGTAGTGTCCGCACACGATCACGTGTTTAACTTTCAAGACTTCGACAGCGAACTCGAGGACGCTCAGACAATTGAAGTCGCTATGGACGACAACATTGGCGATGTTGCGATGAACGAAGACTTCTCCTGGGTCAAGACCCACGATTTGATTTGCGGGCACGCGGCTGTCGGAGCAACCGATCCAGAGGAACTCGGGCTTCTGGTGATCAGCCAGCCGCGCGAAGTAGCCAGCGTCCTTCTCAACCATTTCCTGCGCCCAGCGACGGTTGTTCTCGATCAGTTCCGGCAAAATTCTCATCTTGGTTCGGCTCCCAGCGCCCGAGGAATTGAATGCACAGTTGGACTGGACGGCGGGAGCATAGACTCGCTGATCGGAGCTGCAACGCGCGCGGTATCGGGCTGTCGGTTCTCTTTATTCATCCGGACGGGCTTGGGCCCATTTCCCCAGTTGAAGAATCGCAATGATCAAGCTGCTTCCCTGTCTGTTCTCATTATTCGTCCGACGGTCGAAATCAGACTGCGACGCTAAGAAGGGCGGCTGGCTGCATCACCGCGGATTGGAGGCCGATCTAGTTTGCCTGGATTTCCCTGTTCCTGATCACAGGGAATTTGACGCTACGACTGCGGAAACGCTCGGGAATCTCAGACCTAGTTCGATTCGAGGGGTCTGAAATCGGAGAAATTCCCTGTATTTTCCCTGCTTAACAGGGATCTGACCCCGGAGACGAGTTCGCCCCAGACTCCGTCCACCGCCATTGAGTCTTCGTGGGCAGAGACTCTTTCCATCCATCCAAGCACATCCCGAGCAATTCCCGCGATTCCGCGGGGTTTTGGGGCGTTGGTGCATGAATCCGGTAGTGCCGCGAACATCAGCTCTGCCGTGCCAATCGGCTACTTCGCAGCGAACGACTTTGGTCTGCCCAGTTCGAACATCCGATTCAGGATGTTGTACGCGATAACCGCTTCGGCTTCCTGCGACCTCGGACGACGCGATCGAAGCCGATCGCCAATGATCGTTTTGTGTCTGAAGAAGGTGTTCTCCACGCGAGCCTGCTGGTGGTATCCCGACTCCTTCTTCCACAGGCGACGCCCGACTTTCCCTACTCGTCTGACCGTGCGATCACGAGCGCCAGATCGCTTCGATCTCGTCGCTGATAATCTCGGTGGAACGATGACTTTCGCGCCGCGTGCCGTAGCGGCATCGTAGATCGCGATCGTGTCGTAGGGGAGCTGCGGCCGATTAGGCCGGAGCGAGTATC
Source organism: uncultured Myxococcales bacterium (assembly GCA_965603475.1). Lineage (GTDB taxonomy): Bacteria > Myxococcota_A > UBA9160 > UBA9160 > UBA4427 > UBA4427. The sequence continues at coordinate 4,458 of CBFDDD010000127.1, forward strand.
TGCCGTGAAGCTCGCCACGTCATCCATCTCATCTATGAGGCCAAGAGCCGTCCTCGCATCGTCAGCATTCCCGTCCGTCAAGACCTCGGCGATGATCACGCCTGATCGATCGACACCGAGATGAAGCTTCTTCCACGCGCGCTTGCCGCGACCACCATGCTTTACAGCGGCCCACTCACCTTCGCCGATGATCGATAGCCCGGTGCTGTCCACGATGAGATGCATGGGGCCTTTCGGTGCGGCGAAGCGGAGACTGACGTCGACTTGCTGGCTACGGCGGGAGATCGTTGTGTGGTCGGGAGCTTTGAGATCCAGAGTCATCAGCGATAGGACTGAGCGAAGGAAACCCTCCGCCTGCCGAAGCGGCAAGTTGAAGACGAGCCGAAGCACCAGTGCAGTTTCGATTGCCTGATCTGAGAACTTCTGCTGGCCGCCTCGTTTTCCCGATGGTCCAGGCGTCCAAGAGTCTGCCGCGGCCGGGGAAATCCAAAGTGTGATGTCGCCTCGTCGCACGAGCGCGCGATCGTACTCGGCCCAGTTGCTCACGCGGTACTTCGTCTTGTACTTGGGGTGGACTCTTGAGTTCATGCTGAAAATGTGGCCGATTGGGCAGAAAGGACCGCCGAGATCAGGGCAATGGGCCAATTTTCTCTACGATTCGTGCACCAACGCCCTGCCCGTCAACCGTCGACTGACGTGGTGCCCGTGATCTCGTCTGCGTAGATGTTGATCCGGCTATAGATCTCGTAGCGATCATGTTCGCCGATGCCGCAATCGGCAAACGCCTCCATGAGATGGTCGAGAAAGCGCGAGAGGTGGCGCGGCTGGATGCCGAGTCCCGCGTGCACTTCGGTCAAGGGTCGGCCGGAATAGCGTATTGGCCCGTCGAGGGCCGCTGCGAAGAATTCGCGTTGCATCGCCTTCAGCCGCTCGGCCGCGACACCCTCGAAGAAGGGACTCAGTTCGGGGTCTGCGAAGACGCGCCTATAGAAGTCGAAGATCGCTTCGTCGATGGCCTCATCGCCGCCGAGTCGTTCGTAGAGCGTCGGCTTTTCTTCTGACATGGTACGACTGCCCGTGCTTATCTGTTTACGTCGAAGGGTTCGGCCTGACGCTACCACACACGCATGCCACTGGGTCGCTGAGACGAATACAATCGGAGGCTTGTGGAGTGATCCTTGGCGCTTCACTTGTGGGTTCTCTTTATTCATCCGCCGAATCCTTTGCTGTCTAGAAGCAGTTCGAATCAGGCGGATCACGCGGCTTCTCGCCACTCGTAGCGATGATGGGAGGAAGCAAAGCTTCCGAGTACGCCAACCCGGGGCAGTCCGGCAATCTGGGCTTCCGAAGATGGTCGGTGCTCGGTGGGTCGCCCGATCGGCGAATCCCGAAGCTGCGTGTGGACTCGGTCCGTGTTGTAGTAGGGAGGAAGCGCAGCTTCCGAGTATATTCGCGCAGCAGGCGATGCAGATGTCGTTCGTTCATGACGATCACGTGATCCAGCATCTCTCGTCGGGCGCTGCCGACCCATCTTTCGGCAATCCCATTCTGCCATGGGGAGTAGGGGCCGATCAGGCCGCTACGAGTAAAAGGCCGTTCGTTGAGGCTCTATTCCAATCTTCTTGATCGACTCGGTGACTCGTTCTGAGAATATGGAATCGTTGTCGTAGATGAGAAATCGTGGAGCCGTGTCCTCGGGGAACGCCTCGCGAAGTTGCTGTACGACCCAGGGCGGTGTCGGATGGGCAGTCACGCCAAAGTGGATGATTTCCCTTCTTCCGTGGCCGATCACAAACCAAGCGTATAGCAATCGGAATCGAACGGTGGGGACGACGATGAAGTCCATCGCGGCGATGCCGTGACTGCGATTTCGGAGAAACGTCTTCCATCGTTGGCGTTGATCGTGGTCGGGATTTCGCTTCGGTAGATATCGAGAGACGGTGGTGAGGCTCACCGAGATCCCGAGCTTCTCAAGTTCCGCTTGGACCTTTCGGGCACGCCAGCCGTTCTCGTTCGCGAATCGACGGATCAGGGCCTGAATCTCAGGCGAGATCGGAGGTCGCCCGGGTCCCGGCCTCGAGATGGATCGCCAGTAAAGCCGAAAACCCCTGCGATGCAAGCGGACGACGGTGTCGGGCTGGACGATGACCAGGGTGTCTTTCCAACCCGACCAGATTCGTGAAAGAAGGACCCAGAAGGTTCGATCGACCGAAGTGATCCGAGGCTTGGGTCCCTTCAGGGCGAAAGTGGCGAGCTGCTGACGTAAGGCGAGTTCGACGATTGCCTGCTCGTTCCGACTTCGGAAGAAGGCCGGAATGCAGCGGAGGAGGAGTATCACGAATTTGAGCAGTGGCCACATCGCGAGGTGTATTCTGCACGGAATCACTGCCTGATGCGAGACTGAATCTTTGTCTTGATCCGGCCTACCATCGGTCGTTGATCGATCGAGCGCCGACAGGAAAAGCCCAATGATTCCAGGGCGGACCGATATTGAGAACCGACAGGGTGATGCGCGAATCCGGATCGATTGAGTAGGCAGATTCAGTAGTAGGCCGAGATCCAGCCACGGACGTTGCGCGGGTTGCCCGGGCTGAAGTGGAAATCTTCCGAGAACGCTCCGGTCGGCGTTGGTTGCGATTCGTAGTAGAACTCGGAGCTACTCCAATTCGTGTCGCCGAGGTTCTCGATGGCGATCCCCACTTCGAGAAATCCCCACCTATATCGCGCTGCGATGTCGAGGACTGTGTAGTCTGAGAGTCGGCGGTCTCGCCGCTCGTCTGTCGCATAGCGTTCGCCAAGATGCCGAAGGTTCAGTTCCGCCGCGAACCCCTCGTAGCGAATACCGGTCGCCGCCTTGGCGACGAAGCGAGGAGCCTGCGGGACAGGAACATCGCCGTCGTCGAGACGAACTGAGGTGTAGGCCACGTCGCCGCGCAGGTACCACCAGTCGAGTGGCCACGCGGTCGCGGCGAACTCTACGCCGAGCCGATCCGTCCTCCCGGCAGACTCTGTCGTACCCTCGTCTCCAACGAAGACGAGTTCATCCTCGAGCTCGAGGTACCAGCCATCGAGCGCGAGGTCGATCTTATCGAGGAAATCAGTCCGTAGTCCGACCTCGACCCCGGTTGCCCGCGCGAGGGCGTCGTCCGCCTCTCCGGAAAAGACGGCTCGAGAATCGTTGCTGTGGTAGCCGATGCCGAAGTTCACGAAGAACTCGAGATCGCGAAATCCCTCCACGTCGATCGGAATTGGACCGACATCGGAGAAGGGGCGCAGGGTGAGGTTGGCTTTGGGCAGCCATTGGGAATCGTTTGAGTCTCTCTGCGAGCGATTCGCCAACGCATCCTCTCCGTCGAATCGAAACCAGGCGAAACGCAGGCCCGCTTGGACCGTTAGCCAGGGAAGTGGCCGGGCCTCGAGGTCCAGGTACGGCTCGATGGACAGCTCTTCGACTTTGTCGTCGGAAGTCGTCCCCGTGACACTTCTCCGCGTCTGTGTGCCTAGGAAGACGCGCGCGTTGTCGTAGCGCGTCTCGCTGCCGGCGCGGAGCTGGAGGGGAAACGGAAGCTCGAGCGCGTGGGTATATTCGATACGACCTCCGCCAAATACTCGGTCCTTGTCACGCTGGACGATACCGTCGCCATTGATGGGGTCGTTGAGGAAGTAGGTGAAATTCGAGAACAGCTCGAAGTCGTAGTACGAAACGTAGGCGTTGATCATGAAGTGGCTGTCGTCCGTAGGGTTCCAGTCGAGCTGAAGCTTGCCCTGTGCGCGCGTGGTCTGGCCGCCCTCGCTCGGGTCGAGCGAGCCGAATCGATCGATCGTGTCATCCCGGACGAGCGTTTTGGGAATCAAGCCTGAGGCATTCCAGTCGGCGTAGTATCCGAGGGCATGACCAGACAGCATCAGGTCGGGACCAAGATCGACTTCTCCGCGGGCCAGGGCGGAATAGCGCCAGAGGTCCTCGTCGTTCTTGAACGGCCCGTCCGTGTGATAGGCCTCGAACGAGACGAAGCCGCGAGCCCGTCCCGAGCTGTCGAATACCCCTGAATCTGGGGCGAGCACGCCGACCGCGCGCAACGTATCGAATTCGCCGACCTCGAAGCGCGCCATGGAGCGGTTGATCTGAGAAGAGGGCACGTAATCGATCGTCGCGGCGGTTGAGAAATCACCGTAGCGCGAGACGTAGGGACCCTTGTAGGCATCCAGCCGCTCGATCGTCTCCGGCGTCACGAAATGGAGGTCGAGGAAGCCCTGGCCATGGGCGTGGCTACGCAGGTTCACCGGGACTCCGTCGAAGTAGACGGCCAGGTCCGTTCCATGATCCGCGTCGAAGCCCCGAATGAAATACTGCTCGGCCTTGCCGCCGCCCGTATGCTGGGCCGTCACCAGGTTGGGCACGGCCTCGAGCATCTGCCCGCCGCTTTCCAGCGGTCGCAGCTCGAAGTGGTCGGCCGGAACCGTCTGTGCCGACGTTGCAGTCGAAGGCTGCCGCCCGATGACCTCCATGACCTCGGTGGGCTTTTTATCTGGCTGCGACCGAGTTTCGGGCGGCTGCGACTCGCCCAACTCCGCTTGGGCAGTCGGCACGCAAGGCAGCGAGAGAATCAACAGCCCGGCGATCGAGAGTTCCTTTCTTTTGATCCCTAACATGCCGGGCGACACTACCGAACCGCCGAACGTCCGACCATGGATTGGTCGTTGACTCTCGCTAGAACGACGCGGTCATCAGTCAGCGCAGATGTTTCGCCTCGAGATGGAACACGCTCGAGAGCACGACGCTGAACGTGTCTTGTAGGGAAGGGTTGCACTGATAGTCGGCGGGCTGCTATCCAACGACGCGTGCTGAGCTTCGTGTCGCGCCGATTGACTGCATGGACGGCCCTGGTCCTCTTCCTGGCCTCGTTGGCACCCCATTTCCATGCGCCTCTCGACGCGTCTTTTGTCGCACCGATCGAATCCGGCAGTGATCTTGCGGCTCTCAACGCCCCTGATCCGCTTCCCAACGAGCATGCGCCAGGAGCGCTTGAGGACGGAGTTGGCTCCTGCGCCCTCTGCCGTGCGGGCGAGGGCCGGGACGCGGATCACTCACGATCCGTGCTTTCAGATCCTTTCGACTTGCACCGGCCGTCTCTGCCGGCCGATGTAGCGACTGCACAGGGCTCGAGCCACGTCTGCCAGGGAACAGCCCGCGCACCACCCCTTCGCCTGCACGTCTGATCCGCCCCGACCCGGGATCGACCACGGCCCAAGCGCGTAGCGCTACGCGGCGCCGTCTGGGACCTCTGGGTCATTTGATCACGTCGCTGCGCGCGGCCGCACGAAACGCGGCCCGCGAAGGAATCTCGAATGCAAATTTTTTCTCTCCGGGCGCGCCGGCAAGCCGCACGTCCGATGCTCGTACTCTCGATCCTCCTCTCCCCTTCGATCGGCCTCGCCGACAACAGTGACAGTCACGCCCACGAGCACAGACACGAAGACCATGGCGTGACCGAGACGATCGTCGTCACTGGCACTCCCCTCGAACACGATCGCGACGAGGTCGCGATTCCGGTCGATGTCGTCGACCGGTCCGAGCTACTCGAGCATCTCGGCTCCACCCTGGGAGAGACACTCACGGGCGTGCCGGGCATCGCCACCACCGGTTTCGCTGGCGGTGCGAGCCGTCCCGTGATCCGTGGCCAGGACGCCTACCGCACCGAAGTCCTGGAGGACGGTCTTGGCACCCAGGACGTCTCTCGAGAGAGCCCCGACCACGCGATCCCCTTCAATCCCTTGGCCGCTCGACGCATCGAGATCATTCGTGGGCCGGCGATCCTGCGCTACGGAGGCGGCGCCTCCGCGGGTGTAGTGAACGCGATCACGAATCGGATTCCGGATCGGCTCCCGCGGGAGGAGATCTCGGGCGAGGTCTTCGCGGGTATTGGCACCGTTGCCAACGAACGGGATCTCGCCGCCAGCCTCGATGCGCGAGTCGGCTCCTTCGCATTCCATGGAGACGCCCTCCTGCGAACCTCGAACGACTATTCGATCCCTAACGACAATCGCCCTCGGGTCCAGAACGGCACCGATACGGAGTCCTTCAGCGGCTCGATCGGCTCGGCGTATTTCCACGACGATGCCGCACGAATCGGCTTTTCCTATACGCGGGTCGAGAACGATTACGGCATTCCCGAAGCGGGCGAGAGCGTCGAGATCGACATGCAGACTGACCGCTTTCGATTCGAGGGCGACCTCCACGCGCCGCTCGAAGGGATTCGTCAGATTCGCGTTCGCGGCGTCTATTCCGACTACGAACACGACGAGGTGGCGGACGGCGACGTCGGCCAGACCTATCACAACGAGGAGTTCGAGGGCCGACTCGAGATTGTCCACGAGCCAGTCATGGGTTTCCTTGGAGCCATTGGCATCCAGGGCAAGACACGGGACTTTCGGGCCAAGGGCGAGGCCGCAGAATTTCTCGCTCCGACGGACACCGCGATGGGTGCGCTCTACCTCTACGAGGAGCGCGAGATCCTTGACGACCTGACCGGCGAGATCGGTTTCCGCTTCGAAGTGAACGAGGTCGATGGGCGAGACGCGAACGATCGCAGACGGGACCGGACCTTCACGCCCCTTTCCGGCTCGATTGGCCTCGTCTCGTTTCCGACGGATTGGCTCTCGGTCGGCGCGACAGGGGCCGTCGGCCAGCGCGCACCGAGCCAGGTCGAGCTGCTCGCCCGTGGTGCGCACGAGGCGACCTCCACCTTCGAGATCGGGGATCCGAAGCTCGACGAGGAGACGTCCTACTCGGGCGAGCTTCGCGCCAAGGTCACGATCGATCGGCTGCGCTTCGAGTGGGCGGGCTTCGCGACCCGATACGACGACTTCATCTACGGCGAGCTCACCGGGGCGACCGTGGATGAGGACGGCAATCCAGTAGCACCGACGGATCCCGCCGCCCTCGACCAGCTTCTATACACCGAGCGTAACGCCGTCTTCTATGGCACCGAGGCCTCGGGCGAACTCGATCTCCTATATCTAGAGCCGGGCACGATCGGCATCGACGGCCGCTTCGATTTCGTCCGGGCCCGCTTCACCGCGGGTCCCGACCGCGACGTTCCACGGATCGTTCCGATCCGCTGGGGGGGAGGTCTCTTCTGGCATTCGGACTCGCTCGTCGCCCGGGTGGGCTTCCTGCGAACCGAGCCCCAGAGCGACACCGGCGCCTTCGAGACCTCGACCAAGAGCTTCACCTTCCTGAATGCTTCCATCGTCTACCGCAGATCCTTCCTCGACGACCTCGTCCCCGTGGAGATCAGCGTCGTCGGTCGGAACCTGAACGACGTCCGGGGACGTAATCACGTCTCCTTCAACAAGGATGACGTTCTGCTCCCCGGTCGCAGCGTGCGCTTCGGATTGCGGGTGGGCTTCTGAGACGGCCGCGCTGGGCTGGGGTGGAGCCGCCGCGTTCGAAACCGCGCAGTATGCCAAGGCTCAGCCGATTGAAGCCTGAATCGAAATCAGCTCCTAGCCGCGCGCAGCTGGAGCTTCCCGGATCGGCCGGACGCGCATCTCTCGCCGTAGATCGAGAGCGGATGGGTTGGCTCCATCAGCGCAGATTCGCTGGTATTGCCTGCGAGGATCTCCCTGCTCGTGGCGACGAATTCCCTGTTCCTGATCACAGCGAATCCGTCTCGACGACTTGGGAAACGTTGGGGAATCGCGGCCCCGGCTACGTGTGGAGAACTCAAATTGAGTGGATTTCGCTGTATCTTCCCTGCCTATCAGGGATCCGCCCCCAGAGACGAGTTCGCCCTGGACTCCCCCCACCGCCATTGAGTCTGCCGTTGCGGAGACTCCCCCCACAAATCAAGACTCAGACCGAGAAATTCCCGCGAATCCGCGGGGTTTTGGCGGTTGGGGTGCTTTGATTCCGAACCGGAGACGGCGGGTTTCGGGTCGACGAGCGTCGCCGCATGCGTTTGTCTCTGTTGGCAAGTTCGGCGGTTCGGATTGATGCCGGTGGGGCGGCGTCCCGCAGGCCGACTCATGGCCGCTCCTCGCGATCGCACCAAATCCGAGAACGCAATGAGGAATAGGGCGGCTACCGCAAGAAGTCCGCAAAGGCGACTGAAACCTCGGCAGTCATCTCGAGGATTGAAGACTCAGGCACGCAGCGCCGCCCAAAGGACTAGGGGTCCAGCTGCGGCCAACGGCCACCGAGGTCGCAGCGCCACCCACGTTGGACGCCAGAATAACACCAAGTCAGTTGGAGCCCGTGTGGCCCGTCCGCTGCAACCGCTTGTTAGGCGTCGACCCCGCTGTACTCCTCCTCCTACCCTTCGAGCGCCGCCAGTGATTGGAGGCTCAGGTAGACCAGGGATCCAATAGCCCCTGCCAGTACAACCCAGTGATGCCTACGCCGCTTCGTAAAGGCGAGCCACAGGAAGGCCGGAACGCCAACGCCGCGGCTTGCGAGTGCCGTCGAGTTGGCTTCGGCCGTGAAGGCTTTCTGGATGATGGTGAGATTCGCCCACTCGTAGAGAGTCCACGAGATCATCACCCCGACCAGCAAGAGAAAGAA
>CBFDDD010000128.1:0-12854 GCA_965603475.1 uncultured Myxococcales bacterium
AATCAAGAGTGGTCGGCGTCCGGTGGTCGGCTCCGCATTCTGCGCTCCCGGACCGATCTCGAAGATTATGCGGCGGAAGTGCCGCCAATCGCCGGGACCCTCGTGGCCTTCCGTCGTACGCCGAGGTCCTTCCATGGACACCACAAATACGTGGGGCCGAGGCGAGTGCTTCAGATCTCCTGGCTCGGCCGAAGTCCGCTCTTTCGGGCGTGGCATGGCCTCGCTCGCCACACCACCCATCTTGCGAAGAGGTTGCGGCTCCATCCCGAAGCCTAGCCGTGCATCCGCAGATCTCCTCGGATAGGGAAGAGGCAAGCCGTCTCGAGATTTGCCACAACCAAAGGGTGACGCGTTCGTGTTCGATACGATCTTCAAGAAGCTGAGCCGCGGGCTCGTCATGGCGGTCTGCTTCTGGCTTCCAGAGGAAAAGAAGATCCACCTCGAACGCTGGCTGCGTGGCCGAAGCGAATACCGCGAGCTACGACGAGATGACGTCGTGGTCGCGGCCTTCGGCAAGAGCGGCCGCACCTGGCTTCGCGTATTGCTCTCGCGCGTCTATTTCCTCACGCATGGTGTCTCCGAGAGCCAGCTGCTCTCCTTCGGCAGATCTTCGCGTCGCGACCCGACGCGACCATCGATCTTCTTCACCCACGACAACTACATCAAGGACTACACCGGGAATACGGATTCCAAGGCAGATTTCTACGATCGGCGCGTTCTGCTCCTGGTCCGTGACCCGCGCGACGTCACCGTCTCCCAGTACTTCCAGTGGAAGCACCGCATGAAACGCAAGAAGACACGCGTGAATCACTATCCGCCGAAGGGAACGGACGTCTCGATCTACGACTTCCTGATGAATCCGCGCTACGGAATGGTCCGCTGCATCGAGTTCCTGAACCTCTGGGCGAGTGACATGAACCAGATCGCAGACCTGCTCATCGTTCGCTACGAAGATCTCCGCAAGGAACCCGTGAAGGTCCTATCCGAGATCGTCGCTTTTCTCGGAACTGCAGCGCCGCCGGAAGTGATCGAACAAGCCGTCGAGCACGCCTCGGTGGAAAACATGCGCAAGATCGAATCGACCAATACCTCAATCCTGGCGGGAGGCCGGATGAAGCCAGGGAATCCGGACAACGCCGACTCCTTCAAAGTGCGGCGTGCCAAGGTGGGCGGCTACCGCGACTATCTCAGCGATGAGGAAGTCGCGCGGGTCGACGCATATGTCGAGAAGCACCTGCGGCCGGAATTTGGCTACACGGGGGACCGGGCTGCGCCGGGCGAGATCGCTTCGACACCGCTTTTGCACTCCTGAGAAACACAACCTGCCGTCATCGACATCGACCGCCGACTAATCGATCTCGGGCGATCCACTCGCCTGGAGTATGGGCCCACGCAAAACTGCACGATCGAGCTGGACATCGATCTTGAGTGGGCCCTCTCGAGTGACAAAGCGCCAGGGCAGCCGGTTCTCGGCGTCGAGAACGATGTCTGCGACCACGGTCTTCTCATCGAGCTTGCCGGAGATTGGGCGGCTGATCACCTGGTAGCGCTCGAGGCGAACACTTCCGCTGCGGCGCCTCGAACGACCCTCACGCTCCAACTGGTAGTCGACACGCGCGACGTGCTGTCCGAGCGGCTCGATGGTGACGTTGTAGAGAGTCTTGCCGAGGAAATAACAGACCTCGGAATCCCGAACACGAGCCGCCGCCGGACCCGAGGTGAGCCACCATGCCATTGCTGCGGGATTCGAGACGACCCGACAGCCGAGCTCATCCGGATCGTAGCCATGAAAGGTGCGCCGACCGCCCGGCCAATGCTCGGGTGATTGGAGCGTCTGGCCCTTGGCGGGTTCACTGCGAATCCGCGTCACACCCTTTGCCTGGAATGTGTAGCTCTTGAAGTCTGGACCGGGTCCGTTCGACAGCTGCGTGAGGCGGCGAACGACGCCTGTGACCGGGTCGAAATAGGCGCGCATCCTCGTGGATTTATCCGAGAGGAGGACCGATTGGAGACTCGTTCGAAGCTCGGCGACCCAGTCCGCGTCGACGGCGCGCTGACGACCTGACTCCGGCAGCTGTATCTCGAGCTCAAGCGAGAAGCGGGCCAGCCAGTTACTGCCCCGGTACTGAAGCGTCTCCCAGACATCGGAAGGCGCCTGCTCAGTGCCCGTGTCGCTCGGATCGGCGACTCGAGACCCCACCGTATCGGGCGGTGCGCCCCACGCAGCACCCGCGATGACGAGAGCGATGGAGAGGCCGATCCCCGCGATTCGACCGAAATCGTTTCGTCTCACAGCTCGCTGCATCCGACGATCGACCTGCACACGGATGGGGATCTCCCTTTTTTCGCCGAGGTCAGAGGAGCGGGGTCGTGAGTCCCTCGAGCAGCGCTCGATGAACCCGAAGATCATCGGTCAATTCGGGATGAAAAGTACATGCCCAGCGTCGCCCCTGCCGGACGAGCACAGGCTCTCCATCGACGCGCGCCAGGACTTCGACCGATGCCCCCGGATGACTGAGTCGCGGCGCTCGAATGAAGACACATTCCATGCCGACCCACTCGTGCGGAGCGACCTCGCCACCAGAATCGTCTTCTGCACTCGGCGCATCCACGGGTGCGACGAATGAATCGAGCTGTGTGCCATACGCGTTTCGTTCGGCCTCGACGTCGATCAAGCCGAGGGTCGGCACGGGGTGGTTACGCGATGTCCGTGCCATGACGATCGCTCCGGCACAGGTTCCCAGGATCGCGCCACCCGCCTCGGCGAATTCCTGAATCGGCTTCACGAGATCGAAGCGAGCGAGTCCCTTCGAGATCGTCGTGCTCTCGCCCCCCGGCAGGATCAGCGCAGCCAGACCCTGGAGATCACGCGCCGCCAGCACGCGCCGCCCACGAGCACCAAGGCGTTCGAGGGCGGCGAGATGCTTCTCGATATCTCCCTGGATACCGAGTACACCGACGATGGGTCGCTCTTCACTCACGCGCGGATCTACCAGCCTCGATTAGCGAGGCGTTCGCTTTCGTCGAGGGTACTCATCTCGATGCCTTCCATGGCGGCACCCAGGCCGCGGCACGCGTTCAGCACCTCTTCCGGATCCTGCCAATGGGTGTTGGCATGTACGACCGAACGTGCCCGCGCGGCCGGATCTTCACTCTTGAAGATGCCCGAGCCGACGAAGACGGCTTCCGCACCCAGGGATCGACACAAGGCCGCGTCGGGCGGTGTCGCGATCCCACCGGCTGCGAAATTTGGAACCGGCAGCTTGCCATTCTCATGGACGTACTGAACGAGGTCGAAGGGCGCGCCCATGTTCTTGGCCGTCGCCATCAACTCCTCGGCGGGCATCGCCTGGATTGCGCGCATTTCGCCGATGACACTGCGCAGATGACGCACAGCCTCGACAATATTGCCGCTGCCGGCCTCGCCCTTGGTTCGAATCATCGCCGCGCCCTCGCCGATCCGGCGAAGCGCCTCACCGAGATTTCGAGCGCCACACACGAAGGGCACGCGATAGTCGTGCTTCGAGATGTGATGTTCATCGTCGGCCGGTGTCAGAACCTCGCTTTCGTCGATGAAGTCGACGCCCATCGCCTCCAGCACCCGCGCTTCCTGCATGTGACCAATGCGGACTTTCGCCATCACCGGGATCGAGACCGTCTTCTGGATCTGTTCGATCATCTCGACCGAGCTCATTCGAGCAACACCGCCATCTCGGCGAATATCCGACGGAACCCGCTCGAGTGCCATCACCGCACAAGCCCCAGAGTCCTCCGCGATCTTCGCCTGTTCGGCATCGGTCACATCCATGATCACACCATTCTTCATCATCTCCGCGAGTCCGACCTTGAGCTCGAAGGCTTCTGCACCGCGGCGTCCTGCGCCATTTCCGTTTGTACCGTCGTTTCCTGACATCTTGATGTCTCCTTCTGGAATTTTGATTTCTAGAGATGCATACCCGCGGTCCGCCCCGTTCCGGGCTTCACCGCTCGACTTGCTTTCGCCACAACACCCAACGCGGCGACTCCACGCCGAATTTCGTCTTCGTCGGCGCATGCCACCGTCAGCCTCATTGCACGCGACGGCCGCGCGTCGGGCATGAAAAGCGTGCCCGGCGAGAAGAGCACACCCGCACGAGCGGCATCGGCGAGAAGATCACGCGTGTCGACCTCGAAGGGCAGTTCGACCCAGAGCTGATACCCCCCGTCCGGCTTCGTCCAGGTCGTCCCCTGCGGCATGGAGGACGCGAGTGCTTCCTCCATCGCCTGATGGCGTGAGCGAAGTAGCTTGCGAATCCGTACCAGATGTCGATCGTAGGCACCGGACTCGACGAATCGACTGAGGGCCGCCTGAAGCAGAAGCGCATCGGAGAGGTCGGTCGAGTGTTTCAGTGCGACCAGCCCCTCGAGCGGACGCCCACGCGCCGAGATCGATCCGACCCGAACACCGGGAAAGAGCGACTTCGAAAACGAGCAGAGCAGAACGACGATGTCCGCCTCATCGAGAGCAGCGAGCGGCGGAATCTCCTCTCCACGAAATCGCAGATCGAGTTCGAAGCCGTCCTCTATGACCGGAACGCCATGGCGTGTTGCGATCTCGAGAATTTCGTGACGGCGCTCGATAGGCGTCGTCGTCCCCAGCGGATTATGAAAACTCGGAATCGTGTAGAAGGCCTTCACCTCAGGCTTGGCCAACAACCGGTCGAGTGCGTCGGGTTCCGGGCCTCGCTCGTCCATGGGGACGTGTGCAGCGCTGACCCCGAGGCTGGCGAAGGCGGACAGGACGTTCGCATAGGTCGGCACCTCGACCGCTACCTGATCACCCGGCCGGGTAAAGAGACGAAGCGCAAGCATGATGCCCTGACTGGCGCCGTGACACAGGACGAGTTCGTCGGCGCCGCGATCGATGCCGAAACCCAGAAATCGTTTCGCCATCGCTCGACGCAGCCCCGGATCTCCCTCGGGCGGTGCATAGGAAAAAAGCTCGGGGCCCTCTTCTCGTATCGCCGCATTTACGCAATCGCGAAATTCGTCGACCGGGTAGAAGCGCGGGTCGGGAATCAGTCGATGGAGCGCAACCATATCGTCGCCTGTCGCATAACGTGGTCGGGTGTTGTCCAGTGCGATCAGCCGCTCAACCTGAGGCGCGAGGGTCAAGTCGATTTCGCTCTCACGACGCGGCAGAATCGAAGCCGACGCCCCGACGGTCCTCGATGTGGCATCACTCGTGGCAGCACTGGTGCTGGCGACGCGCGAGAAACTCACGAAGGTCCCCGCGCCAACCCGCGCCTCGACCCATCCTGCGTTGGCGAGCTGCTCGTAGGCGAGCGCAACCGTGTCTCGATGCAACCCGAGCTCGGCTGCGAGCGTGCGGATCGCGGGCAATCGCTCACCGGGCAAACGCTCGCCGCGCGCGATCGCGTCCCCGATCTGTGCCGCGATCTGCCGGTAGACCGGCGCGTCGAGTTCGGCGTCGATATTGAGCCCTGCGCGTTGCCGATCCGATTCCATGGCGGAAAATTATCAGCCGGACATTAATCAATCAAGGCATATTGTCAGGTCCAATTTGAATGAAATCGACCTGACAATCATGAAATCGAATTGAATTGTCCCATCGTCGGTGTGACCCCCTCTCGAATCACCATTTCGATCGCATCGACCGCGCGTGACAGCGAGACGGGCAGAACCGTCGCCTCCTCCTCGGCGGCGAAGGGCTCGAGAACCCAGTCGATCACCTCGCCGGTGTCGCCGGGATGACCTACGCCAAAGCGCAGTCGGGGAATTTCCTTCGTATCGAGTTCGAGCAGAATGTCGCCGATGCCTCGATGCCCGCCGCTGCCGCCGCCTGGACGCAAGCGGATTCGACCCGTCGGCAGATCCAGGTCGTCATAGACGATGAGCAGGTCGGTCTTTGGATCCAGTTCGGGCCACCGCTCGAAGACCGCGAGAAGGGTTTTTCCGGAACGATTCATGAAAGTCTGGGGCTCGACGAGCAGACAGACCTCGCGATCGAGTTCGACGAACGAGATCTTCGCGTCGAGCGCCCGGTCGTTTCGCCATTCGACGCGACCGCCGCGAAGCCCGTCCCGATGACGATCGGCGAACATCTCGACGATCCGAAAGCCGACGTTATGGCGCGTGGCCTCGTATTTCGGGCCCGGATTGCCGAGCCCGACGATGAGTCGGGTGGGCGTCCGGACCGACGCCTGGCGCAGACCGGAGAATCGATTCCAGAGCTGCCGAACACGCTGCATTCGCGGCGTCCCTGCCCGATCGGGCAAATGGCCCTCGGGCTTCTACTTGTCTCCGCCTTCGGACTTCTCATCCTTGGCGTCGCCGCCCTCAGCCTCAGCCTCGGCCTCGGCACCCTCTTCGCCTTCACCTTCGGGCTGCTCTTCGTCCTCCTTGAGGCCGCGGGGCACGAGCACTGTCGCCACCGTGAGCGAATCGTCGGTGTGAAACTCTGTGCCGGCGGGCACGCCGAGATCGCGAATGTGAAGCGAATCGCCGAGTTCCATCCCGCTCACGTCCACTTCGATTTCATCCGGGATCGCGTCGGGCATGCAAAGCAGAACGACTTCACGCTGCTGCTGATCGAGCACACCGCCCAGTACAACGCCGGCCGGAGTCCCGAGGAGATGAATCGGAACCGAAACTTCGATCTTTTCTTTCAGGTCGATCTCGAGGAAATCGACGTGCGTGATCTGGCCCCGAATCGGCTCACGTTGAAGCTCCTTTGCGATCACAGTACGGCCCGTGGCGGGCGTATCGCCCTCGAGATCGATCAGCGTGTTCAATCCGCCATGACTGCTCTCGAGAATTCGCTCCAATGTCGCAACATCGAAAGCGATCGACGTAGCCGGTCGCCCCCCGCCGTAGACCACGCCCGGGGCCATGCCACTCTGACGCAGCTTGCGCGCGCCGCCCTTACCACGCACCTCGCGGAGCTCGATTGCAAATTTTACATCACCCATGAATCTTCTCCTCGCCAAAGACACGACGGCCACACCAAATTTCGGCCTCTGGGTCTTGCGATTGAACTGGTTGCTAGAAGAGCGAACTCACGCTCTCCTCGTTATTGATTCGCCGAATGGCCTCGCCGATCGGAGCGGCGACAGAGACGACGTGAATTTTCCCGAGATCGATTGCCTCGGGCCGCAACGGAATCGTGTCCGTCACGATGACCTGGGTCAGCGGTGCCTCGGAAATTCGTTTGAGCGCGGGGCCAGAAAGCACGGGATGCGTAATCGCCGCGTGTACGGCCGTCGCACCCTCTTCCATCAGACTTCGCGCCGCTTCGCAGAGCGTGCCTGCTGTGTCGACCATGTCATCGACGATCACACAGTTCTGCCCCTTGACGTCACCGATGATATTCATGACTTCGGCCACGTTTGCGACCTCACGGCGTTTGTCGATGATCGCGAGGTTGGCGCCGAGTCGCTTCGCAAAGGCCCGTGCGCGCTCGGTTCCGCCCGCATCGGGGGAGACGACGGTCAGATCCTTGCCGATTCGACGCTCGATGGCGTCGAGCATGAGAGGGGTCGCGTAGAGGTTGTCGACGGGAATGTTGAAGAAGCCTTGAATCTGGCCCGAATGGAGGTCCATGCAAAGAACACGATCAGCGCCAGCAGTGTGGATCAAGTCCGCCACGAGCTTGGCGGTAATCGGCACGCGCGGCCGAACCTTCCGATCCTGGCGGGCATAGCCGTAATAGGGAATCACGGCCGTAATGCGTCGCGCCGACGCACGCTTCAGCGCGTCGATCATCGTCAGCATTTCCATCAGGTGCGTGTTCTGTGGGGAACAGGTCGACTGCAGCACGAAGCAGTCGAGACCGCGTACATTTTCAGCGATCTCGATCGCACACTCGCCGTCGCTGAACGTACCCACCTCGGCTCGGCCGAGGTCGACGTCGAGATAGCTCGCCACAGAACGCGCGAGCGCAATGTTCGCGTTGCCACTGAAGAGCTTGAGGTCGTTCATCCTTTCGCCTTCCTCGTCGGTCGCTTGTGCGTCGCGGCCGTGGAAAAGAGCGTGTCCGCTCATGTCCGTCTCCCGCCCGTTTTAGAGCGCCGCCTATCGCCTATTCGTCATCTCGTCATCCAATTCGCATCGCAAAAATGCGGATCGGCTCCATTAGCCTGGCTGGGGCGGTAGGATTCGAACCTACAAATGGCGGCTCCAAAGGCCGCTGCCTTACCATTTGGCGACGCCCCAAGAAAAATCGTCACCCTGTCAGCCCGAAGTGATGATCCGGGTCACTCGAATCCAGCTCTCGCTGGGCTCAGAGGCTCGAAGCATCTCTGCTGCCTCACTCGCCCGATCACCCGACTCGAAGACACCGAAGACGGTCGCTCCACTGCCGGACATACTCACTCCGATCGCCCCGACCTCTTTCAACCGCTTTATCAGCCGCGCAACGGGCGGACAAAGCCGTCTCGCCGCAGGCTCGAGATCATTGATGAGTAAATCCCCGAGGGCGGGCGATAGATCCCCAGTTTCACCACGCAACCGTGAAATCGCCCGCATCGTAGAGCCTGGCTTCGGCTCCGTCAACGCGCTTTGCAGCGCATCGGCAGCACGGTAGACCTCTGCGGTCGCGAGGGAAATCCCAGGATTGGCGACGACGAGATCGAGCGGGGGAAGCCCGGCCAGATTCTCGATCTTCTCGCCAATCCCGCTCACCAGCGCGGGGGCCGGAGACAAGAAGAACGGCACGTCTGCGCCGAGCGAAAGGCCCAGGGCGTGAAGCGCCTCGCGCGTCAGCTCTCCGTCGAAAACCGAGACGAGCCCCTGAAGGACCGCCGCGGCATCGCTCGACCCTCCCCCGAGCCCAGCACCCGCCGGAATCTGCTTGCGCAATCGCAGCCGAATCCTCCCTTCGAGTCCTGTCTGCTTGCGAAAAGCTGCTGCCGCCCGCACGACCAGATTCTCGGGCCCATCGGTCACGGCCGAGAGGGCGGCCGGCAGTTCGTCGGAAGTCGATGGTTCGATTTCCAGATCGATTCGTGGCTCACCCGGCGAAACCTCGAGTTCCAGGTCGTCCCAGATCTCGATCGGGGCAAAGACACTCTCGAGGGTGTGGTAGCCGTCGTCGCGAACACCCATTAGACGAAGTCCCAGATTGATCTTGGCGGGAGCGCGCAGGGTCTGGATTTCGGACGGGGTCGCCGGGGTCGCGGTCATCGACCGAGTTCAACGAAGCGCATTCGGAGCTCATAGAGCAGCGAATCGATCAGCTTGCGTTCTTCGTCATTGAGGTTGCCACGCGTCTTGTCGCGCAGCATTTCGAGCGTATCGATCGTTTGCTGTGCGATCAGGGGATCCGGGTCGGCCACCTCTCCGGATGCCGGATTGGACATCACGCCCAGTTGGTAGAGCGCTGTCGTCCCCAGCGAGAGCACGAACGTCGAAAAATCGACTTTCGGCAGGTCACCGAGCCGACCCTTTTCCTCGAGATCCTCTTCGTTGCCGACCGGATTGCCGGTGTCGTCCCTAGTTCTGTCTGCCGTCATGCTTCAGCCCTTCTCCTCACCGTCGAGTCGCGTCATTTCCCGGTAAGCGTAGAGGAAACGCTGGCCGACCGTCACGACCGTTCCGACCGCCAATACCCAGAGCACAGGCCAGACGAAACCGAGAATCGCGGCCGCCGCGAGCAAGCCAACTCGTTCGCCGCGTTCGAGCAAACCTCCAGGCATCCGATCCAGAACGAGTTCCGCCCGCGCCTTCGCATACGAGGTCAGAACCGTAGCCACGAGAATCAGCGCGCATAGAGCCACACCGACGCTGGAAGGCTCCCGGACGTAGAAGACCAGCAGACCCGACATGACCAGAATGTCCACGACGCGGTCGAGCGACGAATCGAGGAAGGCTCCGAAGCGGGTCGAGATCCCGAAATGGCGTGCAACCACGCCATCGACGAGGTCAAAGAAGCCGCCGGCGACCAACAGGCATCCAGCCAGCGGAAACGCGCCCGCTGCAAAGGCCAGCCCCGCCGATCCCGCGATGAGCATCCCGATGACGGTGAGCACATTGGGGTTGATCGGTTGCCAGAATAGGAAGGGAAATAATGTCTGGACCCAGCCATCGATACGATGGCCGAGTTTTTCCTTGATCACCGGGGCCTCCCCGGGTCACACGATCGAATTTCGACTTCGATCAGTTCCCGCCGGATTCATCACCGAAGCCACCGAATGAACGCGGGGTGGAAAAATCCCCGGCCGTAGGTGCGGGTGTAGGGGCAGATCCCGGTGCAGGCGCAGCAGCCGCAGCGGGCTCTTCCGCGGATGTCTCCTCTTGTTCGGCGCAAGTCGTCATCTTCTCGGACACGTCCGGAAGCGAAGCAAGGTACTCCTCCTGGTCGCTATCCTGGATCCAGTCGGGCCGATGCCGAAGCCGGCGATCAAAGCGCAGGCGCTCTACGGATTCTTTATTCATGACATGATTCTCCGGGTGAACCGACGTTCTGTCGATCGCGGTCGGGCAGGCTAGCAGTCTCGCGGGGAACCCGCCTTCTTCTGGAACCCGGAGCGGAGTGCGAGCGTCAAATTGACTGTGCCAAGCAGCCTCGATAGCGTGCGCCGGGGAAATCAAGCATTGCGCCACTCTTCTCATCTTTCTACGCAGGACCGCTCTTCCTACCGAGATTTGCCTCGGGGAAAGCGACGGCAACCTCGATCCACTTCCGCAGGCCTGGGTGCCAGCGTCGCACTCGGCCTTTCGCTCGTGCTGGGCGTCGCCTGCTCGGACAAGGTGCCGACCTTCGAAGAAATCAAACCTGCGGACGAACTCTACGCGGAAGGCCTCAGGATCCTCGAAGGTCGGCGAATTTTGTGGATGTTCACTCTCATAAGCTACGACACGGCCATCGAAACCTTCCAGTCAATCATCGATAACTACCCCTACAGCGAATACGAACAGAAGGCGCTGCTCAAGATCGCCGACGCCTACTTCGACGATCGCCGCTACGAAGAAGCACTCGCCTACTACCAGGACTTCGCAGACCTCCACCCCGCTCACGAAAAGGTGCCCTACACGCTCCTACGCGCCGCACAGTGTCACTTCAATCAGATCTCTTCGATCGATCGGGATCAGACTTCGACGCACCTGGCCACCGAGGCTCTCGAAACGCTCATTCGCCAATTCCCCTACGCCGGGGAGACACGCGAGGGCGAAGAAATGATGATCACGCTGCGTACGAAGCTCGCACTCAACATGCTTCAGATCGCAGACTTCTATCTCGATCGAACTCAGTGGCAATCGGCCGCCGTACGCTACCGGCGCGTGCTCGACGAGTACCCCGGACTCGGTCTCGATGCTCGCGCCCTCTTCCGGCTGGGCTTCTGCCTCGAGAAATTGCGCCGTGACGACGAGGCTTTGCGTCTCTACCACGTCGTGGTCGAGAACTATGCCGACTCGCCTGCCGCGCGGCGCGCGCGGACACGTATCGCGCGAGCGGAATAGCAGGCAGGATCCAAACTGAACTCCTGGCTAGTGCTCTCGACGCGCCGCAAGTGAAATGCGATCATCCCGGGGGGCCGGTGCTTGTTCTTGGGCGAGGCGGGGGAAATTCAGTTTGGACACTCATCAATCGCCGCAAATACCACCGACAACGTCACCGACAACGTCACCGACAACGCCACCGACAACGCCAGCGTCCGGAGCGCAATCAAAATCGGAAGGGCAGACCGATCGAGACAGCCGGACGGCGCTCGCCAAGGTGCATCTGGGATCGGCCGCCAGCGATCGGGAGATCCTGTTGCGCGGGCGGCGCGCCTTCGAGCGGGGCGATGATGATGCGGCCCTGGAAAGCTTCGCCAGGCTGGCCTCGCACGGACTCGAATATGCCGACGTGTACTACATGAAGGGCATGCTGCACGAGCGACGCGACGAACTCGACGCGGCTCTCGACAGTCTGCGAAGCGCAGTTCGCATCAACCCATCCTATGTGGAGGCTCTGCTCGCCTTGGCCAGTCTGTATGAGCGACGCGGCGATTTCGATCAATCCCAGGGTTACGCCGAACGGGCAAGCCAGCTCGCGAAAGCGACCGCGGACAGCCTCGACCCGACGACCCGCGGAAAGCTGGCAAACCAGCAGGCCGCCCTGGGCAACGCACTTGCCCAGGCTGGCGAGAAGCGCGACGCCATCGAGGAATATCGTCGAGCATTGGACCGCTGCCCCACCTTCCACGACGTTCGTCATCGACTCGGCATGACCCTGCGCGAGGCCGGCCTTCCGTTCCAGGCGGCACAGGAATTTCGACGCATCCTGCGAACCCATTCCGGGATGCTCGACAGCCAGATCCAACTCGGCCTAACCTACTATTCCATGGGACGAACGCCGGAGGCGATCGGGGAATGGGAAGCGGTGCTCGAAAAAGACTCCAGTCGCGACGAAGCGCGCATGTACCTTCGGCTCGTGCGAGGCGCAGGCCGGGTCGCGCCTCGTCCCGTCACCGACACCAGCGGGAACGCGGATCTCGCGGACGATGATTCGAACGATGACATCGAAATTTCCGGTTGGTCGAAATCCGTACTCACAGCTGGACCCGGAGAGACTCACACATGAACACAGCGGATCTCCCGTTGATCGACATGATCGTGCTGACGGTGCTCTTCATCACCATCGTGCGCGGCATCTGGATCGGACTGATTCGCGAGGGCTCGTCGCTGGCGGCGATCGGAATCGCAACCATCGTGACGCGGCTGCTGGTCGATCCCTTTTCGGCCCAGCTGACTGAACTCACGGGCGGCGAAATCACGGGCAGGACGGCCATCTGGATCGCCGGAGTGTTGCTCGTCGTTGCCACGATCGTCGTGCTTGGCTTCGTCGCTCGGCTGTTGCGGCGAGGCGCCGC
>CBFDDD010000129.1:0-12771 GCA_965603475.1 uncultured Myxococcales bacterium
GTCGTGACCAATCAAGTCTCAGGACTCATCAAGCGTTGCGACGCTCGAGAGCCTCCTGCTCGGCCTTGCAGTCGATGCACAGTTCGGCCACCGGCCGAGCTTCGATCCGCTTCGGCGATATCTGCTCGCCGCAGCTCTCACACTCGCCGAATACGCCATCGGTGATCTTCTGGAGTGCCTGCTCGATCTTGTTGATGAGACCGCGCTCGCGTTCGCGAAGGCGACCTTGAAAGGCGAGATTCATCTCCGAAGACGCCACGTCGATCTCATCCGGAAAGTCATCCGGATCCAGATGGATATCGCCCGAGAGCGTTTTTTGTGCATTGCCCATGAGTTCGTCGCGCTGAGCTTCGAGGACCTTCTTGAATTTGTTCATTTCACGCTTTTTCAACGCTTCGCTCCATCCAGGTTTCGGGCTCGAGCAAGCTCGAGCTCATTCCAAATAGTTTTGTGAGTTCTTCTTCGCACCCGTGTTGGGGGCACATCCCAATCCAGTTCCTAAGTCGCACTCTTCCCGGATCAAAGGCGGTCCAACTGTTTCGCCGCCTCGGCCGCCCGTTCCGAGTCGGGATAGTCCTTCTGTACTCGCTTGAAGACGGTACGCGCCGCTTCGTGAAATTTCGGCCCAAGCTTGAGCAGTGATTCGCCCTGTCGATAAAGCGCGTCCGGCGCCTTCGGGCTATCCGGATACACACTCACGACTGCATTGAACCGCACCACCGCCCGCTTGAATTCGTCGTTCTTGTAGGTGCAGTCTGCGAGCCAGTAGGCCGCGTCATCCGCATAGCCGGAAGACGGGTAGGCCTGAAGGAAGGCCGTGAAGCGTTCGATGCAAGTGTTGAACTCATCCTCGCGCCAGGCGTTCAACGCGCTCTGGTAGCCCGCGATCTCTTCGTCGGGCTCTGGGGCCGAACCCCCACTAACGACTCCTCCGGCAACACCACTGCTTCCAGCACCACTCCCGCCCGCAGCCGAGCCCTGGGTAGCCGCCGGCGTGGGTCCATCGCTTACAATCGCACCCTGTGCGATCGCGGTCCGCGTGCGGCGCACTTCTGCGAGCGCATCGGACGCTTCCTTTCGCGCAACCTCGAGCTCGCCCTGCAGGTCTCGGATCTCTTGACGCATCGCGTCGACGTCCGCCGAGAGCTGGGCGATGCGAGCAAATGGGTCCGGAGTATCACGACTGGCCGTGTGATTATCGGCGACCTTTTCCTGGAGCCGAAGGAAATCACCCTGTGTCACACAGCCGCTGGTCAAGAAGATGAGGGCCAGAAGTGCGCCGAAACAGCCCGCACGCCAGCTTCTCCAAGGCTCGATTTCGAGCTCGAAGAGCGGGTTTCGACCGAATCTACGGTGTCTATGCATCAACTCTTGCATGCCTTCATTTCCCCCCAAAGAAGCGACCGAGCCCGTTTGGGGCGGCGCAGTCTAGCAGGCTGTCATCGCACCTGCGGACCCCAATCAGGTTGAATATTCATTCCCGACCTCTCGGTCGTTCGCAGCAGATTTTCACCGTTCCAGTCCATCACGTAGAGATCCTCGCGACCGCGACGGCGGGAACTGAAAATGATCTTCCGCCCGTCGGGAGACCAGCTCGGGGCCTCGTCGGTGCGCGCGTGTTGGACGATTGGAAAATTGATCTGACCCGACGGATCGATCAGCCAGATATCGAATTGTCCACGTACACGAGTTTCGTAGGCAATCCAACGCCCGTCGGGAGACCAGGCGGGCGACGCGTTGTAGGCCCCGGTGTAGGTCAGGCGTCTGAGATTCCCCCCGTCGCGGTCCATCAGATAGAGCTGAGGAGCCCCACTCCGATCCGAAACAAAGACGATCTCACGACCGTCCGGGGACCAGGACGGCGAAATGTCGATGGCCGGATGGTTCGTCAGTCGTCGCGCTTCGTTGCCCTTGCGCTTCACCCGGAAAATCTCCGAGGCCCCGTCGACGCTCGATACCATCGCCAGTTCTTCACCGGTCGGATCGAAACGCCCCCGGTACTTGGGAATTCCCTTCATCAATCCCTGAAGAATCGGGCCGGCGGCGACGCTTTCGCTACGCGAGGTCAGGAAGAAGCCAGGCTGAAGAGACCGATAGCCGACATAGAGAATCGCCCGTCCGTCGGGAACCCACTCGGGCGCCAGCTTCAGGAAATTGCTTCGCGTCGCCGGCCGCTGCCCGCGACCGTCCGCCGCCATCACATAGAGTTCACGCGTCCCAGTTCGATCCGAGATGAAGGCGATCTCGGTCGCGGCCACGCCGCGTGTCCCGGTCAAGACCTCCACCGCCTCGTCCGCGATGATTCGCCCGAGCTTCGCGAGATCATTCCGATCGCCGCTCACCCGCCCCACTTTCATTTCCTGACATCGCGAGATGTCCCAGACACGCAGATCCGCCCGGAATCGCTCCTCTTCGCGCCGAACCTCGCCCTCTAGAACTGCGTCGGCTCCGCTCTGTTTCCAGGAGTCACAGTCGAATGCGTTCTCATCATCGAGCTCGGCACTTTCCTCGGAGGCGAGATAGGCCTCGTGTTCGAGGGGCAGGACGAGGCTCGAAAACGTCAGACTGCGTTCGATCTCTTCGCGCAGGATCGCGATACGTTCCTCTCCAACTGGCGGTCCCACCGTCTTGAATCGAAGCACCGCCGTCCGGAATGCTTTCACATTGCCCGGCGTGATTTCGAGGGTCGGCAGCGGGCCTCGCTCGTTCTCGAGACTCTGCCCGAAAGCCGGACCGACTCGAGTGCCGCCGACGAGCAGGAATGCCAACAGCACCCACAATAGAACCGACAAGATTTGTAAACCCGCGTGCTTCACCCGATGCCCCATTAAACTCAATTCGCCTCCGCGTTGAACAGGAATATTCGACGTCCCGGCTCGGGCGGCGGAGGCAGGGGGGCCACCGTCAAAACCGCGCGAATCGCGTTGTCATCAAAAAAGGGATCGCCCGACGACTGCACGACCTTGGGAGTGCCGATCAGCTCTCCAGACGCCGACAATCGCAATTCGAGACTCGTCGCGAGCCCGCGGTTCCGAAAATTCGACGGCGTGACCCATTTGGTCTGGATACGACGTTTGGTTGCGAGATTCCACGCCTTGAGTTCGGGTGACACGACGGCGCCGGTCTGGCTCACGTCGGACGCTTCGGGCTGACCGCCCGAGTCTTCAGGCTCCGAAGGACCCGGCGGCGCCTGGAGCAGATCCGCCGTCTCGTCCACACCGAGTTCATTGTTGAGCGCAGCCATTGCAGCCTCGAGGCTGAGTTCTTTCTCTCTTCTGGGTCGCGGCGGCGCGGGCTTTGGTTCCGGTTTCGCTTTGCGGATCCGGCCGGGACTCTCCTCGGGTAGAACCTGGACGGGGGCCTTGGCGACTGGAGGCGCCGGCGGAGCGGGTTCCGGAGGGGGTGGTTCGGGCGCTGCCGGCTTTACCGGAGCGGGCGGGGGGGCCGGACTCGGACGCGAGGGTCGCGAGGCGCCGGACGGCGCAGCGATGAGTTCGATCGCAATCACCTGAGGCATGGGTGCGAACGACCGCGATGGCCCGATTGCGAAGGCTGCAAAGACGGAACCGTGAATTGCGAGCGAAACGAGCATCGCATTTCGCAGCCGGCGGCGATGGTCGAGAGAATGCTCGTCGTGCCAGCCGATGAGCTCGACACTCAATGTTCTTCCTCGGTCACGATGCCGAGGCGAGTCGCGCCCGCGCGTCGTGCGGCCGCCATCGCCTTGACGACGACGCCATAGGGCGCTGCCTCGTCCGCGCGAAGGAAGACCTCTTTTGAACCACGCGCGTCGAAGACCGCCTCGAGCTTCTGTTGCAATTCCTCGACCGGAATGACCTTGCGAGCGAGCGAATACTGGCCGTCCTTCGTCACCGTCAACACCAGGGGCGCGCTCGGCATGCGAATCGGCTGGGTCGTCGTCTCGGGAAGGTTCACGTCCATGCCCTGCAACATGAGCGGCGCCGTCACCATGAAGATGATCAGCAACACCAACGCGACGTCGACGAAGGGCGTGACGTTGATATCGCCGTTGCCGCGCCTTCCATGCGATCTCGACAACTGAACAGCCATCCCGCCCTACCCCTCTTCGACGCGCGGGACGCGTTCGACGTCCGAGCCCGAGACAGTGTGGATGGCCTGTGTCTGCACCAGTTGACTGAGATCCTCCTCGAACTGGGTCGAGAAGCGGTCGAGCATGGCCAGAATTCCATCGATCCGGCCGCCGAAGGCGTTGTAGGCCATCATCGCAGGAATCGCGGCGAGCAGACCGACGGCCGTCGCCACGAGGGCCTCGGCGATTCCGGGACCGACCACGGCAAGCGATGCCTGACCGGCCTCACCGATACTCTGGAACGCGGCAATGATGCCGATGACCGTTCCGAAAAGGCCGATGAAGGGTGCTGTGCTGCCCGTCGTTGCGAGAAAGGGCAATCCACGTTCGAGTCGGCGAGCCTGCGCAGCCGCTCCCCAGGAAATCGAACGCTCGAGCCGTTTCAGCAGCTTGTCGCGTGTTTGATCCGTGGCATTTCGCTCTCGCGCGCCTTGCAGAGCCCGACCGGTCGTCAAGAAGACGACCGCCAATGGGCTACGGTCGAGATGTCGCGCGGCGTCGAATGCCTCACTAAATCCGTCTCGTTGATAGACCTCTAGAAAGGCCTCGCTATCCTGATCCGCGGCTCGCAGCTCCCACCACTTCGTGACGATAATGCCCAAGGAAGCGATGGAAAACGCAAGCAACAGCAACAAGACGAGCTTGACTATAAGACCTGCCTGTAGAATCAGACTGATCAGGTCGAAGCTCATGGCATTCCCCCCTTTGCCAATCGTTCGTCGTCCGAAGTCGTAAGTAGTACTCGTTTTACCTCGTCCGGGCGCCCCCCGCCCGGTTGGCGTTTCGGGACATAGTGGTCGGCAGCCAGACGGGACACCGCAAAACGGATTGCGGTGCCGCAAAATCTAGGGGAGAAGGAGTTCCATGACCATGCGAGTTCAGATTGCCGCCGGTGATGTCACCAAAATCAAGGCGGACAGCCTGATCATTCCGATTGCCCGCCGCGGAGAAGCGCCCAGCCAGCTTCCCCAAGGCCTCTCGGGGATCGATCGGCGAATGGGGGGGCGGCTCTCGGATGCGCTGGCCGCGGGAGACTTCGGGGCCGGGGTGGCCGACCGACTCGTGATCTATGGACCCCGTGATGGCGATATCGTCCGCTGCATCCTGCTCGGCCAGGGCGAATCCAAGGCGATCGACGCCGCTGGCCTCCGTGCGCTGGGAGGCCGGGTGGGTCGGGAGACGGGCCGCCCCAACGTGGGTCGCGTCGCCCTTGTCGTACCCGCCGGTGCGGGGCTCAGCCCCGAGCGGTCCGCGTCACTCCTCGCCGAAGGCGCCGTCCTCGGTGGCTACAAATTCGATCGCTACAAGACGGCGACACACAAGGCCAAGGCGCGCAGCACACTGCGCATCGTCTACGTCCGCAAAGTCAAATCGATCGCGAGCCTGCGAACCGAGGTCAAGCGGACAGTCCAGGTTGCAGAAAGCCAACTGCTGTCGCGCGACCTCTCGAATGAGCCGCCGAATACGATCTATCCCGAATCGCTCGGGCGGGAATGTCGCCGAATGGCGCGATCCGTCGGTCTTGTGTGCCGCGTCATGGCGGTCCCCGAGCTCGAGCGGCGCGGTCTCGGCGCCATCCTCGCTGTGGGTCAGGGGAGCATTCGCCCGCCGCGCATGATCGTCCTCGAACATGGCGCGACGCCCCGACGAAAGAAGACCGGCACGCTCGCGTTGATCGGCAAGGGCATTACCTTCGATTCGGGAGGTCTGTCGCTGAAGACAGCGGGTGGCATGCTCGATATGAAACACGACATGTCCGGCGCGGCAGCTGTCTTTGGTGCGATGCGTGCGATCGCTCTTCTCGACCTTCCCATCCACGTGGTCGGCGTCATCGCGGCCGCGGAGAACATGCCAAGCGCAACCGCCTACCGACCGAGTGACATCATCGAAACCGGATCGGGACAAACCGTCGAAATCGTCAACACGGATGCGGAAGGCCGACTCGTTCTCGCCGATGCACTGCACTACGCGAGGGATTCCTTTGCGCCGGATGCGATGATCGACATTGCGACACTCACCGGGGCGGCCATGATGGCCTTCGGCCCCTGGGCCACCGCGGGGCTGGGCAACGACAAGGATCTGCTCGCGGAACTCCAGGCGGCGGGCGAAACCACCGGCGAGACAATCTGGCCCATGCCGCTTCTCGACGTGCACGAAAAGGCGATGCGCAGCAAGGTGGCCGACTGGAAGAACTCAGGCGGACGTGACGGAGGAATCTCGACGGCAGGCGCCTTTCTTCGCGGATTCGTCGGAAAAACGCCGTGGATACACCTCGACATTGCCGGCTCCGGCATGACCTCGACGCAAACCTCCATGCATATCGGAGGGGGAACGGGTGTCGGCGTTCGGATGCTGACGGAATGGGTGAAGAGCCGCTGCGAATAGGCGCTTCTCAACCCCATCCGGGGTCCTGGAACGCAACGTTCCGTTGCACCCCTCGACGACTCGGCCTTCGGGAACCATTCTCTGCCGCGCTACAACCCACAACAAAGTGACGAGATTTTCCCGCGACGAAAGTCGCGACGAGACTTTTGACGAAAATCAAGGAGAGAAAGATGAATCGATTCCTCACGACGACTTTGATGATTGCCGCCTTTGCCATCGGAAGTGTTATTCCGAGCGTTGCCTTCGCAGCGGGTGACGCAGCGGCCGGTAAAGCCAAGTTTCAGACGCTCTGCGTTTCCTGTCACGGCGAAGGTGGCAAGGGCGATGGTCCGACGGGCAAGGCACTCGCAGCGGCCGGCCAGCCTGCACCGCGTGACTTCACGATCGGCGAGTTCGTGCTCGACACGGACAAGGATGGAAAGATGGGCACCGATGCCGATATCAAGAACGTCATCACCAAGGGCGCTCTCGTCTACGGCGGTTCTGCCATGATGGCTCCCGTGCAGGGCCTGAGCGACGCTGATCTCGACAATCTGATCGCGTTCATCCGCTCGCTCAAGCAGTAGACCCGATCAGGCAGGAATGGCCACGCCAAACGGCGCAAACCAGGCACATTGCCCCCGATTTGCGCGTTTGCGAGGACCGTTTCGGCGAATCATGGTATGGCGCGCGATCCGACTCGTTTCAACGAGCCCGGTCGCGCGCTTTGCTATTGTGGCGGCCGATAGGACACATGGACGCAAGCCACGACAAGACCGAAGAGCCGTCGGAAGATCGTCTCGAAATCGAATCTGAAGTCGACAGCGACCGAAGTGCACAGCCCCATCTGGATGCAGACCTCGAGCTCGATGGGTCGGGCGTCGTGGAGGCTCTCCCCAGCGAAGAATCCACCGATCTCCCGGTTCCGAGCCCCAGCCCATCCTCGGGCAGCGCCTCCGAAAGCGGCTCCGGGCTGGCTCAGGCCAGCGCGCTCACGGCCTACATGTCGCAACTGCGACACCACGCGCCCATCAGTCGCGAGGAAGAACACGACCTCGCCGTGCAATGGGTCGAGGAAGGCGACGTCGAGGCCGCCAAGATGCTGGTCGTTTCGAATCTGCGCCTCGTCGTCAAGATTGCGATGGAATACCGCCGTGCCTGGACGAATACCCTCGACCTGATCCAGGAGGGAAACGTCGGCCTCATGGAAGCGGTCCAACGCTACGACCCCTACCAGGGCGTCAAGCTCTCGTCCTACGCGGTCTATTGGATCCGGGCCTACATCTTGAAGTACATCCTGGACAACATGCGCAGCGTCCGATTGGGCACCACCCGCGCCTCTCGCAAACTCTTCTTCCGGCTCAACAAGGAAAAACGCGAGCTCGAGCGGCAGGGATACGAGGCCGAGCCGAAGCTGTTGGCGGAGCGCCTGGATGTTACCGAAGACGACGTGATCGACATGGAGGCACGGCTTTCACGCCCGGATCTCTCCTTCGATGCGCCGCTGCGCAGCGACGAAGGCGACGGCATGACCTACGGCGACAGGATGGCCGCACCGGGAATCAGCTCGGAGGCGGCCGTCGGTGCCAGCCAACTTCGAGAGGTCTTTCACGGCAAGATCACCGAATTTGCGGAGTCCCTCCCTGAGCGCGACCTCATCATCCTGAACGAACGCATCCTGGCCGAAGAACCGAAAACCCTTGCCGAGCTTGGCAAGCAATTCGAGGTTTCCAGAGAGCGAGTGAGACAGCTCGAAGCAAAGCTCGTCAAACGTCTGCGAACCCATATGGAAGAAAACCTCGTCGACTTCGAATACTACGGACCTGGCAAAGGCTGATGACGCTGGCGAGCCTGAAGCCAGCCCCATTCGAATCATGCCGGCCGGCAAGGACGTTGGTCGTTCTCGCGCTCGCGGCGATCTCGATTCTGCTCTGCACGAATGCCTGTAGCCTCGGCGGCTTCGACGAATCGGAACCCGATGCCTGGCTCGAAATCAAGGGGCAGCGGATCTCCGTCGAAATCGCCGACACCCCCGAGAAACAGGAGAAGGGCCTCGGCGAACGTGACTCCCTGGCCTGGGATCATGGAATGTATTTCGAGTATTCCCAGCCGGCGTTCTATGCCTTCTGGATGAAGGGAATGCGCTTCCCGATCGATATCATCTGGCTGCGAGACAGCCGTATCGTTGGCTTCGAAGTGAATGTCCCCTTCGAAAAGGGCGCTAATGGCCCGACCGTGCGTCCGCGCGAATTGGTCGACGCCGTTCTCGAGGTGCCCGCTGGATACTCGGCGGCGAGTGGCTGGCGAATCGGAGATCCGGTTCAGCTCGAACGCGTCAAGGCAAACTAGCAGACACCTCGCGTGCTGCCGGAAGCGTCCAATCGGGAAACTCGCCACGAATCTCTGTTTGAACGGCGAGATCGAGATCATCAGTATCCATCCCCATCACGTCATGCAGCGCTTGATCGACGGAAAAGCCTTTGCCAATCAGCTGGAGCATTCGGCGGCGGTCTTCGACCTGCGTTCGTGAATGGATGAAGCCCACGGTGACGACGGATTGCAGATAGGCATCCCGCGCCCGTTCGTCGGTCAGCCCGGCGAAGCTCCGCGAGATCGAGCTCAGTGGAATCCACGCTCCGGTCTCGATATTCGCACGCATGGCAGCCCGTTCGGTCCGGGTTGATACCGCGAGCCCGCGTGACAATCTCTCGATTCGTTCCGCAAGCCCCTCGTTCAGCCAGTAGGGCCGATCGCCACCCGTGACCTCGCGAAACACGGCGTGCGTGTACTCGTGAAAGAGAATCCCACGCAGCGTATCCGTGGGATGAGCCGGGGATGCAACGTGGATCCGGCCATCGAAGAAGCCGATCGTCTGAAATGAGAAGCGATGGGCGTGCGCCCGCACGTAAGCTGCTCGCCCATAAAGTACGACGCCAAGAGGTTCGAGGGGTTCGACTCCGATCGACCTCGACACTTCCGATCGCGCCTCTCTCAAGAAGCCGAGTACTTCGGTCGCATAATCGCCCGAAACTTCCCCGAGTCGAGCGTCGACCTGCACACGAAAATATTCGCCCTTGACCAGTTCGAGCTGGAGCGGACCTGCGAGTGTGTCGGGATCTGCAAGCTCACGCTCATCTGCAATCGCCGCGAGCCGCGTCGAAGCGATCCGGCGCCAACTTGCAAACTCCGGTCCCGCAACTTCGAGAAAGCTATCTAGATGCCGCTCCGCGTTGTTGAAGCGCCCGCGAGCCCGTGCGAGCACTGCAAGGTACCAATGGGCTTCTGGACTACGAGGATCGAGACGCAGCACCCCACGCAGGGTCGAGTCGGCCCGTGCAATCTCTCCGCGCTCGAGATCCGCGAGTGCACCGCGCAGCAAGCGACGAACGCGATTGGCTCCGAAACTCGAATCCCCCTTGTCGCCGCCTAGCGGAGGACCCGTGATTCCATCGTTCCAGGCACCTCGAATCGGTTCGAGTCCTCCGGCATCGACCGCATTTGCGTTCTCCGGCACTGAGTCGTCTGCGTTGCTGAAATGAGTCACGCCGGCGGCATCGACCCAGAATCGGATCTCGGCATGCGCGCCCCGTACGGGCAGAGCGAGCGCCACCACGATCGACGAGAGGGAAAAGAGCAGAACGACAACCCTGCGCCGGATCCACGGCGCCGTTTTCTTCGTCGCTGTCCTGAGTTCGAGGGGCGTGGCCATCTTCGCTTCATCGTCCTTCAGAGGCTTCAACAAGAGCGACTAGCTCGTCTTG
The DNA here is from genome assembly GCA_965603475.1 of uncultured Myxococcales bacterium. GTDB lineage: Bacteria > Myxococcota_A > UBA9160 > UBA9160 > UBA4427 > UBA4427. The sequence continues at coordinate 10,237 of CBFDDD010000129.1, forward strand.
ATCGCCTCACCAGCCAGATGGCCTAGTTCAGGCACGATCAATTTTTCCATTGCGAGCCGAACTGCACCCCTCGAGCCGGGTATCACGAAGACGATCTTGCCCTGTTTGAGCCCGGCCAATGCGCGGGATAGCAACGCCGCCGAGCCGATGTCGTCGTACGAAAGCATTCGAAAGATTTCGCCGAAGCCCGGTACGAGCCGATCGAGTTGCGGCCCAATCGTATCGGGCGTGACGTCTCGCGGCGCAAGCCCCGTCCCCCCTGTGAAAATGACCGCGCGCGAATCCGATTCTGCGATCGCCTGATCGAGCGCAGCGCGAATCGCTTCTGGCTGGTCCAGCACGATTCGACGTCCCGTGACAGGTTGACCGGCGGCGCTCAACATCTGCTCGACCAGCGCACCGCCCGAATCCGTTTCCAGCGTGCGTGAGTCGCTCACGGTCACGATGGCCGTCGGAACCCGGGTGGGCGCGGCACGGCGGTGGTGGTGGCCTTGATGGGCAGGAGAGGGCTGATCTGGCTCGTTCATATGACGATCGCTTCCTTGATCCATCGAGGGGTCAGTTCCATATCGAAGGCGAACCCGGCATCGACGAATTCAGGCATGGTCGTCCACCCAATATGCGCCGTCGGTCGCGACCTCACGTTTCCAGATCGGCACCCGCACTTTGAGCGTGTCGATCGCGAAGCGGCAGGCCAGAAAGGCTGCGTCTCGATGGGCGGAGGCGGCGACAACGACGACTGCAGCGTCTCCGATTTCGAGACGACCCACGCGATGGGCAATCGCCACTCGCGTTCCGGGCCATTGTTCGCCCGCTTCATCCGCAATTTTTTCCATCTCCCGCTCGGCCATCTCAGAATAGGCTTCGTACTCGAGGTGCTCGATTTCATGACCTCGAGCCTGATTCCGGACATTGCCAACGAAGCTGACGACTCCGCCCGCGTCGGGTCCGTCGACGCGCGAAACGACCTCCGCCTCGTCGAGCGCCTCACCCGAAATCGTGCAGCGCTTCTTCGGCTCAGCCTCCGGGGTCGCGCGGGTGCCATCGCCGCCTGCGACCGGCGGTAGAAACGCCACCTCGTCCCCATCTCGAAGAATGTCGTCGGACGAGGCGATCTCGAGATTGACCGAGGCGGCCAGGCGATCGCCCAGCTTTTCGACGAGGGGGTTTCGACCCGATAGCCAACGACGAAGATCCGCGACACGCGCACCTTCGTCGAGTTCCACCTGGATCGTTGATTCACCGGCAGCCTCGCGCAAGGAGCCAAACAATTTGAGAGTAATCGTCATCAGGGCCATTTCGAACTGAAGCCTACCCTCGTCGTCGGCGAAGCTCAATTCGACGAGCCCCCTCGAATCGACCGACAATATTTTGACGATCCAGGGTCGAAATCTTCCGTTTTGTGACTTTCGTCACTTTTCGATTCGGTCGGTTCTCCGACATTGGAAGTATGGGGCGGGGATGAGCCTGTGAACCACAGGCGTCACACCCAGATCGATCAATTCAGAGTTTCTAAACGTGGGCCAGCGAGGGGGGCCTGTGTATACCCAAACTACACCACATACACATGATTCGTCCGCGCGTCGATTGACACGGGCGCTATCCGTTCGTGCCGATCGTGCCCGTTGCGCGCGATCGGGTATGTTATGCGCCCTCTCGTTTTTCGCATTGCTCTTCTCGATCGGATGCGGAGGCGGCGGCGGGAGTTCTACGAGCGATGTCGCTGCCATTGCGACCGCCCCGATCGATCTTCCGCCCGGTCAGACCTCGGCCCTGATGGCCTGGACACCCTCTGAAGGGGAAGTCACTGGTTATCTGGTCTTTCAGTCGCAAGACGAGGAAGAGTTCGAATACCTGAGGCTGGTTACGGCACCCGAGATCCAGATTAGCGGCGCGCCGGGCGACAGTATCCGCATACTCGTCGTCGCCCGGGGAGTCGAAAGTCTACAGAGCGTGGCCTCTCCCCCCTCGCCGCCTGTGCGATTCCATGCGGCTGCCGAAGCGGCCGCCGCCGTGTCTGTCGAGTCCGCGGAAGCCACAGCCCCTGCTGCGACGGCCATGGCCACGTCCGCGATCGACGCGCAGGCACAGGCCGCCACAACCGAACCGATCCCCGCCGACGAGGGCCTGTCCGAGACCGCATCGAGCGACACCGAAGACCTCGACAACCCTGACGGCGCGGACGTCACCGACAATCCGGACGACGAAGTCGCCCTGATCGATCCCGTCTTGCGGGACCGACTCTTGCGATCTGATGCGAGATTCCCGCACGCTGACCCTTCGCCGGAAGCAAGTCGATGGATCCAAGTATTCGTCGATGCGGAGGTCGGCGCTGGCGTTTCGCTCGCTGGCTCTGGCGAGATGAACCGAGACGCATTTCGCGAACTGGTCTGGATCGATTCCTCTGGGCAGCTCTTCGTATCCGACGGCGCGCGCATCGCGACGAGCGAAGATCTTTCGAGCACATTGGCCGAAGCGATCCGACTTCGGTCGACCGAGCGATTCGCGGGCCTGGCCGATTTCGACGGCGACGGC